>NZ_JAINDX010000043.1:0-226242 GCF_026191775.1 Sphingobacterium sp. InxBP1 | reverse complement strand
AGTTTGTATTGTCATCCCTGCAAATTGGTCACGAAGCTGATTTTCTTCTTGACGATTGATTTCGGCCAATCGCTTTTTATTTCTTTCAGCGCCTTGTTCCAAAAGTTCTTTTGCTCGCTGTTGTATTTCGTTATTCATCGCCTGTATTACTTCTTGATTTATTTTCATGATTTATAATTCTTTAATGATCTTGGTTAACGTTGCTCGGACTTCATAGCGCTGCACCTTTCCTATGTGCGAATTGAATCCTCTGAAACACCTGTACACATCACCGAAATAATCTGCATAAGCTACCATCTTTCCATTCTTTACAGCATAGGTGTAAGGCTTTTTAGAATAGACACCATCTTTCTTTTTAGATGCTAGGTCTACTAGATTGTTGTTTTCTTCGATTGTCATAACTACACCTCCTCGCAAACTTCCTCCCGCTCCGGCGCAATGTCATACACCCCAGCGGCAACCTCCAATGTGTCGACGTTCAATCCCGTAAGCACCCGTGAAATCTCCACCGACCGACCAAACAGCAACAAGCCACTAGCCAAGGCAATCGCGTTACCCACCCCCAACAGCGGCTTAATCGCCGCGTCAACCTCAATAAATACTTCTTTGCAATCGACCACGTGCATGGACATGCCGTGTCCTAAATAGATAGACCATAATGGAAGACACTCGTCTCCCCATGTTCCGTTGGGATCAAATCCCAATGATGAAAGTTCACTCTGTGTGAATTTTGGTTTCATGTTCGTTAAGCTTTAGCGCTTTTGTTTGCTCGCGATACCAATCACGAGCAAAGTCCGGCAGGTCCAAGCGCTTAACCTCGGTGTAGTCGTTGGAAAATTCGTATTCACTCCATCCGCAGCTGATCAATCTTTTGATGACATTAATAAATCCTTCCGGATCTCTTTTGGCCACCTCAGCAATAATAAGCCGACCTCCAATCTCCAACTTCTTCAATTTGGTAAGCACTAACAATTCTAAATCAGTGTCAAGTAATCCAGAATTTGCATTAACATAACGCGACATAACCAAAACGATATGCAGCAAATATACGAACATATCATTACATGTCAATAGTGTTATTAAAAAAAGTTTAAAATATTTGGGATATTTGTAATTATTGGGAATACGCTATTAACCAGCTAATCCAACAAGTTTTAAGAAAAGATTTATAAATAATTTACAGCATAGTAGGCTGGCTATTTGTAAATCGGTGTTAATCAAATAATTAATAAATTAAGATCATAGTTGTAAATGATTAAAATTACACTACCTGATGGTTCCGTAAGAACCTATCAAAAGGGAATCACTGCAGCGGAGATCGCGTTGTCGATCTCTGAGGGGCTAGCAAGGAATGTGCTGGCTGCCGAAGTAAATGGTGAAGTATGGGATTCATCCCGTGCGATTGAAGAAGATGCGACGGTCAAGTTGCTGACCTGGAACGACGCGAAAGGAAAATCGACCTTCTGGCATTCTTCAGCGCACTTGTTGGCCGAGGCCCTGGAAGCATTATATCCGGGAATTAAATTCGGTATTGGTCCGTCGATTGAGACAGGCTTTTATTACGATGTGGATTTTGGTGACCGCGAGTTTTCCTCAGATGACTTCAAAGCGATTGAGGACAAAATGCTGGAGCTGGCCAAGCGCAAAGAAACATTTGAACGCAAAGCTGTGTCCAAGGCAGAGGCTTTGGCTTATTTTACCGAAAAGGGAGATGAGTATAAGCTGGATCTGATCAAAGATCTGGAAGATGGCAAGATCACTTTCTATACACAGGGAGACTTTACGGACTTATGCCGTGGCCCTCATATTCCCAACACGGGATTTATCAAAGCCATAAAGCTCACCAATGTAGCTGGGGCTTATTGGAGAGGGGATGAAACCCGTAAGCAATTGACCCGAATTTATGGAGTTACTTTCCCCAAGGCATCGGAACTGACAGAATACCTAAAGTTTATTGAGGAAGCGAAAAAGCGCGATCACCGTAAACTGGGCAAAGAGCTGGAGCTTTTTGCTTTTTCGGAGAAAGTGGGGGCAGGTTTGCCGTTATGGTTGCCAAAGGGAGCGGCGCTGCGTCAAAAGCTTATTGATTTTTTGCAAAGAGCGCAGTTAAAGTCGGGTTATGAGCCAGTGGTAACACCACATATAGGTCACAAACAGCTATACGTTACTTCAGGCCACTACGAAAAATATGGTGCAGACTCTTTTCAGCCGATCAAAACGCCCATCGAAGGCGAAGAATTTTTGCTGAAGCCGATGAATTGTCCGCATCACTGTGAGATATATAAAGTGAAACCGCGTTCGTACAAAGATTTGCCGGTACGTTTTGCTGAATTCGGTACAGTGTATCGTTACGAGCAGTCGGGAGAACTTCATGGTTTGACTCGGGTAAGAGGATTTACGCAGGATGATGCTCACTTGTTCTGCCGTCCGGATCAGGTGAAAGATGAGTTTAAGAAAGTCATTGATCTTGTGCTTTATGTATTTGGCGCACTGGGATTCAACGATTATACGGCACAGGTCTCGCTGCGTGATCCGGAGAACCGCACGAAATATATCGGTACTGATGAAAACTGGGCCTTGGCCGAAGCTGCTATCATTGAAGCCGCAGAAGAAAAAGGATTACCAACAGTCGTCGAGTACGGTGAGGCGGCTTTTTATGGACCAAAACTGGATTTCATGGTCAAAGATGCCCTTGGACGTAAATGGCAGCTGGGTACTATCCAAGTGGATTACAACCTACCTGAACGATTCGAGTTAGAATATACAGGAAGTGACAACATGAAACATCGCCCCGTGATGATTCACCGCGCACCGTTCGGGTCTTTGGAACGTTTTGTGGCTGTATTGATTGAGCATTGTGCAGGGCAATTTCCGTTATGGCTTGCGCCTGAGCAGTTTATCGTCTTGCCAGTGTCAGAAAAGTATGAAGAATATGCGCAAAATGTTTTGAATTCGCTAAATAATTCCGATATTCGCGGACTGATAGACTTACGTGACGAGAAGGTGGGCAGAAAAATCAGAGACGCCGAAGTGAAAAAGCTTCCTTATATGTTGATTGTAGGGGAAAAAGAGGTGGAAAATGGCACAGTTTCTGTACGTAAACATGGTTCAGTAGAATTAGGAACTATGACTGCTGACGAATTTAGAGATATATTAATTAAGGAAATAACCGTTTAATTTTTAAACATTTGGCATTAAAAAGACCCGGTGGTCCAAGACCACCAATGAGAAAGAAAGAACCAGATCACCGCATTAATGAATTGATCAAGGTGCCGGAAGTGCGCTTGGTGGGAGATAATGTGGAGCAAGGAGTTTACCCTACGCGTAAAGCGCTAGAGTTGGCTGATGAATTGGAACTTGATTTAGTGGAGATTTCGCCAAATGCTGTACCGCCGGTTTGTAAGATTATCGACTACAGTAAGTTTGTTTACGAACAGAAGAAGAAACAAAAGGAAATCAAAGCTAATGCAAAACAGACTGTTATCAAAGAAATTCGTTTCGGACCTAACTCTGGTGACCATGATTTTGATTTTAAACTGAAACATGCGATCAAGTTTCTGGAAAATGGCGAAAAAGTTCGCGCTTACGTACACTTTAAAGGTCGTGCTATTGTGCACAAAGATCAAGGTGAGATCCTGTTGCTGCGTTTTGCACAGGCCTTGGAAGATTACGGTAAGGTGGAGCTGTTACCCAAATTGGAAGGAAAGCGTATGTTTTTGACGGTAGCGCCAAAGGCACCAAAAAAATAATAAAGATTCTAACAGATTGATATAAAATTTATAAGTATTATGCCAAAAGTAAAAACCAATTCCAGCGCAAAGAAACGTTTCAAATTGACTGGAACAGGTAAAATTGCAAGAAAAAACGCTTTCAAAAGCCACATCTTGACAAAAAAGAGCACAAAACGTAAACGTAACTTGACACAAACAAGTTATGTAGCTGATGGTGATATGGGCAACGTTAAACGTATGCTTGCTATCGGTAAATAAGTTTTATTCGATTTTATTAATAATAATTTTTTAACCGGGTACAGGGTAGTAAGTTCATTGAGATACATGACGCCTTTTACCAAACTAATTTTAAAAATATGCCACGTTCGGTTAACGCAGTAGCTTCTAGAAGAAGACGCAAAAAAATCCTGAACCTTGCGAAAGGTTATTATGGATCACGTAGCAAAGTTTATACTATTGCTAAAAATACAGTAGAAAAAGGTTTACAATACGCTTACCGCGATCGTAAAACCAAAAAACGCGAATTTAGAGCTTTATGGATTCAACGTATCAACGCTGGAGCTCGTCAACATGGAATTTCTTATTCTCAGTTGATTGGTAAATTAAACGCTAAAAACATTGGTTTGAACCGTAAGGTTTTAGCTGACTTAGCTTTAAATCACCCAGAAGCTTTCAAAGCAGTTGTAGACGCAGTAAAATAGAGTTTTTAATCCGCTGTCAATTTGTTAGAGATATTAAAGGAGCCTACAAGGCTCCTTTTTTTATGCGAGAAAGTACGCTGTAAATGTTTTCGCTATCTTTCGAACGAACAGACAATCCGGTTCGGGAGACGGAATAAAGAGTAGCCTCCCGTTAATCTTCATGGCTGTTCGGACAAGCGGAGATCAATGGGAGGGATGCTGAAAAATCAACAATTACTGTTCTTTAGGCTGCCCATTAGCCGGATCCTCGTCGGCCTTTATTGTCTCGTCCTGATGCACCGGTAGTGGATAGGGCCCTAAGTAATTGCTATCAAATGGATGGTTCGAGATGGTCGCAGTATGCAGCTTATGCTCCGTTGTGTAAGGGTGGAGACAGGTGCCTTTTACCCGTTGAGAGCTGTATACATAGGTACCCCAGATGCAAAAGAAGAGAATCGCCCGGATATTCGATTCATAGATACCAATTGTACTGTCTACACGGTCAAGATGTGGTTTGAACATCACATAGGCGATAATACCGTCAATGGTAAAAAATACTGCCATAAACAGCGCTATTGCAAAAAAGGTCTGTGCAAAAAGATCCCGTTTCTTGACCAGGAGAATAAAGCTGTAGGTCAGGCCGGCCATAATTAACACGTTGGCAACCATCTCCGCCATGATTAATATTTTGTACAGGAAAGGAGAAACGCCATCTGCCTGATCCATGGCATGCCAGATGACGGAGTTGAAAAAGGACTGCTTAAAAAAGAAGGAGACCGTCAGGGACAGTACATTGATGACAATTACAATAGCCAGCACGATCAGCCAGCCACCCACTTGTTCATGGTAGATCTCTTCATAAGGTTTGAGGATAACCGGTCTGCTCCGGTTGTATCTTTTTGCTATAAACCATATTGTTGCAGGTAGCAGACCGAGAAATACGACGAGTGTAAACCAGTTGATCTCGTCGGCTGCCCTGGGCGTGCCTACATTGGGTATACCATCGGTCGCGTACCCATTTTCGTCCAGATAAAAACCGTTGTAAAAGATATTATCACGGTCGGCAAAGTCCGTATAATACTGCTTTAGGTCTTTTTGGTCGACAAATGGTTCGTGTAAACCTAAAGTGTAATATATGCGTATACTGTCGGGAGCAACTTCAAGGGTTTTACCGAAAACGTAAGCCTGACGGTCGAAATAAACATTATCCCGATATTGGCCAAAGGATGCCTTGCCTTTATTGATAATCAGGATTTCATATTCGACATCACTGGGGAAGGGCAAGCTCAGCGGTGCCACGCGATCTTCCAGCGTTTCTGGAAGTTTATCATTAATATGGGATCCGATCAGGGAAATATATTTCTTTGTCGTTCCGCTTTCCGCTTTACCAATATTCTTGATTTTATACTTTTCGGTGATTTCAACGCTATTATTTTCGATATCATCTTTGTACTGAACATTTTCCGCTTTATTGATCTTTGGATAAGTTTTGGCGTAAAATTCGAGATACTGTTTCTGAATATCATTTTTAGCGTTGCTCTGAAAATAGCTACGTATATTGTCCGCTTCATTTCCGCTATAAGTCGTTGTGACTTCAAGCGTTGCATTGAATTTTCCTTCGAGGGTTAAGACTTCACGGATCTTGATGTTGCCGGCGACGTTTTGTGGTATGTCGGTTAAACCGTTTTTATCCAGGCCGGAAAGTACCTTTCCGTAAGCAGGGAAATACCTGCTTTTGATGTCGCCTCCTTGATTGGTTATTGTTGGATCAATGTATTGTCGCCGCCCCTGGATACTGAGTTCAACAACCATATGATTGAAGGCATGAGGTGAGGGCAGAGCTGCTTCCAGTCCACGATTTTTATAGGTGTTGGCGAGGACAAGGCCTGCATCGATATTTTTGCTTTTCAATAGAGTGGCCAGCAACATGGATTTATCCTTGCAGTCGCCATAACGCTGCTGGAAAACTTTCTCCGGCAGGTTGGCACGATGGGAGTATTCTCCCATTTCGATCCCCATGTACCGGATTTCGTTCTGAACAAAATCAGTGGCTTTTTTTACAAACAGGTAGGGTTGTCCTTCAGACTCGTTCCACATCTTATTTACGAAATCCCGGAGCGGCCCCGATGTGGCGATCTGTGGAATGGGATTGATTCTATTGTTCCATTGAGTAACTTCTGCCCAGTTGTTGAATTCCGAACATTCAACATATTTGAGTGCAGTATACCATGAAGGGCTGTAGCTTTCATAGACAACCGGCTTGTCGTCGTTGATTTCCCAAAAGTAGCTGGTCATACCGCCTTTGGATTCCTGACGCACCTGCGGTGCGCCATTGAAACTTTTGAAATGCAGCTTGCGGTTGTTCGGAATGATATAGTGGAGATGGACCAGGCCCGTAGGTTCATAACCCTGTAAATAATAACTGTCGAAGAACTTACCTTCAAATACCGGATTTGCGCCAACGATCGAATAGGCAAAGACAATCCGGTCATCTTTGCGTAGATCCTCCAGTACATAATAGGCCATTTGGCTTCCATTATATATCGATCTTGCCAGTTCGGTTTCCGAAGCCAGCAGTTGAAATTTTGCCTGTGGTAGTAGATCCATACTCTTGCCGTCTCGGATGATCTTCAGTTCGTGCAGCTGCAGTTTTTGGAAATGAGGATCAAATGTGACCTGGATCTGCCCAAGATTTTCGATGCCGCTTTGATCAAAAAGGAATTTTATATCCTTATAATATTTGGTCTGCTGATCAACATTGACCTGGTGATCAATTAGTTCGTAATAATATCCATCGCTGATGTCATCAAGATTTGGTTTGATAGGTTTCAGCGAAATGGGCCGTAGCCAGGAAGGACTGGCAGCTTTTTGGATCTGACTAAATGACAAAGAAAAAGTTGCTAATATCAGGATAAAAGCAAGTAATAACTGGCTGAATCTTTTCATTGATTAATAATTTGACCTAAGATAAGTAAAATTTGCATCTGATGATAGGAAAATAACAGGTGATTAGCATAAATAATTTGCAGTTAGTGGATGACCTGTTTTCAAAAATTAAAGGGCTGGTAAGAATAACCTACCAACCCTTTATCGCGATTGCATTTTTTGTTATAATTTGCTTTCTCGTTTTTTCTTTTTCTTGACGACTTTTGGCATCTGCGCACGTTTTAATTCGTATTGCCTTTCGATATACTGAATAATTTCTGATGCGATGTCCTTTTTTGTTGCTTTCTCAATACCTTCCAGTCCCGGCGAGGAATTCACTTCCAGCACCAATGGCCCGCGGTCGGAGGGAATCATATCTACACCGCATACCGTAAGTCCCAATTGTGCGGCAGCAGCAATGGCGGTTTCGCGCTCGGCTTTGTTCAGCCGGATGACCTGTGCGGTACCTCCGCGATGAATGTTGGAACGAAACTCTCCCTCTTTGGCTGTACGTTTCATCGCTCCCACGACCTTGCCATCCACAACAAAAGCACGGATATCTGAGCCTTTGGATTCTTTGATATACTCTTGGATCAAGATGTTGTTGCCCAGTCCATAAAATGCTTCGATAACCGAAGATGCAGCTTTCTTGGTTTCGGCGAGAACGACACCAATACCTTGGGTCCCTTCCAGCAGTTTAATGACCAGCGGAGCACCGCCGACCATACTGATCAGATCGTCCACATCGGACGCTGTACGCGCAAATCCGGTGATCGGGAGCCCAATACCGGCGCCCGAAAGAATCTGCAGACAGCGCAGTTTGTCTCTTGATCTGGTGATCGCTTGGCTAGGGTTGGCTGAAATGACATCCATAACTTCAAATTGCCGGACAATGGCGGATCCATAAAATGTCACCGAAGCTCCTATCCGTGGGATAATGGCGTCAATATCGCTAAGATCCTGTCCTTTGTAATGAATACTAGGTTTACCTTGTTGAATGCCTACATAACACTTGCTGTGGTCGATGACAACACATTCGTGTCCTCTTTGTTGGGCGGCTTCTACGAGACGACGAGTAGAGTATAAGCTCTTTACTGTCGATAATACGGCAATTTTCACGATTTGTATATTGAATATATTTTGTGCTAAGATAACAAAATAGCGTCGCTATTTGTTTTTATTTGAAAGGCTCTTGAGTGAAAGGTTTTCTTTGGACACATCAACCAAAAATTTTTTATACAGGAAGTTTTTCCCTAGAAGCATGGGATAGGTCATTTCCGAGCGGTTTCTCAATGAAATTTTGATATCAAAGACCTGGTCAAAGAGCTTGGCTGTAGTCCGGATATAATACCGTTTTTCCTCTTGGCCAAAGGAGCTCTTCACAAGTTTGGTCCTGTAAAGCCTGAGTTTGAGCGTGGCTGTCTGATGCGTCGCAAAATCGGTGATAAGTTCGCAGATGATCCAGTCATGGCCCTGTTCCTGGACTATCTTATAAGCGTTGCAGTGCAATACCGATGAAGCGGCGCCAGTGTCAATTTTTGCTTCAATACCAAATATCCCCAGTTCAGGCAGGTCTAGAGTTTCTTTCCAGCCCACAAGATGTTTTTCTTTCATTATATCAAGTGGAATAAAAGCACTGATCCGCAAAGGGGACAGTGCTTATCGCTTTATTCGTAGATAAATTCTCCATACGGAGATGTTATAGTCACTTTTTTGGATGCAGCGGCTTCGACACGGCCAATGATCTGCGCAGGAATACCGAATGATTCCGAGATGGCGATGATGTCCGAGGCAATAGCCTCAGGCACATATAATTCCATCCGATGCCCCATATTGAAGACCTTATACATCTCTTTCCAGTCGGTATTTGATTCTTTTTGTATCAACTCAAAAAGAGGCGGGACCGGGAAGAGCTTATCTTTGATGACGTGTACATCTTCCACAAAGTGAAGCACCTTGGTCTGCGCTCCGCCCGAACAATGCACCATACCGTCTATTTGTGAACGATATTTATCCAAGATGTTTTTGATTACAGGAGCGTAGGTCCGAGTGGGCGAAAGAACCAGTTTGCCCGCAGTCACCTGTTGGCCTGTTTCAACCTGAACGGTACTGGTCAGATCCTGGCTTCCGGCAAAGACCAGCTCATAAGGAACGGCTGGATCGTAAGCTTCGGGATATTTTTCTGCTACCTGTTTATTGAATACGTCATGCCGTGCCGAAGTCAGGCCATTGGATCCCATGCCGCCATTATACTCTTTCTCATAGCTGGCCTGCCCGTTGGATGCTAATCCAACAATGACATTGCCCGCCTGAATCCGATGGTTGGATATCACGTCCTCACGCTTCATTCTACAGGTAACCGTACTGTCAACGATGATCGTCCGGACCAGATCGCCAACGTCTGCCGTCTCACCGCCTGTCGAGTAGATGCCAATACCAAGCTCGCGAAGTTCTGCGAGAATTTCCTCTGTACCGTTAATAATCTCAGCAATGACTTCACCCGGAATCAGGTTTTTATTTCGTCCAATGGTCGAGGACAAGAGGATATTGTCTGTGGCACCCACACAAAGCAGATCGTCTATATTCATAATGATCGCGTCCTGAGCGATACCTTTCCAGACCGAAATATCACCAGTTTCCTTCCAGTATACATAGGCTAGGGAAGATTTGGTGCCGGCACCGTCGGCGTGCATAATATTGCACCATGCCTCATCTCCGCCTAGTATATCGGGAATAATTTTACAGAATGCTTTGGGAAATAAGCCTTTGTCGATATTTTTTATCGCATTGTGCACATCCTCTTTTCCTGCGGATACGCCTCGTTGATTGTATTTTAAGTCTGACATCTTAGCGCAAAAATAAGCAATAGCACTGAATTAACGAACCTTATTTAAGGATTTTAATCACTTGCGATAATACGCCAGTGGACAACGAGATTTTCAAGATTTATTTTCGCGTTGGCAGGACTCGTGCTGGGCAGACAGACATAGGAAATATCCGCTCTCTTTTCGAAATGTCTACGGTATAAATGATAAGCTTTTTGTCCATTGAAAACGATCCTGCGGATAGCTGGGTATTGATCCAGCAAGGTCGTGATTGCATTGGGACGCTCGCCTTTAATAGCAAGATCCATGCTCCCGGGCCGGGATGCCTGCGCGCATACATCCCAAAGACCGATACCATTGTCCAGCAGCAATTGTATTTTGTCGGTGTAATCGACCGCGTCGGGACGGTCAAATAAATGGCGCATAACTTTCCAGAAGCGGTTTTGCGGATGGGCATAATACTCATTTTCCGCAAGGGACGTATCTCCGGGCAAGGAGCCGAGCACAAGAACTTTGGTGGAGCTGTTGACGATAGGGGAAAATGATTTTTTAAGCATATTCAAATTTAATAATATTCTATTCCGCTTTGAAATATCAAATGCTTTTTGCTATATTTATGATATTAAAATGATATCATAAATATATTAATAAATTATGGAAAAACTAATAAAACCCATGTCTGGCTATTTAGCCTTGTTAATCGCAGTTGTTTGCTTTTTTGCGGCCATATTTTCATTTATGAACCTGGAGGAAAGTTCTCTTTGTGCTGTCCTGGGCGTTGTATTGATGATCGCCACCTTTTTTATTCTGAAGGGATTAATGATTATTAATCCGAACCATTCCCGTGTGCTGAACTTTTTCGGTAAGTACGTGGGTACTGTTAAGGAAAACGGGCTGTTTTTTGTAAATCCACTGTATTCGACCATCAAGATCAGTCTGCGTTCGGACAACCTGCAGGGGCAGACCTTGAAGGTGAACGATAAGATGGGTAATCCGATTGAGATCGGCGCTGTCATCGTATGGCAGGTGGGGGACACCTACAAAGCGGCGTACGACGTCAGCAATTACACATCGTATGTACGTACACAGAGTGAGGCAGCGGTAAGACATCTGGCCGGTAGTTTTCCCTATGACAACTTGGAAGATGAAGGCGCTGAGATCACATTGCGAGAAGGCGGAGACACGGTAAACCATATCCTTGAAAAAGAACTGTCCGAACGGCTTGCTCCAGCAGGGGTAATTATCAAAGAAGCAAGGATCAGTCATCTGGCCTATGCGTCGGAAATCGCCGGAGCCATGCTGCAGCGGCAACAGGCGGCGGCTATTGTTGCTGCACGTGCAAAGATCGTGGACGGTGCGGTAGGGATGGTTGAAATGGCACTCAATAAATTATCCGAAAAAGATATTGTGGAATTGGATAATGAGAAAAAAGCTGCAATGGTCAGCAACCTTATGGTGGTCCTTTGTGGAGAAAAAGCTGCTTCACCGATTGTTAATACAGGTACCTTGTATCAATAAACTCACTAAGATGGCGGATAAGAAAAACTTTATGTTGCGGCTTGATGATCAGATGTACAAGGCATTGGAAAAATGGGCCGCAGATGAGTTTAGGAGTGTGAACGGGCAGATTGAATATCTTTTGCATAGAGCGCTTCAGGAAAATAAAAGACTGAATGCGGAGAGAAAGTCTGCCGACAAAAAATAAAGAATCAGCAGCGAAAAATGTACCTTTGACTTTGCGTTAACAAAGCAAAGGATACATTTCTTATTGTTTATTAATTTCAGATCAACATATGAATATTAACCCCGCATACAATTTGTTGGTTGTCAGTACTAGTACGATTCATGGTAGTGCGTTTCTCAGCTATATTAAAGAGGATTTTGTGCAGTTTATCCAGACCGATGAACTGCTTTTTGTACCCTTCGCCCGGCCCTCGGGTATTTCTTATAAGGAGTACACAGCCAAGGTACAGCATGCTCTGGCGGATAAGCATATCAAGGTTAAGGGATTGCATGACTATCCGAATAAGAAAACAGCGATTGAGGAGGCAAAATCCATATTTGTGGGCGGTGGCAATACGTTTTTATTGCTGAAGACTTTATACGATCTGGATTTGATGCAGCAGCTACGTACGCAGATTGCCAAGGGAGTGCCCTATGTCGGCACTTCAGCAGGTTCGAATCTGACCGGAATGTCCATCGGGACGACCAACGACATGCCCATTGTGTATCCCGCAAGTTTTGAGGCTTTGGGCTTGCTGCCATTTAATATTAATCCCCATTACCTGGATCCCGATCCTCATTCCACACATAAGGGCGAAACGCGGGAGATACGCATTCAGGAATTCCATCAGTTTAATAAACAGCCTGTTATCGGTCTGCGTGAAGGCAGTTGGCTGGAAGTGCGCCATGGGCAAATCAAGCTGGAAGGACCATGGACTGCCCGATTGTTCAGACGGGGGGCAGCAGCCGTAGAACTTAGTCCGGGGTTAATTCATTTTTAAGTTATCGTAAAATCTAGACTTTTTTTTGGCGACTTATCGCGTTTAAGAGTCCGCGGAGCGTATTTTTGAACCGAATTGAAAGTACAGTATCTAAAAAATACGGGGTAGCATATTGGAAATCCTACAAAATAAGCTACTTTTGCGCTAAATCCATTAAAATACTCTTCCAATGGAACAAAATTCAGCACTTCACCCAGCGGATATTGCGGAAGAAATATCACGCCTCAATAAAGGTGAGCAACATCAGGAGTTTATGAACTATCCGCTTTTGGATAGACTTGAAATCTTTTCCTTTCTGGAAGTGGATGTTCAGTATACATTGATTAAATCAATGACAGAACAGGAACTGTCTGAATTGCTGAATAATCTAAAGCCTGATACCCGAAACGAACTGCTTTCTGAACTGCCGGATGAATTGATCAAATATTTGATCAACCTGCTGAATGAGCGTGAGAAACAGATGGCCCTGGAACTTATCGGATATAAGGAAGACAGCATTGCGCGGCTGATGACACCCATGTATGTGCAGGTACGACCATATTATACCGTGGATGATGTTTTCAGACATATTAAGGTGTTCGGAAGGAAAGCGGAGACCCTCAACTTCATTTATGTGGTGGACGAAAAAAATGTATTGATCGATGACCTGAAAATCGGTCAGCTCCTTCTTTCCGATGGCACCACTAAAATTTCAGACCTCATCGATTATAATTTTGCCGCCATCCGGGCCACAACACCGATGGAAGAGGCGTTCGAGATCTTTCAAAAATATGACCGAAGTGCCCTGCCCATCATTACCGATGCCGGCGTGCTGGTTGGAATTGTCACCTTCGACGATGTACTGGATCGGATCGAAGATCGAGATACTGAAGATATACAGCGATTCGGGGGAATGGAAGAGCTGGATCTGGCCTATACGAAGACGCCCTTGTTGCAGCTGATTCAGAAGCGGGCAGGCTGGCTGATTATTTTGTTTTTCAGTGAGATGTTGACGGCTTCGGCCATGGGGTTTTTCGAAGGCGAACTCGAGAAAGCTGTGGTG
Source organism: Sphingobacterium sp. InxBP1 (assembly GCF_026191775.1). Classification (NCBI taxonomy): domain Bacteria; kingdom Pseudomonadati; phylum Bacteroidota; class Sphingobacteriia; order Sphingobacteriales; family Sphingobacteriaceae; genus Sphingobacterium; species Sphingobacterium sp. InxBP1. Next base: position 212,535 of record NZ_JAINDX010000043.1, on the reverse strand, counting down.
CTGGCCTTATTTGTTCCGTTGATCATTTCCAGCGGCGGGAATTCAGGTTCTCAAGCGGCTTCATTGATTATCCGTGCAATGGCGTTGGGCGAACTGAAGCTCAAAGACTGGTGGTACGTCATGAAACGAGAGGTGTCTTCCGGTCTGATCCTGGGCGGTATTCTGGGAGCTATCGGTTTTCTGCGCATACTGGCCTGGCACTTTCTCGGCCTGTACGATTATGGCCAGTATTGGGTAGCGATAGGCTTGACAGTGGCTGTCTCCCTGTTGTTTATCGTTCTGTGGGGGACCCTTTCAGGTTCGTTTATACCTTTTATTTTGCGCAGGTTCGGTTTGGATCCTGCCACCGCGTCAGCGCCATTTGTTGCGACGCTGGTGGACGTGTCCGGTCTGATCATTTATTTTACCGTTGCCGCATTCTTCTTGCAGGGAAAATTGCTTTAATATTACCGTTAGCTTCAGGCGTCATCTGTGGCGTGCTATAAATTGAGCTTGCGGTATAAGGTTTCCTTTACTCCTCCTTTTTGTGCCTTATAAATACCTTTTTTGCCCGATGATATGAATGCAGCAAAGCAGGCAATGGCGATATACAGTATTGGCTGTAGACCGAACAGCTCATAGCCCATCACCATACAGGCCAGCGGTGTATTGGTTGCCCCGGAGAATACCCCTACAAAGCCCATGGCAGCCAGTAACCCCAATGGCAAGGGAATGACCAGACTTAATGCACTGCCCAGAGTGGCGCCGATAAAAAATAGTGGAGTCACCTCCCCGCCTTTAAAGCCAGCCGAAAGAGTGAAAGTGGTCAGCAATAATTTTAGAATAAAAGCTTCGTCAGGGGAAGGACTCCGAAAGGCCTCCTGAATCATCGGGATGCCCAAGCCAATGTATTTTGTGCTGCCCAACAGTGCAACAGCTATGATAATAACAATTCCACCAACGAAAGGTCTGGCAAGGGGAGATGCAATCCGTTTGAATTGGATGCTAAAAAAGTCGCCTGCAAGCGTAAATAGCCACGCTGCCAGACCAAAGAGAACACCAGCAATCATGCTCCACAGGATACCGCTGGCAGAGAGTGCCGGTATTCGTTCATGGATCGGATAATGGGTGTGCGGTATGTTCCAGAGCTGGCAGCTCAGATGCGCAAGGTATGCCGTAACGAGACAGGGGAGGATACCGAGGTATCTTTTTCTCCCGATCAGCAATACTTCTAAGCCAAAAACGGCGCCTGCGAGTGGCGTACCAAAGACCGCTGCAAACCCCGCGCTGATGCCGATAGAAATAAGGATGCGGCGCTCCGTTTTGTCAAAGTCAAACCAACGGTTGAGCTGATCCGATATCGCACCGCCGATCTGCACTGCCGTACCTTCCCGTCCTGCCGAGCCGCCGAACAGATGGGTCAGCAGGGTTCCGAATAGCACGAGCGGTGCCATCACCAGAGGAATCCTTCGCTGCGGGTATAGATACTCCGTGATGAGCAAATTGTTACCTTGGCTTGCTGTATGGCCCCAGCGCTGATAGGATGCTGCGATGACAAGTCCCGCAAGGGGCAGTCCATATATAATCCAGGGCTGAGACTCTCGGTACTGTGTGACCCAGTTTAACGAGAATAAAAAAAAGGCACACACAGACCCCACTGCGAAGCCGATAGCGGCACAAGCAAAGAGCCATTTGAAAAAAAAACGAATAGTGGTGTTGTATTGGACTTTTGCAGCCATAATCTACTTGATATAAATAGTGCTTTTATATTATAAAGTAGACGTCATCAGCTTCTTAGGGCGGTTCAGGGCAGACATCATTGCCAGTATGTGGTACAAAATTATAAAAAACGAAGGATAATCGCAACCCATCCTGCTATCATCAGCAGGCCACCCAGAGGAGTTATAGGTCCCAAAAACTTTAGATTCTTTTTCCAATAAGCGGCAAAAGCCAGAAAATAGATACTTGTCGAAAACAGGAGAGTGCCTAAAGTGATCAGATAGAAGGCAATTCGTTCGGATTGATATTCAAAAGAAAAATTTAGCCCTAGAATTAACAGTGTGATGGCGGTGTACATCTGGTAGCGGACGCCTACTTCAAAAGACTCCAGTTTCTCGGACGGGAGAATCTTTTTGAAGGCATGGGCCCCGAAAGCGCCCAGGATAATAGCTAGGGAGCCTAGTAGGGCAGCAGTGATGATAACGATATTGTTCATAATGTAAATTACTTATCCATAGGTCTGGTCATGTCGATATGCAGAATTCCGTAGTCCGGATAGGGTTCAGAGTTCTGGACAAAACCCAATTTCTGATAAAATGATTTTAAATGGAACTGGGCGCCGATCTGAATTTCATGGGGTCCGAAAACTTCGCGGACCGTCTCAATTGATCTCTGCATCAGCGCCTGGCTTATTCCTGTGCCACGGGCCTCTTTAGCGACAATAACGCGTCCGATGGAGGGCTGCGGATAAGAGAGACCAGGAGGTACCAGACGGGTATAGGCAATGATCTCATAGTCCTGTTCGGTCCAAAGATGAAGACAGTATTGGTCTTTGCCATCCAATTCCGGATACAGGCATTCCTGCTCCAACACAAAGACGTCCTGCCGTAGTTTCAAAATACGATAAAGTTCGGTATTGGTCAGCTCGTCAAATTTCTTAAGTACCCATTGATGGTTGTTCATAGCAGTGAAAGAGTGGGGGACAAATGAAAAGGCTACACTGCAAGCGAGTCTCTCCATTTGTCCCATAGATAGGGATGATAACTATGCTAATAGACTTTTGACCACCTCTGAAATGGTTTTTCCATCGGCCTGACCAGCTAACTTTTGGTTGGCAGCGCCCATGACTTTGCCCATATCTTTAATAGAGGAAGCTCCTGTTTCTGCAATAATATCTTTGATGACTGATTCAACCTCTTCTTTGCTCAGTTGTTTAGGCAGGTAGGTTTCAATCACCTTTTCTTCTTCCAGTTCGATCTGATAGAGGTCTTCGCGATTCTGGCTTCTGTAGATTTCTGCAGATTCACGGCGCTGTTTGACCAGTTTTTGTAATACTTTGATTTCAGCATCCTGACTCAATTCGTCAGCGTGTCCTTTTTCTGTTTTTGCTAGTAGAATTGCCGCCTTAATAGCCCGCAGTCCGCGAAGCTTCGCTGCGTCTTTTGCGATCATTGCGGCTTTGATGTCTTGATTTATTTGAGTTTCTAATGACATAATACGTATTATTTTCGATTGACAATCGTGCCGGTAGCCTGTGCTGTCGGCATTATTAATAGATCGTTGATATTCACATGGGCAGGCCTTGTAATGACAAAAAGGATGGTTTCGGCCACGTCTGTGCCGGTCAGTGGCTGTACGCCGGTATATACCGCCTTGGCGCGGTCTCTATCGCCATGAAAACGCACTTCCGAGAATTCAGTTTCGACCATTCCCGGGTCGATGGAAGTGACTTTGATGCCACTGGAGAGTAGGTCAATGCGCATTGCTTTTGTCAGCGCATCTACGGCATGCTTGGTTGCACAGTACACATTGCCATTAGGATAAACCTCCTTGCCGGCAATAGAGCCTAAATTGACGATGTGTGCACCATTTTCGGTGTCCATCAGCGGTATTACAGCCTTGCTTACATACAGCAGGCCCTTGACATTGGTGTCTATCATTCTGTCCCAGTCGCCAATATCACCCTGATGAATGGGGTCAAGGCCCTGGCTCAGCCCCGCATTATTAACGAGCACATTGATTTTCTTCCATTCTTCCGGTAGACCATTGATCTGCTGTTGCACCTGCTCTGCATCTCTGACATCCAGTTCGAAGGTATGAATGCGAATATGAGGATAGGCTGTATTTAATTTCTCCTTCAACGTTTCCAAACGATTTAACCTACGGGCACAGAGTAGAAGATCATAACCTTCTCTTGCCAGCACTTCGGCACAAGCCTGACCAATTCCTGAACTTGCTCCGGTGATGAAAACTGTTTTTGTCATATGTTTTTACTTAATCCTTTAGACACTTACTTTGTTGCGACATAAATGGTACAGATGCCAAAAGTCTGCGGTCTGACAATCGTGTGGTTAAACCCGGCTCTTCTGTTTATTTCGACAAACTGCTGCCCTTCCGGAAATTGAGCAACCGACTCCGGTAGGTATTCGTAGGCACTGGAGTCTTTCGAGAAAAACTTACCAATGGTGGGTGTCACATATTTGAAATAGAAGTTGTAAAGCTGTTTGATCGGAAATTTTTTTGGATTGGAAAATTCCAGGATAATGGCTTTACCGCCGGGCTTTAGTACGCGGTAAATATCGGACAGCCCTTTTTCCAGGTTTTCAAAATTGCGAACCCCAAAGGCCACTGTGACCGCATCAAATGTGTTGTCGTCGAACTGTAGTTTTTCAGAGTCACCGAGCTGAACTTCAAACTGACCCTCCAGGCCCTTGCTTGCTATTTTCTTTTTGGCTACGTCCAGCATACCCTGGGAGATGTCGACTCCAATGATTTTTTTAGGATTCAATATCTTAATGGATTCAATCGCAAAATCGCCCGTTCCGGTTGCAACATCCAGTATTAGCTGTGGATGGATGGATTTTAGGGCCCTGATCGCTTTTTTTCGCCAGATAATATCAATGCCCAGAGACATGAAATGATTTAAGAAATCGTAGGAATGCGAGATGTTGTTGAACATATCCGCTACCTGTTTTTTCTTGCCGTCATTGGCATCTTTATAGGGTTTCAATGTAGAAGAGTCGTGCGTCATAATCACAAAGATACAATATAAGTCTATTTTTAACACGGAAAATAAGATTTGTTTTTCCGGCGCTTTTCATCACGCTACATCGCCCGAAAACGAATTCATGGCGTCCGCTTTGAAAAATAGTTCACATCCATTCAAGTTATTCACATTTTTTAACAGGTTGACTGTGAGTGTATATTTTTTATTTTCAACATGTTTTCCACACTGGATGTTAAAAAGTGATGTTGTAAAACTGTGTCCTTCAAAGCGTTTTGACAGCTGTCATCTTCGTAGCGGAAAGACCTGTGTGTAATTCATGCCGCTGATGAATTTTATTTTTTATACATTTGTTATCCCATCCTAATTTAGAGGTGGCCGAAGCTATATTTCTGATATAATATCATGATGAACGAGAGCAATTTTGAAGCGAATAATACGGACAATAACAAGCGTGGCAATTATGGTGAGCGCCGTACCAAATTAAATAATTTGGTCAGTGGCCTCGGAAAGCTACCGCCACAGGCAGTGGATCTTGAGGAAGCGGTTTTGGGGGCACTGATGCTTGAGAAAAATGCGCTAAGTGAGATTATTGATATTTTAAAACCCGAATCGTTCTACAAAGAAGCTCATCAGAAAATATTTGAGGCTATTTTCGGTCTCTTTCAGAAAACCTCACCAATTGATATTTTAACTGTTACCGCTGAACTTCGGCGAATGGGAGCCCTGGAGATGGTGGGCGGAGCCTATTATATCACGCAATTGACGGACAGGGTCGTGTCGGCAGCAAATATTGAATACCACGCCCGTATCATTTCCCAGAAGTATATACAGCGGGAATTAATTAAGGTTTCCACGGAGATTATCAACAGCTCTTACGATGAAACTTCGGATATATTTGATCTTCTGGATCATGCAGAGAAGAGCCTTTTCGATATTGCACAGAACAACCTGAGAAGAGACTCGCGCAAGATGGACGATATTATGCGTGAAGCGATCTCCAATCTAGAGATGTTGCGCGATCGTACCGACGGGCTTACGGGGGTACCTTCGGGATTAACAGCCCTCGACCGTATGACGTCGGGATGGCAACCTTCTGATTTGGTAATCATCGCTGCGCGTCCGGCCATGGGTAAGACCGCTTTCGTATTATCTGTTGCTAGAAATGCTGCGGTTGAACATGGGAAAGCTGTTGCCGTATTCTCGCTGGAGATGTCCTCTGTACAGCTTGTCAATCGTTTGATCGCGGGAGAGACAGAGATCGAACAGGAAAAATTGAAAAAAGGTAATCTGGCGGACCATGAGTGGCAGCAGTTGCATTCACGGATTGGACGGCTGACCGAGGCGCCGATTATTATTGACGATACACCAGCATTGAACGTATTCGAATTTAGGGCAAAATGCCGCCGGCTTAAAGCGCAGTACGATATACAGATGGTGATTGTGGATTACCTGCAGCTGATGCATGGTAAAGCTGAAGGTAAGGGCGGTGGAAATCGTGAACAGGAAATCGGTAGCATTTCCCGGGCATTGAAATCCGTGGCCAAAGAGTTGAATATTCCGGTATTGGCACTCTCACAGCTGAGCCGCGCCGTCGAATCACGTCCGGGTAACAGCAAACGGCCGATGCTCTCCGACTTACGGGAGTCCGGATCTATCGAGCAGGATGCCGATATGGTGCTTTTCCTGTACCGGCCTGAATATTATGGGTTGACCGAAGACGAAGAAGGGCGGCCGACTGCAGGGGTAGGAGAGGTTATTATTGCCAAACACCGGAATGGTGAAACCGGTATCGTACCGCTCCGTTTCGTAGGTAAATTCGTGAAGTTTGTCGATCTGGAAGATGAGTTTTCGGGTATGGGTGCGGGAGACGGATTTGGCGATGCGCCTAGTACATTCTCGGCTTCTGCCCTCAATCCCTCACCTAACTTTGGTGATGATTTTGCTGGTGGCGGTTTCAGTGGCGGCATCACAATGCCTTCTCGTATGAATGATATGCCGGATGATGCCCCCTTCTAATGGATATCGAATTCTCATATACCGATTAAATAAAAGCCGAAATCACTGATTTCGGCTTTTATTTAATCGCTCCGCCTGTCATGGGATCTGCGCCGTTAGAATTTATACGTGAAGCCAGCACCGACAATCTGCCTAACCTGTAATGCAGAATTTCTTCTTCCAACTTCTTTTCCATCTTCAATGATCGGAAGCGCGGTGTTATCATCGTAAACGAGCTGTACACCAGCATTGACTGTGATAAATCTGTTGACTTTCATAAATAAATTAGCTGTATAGTCGATATCAACATTCTGTGGCTTATCCAGGTAATTCGAATAAAGTTTTAAGATATTCTCGAAAGAGACATTCTCCATCAGATTTACCTTATAATAAGCATCAAAAGATGCGCCGAATTCTGTCCGCAATTTTTTGCCTGCATCTAGTCCATACCGCGTTGAAAGCAGCGTATCGCTCACCATCACCAATCGCACCGCTGCAGGTGATAAGTTGAAGCGTAGGTTGTCGGATCTCTTGTAGGCCAAGCCGGGACCGAAACTCAGATAAGCAGGTGCCAGGAATCGTGAAATACGTTCTTTGGGCTCCTTTGTATAATCATAGCCGTCTGCAAACTGCGTGTTGAAATTTAGGAAAAAGGTATAGAGCCAGTATGTGGAAGCCTGATGTCCCAGTAAACTATTCAATACCAGTCGGTCATCATTTTTGCGCCAGTCCGATTCTTTTTGGAATGTCAGTCCATATGCGGCAAGCGCTTTATTGTCCCAGGACCACTTACCTTTTTTATAATTGAAATCGTAATTGAGGGTGAGGTTTCCCGAAAATGAATTGACGCCCCCCGCGGCCCAGTTGGAAAATGAACTCTGGTTGATGAGAAATGTGTTTTCACCTTTGATTGTCCATGTTTTGCTTGTGTCAGGGTCAATCTCCTGGCTTAATGACCGATAGCTGATCAAACATAATACGATAAGAAAAATAGGGTTTAGCCTTTTGATGTTTGGAAGTTGAATTCTGTGCATAGTTTCTAGAAATAAAGGTTCTATGAATTAACGAATAACTTTCTTTATTGTTTGTGTTTTTTTGCTTACCTAAGTATTAAATAAAATCCGAACTTTGCCATCTGCCAATGGATGCAGGTCATTAGGTGCGCTTTATCGACAGCAGCAGAGTCTGCCCATTGGTTGGGCCAAGATTAATTTTTGTGTAACTGATACGAATGAAAATAACATTACTTTGCATCGGAAAAACCGATGACAGCTACCTGATAGCGGGAATTGACAAATATATCAAAAGGTTAAAATTCTACGTGACGTTTAATCTGCTCGTTATACCCGACATCAAAAACAGCAAAAGTCTTTCTGCTGAGCAGCAGAAAGACAAAGAAGCAGCTCTTATATTGAAGCAGCTGCAGCCACAGGATATGGTGATTTTGCTGGACGAGTTCGGAAAAGAGTTCAGATCGCTGGATTTTTCTGCTTATCTGGAAAAGATGATGGTCAATAGTGTGCAGCATATGGTGTTTGTGATCGGTGGCCCTTATGGTTTTGATCAAAAGGTCTACGACCGTGCCAATGCGAAAATGTCCCTTTCCAAAATGACTTTTTCCCATCAGATGATCCGGCTGTTTTTTACTGAACAGCTTTACAGGGCCTTTACGATTATGAAGGGCGAACCTTATCACCACGAATAATATGGAAAAAAGTCCGTAACTTCATCATGAATAAAAACAGACTTCTATGAATTTACCGAATAAACGTGACTATCACTATAAGAGTGACGAAGGTGAGAAAAATAGCCAATTGAACAAATACATCATGATCATCTGTATCATCATCGTAATTTTGCTAGCATTTTTCTTTGCCTGACATGATACCCTCTGTTTACGGGATAAGTAAAGAATAAATCTCTTACTCATATCCGTATGGAGGATATCAGCAGATGATTTTTAATAAAATTTAAAATTGTTTTTGAGGAGAACGCAACTTAGTTTTTTGGAGAAGTTTGGTTCGTTTTGCGCGTTCTTTTAGGTTCAGTGTTGTGGATAAATCCCCAGTTGGTTACATAAAACGACAGGGGAGTGATTTCTAATAATTTTTTCATTTTCTCTTTTTTTACCATATAATATATTATTGATTTATCCCTAAAGTATCAATAATCACGCCAAACTGGTAAAAGTGTCAGATCTACCGCCTCACTCACTATGAGTGCTTTGGTGGCCAACAAGATAGATAGCCCCAAAAGGGGCTATCCGTATGTTATTTTTTGTCTATTTTATATAATCGCCCCATGTCGGTAATGGCGTAAAGTGCCCCATCTTTTCCCTGCGTGATATCTCTAAACCGCTGTCCCTCGCCGGCGAGCAAGCGTTCTTCACCGACGACCTTATTATCTTTTAAGATAATCCGTGCGATATGTGTACTGCTGAGTCCACAGATGAAAAGATTGTTTTTCCATTCAGGAATATTCTGCCCGGTATAGAAAGCGATACCGCTGGGGGAGAGTACTGGATCCCAGTAATAGACGGGCTGCTCAAGGCCTTCTTTTTGCTGAATACCTTCGCCCACCTTGTCTCCTTTATATTCTATACCATAGGTGATGGTTGGCCAACCGTAGTTTTTTCCTGCCACGATTCTATTCAGTTCGTCTCCACCGCGAGGGCCGAATTCAGTCTCCCACAGGTCACCTGTCTCTGGGTGCAATGCTAGCCCCTGCGGATTGCGGTGTCCGTAACTATATATTTCCGGACGGGCATTTCCCTGGCCGGCAAATGGATTTCCGGGCGCCGGCTGCCCATCTTTGGTGATACGCAGAATTTTTCCGAGCGCCGCCTGCAGATCCTGTGCCAGAGGTCGGGTGACCAGATCCGAACGCTCGCCTGTACTAAAAATAAGGTTTCCGTCTTTATCAAAAAGAATACGTCCGCCATAATGCAGATTGCCTTTATGCGCCGGCGTTGCCTGGTAAATAACTTTTGCACCTTCCACCGATTTCTCGTCAGCTGCAAGTTTGCCTTTGCCCACAGCAGTCAGTGTGCCGGAAGGTGTATTATCAGAAAAGACCCAATAAACCATACGGTTGGATGTAAAATCCGGATCTAAAGTTAAGCCAAGCAATCCGCCTTGACCACTGGCATTGACAGGTGGAAGTCCTTTTATTGGTTCACCTAATTTTCCGTCCGCAGCGGCAATGCGTAAGCTGCCTTCCTTTTCAGTGATCAAAAACCGGCCGTCGGGTAGGGCGGTAATCCCCCAGGGTGATTTAAGGCCTTCGGCGATAACCTTACCTTCGTAAGGGGTGGCTGTTTTTGCACCCGCAATCCGTGTCTGGCCAGCAAAGGCTGGTTTGTAATCCGTAATTGCTTTTTGGGTCTCTACAGGTGGATAGCTTGTGGTATCCGTTGGTGCTGTTGCGCTGCTGTCTGCGCTACCATTGGGGCCAGCATGCTTGGAGTTGCATGCCGTTAAACCTAATGATATCATTAAGAGGCTTAGTGTCAGTTTGGTTTTCATCGAATGACTTGTTTTTTGGTCTGATTGTCAGCTTGAAGATATTAAAAATTAATGAGATGTCACTTTACGGAATGTAATAAATTTGTTTACCAAGCTGAAGCTGGAGCAAACACAAGATTTACGGTGGTAAAATGAATCATTTTTTATAGGTATCCATTTACAGATTATCTACACAGCGGGCAAGTATCTGCTGCAGCTCACCGTCTTTGTTCTCGTAATATTCACTGACTTCCAGTACCGTATTTGTGCTCAAATTATAGATGCACACAGGGACATAGTTGGGCTGGGCCGATGTCTCAAAGGTCTTGAAATAATCGGCGCTTTCCTGAAAGGTTGCGAAATCTTTGGATTCACAGTGGTCTGTTTTCTCGTTATATGCGATGGTTATAAAATTCTTTTTCATTTTACTCTCCTTTACCTGAATAACGAAAAGTAGGCGGCAAAAGTTTTATAAAATCCGTGCTTTTTGCGAAAATAGCTATTTTCGGTAGCGGCCGGCTGCCTTTGATTGACCAGTGACCGTTTCTGATACTCATATAAGCAAATACGGTCGGCTGTCGCGGCAGTTTGTGTTTCTTTGTGGAACTGGTTAAACGCTGATATGGCTGGCATCGACTGGCTTTCCGAAGAATATTTTGGCTTTTGTTTCGAAATCCCGAGGATCATCGGTGGTATAAAAAGCCAATTGTCCGTTTTTCGAGCAGGAAGCCTCAACTTCGGCGTGGCGATGCAGATAATCTTGCAGGCTGCCGGCGACGATAGGTCCCTGGGAGATGACCGTAACACCTTTGGGTACATATTTCTCGATGACGGGCAGCAAAAGCGGATAGTGTGTACAGGCCAATACAATCGTATCAATCTGATCCGATTGTTGCAGGAGCTCGCGAATATCTTTTTGTACAAAATAGTGCGCGCCTTCGGTATTGATCTCGTTATTTTCTACCAGAGGAACCCAAAAAGGACAGTCGTGTTGAAAAACTTCGATTTCGGGATTAAACTTATGGACTTCGATTTTATACGATTCAGATTTAACAGTTCCGGTAGTTGCCAGAATACCAATTTTATTGGTCTTGGTGTAGTTGTGTACGATCTCCGTCGTCGGACGGATAACACCGAGCACTTTCTTGCCTGCCGGAAGGTCATTATGCTGTAAGGTCCGTAAGGCTTTGGCCGAAGCCGTGTTACACGCGAGTATAACCAGGTTGCAGCCCATTTCGAACAATTTAAAAACGCATTGCTTGGTATAATTATATACGGTATCAAAAGAGCGGGTGCCGTAAGGAACACGGGCGTTGTCGCCGAGATAGATATAGTCGTACTGTGGCAGCAGCTGTTGAATTTCTTTGAATACCGAAAGACCGCCATAGCCGGAGTCGAATATTCCGATAGGTCCAGAAGGTGATGTTTTATCCATAACGCAATGCTATAAGTTACTGCCCTTATAACATTGCGTTATAAGTTTAGTTTTTATTGAAGCAAAGATGGTTTTTCCTTGTAGATTTTCCAAACTAATTCACCAAATAATGTATTGGTCCAGGCAAACCAGTGTCTGGTGAATTTTTTTGGATCATTTTTATGAAATGATTCGTGCATGAAGCCAGTACCACCGTGGGTGCTGACCAAGGTTTTGATACAACTGCGGATCTCCTCGTCATCCCGTGATGTCTGCGCACGCATAATGATGGACATTGGCCAGATCATGTCACGGCCGATATGGGGGCCACCTATGCCCTCAGCCGCTGTACCTTTAAAGAAGAACGGGTTTTTCTCGGATAGCACAAAGTTGCGGGTGCGTTGGTAGACCTCATCATTCACATCGACCGCTCCGAGGTAAGGTAAAGCCAGTAAGCTGGGGATATTTGCATCATCCATCATCAGATGACTTGAAAATCCGTCCACTTCAAAGGCGTATATCCTGCCCAGTGTCGGATGATCAATAATGCCGTATTTATTGACTGCAGCTTCCACTTCATCGGCCAGTGCTTCCATCTTTCCTGCAAGATTTTGCTCGTTTTTTACTTTTCTTAGGATTTCTGCTGCCTGTCTCAGACTGACAATCGCAAAAAGATTAGATGGAATCAAAAACGAAAAAATCGTCGAATCGTCCGAAGGCCGGAAACTCGAACAGATCAATCCTACCGGATTCACCGGATATCCGTATCCGTCAACCTGCAAGGTATCTGACCCACGGGAGGTCGTTCTTTCAAATTTGTAGGGCCCCAAACTATCTTTGCGCTGCTGTTCCACAAATGTTTGATAAATCTTGTGCTGAGCTTCCAGCCATTCCTCGTTAAACGGGCTGCTGTCATTCGTTTCTTTCCAATAATGGTAAGCCAGACGGATCGGATAACATAGCGAGTCAATCTCCCATTTCCGCTCGTGGATCCCCGGTTTCATGCTGGTATGGTCACTGAACCATTCGCCCTTTTTATTCGGGTCATTATAGAAAGCGTTAGCATAAGGATCAATGTTGATACACTTGCTTTGTTTCTGAATCAAACCTACAATAAGGTCCTGTAGCTTCTTATCTTTCTTCATGAAGGGAAGGTACGGCCATACTTGAGCACTGCTGTCCCTGAGCCACATGGCATCAATATCCCCAGTAATTACATAGGTGTAATTTCTGCCGTTTTGCACATACGGGAACACCGTTGTATCCAATGTATTGGGGAAGCAATTGTTGAATAACCAGGTCAGTTCTTTGTTTTTTACATTTTTCTGGAATTCGGCGATGGCATCTTCAATTACTTTACTGGAGAAAAGTCTTTTTTCTTTGGGCGTGCGTACCGTCGGAAAGGAATGCTCCTGAGCAAAAGAGTACCTGCCCGCCAATGCTCCAGCGGTCAGTAAGGTTGCATTTTGGATAAATGTTCTGCGTTTCATGCTTATTAAGGCTAGATTTTAGTATACTACGGTTATTTAATAAAATGCAAGATAGAAATATTTTTAGATATAAGGAATAGCAAATACGATTTAGCATTATAAATCTGAACGCGTATTTTCTTTAAGTCATTTTTATTCGGTTAATTTGCAGTTGGAATGCATTTTGCTAGAAGAAATAATCTTGAATTAATTTTATGAGGCTTCATATATCAAAAAAAAATAATTTACTTCCGATAGTGTTGGCAGGCATCGGAGTAGGGGTGACCTTTTCAGGTTTTGGACAAATTAAGAGCCAGCCCTATTCTTATCATTTTTATCAGAAGATGAATGATGTGGTTTATTCGACGGATACAAGGATGCATACTTCAGCCAAACCCTTTGTTATCAAGGATTCGCTGTTGTTGGCGAAGTTCGATTCCATTCAATCCAACAAGCCGGTTTCTTCATCCAACTGGTTTATGCGCAAGATTTTTAATGAGCATTTGGTACAAGTAGACAAAGATGACTACAGTTTTTACGCTGACTTTCTGCCTGATATGTATATCGGAAAGGATCTGCGGGGTGACAAGCGTCGTACATGGATGAACGGACGTGGATTTCAGGTGGGATTGAATGTGGGAAACAAATTTACATTCAATACCTCGGCATTTGAAAGCCAGGCAGTATTTCCGAAATATTTGGACGATTATATCGTTGCCAACAAGGTCATTCCCGGCCAGGGAAACACCAAGTTTCAATCGAAGAACAAGATGGACTGGATGTATGCCACGGCTAGTATGACATATGACGCGCATAAATATGTGCAGGTTACTTTAGCCTATGATAAAAATTTCATTGGAGATGGCTATCGCTCCATGTTGTTATCTGACTTCTCCTCCAATTATGCCCATTTGAAATTGACGGGAACGATTGGTAATGTTCAATATACCTCCATTTGGGCTTACATGAATGACCCTACACACCCTAGACAAGATCTAACAGGGGTATTCCCGATGGAAGGGCAGAATAATAGTCGTCTTGGTGATGGAAAAAAATGGGGCGCTTTCCAATACCTGGACTGGAATGTGACGAACAAATTATCATTAGGCTTTTTTCAGTCGGTTGTTTGGGCCGCACAAGACGAAGCAGGGAAACGAGGATTTGATTTTAGCTATTTAAGTCCGATTATTTTTATTCGCCCGATTGAAAGCAACAATCGTACGTCGCCCGATAAGATGTTTTTGGGTCTGACGTCCAAGTATAAGCTACCTTACAATTTAACGGCCTATGGTCAATTTCTTCTGGGCGAATTTACGGCGAAAGAATTTTTTGCTGGAAACGGTTACGCGCACAACAAATGGGGTGCGCAGCTAGGGGTGAGAGGCTATAACATGTTTGGTGTCAAAAACCTAAATTTCTTGGCGGAATATAATACAGCACGTCCCTATACTTATGCCCACTTCAAGTCGTATTCCAACTATAGCAACAATGCCGAACCTTTGGCACATCCAAAAGGCGCCAACTTTAGGGAACTGGTGGGTTTGGTCAACTATGCCTGGGACCGCTGGGATTTTTCCTTGCAAGGGATGTATACCCAAAATGGTCTTGACCTACCAGACGGCAGCAATATGGGCGGTAATATTTTTCAGTCCTACCGTACAATCCCTAACATCTATGGCAATCATATCGCGCAGGGTATCAAAAACAACATTTATTATGCCGATGCGAGAGCCGCCTATGTGCTCAATCCGAAGTACAATCTACGCTTAGAACTGGGGTATATGCAGCGATATGCGAAAGCACAATATGAGACACCTGTGGTCAACAAATCAGGCGTAGTAACTTTTGGCCTCCGTTCGAGCTTCCGGGCTATTTATAACGACTTATAGCAGCAAGGGAGCATCTATTTGCAACATAAACGACGATCCATCGCTCTTAGCGGCAGGATGGTGGTTCAGTCATTACATAAAACGGCCCGGCGTACCGAACTTTGGTATGCCGGGCATTATCAACCATTGAAAATATCCATATACCGATGAAAAAGATCCTTGTATTAAATGGACCAAATTTGAATCTTCTGGGAGTAAGGGAAAAATCCATCTACGGCAGCCGGGATTTTTTGAGCTATTTCGAAGAGCTAAAGCAGCGTTTTGACACTGTTCACCTGGAGTATTACCAGAGCAATTCGGAAGGCGCTCTGATTGATAAAATCCACGCCGTGGGTTTTGAATATGACGGTATTGTCATCAATGCAGGTGCCTACACACATACGTCTGTGGCAATTGGCGATGCCATAGCGGCAATCAACACGCCCGTCATTGAAGTGCACATCAGTAATGTGCACCAGCGGGAGGCGTTCCG
The DNA here is from genome assembly GCF_026191775.1 of Sphingobacterium sp. InxBP1. Classification (NCBI taxonomy): domain Bacteria; kingdom Pseudomonadati; phylum Bacteroidota; class Sphingobacteriia; order Sphingobacteriales; family Sphingobacteriaceae; genus Sphingobacterium; species Sphingobacterium sp. InxBP1. The sequence continues at coordinate 197,088 of NZ_JAINDX010000043.1, read as the reverse complement.
CCATCATTCTTTTCTCGCCAAAAACTGCAAAGGGGTGATCTGCGGCTTTGGTCTTGACAGTTATAGACTCGGCATCGAGGCACTGCTGGCCTGATGCATTGTCATAAAAAAAGCGGGACGTCCCGCTTTTTTTATGATTAACCAATGAGTGCTCTTATTTTCACTTCATCTTCCTTGATCTGTGCTTTCATCTCTTCGAGTGAATTAAATCGCTCGTCATGACGGATAAAATGCAGGAACTTGACACGTAAGGTCTTGCCATAGATGTCCTCGTTAAAATCGAAAAGACTGATTTCTATGGCGCGGTTCATGCCGTCCACAGTAGGTCTTGTGCCGATATACCCCATGCCTTTGGCAACCGAAACTGGGCTTTCTTCGTGGTATTCGCCCGTTGTAATATTCTGAATATGGTTGTAAATATGCACTTCTACAGCATAAATCCCATAAGCAGGTATCAATTTATGCGGCTCATGTACCTGCAGATTGGCCGTTGGGAATCCGATGGTGCGGCCGATCTGATCACCACGTATCACCGTTCCGGTCAGCTCAAATGGATAGCCCAGATAGAGATTTGCGGTTTTGATGTCACCCTTGATCAGCGCCTCGCGCACACGGGTTGATGAAACCGCTATATCGTTAATATCCTGTTCCGGTATTTCGTCCACGCTGTAATCAAAAATGGATGCAAATTGTTCAAGATCCTGCAAGGAGCCCTTACGGTCTTTCCCGAAATGGTGATCATAGCCGATAACGATCTTTTTGGTACCCAATTTACCCACAAGCACATTACTGATATATTCTTCAGGAGATTGGTTGGAAAAATCCCGGGAAAAGGGAATAATGATCAGGTGGTCGATGCCGACCTTGCCCAACTGGCTAACTTTTTCTTCAATATCATTGATGAGCCGCAGACTGTCGTCATCCGGATTAATAATTAATCGGGGATGCGGGAAGAAAGTTAGCAATATGGTTTCGCCGTTAATTTTCTGAGCGGCTTCTTTTAAGTGCGCTAATATTTTTTGATGGCCGATATGGACACCATCGAAAGTTCCGATGGTAACGACTGCATTTTCAACGGGGGAGAAATCTTCTAAACTTCTGTAGATTTTCATTTATAGGAGTTTTTGCAAAAATAAGATAAAGAATCAATAAGTCGGGCCGCTCAGGTTATTTAATGATTTCTTTATGACGTTTTATTTCCGCGATGAGCTGTTCAAGGTTCCAGGCATTTTCGACCCGGTAGTCGCCACTTTTTGTGCGTCTTAAGGAACTTAAGTGTGATCCACTGTGCAGCACTTTTCCAAAGTCATGGGCCAGGGAACGGATGTATGTTCCCTTGGAGCAGGATATGCGGAAATGGACCACAGGAAGGTCTATCTTTTCAATGATAAAGCTGTTGATACGTACCAGTCGCGACTTGATTTCCACCTCTTCACCGCGGCGTGCTTTTTCATAGACGCGCTCGCCGTTGATTTTAATGGCTGAGTGCGCCGGTGGGAACTGTTGGATCTCACCTTCAAAGGACTTTGCCGCATCCAGAATCAGCTGTTCTGTAATATGCTCTATAGGAAAGGTTTCATCGACTGCAGTCTCCAGATCATAGGACGGCGTGGTGGCACCTAAGGTAATGGTGCCGGTATATTCCTTGTCTTCAGCCTGATAGCTGTCGATCTTCTTCGTCAGTTTGCCAGTACATACAATGAGCAGTCCCGATGCCAGGGGATCCAAAGTGCCAGCATGCCCCACTTTTAGCTTTAAGGGTTTAAGCGAGTTTCTGATTTTTCCAACAACATCGAAACTCGTCCATGTCAAAGGTTTATCGATCAACAACATTTCACCTTCAGCAAAATTGAATCTTGCTTCGCCTTCACTAACCTCTATATTTTCCATGAATTACTTTAGATAATTTGTAAACTATGGCCTGATAGGAGCAGGGCGAGGATAATAAGTCCGACGACAATTCTATACCAGCCAAAAGCCTTGAATCCATACTTTGTCAAATAACCGATAAACGACTTGATCGCCACGATAGCGACAACAAAGCCAACCAGGTTGCCGATGATCAGCAGATTGAGTTCGTCGCCGGTAAAGGTATTGCCCTCTTTAAAGAATTTCAGTAGTTTAACCACCGAAGCACCAAACATCATCGGCAAAGCCAAAAAGAACGAAAATTCGGCAGCGGCTTTGCGTGTTAGCTTCTCGGCCATACCACCAATAATAGTACTTGCCGAACGCGAGGTGCCCGGAATTAAAGCGAGACATTGGTAGACTCCGATCATAAAGGCCTGTTTATAGGAAACATGGTCCGAATCATCCACAGTAGGCTTGTTGAACCATTTGTCGACAAACAATAGGACAACACCTCCGATTACGAGCATGACGGCCACCATTAAGGGACTCTCCAGCAAAGAATCAATGTAGTCGTTGAACAATAGGCCTAATACCGAAGCCGGAATGGCTGCAATGATCAGTTTATAGTAAAAAGAAAGCGATCTAAAGAAACGTTTATAATAAAGTACCAGAACGGATAATATCGTTCCCAGCTGGATGACAATAGTAAATAATTTGACGAAGGCCGAGGGCTGTATACCCATCAATGCCGTTGCAATAATCATGTGACCTGTGGAGGAGACAGGCAAAAACTCGGTTAATCCTTCGATAATAGCGAGGATAATAGCTTCAATAATAGACATCAGTGCGAAATAAGTTATTCTTCTGTTTTAGTGCTTTTGGGGCGGTAGAGGATGGCTACAAATCCCAGTGCGAATCCCAGGACCACAACAATGGGGGCCAGGGTAATCTTCGTGAAACTATAAATATCTGTTTCTCCCGACATGAGCGCAAAACCGATGATCACCACCACCAGGCTAGCAATAAATAGTTGGTAGTTTACTTTTGTGAATACAAATGAACCTTTATTTCTGGATTCAGTAGATTTCTTTATCTGAGCCATTTTATCTGTATAAATCGTTAGACTGTGCTTTTAAATATTTTGTTACCGCAAAATAGGTGCTGAGCCCCGAGATCAAAATACCGAGCAGGATAACACCCAGGAAAATAACGGCAAACTCAAACCAGTTACGTAAAAAGATCAGCTCGGGGATCTGTTGCTGTGCGAATTTGAGGGTTAAGATCAGCAACAGGATGGCGATCAGTGAACCCAGCAGGCCATGAATGACACCATACGTAATAAAAGGCGTGCGAATAAAATTTTTGGTCGCCCCGATCAGCTGCATACTCTTGATCAAAAAGCGTTGCGAATAGATTGCCAGTCGGATGGTATTATTTATTAAAGCCACTGCAATAATTAATAAAATAACTGCAAAGGCCAGTACAATGATACCAATGATACGCACATTTTTATTCACCATGTCGATCAGTGATTCCTGATAGACCACTTCTTTGATCTTGTTATTTTTGGAGATCTTTTCAATAAAGGTCTTAATGCTGTCAGTGTTGGCGTAGTTTTCTTTCATGTACACATCCAATGAAGGAAGCAATGGATTGTGACCGAGATACTGGACGAAATCTTCACCAAGATCTGCTTTCAGGTTTTTTGCAGCTATCTCTTTACTGATATATTCAGAACGGAGCACATAAGGATCTTTGTCCAGATCTTTTTGTAAGGTGAGCACATCGCCTTCGCTCGTACCATCGTTGACGATGACATTCAGTACGATGTTTTCCTTAACATACTTTGAAAGATTTTTGGCGTGCACCAAAAGCAATCCCAACATACCCGTGACCAACAGGACCAACGCAATACTGATCACTGTGGAGACATATACAGATTTTGTTTTTCTTTTTTGTGTGCTTAATTCGTATTCTGACATAATAAGCAAAAATTTATTTGCGAAAGTAACTATTTGAGCCGAAGATTTCGAATTAATCTTGTAATTACTTTGATAAAATTCAATTCGAATGTCCTTTTTCTACCCACGTTTAATAACTTTTCAATACTATCATTTATTGTTCAAACTACAAAACTTTTATCATATTTCAGTATTAAAATCGTAATTTCGCAAGTCATAAAAATTCCTTACGAATAAAAATGGACTATAATCACAAATCAATAGAGAAAAAGTGGCAAAAGTTCTGGGCGGATCATCAGACCTATAAGACATCAGATTCGCATCAGAAGCCAAAATACTATGTATTGGATATGTTCCCTTATCCGTCCGGTGCGGGGCTACACGTTGGCCACCCACTGGGATATATTGCTTCGGACATCTTTTCAAGATATAAGCGCTTAAAAGGCTTCAATGTACTGCATCCAATGGGTTATGATTCTTTTGGACTTCCAGCGGAACAATATGCGATACAAACGGGCCAGCATCCGGCGGTAACAACCGAAGTAAATATCAAGCGGTATCGCGAGCAGATGGATAACATTGGCTTCTCTTATGATTGGAGCAGGGAAGTACGCACTTCCGATGCTGCATATTATAAATGGACACAGTGGGTTTTTATGAAGTTATTCGATTCCTGGTACAATAAGGAATCGGACAAGGCCGAACCTATTGAGAGCTTGACCGCAAGGTTCTCCGTTACTGGATCGGCCGGTGTTCAGGCTGTTTCGGATGAGGATGTCCTGGAATTCACCGCAGCCGAATGGAACGCCTTTGATGAAGAAAAACAGCAACGCGAACTGCTAAAATACCGGATTGCTTATCTGCGTGAAAGTACAGTCAACTGGTGTGCCGCTTTAGGCACTGTCTTGGCCAACGATGAGGTGATCAATGGGGTGTCTGAGCGGGGTGGCTATCCTGTAGAGCAGAAGAAGATGATGCAATGGTCGATGCGGATTACCGCCTATGCGGATCGGCTGTTGGCGGGGCTGGACAGCATTGACTGGCCCGAACCCTTGGTGGAGATGCAGCGCAACTGGATCGGAAAATCTGTAGGGGCATCGGTGAAGTTCCCCGTTCCACAACTAGATACGACCATTGAAGTATTCACGACACGCGTCGATACCATTTTTGGGGTTTCTTTCCTGGTATTGGCGCCAGAGCACGAACTAGTCAGTGCGCTGACCACGACAGAGCAACAAGCCGAAGTAGAAGCATATATCGAGAAGACTTCCAAAAAATCCGAATTGGACCGCATGGCAGATACCAAGACCGTGTCAGGTGCCTTTACAGGCTCCTATGCCAAGCATCCGATATCCGGTCAGGATGTGCAGATCTGGATTGCAGACTATGTGTTGGCAGGCTATGGGACAGGAGCGGTCATGGCTGTGCCGAGCGGTGACCAGCGGGATTACGTTTTTGCGAAGCATTTTAACCTCGAGATCATTCCGATATCTGATAGCCAGCAGATCGAGGAGCAGGCCGATCCCAATAAGGACGGCCGATATATCAATTCGGGCTTTATCAACGGCATGACGTACCAGGAAGCTGTTCCGGCGCTGATTGCCAAACTGGAAGAACTGAAATTAGGAAAGGCTAAGATCAATTACCGGATGCGTGATGCTATTTTCGGTCGTCAGCGCTATTGGGGCGAGCCGGTGCCTGTATATTTTAAAAATGGCTTGCCATATTTAATCAAGGAAGAGGAATTGCCTTTGTTGCTGCCGGAAGTGGATAAATATTTGCCTACGGAATCGGGTGAGCCACCATTGGGGCGTGCAAAGGACTGGAAATATGAAGATCAATACGAATATGAACTGAGCACCATGCCGGGCTGGGCGGGCTCCTCGTGGTATTGGTTTAGGTACATGGACCCTAAAAATGAAGAACACTTTGCTTCCAGGGAAGCTGTGGACTACTGGAAAGCCGTAGATCTGTATATCGGTGGTTCTGAACACGCAACCGGCCATTTATTGTATTCACGTTTCTGGAACAAGTTTCTAAAAGATCTAGGCTACCATAATGAGGAGGAACCGTTCCGCAAGCTGATCAATCAGGGAATGATTCAGGGACGTTCCAATTTTGTCTATCGTGTGCTCGATGCGGAAGGCAGAGGTACCAATAAATTTGTATCCTACGGGCTACGGGATGAGTACAATACCATTCCGTTGCATGTGGACGTGAACATTGTGGTCAACGATATCCTGGATCTGGAAAAATTCAGAAATTTCAGACCTGATTTTGCGAACGCCGAATTTGTTCTGGAAAACGGCAAATACATCTGTGGCAGCGAAGTGGAGAAAATGTCCAAGTCGAAGTTCAATGTTGTGAATCCCGACGATATCATTGAGTCTTATGGAGCCGATACCTTACGGCTTTACGAGATGTTCCTCGGACCTTTGGAGCAGGCAAAACCTTGGAATACCAACGGTATTGAGGGGGTGTACAAGTTCTTGCGCAAGGTATGGCGTTTGTTTCATGATCCCGAAGGTCATTTTACGGTCTCTGATGAAGAGCCTTCAAAAGCAGAATTTAAGGCTTTGCATAAGATCATAAAAAAAGTGGAAGAGGATATCGAACGTTTTTCGTTCAATACCTCGGTATCTGCCTTTATGATCTGTGTCAATGAGCTGACCGATTTAAAATGTAACAAAAGACAGATTTTGGAGCAGCTGATTGTCGTGTTGCAGCCCTATGCGCCGCACATTACGGAGGAGCTGTGGTCCTTGTTGGGGAATGAACCGGGGACTTTGTCGTACGCTGCATATCCAGCCTTCAAACCAGAATATCTGGTCGAGTCCGAGTTTGCCTATCCTGTATCATTCAATGGCAAGATGAGATTCAACCTGCCATTGGCGCTGGATCTGGATCAGAACGCAGTCGAGGATATTGTCAGGGCCCATGTAGATGTGCAGAAGCATTTGGACGGCAAGGCGATCAGAAAGATTATTTTTGTCAAGGGAAAAATAATCAATATTGTCGTTTAAATCCGCTGATATATCAATTAAAAGCCGTTTTATATCAATAAAACGGCTTTTTTATGCTAACACATCCTGAAAAGCAGGCGTCTTGTCGAATATGGATTTGGCGTATGGACATATGGGAATAATTTTGGCGTCATTTTTCCTGGCATAGTCCACGGCTTCGAGAACGAGTTTCTTACCGACGCTCATGCCTTTATATTCATCATATACTTCGGTATGGTCGATGGAAAATTCATTTTCACTCTGCCAGGTATATTCTAGGATTCCAGCTTCTTCCTGTTCAATTTCCGCAATGAAGTTGCCCTTGTCCTCTCTTTCGATATTTTTTACTTCCATAAACTGTTTTTTCAAAAATAACGCCCAAACTGGATTTTTGTTTTACAAAAAAACGCTCTTTTTTCCAAAGTATCCCTCCTCTGGTAAATTGGTTTCGTTCCGCTATTGCCATAATGCAGCTTCGGCAGCCACCCCGTGTCTAGCCGCGGTATGTTTTATTTCCGCAATATTTTTCGTATCTTTGACATTATCTCCTTAGAACACCTCGCATTTTTATCTTTTCTATAAAGCTCTAAAGGTTCGTAAACTCCTTGGGAACATCTATTTAATCCATTTTGAATGAGCAAAAGCCAAATCACATTTAACAAAAAAGAACGCGAAAAAAAGAAGATGCTGAAGAAGCAGCATAAAATCGAAAAAAAAGAATTCAATAAAACCAATAACGACAAAGGAAAGAGTCTTGAGGAAATGTTTGCTTACGTCGACGAGTACGGGAACATATCCGACAGACCTCCGGTGAAGCTGTCGGAGACTGAGCGGGCGAATTTGTCAGTCGCGCAGGATACCTATTCCCTTGGAAAGGTAGTACACTATAACGAGGCGTCGGGCTACGGTTTTATCCGGGACAATGAGACCCAGCAGTCAGTCTATTTTAACGATCGTCTGGTTGGATGGAAGCTGCAGCTGAACCAGAAAGTCAGGTTTAAGTTTAAAACGGCCAAGCAGGGTGCCCAGGTCACCGAAGTTGTGCCCCATGACTCCGGTGAAGAAGCATAATGCGGTAACCGAATAAAGCCCTCATTCGCGCAGCGTACAGGCATGCGCGGATTGGGGGGATTTTCGGAGAGTTGCCGTTTATCTGCTGAATGTTAAGCCATGTTCCTGCAATATCTGTCTAAGTAAAGGAAGCGAAGCTTTGCCGAAGCCGTGCAGCTTAAGCAGCTCTGCCTCGGAGGTCTGGGCAAGCTTTTCGATATCATCGACGCCATGGTTAAGCAGCGCATTTCGTGCAGGGCTGCTCAATGCTTCGAGAAAGCCACCGTCTGTTTTTTTTTCTTTTTCGCATATGGGACAAGTGGGACAGTCTGTACTTTTATAGAAATGATGTCCTTTGGGACATGTTCTTTTTGTTTTGATTCTGCTCATGTCTTTTGGTTTATCTTACTAAGATCCGAATATTTTCTTATATTCCAGACTGCGCTTTACCCTGCCGATAGGTGGGAGGAGGCTAATCCCTGCTCAGCGGCCGTGTAAGGTGATGCCGCATATATCGGGGCTGGTGACATAGGTAGTAAAACAGTCCGCCCGCAAAATACGCTATCACATCATATATATCAGCCGTATTGTAATCAGTATAGCGGGGCATTATACCTTCGAAAAGTAGTGATGCCAGCGCAGAAATAAGCCAGATCTGGCGCAAAGGGTAACCATAGGCCCGGCCTCGGTTAAAGATGAAGCTGCCTGCGACAGCGGAAAAGTGGACGATAATTGGCACAAACACAAAATCGGTCAGCCAGCTGTTCAATAGCGGAATGGGGACGCCGCTCAGTCGGGTAAAACGGATGAAAAACCAGCAGGCCCAGTAAAACAAAAATAAGCCGTCAAAAAGTGCCTTTCCTAGTGCGCAAAAGAAACGGCAATCAACATAGCTATAGCGCCGCATAACATTAAGGTTAGAAACATAAAAAAAGCCGTCTGTTTGCCGAATTTCTTCCATGGACTATCATTGGAACGAACTGGGATCAGTGTCTCTTTTAAGTCCATGTACTGCTTTTTTAGCCAATTTTCATTCTTCATACCCATTAAATTAGTTTTATTGTGTAAAATTAGAACAATTGTTCTAATTTTGTGTCATGAATACGAAAGAAAAAATTATTAACGTCGCACTGCGTTTGTATAACAAGCATGGTATACGTACCGTTACCACACGACATATTGCGCAGGAAATGGCGATTAGTGCGGGCAATCTGCATTATCATTTTAAGCACACCGAGGACATCATCCTGAGGATTTTTGAGCAGCTTCAGTTGGAGTACGATCAGATGGTGATTCGCTTTGGGCAAAACGACGCTCCGTTTGAAGAGTTGCTGGATGTATTTATTGAAGGATCTTACCGGCTGATCGACAAGTATACGTTTATCTTTGTCAATTTTGTTGAAATCTGCGCATGGATACCTGCTATTGCTGAGTCTTATAAGCGGCTGGTTGCCCGCAGGGAGCAGCAGTTTATGGTACTTTTTGAACACTACACCGATGCAGGAGTTTTTCGGAGCAATATTCCAGCGTCTGTATGGAGAGGTTTTGTTCGTCAGATTTTCATCGTGTCGGATTTTTGGTGCTCCAGTTTCACGGTACTTGGTGGTCGGTATGAAATGGATGCGTTGTCGGATTATAGGCAAACCATCAAAGTGGCTTTCTATCCCTATCTAGCCTAGTGCCGCTGGTTATATGTTGCAACCGGCAATACGCTGTTTGTTGCTTCATGAGATAGATCACTGATGTTTCAACATGGGAAACAGGTATTTCCCGTCGGGCGTTAAACCGGATAGGATGCTTTTTTCATTGTGTCCTGACCATCCAGTCCGTTTTCCCGATGCACATGTTCAGTACCGTCCATTTTTCATTTCCGATCAAGACTTCGGTCTGTACACCTTCGTTGATCCGGAATCCTACGCTTTCATAACACCTGATGGCATTTGCGTTCCAGGCATACACATTGAGATCGGCGCTATCATAGCTGCTGTCCACAAACAGGAGCTTGAGCAGCGCATTAACAGTTTTCTTTCCGTATCCTTTGTTGCGTTCCGTATTGCTGGCAATCAGTATACGCGACAGGCGGGGGACGGTGCGTTCGAAATTCAGTTCGCAGTGACCAATAGCTTCGCCGTTGTCTGTTCTCACGATCTTATACGGTTGGCGGTTTGGGTCCTCCACATACTTTATGAGCTGTTCATCCGTCACGGGGAAGGTAAAATAAGGGCCTGCAAATTGCATCAACTGTTCCGGAGACTCGATCCATGACTTGAACCGGTCAAAGTCGGCAGTGTCAAAGGGTAACAATCTAATCATAGTTTACTCGTGTTGTTTGTGTGAAAGCCAGTCAAGTTAGATAATTATTGTAGATTTTCCTAACATGTACGGCACCTTTTATCACATTTATCCTTGACTTCGATGGCTGAGGGAGCTTAACGGTCTTGCATGAAAATGGACAGCTGTGTATTTTCCCTGCGGAGTTGCAACAGCAGAAAATCGAATGCACCTTTCTGATTCAATGTCACATGTCCGATCTTACCCGACTGTGTATAGAAGTGAACACGAAAGCTATTGGGAGCGCGATAGTGGTAAACGACCTTGGTCTCTATACGGCAGAGTGCAGGGATGTGGATGCTCTTACTTGTGATAAATTTAAAAATCAGCAGTTCGTTCCCGCGGAAAAGATAAGGCGTAGTCAATTTTTATACAGCAAAGATAATAGATACCAAGCTATATTGAATATATTATTAAATAGTTTAACATATAGTACTTATGGTGTTGTAAATGAGTTTATTATTTATGTGTTTTTGTCGCGTCTGATAGCGGATGGGAGCCGATATTGGATGTAGGATCGGAGTGCCTGCCCATAACGCATCTAAGATGTTTTGCTGAGATGGGAGGGCGCGTGCAGGCACCTATTATTCGCTCTTCGCTGTCGAAAGTATAGCTGTACGCAGGCGCTATAACCCGGTGACGTACCGGGCAAGCAAGCTGCTGTTGTAACCGCTCCTGTACTATACATTGTATGGCTAAAATTTTATCCATATACTTTTTAGCGGATAATGACCATTTTTATGCCTTTTTTGTAGTGTATTTTATGTTTAAATAGGTTGTGTAATATATTCTGATTCAAAAAAATAAAAATTATTTTCACCTGTTTTTCGCGCTACTGCTAATCAACTCGCTCGTTTCCTCAGTCTGACCCAGGTATTCGTGTCCTGTCAGCGTTTTTTAACCTGCAAGAAAGACTGTCTTATCCACTTGCTGACTGATACACCCCAATCAAAAAGCAGATGCTATACGGTTTAATGCTTGTTAACAGCTTACCTTCCAGTTAGGTGGACTGCCCCGGGGTAAACTAAAGCGATCTTGGCGCTGCCGTGAGAGCTTCTGGCAGACTATGCGTAGCTCATTCGGTTATAAGCGTAGGCATGGACGTTTCTTCAAAATCGTGTAATCGGGTGTATTATATATATAAACATGGTTTTATCAATGTGTTATTGTTTTTTATATTATGTATTAGTTTATGTTTTACTAAGGAATCTTGTGGTTGCGACAGGCCGGCTCCCGACGCCGACGAGGGATGCGGTGGCTGTTTGAAGTTTGAAAAAAATAGGTATATGGGGTAGCAAATTTAGGTGCACATAGGGAGACCATTGTGGCCTTTGGCCCGTTAGTTTGCGCCCTTGTCGGGGTCAATGTGGTTTTTTGTCAGCAGCATTTTACCTTTGATCAGCTCATCGTTAAACTGACCGACTGTCGTTGTCTGAAGCATCTCTGACAAGCTGTTGCGGATGCTTTTAAACTCATGGTGTAGCGGGCAAGGGTACTGTTCCGAACAAAATTCAAGGCCCATGCCGCAGCCGACGAAAAGATTGTCTCCATCAATTGCTTTGACGACCTCCGATAAGGGGGTGGCCATATCTGCCGCATCCAAGTAAAAGCCGCCGCCAGGTCCTTTCATCGAACGGATGATGCCGGCACGGCTTAGGTTCTGTAATATTTTACCTAGAAAGGCTTCCGGAGAGTGGATATTTTCTGCAATTTCTTTTATGCCCACACGTTTGTTTTCCTGGGAACTTTGTGCAATAAAAAAAACTGCCCTAAGACCGTATTCACATGTTTTGGAAAAAATACCCATAATCTGTACTTGCTTTTTGCAAAGGTACAAAATCAAGTATAGCCATCCGCCTGTGGAAGCGAAAAATACGGATGGCTAAATTGAAGTCTGTCAGTTGAGCTGTAAAGAAGCAGGCCCGAACTCTTCGAAATGAATGTTTGCCGGATCTATGCCCTGAGCCGTGAGGTACTGAAAGTGTTTTTCAATAAATCCGGCTGGTCCACATAGGTAATAATTTGCCTGTTGCGGGAGATGTGCCCTGTCTATTTTGGCCAGATCTACCCAGCCGGCAAAACTGTGGCTATCGGCCTGTGGCTCATCGTAGAACGAGAAGCAGGTCATGGCAGCATGCTGCATTTGCAGCTTCTGAATGCGATTTTTGAAAGCGTGGAGTTCGTTGTTCCGACATCCATGAATCCATGTGATCGGCTGTCCAGCTTTTGTGTCTGCCAGATGTTCCAGCATCGCCATCAGCGGCGTCTGCCCGACACCGCCACTGATAAAGACATGGGGCAGTGCATTTTCGATCAAGTGGAACGAACCAGTGGGCGCTGTCAGCTCCAGTTGTTTTCCAACCTCAAAATACTCATGCAGGTAATTGCTGACCATCCCCTGGGGTTTACCGGCAGGTGCCTCTTTTTTTACAGAAATGCGAAAATATCGGCCATTGCTGGCATCGGAAAGCGAATATTGCCGTGGCTGGTAAAGATGGAGCTCAGGCAGATACACACGTACGCTTACATATTGGCCGGGTTTGTAGGCAGGCAGTCGTCCGCCGTCTGTCGGTTCGAGATAGATGGACTGAATCTCGGCCGTTTCCGCTACGACCTTTACAATATGAAAAGGTTTCCATCCTGTCCAGCCACCTTCGGTCTGAACCATTGTGTCATAAAGTTGTTTTTCCACACCGATCATGATATCAGCCAGCTGAAAATAGGCGACTTTCCAGGCCTCAATCAATTCTGTTGAGGCTGCTTCGCCGAGAACCTCCTGAATGGAAGCCAGCAGATGTTTACCGACAATCTGATAATGTTCAGGCCGAATATGTAGACTGGCGTGTTTTTGACCGATATGTTTAACTGCAGATAGCAGGGCAGCTGGATTATCGATATGTTCGGCATAAGCCAGCACGGCCGTGGCAAGCGCTGTCTGCTGTCTGCTATTTTGCTGGTTGCCCAGGTTGAAGAGATGCTTGAGTTCAGGATTGTGGGTGAACATACGTTTGTAAAAATGGCTGGTCAAAGCCACACCATGTGCTCTTAGGACGGGAATCGTGCCTTTAATTAAGTCTTTTTGTGCTTCAGTGATCATAATAAAATATTTAAATACCTTTTTATCTTTTATTTGCTAAAAAAAAGGATTTAGAGCTGTTTCTCCTGACGGAGGTTGTTTGTATGGATAGGGTACATTTGCAAATGACTATCTGATGCAAAGGTATGAAATAATAATAAAAGACAAAAATATCTTTTATTATTATTGTCAGGAATTTCCGTCAACGATTGCGTAAAGAAACGTAGGATTTTTAGGCCGTACCTCATATCTTGGTAAATGAATTCCTTGCGGGGTGGAGCTTTCGGCGTAAAACTTCATCCTGCAGCAGCAAAGACAGTGGGACCTGTCAGGGCCTGTTTAGATTTATTGTTATCGTGTGTGCACCCGAAAGATTTTTCGGGTGCACTTTTTTTGTTCCATTTATTCCCAGGTTTTTAGATTCTTGGGGTAAAAGGTCCATTCCGGGGTGCGAATTATGTCCTGATCGATATCGTACCAAGGACTTAATGTGGGATCGTTCCAGTTGTTCAATATCTGAATTTCCTGTGCGGGCATATAGCTTTGTGCCAGTAGCACGATTGTTTTGCCCGCTTTATTTTTTGCTAGGTCGACTACCATAACTGCGTGACCGATCGGGGAGCCTTTCTGTATGAATGTATCCCCGATTTTGACTGCTTCTGTGGATTTTACGGTGGGCAATTGATCGTGGAGGGAGGCTGTGTTGGCGTATGCAAATACATATTCCATGTATTTCCAGTACTTGGTGTAGGAATAGTCGCCTTTTACATAGCTGGCGTATGCTCTGGGCTTTCCGTCAGAGAGGAAGTTGAATTTGATATCCCGATATCGCTTTTGCCGATACAGGTAATCTGCCCGTAGACGCATGACAGCGTCGGCGCACTGATGCAGGTCCCGTGTTCCGATATCCAGTTTCACCACGCTGTTGTATATATCATTTCGTGCTTTGATTTTTCCATTGAAATAGTGAACCTCCCTTTCAGCGGGATAAAGAGGTAGGTTCTCCAGAAAAGTACCAAATTCTCTTTCTGTATAAGCCGGACGTTCAAAACCACCCGGTAGCAAGAAGCGGGATTTGATAGTCATACCTGTCGCATCGATAAATGGCATGCGATCGCTGCCTTTCGTCGCGATGGCCTGTTTTTCCGGCTGGGCTTGGGAAACCGCAGTATTCGGCTGGCTGCAGCTGAGCAAAACCTGAAACCATAATACGGTCTTTAATAGTGTTGATACTCTCATATACTGTCTTGTTTTACTAAATATAATCAAAATCCCAAAACATTCTTTTGTAAATCATGGTCCGTACTTTGCCGGATTTTTTTTTCTGGGTAAATTAGCGGAACGGAACGTGCAATGGAGCCGTTCGTCGAAAACCAGCAGCGATGAAGATAGTATCTGCCCTGCAGATGGACAAGATAGACTCGGAAACGATAAAGGAGCAGCAGATCAGTAGTGTTGAACTGATGGAACGTGCTGCAACGGCTGTTTTTGAACAGCTTCGGAACAGCTATCCCCGATTGGATCAGCAAGCGTTTTATATTTTTTGTGGCAAGGGCAATAATGGGGGAGATGGCTTGGTGTTGGCCAGATTATTGGAGCAGCAGCAGGCTGAGGTGCACGTCTACCTGCTCGATGCGGAGACCTATTCATCAGACAATCGGGTAAACCGGGAGCGGCTGCCGGATTACCTTATTCGAACCGTGAAACCTGAAGACCGGCTCGATATCCCCAAGAACGGAATCGTATTGGACTGTCTGTTTGGTTATGGGCTCCGTCGTCCGCTGGCCGTAACATGGGCAAATTTGATCGGATCCATTAACCATTCGGGCGCCTACGTCTACTCCATTGATATGCCCTCTGGTTTGTTGGCGGATAGCCATACGGGGCCGGAAGTTCCCGTCGTACAGGCGGATTGGGTATATACATTTCAGTCACCTAAATTGGCGCTATTGATGCCGGAAAACCAACCTTACGTAAAAGGCTTCTCTGTGCTCAATATCGGACTGAGCGAACGTGCTATTGGTCAGTCCGTCACTCCTTACTTTTATGTTGACGGACCTCTTTTACACTCGTTTTATCGCAAGCGGCAGCGCTTCGGTCATAAAGGTACCTTCGGTCACATTCTGATAATTGGTGGAAGCAAGGGAAAGATGGGAGCAGTGCAGCTGGCGCTGAAGGCTGCCTTACGTGCCGGTTGCGGTTTGGCCACAGCCTATATCCCTGCCTGTGGATATTCGATCGTCCAGACCGCGATACCAGAAGTCATGGTGCTAAACGACAACGAAGAGCAGCTGATTGCACAATTTCCTCAGCTAGCTCCATACCAGGCTGTAGGGATCGGTATCGGTATGGGAACCGGTCAGCAAACAGTCGATGCTTTCAGAGTATTCCTTTCTCGGCGAATCAATACTCCTTTGGTATTAGATGCCGATGCATTGAATATTCTTGCGAAGGACTCTGCTTTATGGTCGTTTGTTCCCAAACACAGTATACTGACGCCACATCCCAAAGAGCTCAGCCGGATTCTGGGGCCTTGGCAGACGGATTTTGAAAAACTTGAAAGAGTAAAAGCTTTTGCCGCCCAATATCAGTTATATATCCTGGTCAAGGGAGCGAATAGTGCCATGGTCACGCCGGGGGGTGAGGTCTATTTCAACAGCACGGGTAATGTTGGGATGGCTTCGGGTGGCAGCGGCGATGTTCTTACAGGCATACTAACCGCTTTATTAGGCCAAGGGTACTCGCCTTTGGAGGCCCTGCTGATGGGCGTGTATGTTCATGGAAGGGCTGCGGATATTGCTGTTCGGTCGATCGGTACGTACTCCTTGTTGCCATCTGACACCATTGACGCTCTTGCGTCTGCATTTTTAGAACTGGAACAGCGCTGATGAACGAATGGTAGGTTGAACAGGCTCAAAAAGGGATTCGTTTTAACCAGCGAAACCAAGGAATAGATGTCCGGTACGGGACTTAAAACGTCACATTGTACCCTAGTGACAGCCGCACAAAGGGGTAATCTTTGTCAATATTAGGGTAGTCTTTGAAGTTTCCTTCCAGACGGAAGTAGCCTGAGCTCGCATTGAGCGAAAAGTTTTTGAGGAGCCTCAAGCTGGCGGAGCCCGAGGCCGTGTGCAGGAAATAATGGGAATCGTTGCCGCTAAGCGTCACAAAGTAGCCTCCATGATAACTCAGCCCAAGCTTCAGTCTTTTCCATACACTGATATCCACAGAGCCGCGTAGGTCTGCACCCGGCCCATAGTTGTAGTTTCGGCTCTCTCCAAACAGCAGGTACGGGTCCGGAACGGCAGCGAGCACAACAGGGCCGCCGCCAATCGTTGTCGTGAATTTGTTATTTTTACCAAATGTGAAATTGGATATAATATTGTAGTTTACACTCTGAGCGCCATAGAAGAAGGCTTCGTTGTGTATAAAATCGTAGTTGGCAGAGACGGTACCCTGATGCCGGCCCGGGAGATTCTTTAATATTCGTTTTCCATAAAGTGATGCATAGACGTTGAGTGCATTCACAAAAGAGCTATCGTCGGATCCGACTTCCAGGTTAACGTAAAAATCATCGAAGGGCTTTTTATGGTCCACCTCTCCGTTGGTATACGCGATTTTTAGACGTGCGTACAGATCATTTTTCCCCTTTTCTATAATATTTCCCTCTCTGGCGTCAAAGCGTTTTACACCAAGATCAAATTCGGCTTGTACACGGGAGCTGTCGACCACCTGTCCTCTGACAACACGTCCCCAACGTCCGTCGAGCAAACGGTTAAGGCCGTTCACCGGATTGATCAAAAAGGCCAGGAATTCCTTGCTCTGCCGTTCGGCAAGGGAATGCGTGGGGCGGGAAAGCACATTCTGAGACAGCCGATGGGTCATTTCGCCCAATATGATACCCCCAAAGGATGTGTTGACCAGATCGTTGATGGAAGGGGCCTGTGTTTCACCTGCGGTCTCCCAAAGGAAACTTCCGGCCACAGTGGCCGCCGAGGATTCCCAAAACTTAAAGTTATTGGATCGGAACGCATTAAAATAGAGCTGCCCGTGATAGGGATGGGCGATCTGATTGGTGGCAAAGGCATTGTCGTCCCAGGCCCAGGCTCTGGGATTGAGATGCTTAAACCAGTTGCCGAAACTGATATGGGAATAGGGGTCCTTACGTACAAAATAATTGAATGATGCCGGTAAGGCCTGAAAGGAGAACCATTCTGTGGCGGCACGCACCCACAACCGTTTGGGATTGTGGAATACAGTGTCGGTCTTGATGCCGAGCTGGTAACGTTGGGAATCACTTTGAGCCTTTGCACATCCAGGCATACAGCAGATCAGATAACAAAATAATGGAATGATAAAATATAAACGCCCAATCATATACAGTCCTAATTCAAAAGCTATCTGACAAAACTAATTGTTTTGAGATTATAGACCCGTTGTTTCCCGGTCGATCTATCGGATTATGACGTTAATTTGATATGCGGTGTTGAATTTAAAAGGCAGTTTCTTGCTCGTAATCGATGCGGTCCATATCGCTGATTTCGCGGATCACACGGCAGGGATTGCCGGCAGCGACCACATTGGGCGGAATATCCCTGGTGACGACTGAGCCCGAACCGATGACCGAATTTTCCCCGATATGTACACCGGGATTGACAACCGTCTGGCCACCGATCCAGACATTGTCCTCAATAGTGATCGGTGCCGTGAATTCCCAGCCCAGGTTTCGGGCTTCAAAATGGATCGGATGACCAGCGGTAAACAGACTGACATTCGGTCCAAAGAGTACATTGTCCCCAATGGTCACTGCAGCGCCGTCCAATATGGTACAATTGTAGTTGCTGTAGAAGTTCTCCCCGATGGAGATGTTATAGCCATAATCACAATGAAACGGGGGCTCAACGAAAAAGCGCGCGCCCGTAGCCTTAAATAACTTCTGGATAATCTGTTTTCTAAATTTGATGTGTTTGGGGTCCGAATCGTTAAACCGCTTAAGCTCCTGCTTTACATATTGTCTTTCCCTGAACAATTTGCCGTCCGAATCGATATAGGGAATGCCGGCAATCATTTTTTCCTTCGGTGATTTCATCCGTTCCTTTGTGTTAGAATGCTGACAAATCTATTAAATCCTGCCCAATTAAATGCAGTCCGGGAAAACAATTTCGCGCCGAAAAGCATTTAAATAAAGGAGTAGATACACTTACAATCACATTATTTTCAAACGTATATTCCATGAAGATCGCTTACATTAGTACTTACCTGCCCAAAGAATGCGGTATTGCCACCTTTACCTCGGATTTGTTGCATGCCGTTGCTTTACACAATCAGGACCTGACGCAGCACGTGGTCGCCGTTTCGGACCGGGATTACAATTATCCGGGCGAAGTGGTTTTTAAAATCGATCAGCATCAGCAGCTTTCTTATATTGAAGCGGCTAAGTTCATCAATGAAAACGGTTATGACTGCGTTATCCTGGAACATGAATATGGTATCTTTGGCGGCAATAGTGGAATGTATATTCTGTCGCTCATCAATGCACTTCACATCCCACTGCTCGTTAATTTTCATACCATACTGGAAAAGCCCACTGTGGATGAGAAAGCCATCTTAATCGAAATTGTCAAACGTGCTTCGCTGGTGATTGTCATGAGCAATTATGCGATCACCCTGCTTAAAAACATTTATCGGGTCAACACCGGAAAGGTGAGACTTATCCACCATGGCGTGCCCACATTTCCCCTGGATCAGTCAGCAGCGAAGGCCAAGACACACCTCACAGGAAAGAAGGTGTTGATGACCTTTGGCTTTTTGGGCCGCAATAAAGGGATAGAGACTGTTCTGGAAGCGCTGGCGGAGGTGGTCAAGCAGGAACCCGATCTGCTTTACCTGGTCATTGGCAAGACCCATCCCAACGTACTGGCCCACTCTGGCGAGGAGTACAGGCAGTATTTGCAGCAGCTGGTGGACATTTATCAGCTCGAGCCCTATGTAAAATTTGTCAACTCGTTTGTGAGCCAGTCGGATTTGGTGGACTACCTCTGCGCTTGTGATGTTTATATCACCCCCTATATCAATGAGGCGCAGATCACTAGTGGCACCTTATCTTATGCCATAGGTGCCGGAGCGGCAGTGGTGTCTACACCTTACTGGCACGCCAGAGAATTGCTGGCCGAAGGCCGCGGGGTACTGGTGGAATTCAAAAATGCAGCCAATATGGCTGCTGTCCTGACCGAACTGCTGGGGAATCAGGAATATCGGATGACATTACGTGATAATGCCCGTGCGTTGGGGCGCGAGATGACCTGGAAAAATATCGGCCTTCGATATGCGCGTTTATTGGAGAAGGTGATCCCATCGCCAGACGGCCTGAAGGAAAATACGGCGTTTACCAAAGACGAGCTGCCTAAATTCAGCTGGAAACATATAGACCGTCTAACCAATCAGGTGGGCATCGTGCAGCATGCGACGTATTCACTTCCCAACTATAAGGAGGGTTATTGTCTGGACGACAATGCCAGAGCACTTCTGCTGACCTTGTTGGCGCAACGGGATTTCTCCGACAAGCGTCTGGATCGACGTATCTCGACTTACCTGAGCTATATATATTATCATCAGCGCGAGGACGGGTTGTTTCACAATTTTATGAGCTTCCAAAACCAGTTTCTGGATGAAGTGGGATCCGAAGACTCCTTCGGCAGGACAATATGGGCCTTGGGTGTACTTTTAAGGGAAACGAAATCAACGAGCTACTATCAGCTGGGACGTGAGCTGTTTTTTAGGTCTGTGCCGCACTTTAGGCAACTGCGATCCAATCGTGCAATTGCCTATACCGTGCTGGGAATTGCCGAATATTTACATCATCAGTCCAACGATGAGGCGATGGTCGAACTGATGCGTGAGTTGATCGGTAGGTTGCAGCACGAATATGACGCCAGTTCGGACGACAGCTGGCAATGGTTTGAACCTGTGTTGGCCTATGACAATGCGATTTTGCCCTATGCGCTACTGACATCCTATCCTTTTCTGAATGACGAGCGCGTGAAACAGCTCGGCTTGACTACCTTAACCTTTCTGGAAAGTATTACCATGCAGAACGGTGCCCTTTCTCTGGTGGGTAACCAGGAATGGGCCAAGCAGGGCAAACACATCAGTAAATTTGGACAGCAGCCCATTGATGTCACTGCTATGGTCTTTATGTACCGGGAGGCCTTTCGCCTGACAGGCAAAAAGGTCTATTTTGCCCGTATGATAGCGGCGTTCCGATGGTTCCTCGGCGAAAATGACCTCAAGCTGGGCTTATACGACGAGGAGACCAAAGGCTGTTGTGATGGACTCGAGTCTTATGGTATCAATAGAAACCAGGGAGCTGAAAGCACACTGTGTTTTTATTTGGCCTACCTTGTGGTCCATCGGGCTTTTACTGATAGCGTTCCGGATTCAAGATAGCCAGCAGCAGTTCCTCAAGCTTGATGGTTGCATAAGTGGATGCATAGTCTGACATCGCGTACGGAAGGATCAGATGGTCGTTGTGAATCAGGGCGCCACAGGAATAAATGACATTGGGAACGTAGCCCTCACGCTCCTCATCGTTGGGGGTCATCAGTGGGCTATGTAGCCGCCCTATTTCTATATGGGGATTGTCAAGATCCAGCAGCGCGGCTCCCAGTACATATTCACGCATCGGTCCGACAGCATGGGTGAGGATCAGCCAGCCATACTGGGTTTCGATTGGCGAACCGCAGTTGCCGATCTGCACATATTCGTAAGCATATTCAGGCTGCTGGATCCGGATGGCTGTTTCCTGCCAGATATTGATGTTGTGGGAATATGCGATATAGTTGTTTTCGCCATCGATACGACACAGCATCGCATATCTACCGTTGATCTTCCGTGGGAACAGCGCCGCTCCTTTGTTGGCAATTTCACCGTAAATCGGCTTTACTTTAAAATGGTAGAAATCTTTTGTGGTCAGCAATTTCGGCAGGATGCTGAATCCATCGTAAGCGGTATAGGTGGCATAATAAATACTTTCCCCTTTTTCATCTTTGAACTGTACAAAACGGGCATCTTCGATGCCCCTTTTTTCTGTATCGGCAATGGGGAAGATGACCCGCTCGGAAATAGAAGTATCCAATGAAAAGGTCATCTCATAATGCGACGAAGCCAGCCACAGGGCCTGTTGCAGAAAGGTGATATTTTCCAGGTTGTCCTCACTGTCGGTCCGGACCTCATCAATGTATCGCTTGAGCTCCTCATAAGTAAAGGTTGGCGTCAGTTTGGCTTCCAATTTGGTCTTCACTTCGGTGGGCGCAGCGTGCAGCTCATTCATTTTCTTTAAAAACGATTCCTTATGGTAGCGATGGTTTTTTACCTGCATGGGTTTATCCAGCAGATTGCCAATGTAATCGATTTGAATGTTGTTCTCCGCATCGATGGTACCCGAACGAAAGACAATGGAGGAGACATGCCCCTCGCCGGTCGCCCTAAAGCTGAGGATCACCCGCTTTTCTCCTTTAAAAAGTTCGGTTTGGTCGGGATGCTCAACGATAGAAGGGTTGAATAAGGCAGCTGACTCTATCGAATATTCCATGGTGAAATATGAACCGATTAGAAGTTTGTCGAGGTGGCTGAGTTTATCTTTAGGGTAGGGAATCCGCTCGAGGAGATGACTGACGCGCTCAAAGTTGCGCTCAAAAATATTGACAATACTACGGTGGCGTTTGGTGTAGCTACGCAGGACCTGGCCAAAGATTTCTTTGCGCTCCAACTCTGTTTGTGCCAAAATACGCTTGATGATTTTAACGGTGCGGTCATCTCCCAGAAAGAAAAACCTGGCTAGCACACGTTTTTTGTCCGGTTTGAAATAAATGTTTTTTCGCTCTACTTTAACTGGTTTGTGCATGTTTATATTGTTTCAAGTTTACACCCTTATTAGAACGATCAGCGGACGGTTTTTGTTTTCAATCAGACCGTGTAAAGACTGTTTATATGGTAAAAATGGAGTAACTTTGGGGATACAAATTTTTAGTTATGGCAGAACATAGTTTAGATACTTTAGAACCACAGGCGATATGGAAGCATTTCGCTGCGTTGAATGCTGTGCCACGCGCGTCCAAAAAGGAGGAGCGGGTCATTGCCTTTATGGTGAATTTCGGAAAATCCTTAGGTCTGGACACGACGGTGGATGAAATCGGCAATGTGCTGATCAAAAAAGCTGCAAGTCCCGGAATGGAAGATCGCAAAACGGTTGTTCTGCAGTCACATCTGGATATGGTTCACCAAAAAAATAATGATACCGTCTTCGATTTCGACACCCAGGGGATAAAGATGTATGTGGATGGTGACTGGGTTAAAGCCGAAGGCACGACCCTCGGGGCCGACAATGGTCTGGGCGTGGCGGCTATTATGTCGATTTTAGCATCCACAGATATTGTTCATCCAGCTATCGAGGCGCTGTTTACGATTGATGAAGAAACCGGCATGACGGGAGCACTGGGATTAAAAGGTGGCTTGCTGACCGGGGAGATACTCCTCAACCTGGATACAGAAAATGATACCGAAATTGATATTGGTTGTGCCGGAGGTATCGATGTTACAGCTACGCAGGCCTATACTGCTGAAGCATGCCCCACCGGTACGGTAGCCTATGAGATCACCGTCAAAGGTCTCCATGGTGGCCACTCGGGAATGGACATCCATAAAGGCTATGCCAATGCAAATAAAGTGATGAACCGCATGCTTTATAAAGCCAATGAACGATACGGCTTGCGTATTGCGTCGCTGCTTGGTGGCAGCCTCCGCAATGCTATTCCGCGTGAAAGTGTCGCTAAGGTTGTGGTCGATGCAGATAAAACAGCTCTTTTTGTTGAGGAACTGAGCTTGGTGGCGAAAGATATCCAGCAGGAATTTGCGACCACGGAGCCCGAAATGGAGATTTTGATCGAGCCTAGGGACGCAGCAGGAGAGACCGTGCTCCCACTTGCTGTACAGAAAAACTTAATCAACAGCGTATATGCCGCGCTTAATGGCGTCTACCGGATGAGTGCTGACTTTGACGATCTCGTCGAAACATCCAATAATATCGCTAAAGTGGAGGCAAGTGCTGCACACATTTCCATACAATGCCTGACTCGATCGTCTGTGGAAACCTCTAAGCTGGATCTGGCGCATGCACTGCAGGCTACGTTCGAACTCGGTGGATTTAACGTCCAATTTTCGGGCAGTTATCCCGGCTGGGCGCCGAATCCAAACTCCGAAATTTTGGAAGTGCTCAAATCCGTCTATTACCGACAACACGGAGAAGCACCTGAAGTCGTGGCATGTCATGCCGGCTTGGAATGCGGGATATTGGGAACCAACTATCCGGATATGGACATGATTTCCTTCGGACCGACCATCTTGGGGGCTCATTCTCCGGCAGAACGGGTTTCCGTATCCTCTGTACAGAAGTTCTGGCACTTTTTGCTTGATATCCTCCGGGAGATTCCGGGTAAATAAGCCGATGGATATCCGTGGCCGGCGTCGCAGACAACTAATTGAAAAGGGGGATTTTTTTGTCCCCCTTTTTCAATTATTTTCTATATTCCTTGTAAGAAACGAAAAATAATACTATTTTGAACATGAAAAAATGATTTTATAGACCAAAGTTTGTTTCGCTTCTCTAGATGGAAGTAAACCTAATTTGATAGCATGACCATCGTCCTCATTGGTATTAGCATCTGTTTGCTTATTCTCTGCATTACTTATCTAAAGATAAATGCATTTCTTTCATTTTTGCTGGTTTCTATTTTAAGCGGGCTTTGCCTGGGCATTGCTCCTGACCAGCTGATCATCACCGTGGAGAAAGGGATCGCCGGCGTCATGGGGAGTCTGACCCTGATTATTGTGCTTGGTGCGATGCTTGGTAAGATTGTCGCTGAAAGTGGGGCTGCCGAAATCATTGCTGTGCAGATGGTGCGTCTCATGGGGGAAAAGTACCTTCAATGGGGGCTGATGCTGACGGGTTTTGTTGTCGGAATCCCCTTGTTCTATGGAATAGGTTTTGTCTTGCTGGTGCCTTTGATCTTCTCGATTGCCTACCGGTATAAGCTACCGGCGGTATATATTGGTCTGCCCATGCTGGCGGCATTATCTGTCACCCATGGTTTTATTCCGCCGCATCCCTCGCCGGTGGCATTGGTCGCGCTGTTTCATGCAGACATGGGGCTGACCCTGATTTATGGTCTGCTCATCGCTGTTCCCGCTATTGTTCTTGGTGGTCCGCTATTTGGCCGATACCTTAAAAATATGCGGTCCAGCCATGCATCCATCTTTCAGCCGAAGGAGGAGGCTGCTTCGCAGGAATATAAACAGCCTTCGGTCCGTATAAGCCTGTTGGTAGCTATGCTACCCGTCTTGCTGATTATCCTATTTACCTTGCTTCCTTATGTGCTTGTGACTGATCATGTGACTGTGCTGCAGCTGTTGAAGTTTGTCGGAAGCCCGACAGTGGTCATGGTACTGGCCATTGTGGTGGCCACTTATTTTCTCGGCCTGAAAACCGGACGGTCCATGACCAAAGTGATGGCGATCTACGAATCGGCAGTCAGGGATATTGCCATGATCCTGCTGATCATCGCTGGATCAGGTATTTTTAAGCAGGTCATGGAAGACAGTGGTGTGAGCTTGCTGCTGGCCAATACCCTACAGCAGCTGCCCGTATCGCCATTGCTGCTCGCTTGGCTGATTACGGCGGTAATCCGTGGCTGCGTGGGCTCGGCTACCGTGGCCGCCCTGACGGCAGCAGGAGTGCTGTTGCCTATGGTGGACCGTGGACAGGTTGACCCCAACCTGATGGTACTGGCCATTGGGGCGGGTAGCCTGATGTTTTCGCATGTTAATGACGCCGGATTCTGGCTATTTAAAGAATACTTTGGACTGAGCGTCAAAGATACCATATTGTCCTGGTCAGTCATGGAAACAATTGTTTCTGTGGTCGGGCTACTGGCGGTTTTACTTTTACAATTAGTTTTATATTAGATTTATTTTTAACACTTAAAGATCATAAATGATGTATAATGCAGATGAACAATTCGAAAAATTAGGTTTGACATTACCGCCTGCGCCTGCTCCTAAAGGGGTTTATAAACCCTATGTTATCGACGGAAAGTATCTTTATCTCTCTGGACATGGGCCGGTACAGGACGATGCGTCCCTGATCATCGGACGTATAGGCAGCGATATGAGCCCTGAGGATGGCAAGCTGGCAGCCAGGCAGGTTGGCCTGACGATGCTGTCAACCATCAAAACAAATCTAGGCTCATTAAATAGCGTAAAACGTGTCATCAAAGTATTGGGAATGGTCAATTGTACTACAGACTTCTTATACCATCCCGGCGTTATCAACGGTTGCAGCGAGCTCTTTGCGGCTGTATGGGGTGAGGAAAACGGTATCGGGACCCGCAGTGCGGTCGGTTTCGGGTCGTTGCCGGATAATATTCCGGTGGAAATAGAAGCTCTTTTTGAATTGTATTAATATTTGGGATGGAAAATTGGTATCGTATAAACAATGCAGAGCAGCTTGATTCTCCAGCCCTGCTGGTATATCCCGACCGCATTGTGCAAAATATTGACCGAGCCATCGAATGGGTGGGGGGTGATGTGTCCAGGTTACGGCCTCACATCAAAACCAACAAATGCAAGGAGGTCTGCCAGCTGCTGCTGCAGCGGGGAATAACCAAGTTTAAATGTGCCACTATTGCCGAAGCCGAACTGCTGGGTCGAATAGGAGCTGCAGATGTGCTCCTCGCATATCAACCCGTCGGACCCAAAGCTGAGCGCCTGCTTAAGCTTGCAAAGGCCTTTCCGGACACAAAATATGCCTGCCTGGTCGACAATGTGGCCGTGGCAGAGCAGCTTTCCAAACAAAGCGTACAAGCGGAGCTTCGTCTGGGGGTATACATTGATGTCGATGTCGGGATGGGACGTACTGGGCTGTCTCTTGAGAAGCTGGAGCGCCTCGTGATGGATATACAGCTGCTGGAGGGGATTCAGCTGCTTGGTGTGCATGGTTATGATGGACACATCCACGATGTGGATTATGCCCTGCGCGGACAGCAAAGCCAGCGGGCCTATGATCTGCTGGAGACAGCCTACCTCATTGCGCAGGTATCCACTTCGGTGCCACTCACCAAAATCATCGGTGGTTCGCCAAGTTTTCCTTTCCATGCGCGACGGACCGACGTGGAATGTAGTCCGGGGACTTTTGTGTTCTGGGATTTCGGCTATCAGCAGTATGCGGAGCAGAACTTTCTGCTTGCGGCTGTTTTACTTTGCCGCGTGATCTCCATTCCAGATCAACATCATCTCTGTCTCGACCTGGGCTACAAATCCGTGGCCAGCGAATCGCCTCAGCCACGTGTCCGGTTTTTTGACAACCGGATCCGGGGCATTAAAATGCAGAGCGAAGAACATCTAGTGGTGGAGGTGGATAACAGTACCGATTTTAAAATAGGCGCGGAGTTCTACTGTGTGCCCAGACATATCTGTCCTACTGTGGCCTGCTATAGTGATTTGCATGCAGTCCATCAGGCTGAGGCAGATGAGGTCTGGCCTGTATTTGCGCGCAATAGAAAAATAAATTATTGATATGCATGAAGTAGAAATGCCATTTGTCATTGACGCTCATCTCGATTTGAGCATGAATGCTATGGAATGGAACCGGGACCTCCGTCTGCCAATCGATGAGCTCAACCGGCGCGAAGCGGGGATGAAGGACAAACCCGATAGGGGAAAGGCAACCGTCACGTTCGGAGAGTTGCGCAAAGGTAATATCGGCCTTGTCGTGGCCACGCAGATCGCCCGGTTTGTCCGCCCCGACAGCACCTTGCCGGGCTGGTACTCAGCAGAACAGGCCTGGGCGCAGACACAGGGGCAGCTCGCATGGTATAAAGCCATGGAAGCTGCGGGCGAGCTGCGGATGATCTGTACAAAAGCAGCACTTCGGGAACACCATGCATTATGGACTGATGGTACCCCCAATGCCCGCAAGCCCATTGGATATCTACTCAGTCTGGAGGGGGCGGATTCTCTGGTGGACCTCAGTTATCTTGATACTGCTTATCGGTACGGGCTACGGGCTATTGGTCCGGCCCACTACGGCCCCGGACGGTATGCCAATGGTACCGATGCTTCGGGCAGACTTAACCAACAGGGGGTACAGCTATTGCGGGAGATGGAACGGCGCCATATGATATTGGACGCCACACACCTCAATGACGACGCGTTCTGGGATGCCGTTGAACGTTATGACGGTCCTATTTGGGCAAGCCACAACAACTGCCGCAGGTTTGTCAACCACAATCGGCAGTTCAGCGACGAAATGATCACAGCCCTGATTGAGAAGGGAGCTGTCATTGGTGTGGCGCTGGATGCCTGGATGATGGTTCCGAATTGGATACGGGGCCAATCAGACCCCAGATCCGCCAACTGTTCGTTGGAAATCATGGCCAACAATATTGATCACATCTGTCAATTGGCCGGTAATGTGGACCATGTAGGCGTGGGCAGTGATCTGGATGGCGCCTTCGGCCGAGAGCAATGCCCCTATGATCTGGAGACAATAGCCGACATTCAAAAGGTTTTTGGCCTGTTGCAGCGCCGCGGGTACACGACGGGCGACCTTGAAAAGATCGCCTGTAAGAACTGGCTTCGTTTTATGCTGCATGTGCTGCCCTAGAAGCGGGCGATGCCGTAGGAAGTAAACTTGCGCGATATTGTTTTTTTTAACGATAAATAACAATTCTAAACCACCATGACTTCAATATTACGTTTTCAACTGTCCCTGATGATGTTTCTGGAATATTTTATTAAAGGGGCCTGGTTTGTCACTCTAGGGACCTATCTGACCCAGTCGCTACATGCTTCGGGCCTGGAAGTTGCCAATATTTTTTCGACCCAGTCGCTGGGCGCCGTATTTGCACCTTTTTTTGTGGGTTTTGTTGCAGACCGTTATTTTAATGCGGAGCGTGTGCTGGCAGTCCTGCACCTTATTGGTGCGGTCTTGTTGTATGCCATGTCACAGGCGCCGGACGCTAGCCATTTCTATCCCTATGTATTTGTGTATTTTATGGCCTATATGTCTTCACTGTCCCTGTCCAACGGCATCGCGTTCCGACATATTGAAGAAGCCAAACGGTATTTTCCCGCCATACGGGTCTGGGGCACAATAGGCTGGATCTGTTCCGGGCTGGTGATCAGTTATCTTTTCCGCTGGGATGCTCCTGAAGCGATCGCGCAGGGAGCTCTGCATAATACTTTTATTATGGGGGCAGTTTGTTCGCTTCTGCTGGCTCTATTTAGCCTGTTTCTCCCCAAAACTCCACCTAAAATACAGCTTAAAGGTGAACAGTTTAATTTTGGTAAAGCCATTGGTCTGGATGCCCTGAGCTTATTGAAACAGAAAAGCTTCCTGATCTTCTTTGTCACGGCGATCGTCATCTGTATTCCGATATCCTTTTATTATCAGAATGCCAATCCCTTTCTGGTCAATGTAGGCATGCCTAATCCGACAGCGAAAATGGCCTTGGGACAGTTTTCCGAAGCGATCTGTCTGCTGTTGATTCCTTTTTTCTTCCGGCAGCTGGGATATAAGAAAATGATTTTGCTTGGCATTGCTGCCTGGGCTCTGCGGTATCTTTTCTTTGCTTTCGGCGATGGACAGGAGAAAGCCTTTTTATTGATCATCGGTATAGTCCTACACGGCATATGTTACGATTTTATGTTTGTGGTCGGACAGATTTACACTGACCGTATTGCGGGGGAGAAATACAAGGCATCGGCTCAGGGACTGATTACCATCGCCATGTATGGCGTAGGGATGCTGATCGGCTTCTGGGTGGCCGGTGGGGTTTCGGATTACCTGAAAAAGACCTATTCCCAGCAGTTTTGGGAGTATCTCTGGTTTATTCCGGCAGGAATTTCATTGTTCTGCTTATTTTTGTTTGCTCTTTTTTTTAAAGAGGTGAAGAGCGGGCGGCCGGCTTCGGACTGACCCTCGCTTATGTGGCTAGATCAAAAAAAAAGGTCAAAACTCGGCAGAAACGAATTTTGACCTTTTTTATGTCTGTATAGAGGACTGATAATTGCTGTCCGTACATGATCCAAAAAGGCGTCACTGTACGGTTGCTGTCAGCCTGCTAGCACAGCAGTAGACTGCGAACAGCTTAAATCATGTTAAACCATTGCTGATATTTTTCGCCGACAAAAGGAAGTGCTTTTTCCTCTCCAGCGAACGCCGCTAGCAGACCCAAGATCAGCGCGACAAGAAGAAGAAGGCCGACCACACTTAAAACGATACCGCCGATCCCCGGAATAAAACGCAACAGCCCGAGAGCAATTCCCGTTACGGTAATGCCGATACTTTGCCTGATATGGAACTGACCCAGCGAAGTTTTGTCCTTATTGTTCATGACAATAGCCACAATGAGTCCGATTAACGTTAGGTACGAAATGATGGCAACCGTTTTGCCATTGTCTGATGATGAGTGCTCTACATGCTTTCTCTCCATGATCTTATCCAAATAAAATGTTTAACTTAAATGTGTAAGACAAATGTAGGAGAGATCCTGCTGCTTTTCTTTAGCGGAATTCAGGGATATTTAAATTTTAGAGGCCATGTTCAGCAGTTAACCTTCTACGCTTTCCAACAATTGCTTTTCATGCAGTTCAAAATACTCACCTTGTTTTTCCATCAATTCGGCATGCGTTCCTTGTTCGATGATCTCTCCTTGATCCATGACGAGAATATGGTCTGCATTTTTGATGGTCGAAATCCGGTGTGCAATGAAGATACAGGTGCGGCCTTTCATGATACGGTTTAACGAACGCAGGATAGTCTCTTCGGTTTTGGTGTCGACAGCGGATAGGCAGTCGTCAAATATGAGTACTTTCGGTTCTTTGATCAACGCACGGGCGATGGACACCCTTTGTTTTTGTCCGCCTGAGAGCGTGATGCCACGTTCACCGACGGCAGTTTCAAATCCTTCTTCAAAGGCGATGATGTTATCATACACGGCAGCATCCTTTGCTGCCTGTTCCACCTGCTCCTGGCTGAAGGAATCCAGGCCAAAGCCGATATTATTGGCGATCGTATCCGAGAACAGGAAAACATCCTGGGGCACAAAACCGATCTGCTGCCTCAGGTTTTTAAAGTTGAAGTCTTTTACATCGATACCGTCAAACTGTATGCTGCCCCCGTCGATATCATACATACGCAACAGCAGATTGGCCAGCGTGGATTTGCCCGACCCTGTTTTTCCGATTATCGCGAGCGTTTTGCCGGTAGGTACTTCAAAGGATACGTTTCTGATCGCCTGTATTCCTGTCTCGGGATAAGTGAAAGAAATGTTCTGCACCTGAATTTTACCAGCAATTTCCTTCTCGGTACTGCCATTGACAATGGGAGATGCGGTTTCTAAAAATTCGTTGATACGTTTCTGTGATGCTGCAGCACGTTGTACGAGGGATGTCACCCAAGCCAGCGACATGGCCGGAAAGGTCAATTGATTGACATAGATAATGAATTCGGCAATATTACCCGCAGTGACGGTGCCCTTGGCCACTTCGATCCCGCCGATATAAATGGTAATCACAGTACTGAGACCGATCAGCAACAAGATGAGTGGGAAGAATATTGCCTGCACTTTGACCAGGTCCAGGGCCGTATTGCGGTAGACGGTACTTTCCTTTTCAAAATCCTGCATTTTATGCTGTTCACGGGTATACGTCTTTATCACACGGATGCCGGCAAATGTTTCCTGTACAAAGGAAGACAGCTTGGCAAGCTGTCTTTGAATCTTTAAACTGCGTTTGTTGATAATCTTATTGACGAAGAGAATGATAACCGAAAGTACTGGAATCGGCGCAAGAGCATAAGTTGCTAACCGTGCATTGACGCTATACATGGCATAGATCACCATGATGGACAGGACAATCGTATTGATCGCATACATAATGGCCGGACCGAGGTAGTTGCGCACCTGATTGACATCTTCCGTAGCGCGACTCATCAGGTCACCGGTATTGTTTTTGCGAAAAAAGCCGAAATTAAGCTCCTGATAGTGGTTATATATCTCGTTTTTGAGGTCGTACTCGATATAACGTGAGGTAAGTATAATGGTCTGCCGCATAAAAAACAGAAAGATACCGCGGAGCAGCGAAAGCAGCAGCACGACGAACCCGAAGAACAGCAAGCTCGTGCCAAATACCTGATAAATAAGTTCCTGTCGGTCAAATCCGTCAAACAGCCTATACAGGTAAATGTTTTCCTGTACGAGGTCAAAGGCCTCGCGGATTACTTTGGCCGGCAGGACACCGAAATAATTGGATATAATAACGAAAATAACGCCCGGAACCAGCTTCCAGCGGTATTTGTAAAAGTACTTATTTAAGTAGGCGAGATCCTTCATATTACTTTACAAAAGTAGAACTAATTCCGCAAAATGCTTTATAATTCGACGAATTTACTGTCATTCGGAAATCAAATGTTAAGTGTTGGATAAAAAAAGATACTATGCGCAACGAATAAATTTCCTACTTTTGCATCAAGTACCTTAAAAAATTAAAACAAATTAGAGTAGTACATTTTATGTCAACATCTCAAAATTCTATTTTTGAATTGATGAGCCAGTCCGGCCATCAGAACTTATTTTTCTGTAATGATGAATTGGTGGGCCTAAAAGCGATCGTCGCGATCCATGACACGACACTGGGACCTGCGATTGGTGGCGTTCGTATGCTGCCATACGAAACGACAGAAGAAGCTATTGAGGATGCTTTACGTTTATCCAAAGCCATTACGTATAAATCAGCTATTACGGGATTGAACTTGGGCGGTGGAAGTGCGGTTATCATCGGTAATAGCCGTTTGGATAAATCGGAAGTTTTGTTGCGTCGTTTGGGCCAATTCATTGAAGGACTGAACGGTAATTTTATCGCTTCTCTGGATGTAGGTACGACCCAACGGGATTTAGAGTATATTTACACCGAAACCAAACATGTGGCTGGTTTGCCGAAAGCCATACGTGGCAGTGGTGTCGGTGACACATCGATATTTGCAGCTCAGGGCGTGTATTTTGGTATCAAAGCCTGTCTCAAAGAACTTTACGGTTCGGAAAGTGTTGCGGGCAAAAAGGTGATCGTCCATGGCGTGGGCAGCGTGGGTGAGCGTCTGATCGCTATGCTGCGCGAAGAAAATGCACGTGTTTATGTCAGTGACATTACCGAAGAGAAAATGCTTAAAGTGGCTGCCAAATATAAGGCTGAGCCTATTCCATATAACGAAGTGTTCGATCACGACTTTGATGTGTATTCGCCATGTGCCCTCGGCGGGACCGTAAATCCAGAGTCAGCCCAAAAGATGCAATGTCGCATCATCGCAGGCTCGGCAAACAACCAGTTGAAAGATGAAATTGCCACGAGCACAATCCTTCACCAACGGGGTATCTTATACGCGCCGGATTACCTGATCAATGCAGGAGCACTCATTAGCTGTTATTCGGAAATTCAGAATTATGGTGTTGATCACACTGAATTTGTGATCAAGAATATATATAATGCAACCAGAGAGGTGTTGAAAAAATCAAAAGAGGAGAACATCTCCACCTTTGACGCAGCCAATCGCATTGCGGAGAAACGTATCCAAGATATTAAAAAAATCAAGAGATAGTCTTCAATCCAAAAATCGTTCTTTATTATTATTTTATAAAAAATCGTTCTTTAAAATTACTATGTTAAACAGGAGACACCTGCGGGTTAAAGTAGTGCAAACGCTTTATGCGTACAGTCTTTCAGAAGACAAAGACATCAAGACATTTGAAAAAGCACTATTAAAAAATGTGGATGAAGTCTATGAGATGTACATCTGGACACTGAATCTATTGGATGAAGTAGCCGATTATGTACTGATCGATGCAGAAGGCAGAGCCAACAAGTTCTTGCCAACTGAAAAAGATCTGTCGTTGACGACCAAATTGAGTACCAATACCTTTATTGAGTCGTTGCGGCAAAATCCGCAATATGCAGAAGGCGTCAAAAAATATAAGATTTCATGGAGCTTTGATCCAGAGATCGTCCGGACAGTATTTTTGCAGTTGAAAGATTCGGAAGCGTATCTGGAATATCTGCAGCAGGAGGACCGTTCGATCGGTACGGAAAAAGATATCATCAAGCATATCTTCAAGAAAATCATTCTGAAATCTCCGGTCATTGAGCAGGTATTTGAAGAGAAATTCATCAACTGGCCTGTCGATAAAGAAGTGTTGCAGGCCTTGATTGCGAAGACTTTTAAGAACTTTAGTTCGGAAGATCCGCGTAAGAACAAGCTGGCTGAGATCACGCAAAACTGGAATGATGACAGTGACTATATTTTGGCATTGCTGGGCAAAACGATCCGCAATACCAATGAATATCAGAAGCTTATTTCGGAGAAAACAAAAAACTGGGAATCCGATCGTATTGCGTTGATGGATACGCTGTTGATGCGTATGGCCATCTGCGAGCTAATAAATTTTCCGTCGATTCCGGTAAAAGTGACAATTAATGAGTATATTGAAATCTCTAAGGTATTCAGTACTTTAAAGAGCAATACATTTATTAATGGTATATTGGACAAAATATTGAACGACCTGAATCAGCAGGGTAGGATTCAGAAAGCAGGTCGTGGTTTGAGGGATTAACTAAACATCAACGATGAAGAACTTGAGTAAATATTCGGTTTTAGCGCTGACAGCGGTATTTTTCGTTTCCTGCGGCAATGCACAGAAGGGGAAAGAAGAAGCAAAGGTCAGCAGCGAAGTGGTCGCGTCGGACAGTCTTTCCAAGGCAGCTGCCCAAATGGGGAAAGTGGAGTTTGAGGAGCCGGCGTTTGATTTTGGGCAGGTAAAGGAAGGTGCACAGGTGAAACATACCTTTATTCTGAAAAACACTGGGGATGCCCCAGTTATTCTTTCCAAAGTAACCGCTTCATGCGGCTGCACTCAGCCTGAGTTTTCGAAGAGTCCGATTCTACCGGGGGCAACATCCGAAATCCATGTGACTTTTAACAGCGAAGGACAGGTCGGTAAGCAACAAAAGATCATTACCGTCCAATCGAACGCATCCAATGGCATGACTACGGTGCAGCTAAAAGGTGAAGTATTAGCGAAATAACAAATTATTAAACGAATAAATAAAAGATGAATACAGTATTATTACAAGCAGCGGGCGGGAATATGATGAGCTTTTTACCCATGGTTTTAATCATTGTGGTATTTTATTTCTTCATGATCAGACCGCAGATGAAGAAGCAAAAGGAACATAAGAAATATATTGAAGAATTGGGTGTAAACTCGAAGATCGTTACAACAGCAGGTATCCACGGCCGCATTGTGGAAGTGTCAGACACAACATTTCTGGTTGATGTAGGTTCCGGTGTAAGAATCCGATTTGATAAATCAGCGGTTGCTTTGGATGCTTCAAAAGCTGCAAACGCAACTGAAAAAAGTGCTTAAACGTAATTTTTCAACGAAATAAAAGGCCAGTCTCCAAAAGGGACTGGCTTTTTTGCTCCTCTTCTCTCTTTCAACCCATGTACGATTATGTCGGCTGTCCCGGCTGTTTTCATGCCTCAGCACGTGCTTTGTTTGTTGCTATATTACGCCGCAGTAGGTAGAGTTTGAAAAGGCGCCTTTATATGTATCCCAAATACATACATAGACATGGTAATCGCAATTTTTCCGACTTATCCCATCAAACTGTATTGTGCACGCTCCTTGTTTCACTTCTGCAATTGAGGTTTGCAAATGAGACTCACCATATAAACCCAACAATGCAAGGTTGAGTTTATAGATATTGTCGTCATACTGACCATTGGAGGTCCATTTGAGATCAATCGTATCACCATGAATGCTAACTTCACAACTGGGCAATGGTGTCAACTGTCCTGCAAACACGATCAGCTTCTCGGGGTTTACAAAAGGATTGTTCTCCGTATCCAGCTCCAGGGCATCCTTGAAAATGTGACGTTGAGCCAATTGGAATGCACCTATGCGACTGCCCTTTTCCGTCATAAACTGGTAGCCAAAATCAAATATCGCCTTATTGTCTCCGGCAAATCTACCAGCAATTTTTTGCTTTTTCCTGTTTAGGAGCTCTGATTCGCTAGGTGGAGAGGTACGTTTTCTTTTTGGCCCACGTACAATATTCTGTCCATTCAGGAGATAAGCACTGACAGAGCCAAATTTTCCGGTAATAGGTCCGTTCGGGCCGTTCTGTAAAATTGCCATAGTCGTTTCTTTATTAGTTTATAATTGCTATCATCAACTTATAACCAAGTTAGTACCAAGTTAATACCAAATTCTCATATAAAGAGGAAGTAACACTACTTTTACACTCAGATAACAGGGGTATAACAGGGATTTACCCCTGTTATACCCCTGTTAACCCCCTGTTATATCCTTGTAATTACCCTATTACTACCGAATTTGGTGTCAATTTAGTCCCGTGATGTCCCCTTATGTGTCGCTCAATACCGTCGAAGCCGCCACACCTTCTTTCGCTGCTATTTGTAAGACGAGGTTCAGACAATGCCTTAACACATTTGCTGTATACGTATTCCTGCGCTATATACTTTTCGATGGCACGTCCGTCTCGTGTAGTTGACATGTAGCTGTCATTACTCTAAACTAACTTTGAATAAAAACACGATATGATAAATACTATAGAGGTATTCGACGGACAACACTGTGAAACAACGGCAACAGGAACATTATTGAAGCATCTAGGAATAACACTCTCAGAACCTATGCTTTTTGGATTTGGTGAGGGGCTGAGCTTCCTTTATTGGAAAATGAAAGGCATGGAATTTCCTTTCCTGGGCGGGCGGATCAAAACAGATCTGCTTACCCGCAATATCTGTAAAAATTTACATCTGGAACTTATGGTCAAGGAAACTTCTTCAAAGGCGAAAGCCTGGAAAGAAGTTAAGCAGCTCCTGGATAACGGACACGTCGTCGGCCTTAAGCTGGATGCCTATCATCTCGAGTATTTTACCCACCCTTTTCATTTTGCGGGTCATTATGCTGCGATTTATGGCTATGATAGCAAGGCTGCTTTCCTGGTGGATACATGCCAGCAGGGGGGGAGGGTCCAAACCTCATTGGACAGTCTGGGCAGAGCCAGGGCGGCCAAAGGTCCCATGGCTTCGAAGAATTTGTACTATCAAATAGAGCGGACTCCTCAGGACATTGATATCGAAATGGCTCTGCGTACAGCACTGATCAACAACGCGCGTGAATACCTGTCACCACCAATTAGCAATGTCGCGTATAAAGGAATTCTGAAGGCGAGCCGCGAGGTCATGCGCTGGTTTGACGGCAGTACCTCCAAAGCTCGCGAATTTGAGATGGCCGCTACCTTTATGGAAAGAGCAGGTACGGGCGGTGCATTGTTTCGGAACCTATATCGTGATTTTTTAAAAGAAAGTTGTCAACTGCTGCAGATCGAACAGCTATATACGGCTTATCAGGCATTTGTTGAAATAGCTTCCTTGTGGACCGCGGTGTCTGAACTTTTTCTTGAAGTAAGTGCTAACGCCAAAAGGAGCGATATAGAAGCTGCTTCTGAAGTGCTTAAGACCTTATCTGCCAAAGAGCGTCAGGCGATGGAAGGGCTAACCGTCATTCAATCGGCCGGTTAGCCGTGTTGCACCCTGGTCTGTTTCCGGATGGTAATGGCGCGCCAAATGAGGGCAAAGGGAGGTCTATAGGAAGTGTGATCCAAGTTTTACAAGTTCCATCGATCATATTTTACGCAAATTGATTAAGTTTGTAACATGGCACATGCAGTTCGACTTAACAAGACCCAGCGGCGCAAGATCAATATCTTTGTGCGCTGTGTTGGAATTTCGTTGTTAGCCTGGTTGTTGTTTTCGATTTCAAACCAGTATACTGTGACGGTCAAAGCGGCGATCGAATATGTCAACCTGCCCGAAAAGCGGGCTTTTCACCCACAGCAATCGGATACCGTGAAGGTCAAGCTGGAGATGACCGGCTGGCAATTTCTGTTTTCCAAAGCTGCACTCGAAACACCAAAGGTTCAGGTGGACCTCAGTTCCCTGAAAACCAAGGACTGGATTGTATTTTCCAACCAGCTGGGGTTTATCAACCGGCAGTTTCCGCACGAGCAGCGCGTGATATCTGTTAGTCCGGATACGCTTTTTTTCGATTTTTCAAAGCAGACACAGCGAAAAGTTCCGGTCAAACCACTCTCCAGTATTTTCTTTAAGCGAGGATATGGCATTATCGCGGATACAAAGGTGACTCCTGCTTATGTGACGATCACAGGACCGTACGAGGATGTGTCCACGATCGAGTATTGGGAAACGGATACAGTACGTGGAAAGGATGTGGAGCGTGATGTACGCACGGTGGCCAACCTGGCCCGCAACCAAAAAGCGAATATTAATGTTTATCCCACCTCCGTGGAGGTGCTGATGCCGGTAGGGGAGCTGACAGAGAAAATTATTGAGCTGCCGATCAAGGTGGAAAACGGTCAGCGCTATAGCTCCGTGCGGCCCAATCCCAGTAAGGTGGTCATCACTGTACTTATGTCGGTCAAGGATTATAACAAGTATACCTCACGTGATTTTGAAGCCGTCGTCGACCTGGCAGACTGGGAGAAGAACGAGGTGCAGTATCTTCCGGTCCTTCTGACCAAGGTGCCTGATTATTGTAAGATTATCAGTATAGTGCCACAGAATGTGGATTTCTTTGTACGTAAATAACGAATATTGATGGGATTAAAAATAGGAATAACCGGAGGAATCGGTTCGGGCAAGACCTTCATCTGCAGGCTTTTTCAGATGCTCGGCGTCCCCGTGTACAATGCAGACGAGGAGGCCAAAAAGCTCATGAACACCGACAGCCGTATCAGAGAAAAGCTGGTGGCCCAATTTGGCCAGGCCGTGTATAAGGATGGACAGCTGGACCGAGCATTCTTAGCTCGTGTAGTGTTTTCTGACGCGCAAAAGCTGCAGATCCTCAATAGCATTGTGCATCCTATCGTTATTCAGGAAGCTAAAGACTGGGCAGCACGCCAAAAGACCCGTTACTCATTAAAGGAAGCGGCGCTTTTGTTTGAAAGTGGGTCGTACAAAGAGCTCGATTACACGATATTGGTTACCGCTCCCCTGGATCTCCGTGTTCAGCGGGTGATGCACCGGGACGGGATGACCGAGCAGCAGGTGCGCGAACGCATCAGCAAACAACTGTCTGATGAAGAAAAATTGCAGTTGACCGACTTTGTCATCG
Source organism: Sphingobacterium sp. InxBP1 (assembly GCF_026191775.1). Lineage (NCBI taxonomy): Bacteria > Pseudomonadati > Bacteroidota > Sphingobacteriia > Sphingobacteriales > Sphingobacteriaceae > Sphingobacterium > Sphingobacterium sp. InxBP1. Next base: position 158,492 of record NZ_JAINDX010000043.1, on the reverse strand, counting down.
TTAACGACGGTATCACACCACTACTACCTCAGGTGTGGACACTACATCAGAAATTTCTTAAATAAGCATATGTCTATGATATTGGCTGACTTCTTGGTCAGAAAACCTGAAGGCTTTTACTGCCGTTATGGCGATTTCTTTATCGATGCCAGTAGTCCCGTACTTCACAATATTGTTTCTCATGCCCATGGCGACCATGCCAGCTCGGGACATGATTACGTTTATTGTACGCATGGTACGGCGCTATTTATGGACTATCGATATAAGCAGAGACGTAAAGATTCTTATCAGGTCAAATTGTTTCGTACGGCTTTTACTATCGGATCGGTAGAGATCACCCTGTTGCCCGCGGGGCATATACTGGGCTCGGCACAGATCCTGATGGTATATAGAGGAGTCCGTTATCTCTATACCGGCGACTATAAGCTGCAGTCAGATGAAACCTGTGAAGCTATTGAAGTGCAGCAGGCTGATGTGCTGATCACGGAGAGCACATTTGCCAACCCCGATATTATACATCCCGATCCAGTGCAGGAGATCCGGAAACTGGAGGGGCATGCCAGTAATATTCTGCTGGGCACCTATGTGCTGGGTAAAGCGCAGCGGATTACTGATCTGATCAACAGCTATTGTCCCGACAAAAAAGTGCTGGTCCACAACGGTATCTTGCCTTACCATCGTCTTTACGACCAACACGGCTTTAAAAAATTGAAATACGAACCCTACAACCGACGTGAAATGAGGCAGGGTGACCAAAATAAAGTGTATCTGGTGCCACCCATGACCTTCAACAGTTATTTTCGGGCGACTAAGGTATTACGGGCGTTTGCCTCAGGCTGGAAGCGGCTGCAGGCACAGAACGATATTGAACTCTATATTTCTGATCATGTAGACTGGAACGACATTCTGCGGTATATTCAGCTCGTCGCTCCCAGGGAAGTATGGACATTGCATGGCGATGGCACTGTATTAAAAAGCTATTTTGACCGGACGCTTGTCGTGCGCGATGTGCTGACGGAATAAGGAGGAAGTGCCCCCTCCTTTGTCATTTCATATTGATAATTTGATCAACAATGTAAACTGTATTGCCGCGCCAAGGCAGTACGCCGTGATATTCCTTATACCGAAGATCAAAATACTTACCACTATTTAATTCAAGCTGATGGAAGACAGAGTCATCTTCGATCGAAAATTCAAATTGGTTGCTGGCAATGCCACCGGTTTTCGCACGGCCAAATCCTTCTTGGATAAGCTTTCCCTCATAGGTTTTAAATACATTTCCTTTTTTGACAGCGTAATTTAAGTATCCGGATTTTACACCTTCACCAAAGACATAGTAGTATTTCCAGTAAACATACGATCCGAATCCCACGATCAAAAATAGCAATAATAGGAACAGAAATTTCTTAAACCCTGATTTCTGTCTTTTTTGTTCCGGTAAATTTTCCATAACTTTTTGTACTGTTTTCTTTTACAATAAACGTTTATTAACTGCTGACCTGTAGTTTAATCCTTCGGCGCGTCATGCTATAAACAATATGCGCCCCATTTAGTTTTAACCCTACGGACTCCTTAATTTCAGCTAAAGATAAAAAATTGACAGCTAACAGTGTGGGCATAAGGAAAAAAGAATCTTGTTAATTTTTGTAAATTTGGCCTATGGATTCGTCACAGGCCCACCGTAAAATTATCCATCTGGATATGGATGCATTTTATGCATCTGTTGAACAGCGGGATTTTCCGGAGTACCGCGGCAGAGCCATCGCTGTGGGCGGCTCGCCGGATGGCCGTGGCGTGGTGGCCACGGCGAGTTATGAAGCCCGTAAATTTGGCGTTCGTTCGGCGATGAGTTCGCGCAAGGCGCTGCAGCTATGTCCAGATCTATTGTTTGTCCGACCACGTTTTGACGTGTATCGGCAAGTGTCCTTCCAGATCAGGGAGATCTTCCACCGTTATACGGATCTGATTGAACCTTTGTCGCTGGACGAAGCGTTTCTCGACGTGACGGTAGATAAGCAGGGGATAGGTTCTGCCATTGAGATCGCAAGGGCAATTAAGAGTGCGATCAGGACGGAACTTGATCTGACTGTCTCAGCGGGGATCTCGGTCAATAAGTTTGTCGCGAAGGTTGCCTCCGATATGGACAAACCCAATGGGTTGACTTTTATTGGTCCCTCAAAAATTATGAAGTTTATGGAGGGGCTGCCTGTGAATAAATTCTTCGGAGTGGGCAAGGTAACGGCCAAAAAGATGCACGAACTCGGCCTGTTTACGGGCTTGGATCTTAAGAAGCAGCGGGAGGATGATCTGGTGCGTTGGTTCGGTAAGTCAGGGCATTTCTTTTACCGTATCGTTCGGGGAATTGACGAGCGGCCGGTAACTCCCAACCGCCTGAGTAAATCGGTAGGCATAGAGGATACTTTTGAGTCGGATATTGGGAGTATCGAACAACTAACTGTAGTCCTACAAAGGCTGAGCCGGCAGCTCTGGACACGGATGGATAAAAAAGAGATTACCGGCAGAACCCTCACCCTTAAGCTAAAATATGCTGATTTTGTGCAGCTGACGCGTAGCATCACCTTGGATAGCAGCTTCGACGCAGAGGACAAAATTTATGCGACGGCGCATAGCCTGCTCACTAAGCTAACCTTGTCCAACAAAGTGCGTCTGCTGGGGATTTCCGTTTCCAATTTCGTGGATGACAACGAGTTTCCGAAAACGGGTGTGCAGCTCAGATTGTTCGACAATCATTTTTAGAGGCGCGTCGAACAGCTGCATAAGCTTGTTACAGCTAAAATTATCGTTATTTACCGCAATTCTTTATCTTAGCCGGAAATAATTAATAAACATATCCAGAATTAATGAATACAGTATCAAGAGTGCTCTTAAGTGCATCTATGGTGTTTTTTGTGCATGATCTCACTATCGCACAGAAGAAATTGGATTTCGCGCAGTCGTGGGGACAGAAGCAGTCGCTGACGGTACGCATAAACCAGTATCCGGGCTGGGCAGATGCAGGTGCTTATCTCGAAAATGACGTTAATGATGGCCATCTGTATCAGGTCAATGTTAAATCGGGGAAGCGAAGCATTTATACCGTTCCGCCAAAGGAGGGAACCGTCGTCTATGTGGAAGATAATGATATTTTTATCAAAAACGGAAATGGTACGGCAAAGAAACTGACTCACTCTCCTGACATTGCCGAACAGAATCCCACCTTATCTCCTGACGGGAAATATGTTGCTTTTACCCGGAAAAGTAATTTATATAGTGTAGACGTGCATACCGGTCAGGAAGCGCAGTACACAACGGACGGGACCGATGTCATATACAACGGCTGGTCTTCGTGGGTGTATTACGAGGAGATTCTGGGACGCCCGACCAAATATAAAGCCTTCTGGTGGTCTCCGGACAGCAAGAAGATAGCCTTTATGCGCTTTGATGACACCAAAGTGCCTATGTTTCCGATTTATTCGTCAAAAGGACAGCATGGTTACCTTGAGGAGACCCGATATCCGAAAGCGGGCGACCCCAACCCCGAGGTAAAGGTTGGTATTGCACATCTTGAGGGTGGCAAAGTAATCTGGGCAGATTTTAACGAAAAAGACGATCAGTATTTTGGGCAGCCATATTGGGCTTTCGATAGCCAGAATGTCATGGTTCAATGGATGAACCGTGACCAGAACAATTTAAAATTTTATCAGGTTGATCCCAACTCAGGCGCTAAAAAAGAAATCTACGACGAGCGTCAGGCATCCTGGATCAATCTGGATCATGATGAGCGCATTACCTATCTGGGGGATAACAAGTATTATATCTTAAAATCAGACAAAACGGGCTGGGCGCATTATTATCTGTATAAACTGGACGGCACTTTGGTCAATCCGATGACCTCAGGGGAATGGCAGGTGAATGAAATCAAACGCATCGATGAGAAAAACAAAGTGCTTTATTTTACGGCACGAAAGGAGAACTCAGCACGTATGGATCTATATCGTGTCGATTATTCGGGCAAAAACCTCAAGCGCCTCACCTTTGGTGAGTATTCGCATGACGTTACGGTATCGCCTGACGGAAAGTATTTTATCACACGTTATTCCAACGTAAGCACACCAGACCGCGTTGCTCTTGTGGATAATCAGGGGAAAGTGCTGCGTCAGCTTGCCGACAGCAAAGCGGCAGATTTCAACGATTATGCTTATGGGAAAACTGAATATACGCACATCAAATCGGACGACGGACGGTTTGATCTGCCGCTGACCATCACCTATCCGGCTGATTTTGATCAGTCCAAGGTTTATCCGGTCGTATTCAGTATCTACGGAGGTCCTGATGCGGGGACGGTGAAGGATACCTGGAAAGGTACCAGCAATCAGTATTGGGCCAATGCCGGAATTATTCAGGTTTCGGCGGATCATCGGGCATCGGGTCATTTCGGTAAGCAGGGGGTTGCTTACATGCACCGCAATTTGGGGCATTGGGAGATTATCGATTATTCGACCATTGTAAGATGGTTGAAATCGCAGCCATGGGTGGCAAAAAACAAAGTGCTGATCACGGGACATAGCTATGGCGGTTATATGACCTGTCTGGCGATGACCAAGGCGGCAGACGTATTTGATTTTGGAATTGCCGGAGCTCCGGTGACCTCATGGGATCTGTACGACAGTCATTACACCGAGCGCTGGATGGATACGCCTCAGGATAATCCGGAAGGCTACAAAGCCGGATCTGTATTGAGTTATGTCAACAATTATAAAGGTGTCTTACGTATCATGCATGGCGATATGGATGATAACGTCCACCTACAGAATACCATTCAGCTGGTGGACAGACTGACCGACCGCAGTGTACCATTTGAGCTGATGATCTATCCGGGGAGCCGTCATGGTTTTGACCGTTCCAAAAGCAAGTACGACTTTAATGAACGTGCCCGTTTCTATTATCAATACCTATTGGAAAAACCACTTCCAAAAGAGTTTAAATAAAACATTTATGGTGTGGACGAAAAAGCTGTTTCCGACTGTAAAGGGAACAGCTTTTTTTATGAAATATTCAGCTTTCCGGCTGGTTTGCGCAGTGAATCAGCTGATCCCGCTGACGGATATGACAGACCTGCGGATAGAAAATGGTAGGAGATAAGGGGGCGGAGCGTAGCTTACTGAAGTTTCCGGATGCCGTATAAAAAAATGTCATTTTTATGTAGGTGTAAATTGTTGAAGATTAAAAATAATGGCATCTTTGTAGAAGTTTATTCATAAAAAAATGATTCAATTCCTAAAGGAAAGTACTTTTGCCGTAAATGATGTTTTTAATAGATCGTGGGAGCTGCTCAAGAAGCATTATTTTTCTGTTGCCGGGCTGTGCTTTTTATTATTTGTAACATCCGGTTTATCCAATTATCTGGCCACAACAATCAGTGATTTCAATGTTGTGCTGAGCGGCTTTATGGCTTTTTTCTTCATGGTGCTGTATTTTGGACTGAATTTGACCTTGTTCAAATATATACTCTGCCTGATTGATGGCAATCATGATAAAAAATTGATCCACTGTGTTCCGAGCAGTAAGGAACTCGCTTATTTTTTCGGGGCGATGCTCAGCATCATGGTCCTTTCTGTGGCCCTGCTGATGATTCTCGGAGTCGTTTCTTTCCCTTTTCTTTATTTATTTGAAAACGGAGAAAACCGGGCTGAGCTGATGAGCAACTTTACTTTTTTTGTTGTTTTCCTGGCCGCGATATTAACTTTTTTCCTGATTATCCGCGTGGCATTTTACCCCTTTTTCATTATTGATAAACATGCAGGAGCGCTTAAATCGCTGCGTTTTAGTTTTGCATTGACAAAGGGTAACGTGTTTAAGCTGTTGTTGATTTTAGCAGTGTTTGCATTTTTTCAGATATTGCAGGCATATTTTAATTTTTTAGAATATTACATAATTTTTATTATTTTGAACCTTGTGAGTTCTTTTCTGGTGGTGCCTTTGGCATGCATTGTGGTTTCGGTAGCCTATCGCGCGATGATGTCTGATTACCACGGCGGGGAAGATCCAAAGATTTTGAATAATATATTTTAACAAATAGCGAAGGTTTTGAGTAAAAAAGGAATTGCCATTTTAGGGGCAACGGGCAGTGTAGGCACACAGGCCTTGGATGTAATTAGAGCCTTTCCAGATGTGTTTGAGGCGGTCGTTCTGACCTGTGGCAGCAATGGCGATCTGCTGATCAAACAAGCCTTAGAGTTTAAACCCAAGTCGGTGGTTGTAACCGATCCGGGTCAATATAACAAGGTCAGAGAGGCCTTACAATATCAGGACATCTCGGTCCTGCTGGGTGAAGAGGGATTGATCGAAGCGGTACAATATCCGGAGATCAGCATCGTTTTGAATGCAATAGTCGGTTCGGCAGGCTTGAGACCTACGGTGACTGCCATAAAGGGAGGTAAAGATATTGCCCTGGCCAACAAGGAAACGCTGGTCGTAGCCGGTGAGTTGATCATGGCACTGGTCAGAGCATATGGAGTGAATATGCTTCCGGTTGATTCGGAGCACTCGGCAATCTTTCAGTGCTTGGTCGGTGAAAGCGATAACCCGATTGAAAAAATTTATGTAACGGCCTCAGGTGGTCCTTTTCGGGGAAAGAAGCGCGAGGAGCTGCTTGTGGTGACTAAAGCCCAGGCGCTCAAGCATCCCAATTGGTCAATGGGAGCTAAGATTACCATCGATTCGGCTTCTTTGATGAACAAGGGCTTAGAGGTGATCGAAGCGAAATGGCTCTTTGACCTCAATATAGACCAGGTGGATGTAGTCGTACATCCAGAGTCCATCGTCCATTCCTTGGTTCAATTTAGGGATGGATCGATGAAAGCACAGATGGGACTCCCGGATATGAAGCTTCCTATTCAATATGCCCTGACCTATCCGGCCAGATTTGAAAATAATTTCCAACGTTTTAATTTTATGGATTATCCGGCATTACATTTTGAACAGGCGGATATGGATACGTTTCGCAATCTCGCGCTGGCCTACGACAGCTTACGTGCAGGCGGAAATAAATCCTGTATTTTGAACGCTGCCAATGAGGTAGTGGTAGAAGCATTCCTGAAAGAGAAAATCGGATTTCTTCAGATGAGCGACATCATCGAGGAGACATTGAGCAAAGTGGATTTTATAGCCAGTCCAACGCTGGAAGATTATCTGGAAACAGACCGGCTGACACGTTTACTAACAAAAGAAATAATCAAAGACTAATATTAGAAAGATACATGGGTGTTTTAATTATGATCGGGCAGGTCATTTTAGGTCTGTCAATTTTAATTGTTCTACATGAGTTAGGGCATTTTTTAGCAGCGCGCGCATTTGGAATTAAAGTGGAAAAATTCTATTTGTTCTTTGATGCCTGGGGAGTGAAGTTGTTTAAATTCAATTATAAAGGTTGTGAATATGGTATAGGTTGGCTGCCTCTTGGCGGATATGTGAAGATCGCGGGTATGATCGATGAATCGATGGATACCGAACAGCTGAAAGGCGAACCCCAGCCTTGGGAATTCCGCTCGAAGCCAGCCTGGCAGCGTCTGATCGTCATGCTTGGCGGTATCATTGTCAATATTATCGTCGGTATCCTGGTGTTCTGGATGCTGACCTTTAAAATGGGCAATACGGATATCAAGATGGACCAGCTGGTCAATGGTATCGTTCCGGGCACAATCGGTGAATCCATCGGTCTCAAAGCAGGGGATAAGGTCCTTGCCATTGACGGACATCGCGTGGAGAATTATTCGGAGCTGATCAGTTCCAAAGTACTGATGGGTGGTGTTACGCTTACCATAGAACGTAACGGTGCGACACAGGAAATCAAGGTGCCTGCAGACCTGCTGAATACTCTTTCGGATAAAAAAGGAGAAAAATTTATCGAACCGCGGGTCAAGACAACTCACGTTGTTCAGGTCGCTCCGGGGTCGGTAGCAAGCAAGATGGGGTTTGCAGAAGGGGATAGCATTGTTGCTGTTAACGATGTACAGGTACCGTTCTTTGACCAGTTTAGAGCAGTGATCAAAGCGAATATCAACAAGGCGGTTGCAATTAAAGTGATCCGTGCCGGTGCGGAAGTATCCTTAACGGGAAATGTGCCTGCTGATGCCATGTTGGGCATAGGAATCAATCACGATTATTCCATCAAGCCTTTTACAACAAACTATAGTTTGATGGAGGCTTTTCCCATAGGTGCCAAAAAAGCTTTTACCGTTATCACCGATAATGCTAAAGGATTTGGCAAGATATTCAAAGGCGAGGTGCGTGCCGACAAAGCCTTATCGGGCCCGATCGGTATAGCGACATTATTTGGTACCGAAGTGGATTGGATCCGGTTCTGGTCATTGGTCGGTATGCTTTCCATGGCTTTGGCATTTATGAACTTGCTGCCGATTCCGGCGCTGGACGGCGGCCATGTTCTGTTTTTGCTGATCGAAATGATACAAGGAAAACCATTGAGCGAGAAATTCCTTGAGAAAGCACAGATGGTCGGTTTCTTTATCTTGCTGGCACTGATGGTGTTCATATTTGGTAATGATATTTTTAAGTTATTTAAATAAATAGTCCGGCATCAGTTTGGTTTAAATGAATTGAAGCTGGATCCGCTGACCTTCGGGGTGCCGGATGAAAAAGGAGTTTTCGAAATGAGGACTCCTTTTTATTTTTGGGTCTCTTCGTCATAACTTTATACATGGTTTTCATATCGGAAGTGTATTTTTCTTGCATATAAAAAACAATTTATCTAAGTTTGGTTATGGATGGAAGAAATAGAGCGGATGTAAAGCCCGGGATGCTTGTGAATATTATCCTGAAGAAAGATCAGCGGACGGGACGCCTCACGGAAGGTATTGTAAAGGACTTGCTGACATCAGCGCCCTACCACTCTCGGGGAATAAAAGTACGCCTGACGGATGGACAAATAGGACGTGTGGCTGAAATCATTGAAGATGATTTCTAATTTTTATTGCGGCGGTATTGTTTCTTTTTGCTGTGCCCTGATGGTGGATTTTACTAACCAAATCTTTTTTATTGCTACCTAATGATGTTCTTATTTTGTGATCTCCATAAAACTTAATGAGCCCTTTACGTTTGTTCTTTTTGAAATTTAATTTGCATATTAACATAATTATTGCGAACTTCTTTCGATATTTTTACTTTTATTGCATAGTTATATAATTTTATTGTATTAATTAGTTGAATGAACTCTTTTTCGAATGAATACCCAAATTAAATGTAAGATTGTCTACGCAGACGATGCGATGATTCATCACGTGATGATGAGGGCGATGGCTCAATCTCATTCATTGGAATTAGTTTATTGCGCTGCCAACGGTATGGAACTGATCGACTATCTGTCGGAGCAGAAGCAGGATCTTCCGGGGGTTTGCATATTGGATCTGCATATGCCCAAACTAAATGGTATTGAGACCGCAAAGATCGTTCGTGAAAGGTTTCCTTCCGTTCGTATATTTGGGCTGACCTCGAGCAGCGATGAAAGTGAAAGAGTTCAGATGCTGCAAGCAGGAGCGGAGCAGATTTTTTCCAAGGAAGAAATGGCGGAGTTAATGCAAAAACTCGCGTCCCAAGTATAAAAAAAGCCTAACATCCCGTTAGGCTTTTTCTTTATTTTCCAATGCTGCTTTGAATTTCAGGAGCCTGATCCAGGAAGGACATTTGTTCAGGTCTTTTTTCCATAATCCAACGTGGATAAAACTGGTGCTGATAAATCGCTGCACATCGATTATCTGCATATCCTGCTGAATTTCCAATGTTTGTGGTAAATCAATGGATTCAAAGTACTGTTTTAATTCTTCTGGCGTCATACAGCAAAAATAAACTTTTAAATCTTTATCTCCAACCCCCGCCCAAAGAACGGTACAGGTCGACGAAAGCGTCAAGATGCTGTTGGCGGAGTTCAACCAGATCCAGATCGCTATCCAGGGCATTGCTCTGTGCGGTGATGACTTCCAGATAAGTGGCATAACCACTTTTGAATAGCAAGTTTGCATTCTTTACTGCGAGGTGTGCATTTTCGACCCGTTTTTTTGCCAGTTCGAGTTGCTCCCTTTGTTTATCCACCGTGACCACAGCGTTAGATACTTCAGCCACCGCTTCAACCACTTTCTGCTGCAGCTGGATTTCGGCTTTATCCCGCTCGAGCCTCGCCACTTCATACTGTGTCTTCAAGGTTTTGTTTTTGAAGATCGGCGCCGTCAGTCCAGCGCTGATCCCACCCAACAGTGCACCGGGGATGTTAAACCAATTTTTGGGCAGCATTGCATTGACGCCCAGAACGCCACCGATATTAAGGGCAGGATACCGCATGGCTTGCTGAATGTTGGCATTGGCATTGGCTGCCATAAGCTGCAATTCGGACGAGCGTATATCGGGCCGGTTGCGTATGATCTCAATCGGTGAGCCCAGGGAGATATCCTTGCTCTCCGCAAACAGGTGCTCGTAAGATGTACCGCGCCGGATACTGTCGGGAAGTTTGCCTGTCAGTGTCTGCAGGGCGTTTTCCTGGATGACAATCTGCTTCTCCAGTTCGGGTACAAGAGAGGCGGCCAGCAGCCGTTGCGACTCGGTTTGCTGTATAGCCAAGGCGGTAATTTCACCGGCGTTGTACTGCAGCTTGATCATGCGCAGGGTGCTGTCGTTCAATTGCACGTTGCGTTTGGCGACTTCTATTTTGGCATCTAGCATCAATAGGTTGAAGTACCCTTTTGCTACCGAGGTGATGATATTGGTCTGGATCGCATTTTTCGCTTCTTGGGTATCGAGATATTCGGCCAGAAGCTGTTCCTGCTTGCTGCCAATTTTCTTCCAGATATCAATTTCCCAGCTAAAACTGATGTCAGAAGAGAACTGCGACTGGTAGACAAACATATTTTCGGGCGCTTTTTCGCCTTTCCGATCGTAATATTTCGTCAATGGGCCGCTCCCAAAATCTTTTGACCGCCATGTGCGGCTGGCATTGGCGATGTTGGCACTGACGCCCGGCAGGTAATTTGCCTTATTCTGTGCCAGTACGCGATGGGAAATCTGGAGATTGAGCAAAGCGGTCTTCATTTCAAAATTGTTGGCGAGGGCGGAGTCAATCAATAGTTTGAGTGTCGGATCATGGAAAAAGGATTGCCAGTGGATCAGACCCATGCTGGACGTATCGCCAAAATAGTCCAGCGTGTCGCCCCGGAAAGACTCCGGAAGCTTTATCTTGGGCTGAACATAATCTTTTCCGACCTTACAGGCATTTGTCGACAGTAACAGACCCGCTGCTACACATAATCCGGAAATGTATTTTTTTATATTCTGCATTATTCTTCTTCTTTAGCTAGCTTATCGTGTAATTTTTCGTCCAGTTCTTTAAAGACTACGAAGAGAACCGGAATGATAAAAATACCAAAGGCGACGCCCAACAGCATGCCTCCTGCGGCGCTGAAGCTGATGGAATGATTGCCAATGGCGGAGGGGCCGACGGTCCACATCAATGGCACGAGTCCCGCGACAAAGGCAAGGCTTGTCATCAGGATCGGGCGAAGCCTGAGTTTGGCCCCGCTGATGGCAGCATCTACAATGCTTTTGCCGCTATTGCGCTCCTGTACAGCGAACTCCACAATCAGGATCGCATTTTTGGCCAGCAGGCCGATCAGCATAATTAGCCCCACCTGCACGTAGATATTGTTTTGAAGGCCTACCAGATTGATGACCGAAAAGACGCCGATCAGGCCAACGGGAATGGACAACAGGACGGCCCAGGGCAGCACATAGCTTTCGTATTGTGCTGAGAGTAGAAAATATACAAACAAGATACTTAGTATAAAGATCAGAATGGTCTGCGATCCCGACTGGCTTTCCTCATAACTCATCCCTGTCCACTCAAAGCCGTAATTGCCGGGCAGCTTATCGTCGGCCAGTTTCTGGATGGCCTGCATGGCGTCATCCGTGCTGAATCCCTCGGCAGGTGTCACATTGACCGAAATCGCGTTGTACAGGTTGTAGCGAGTTATTGTTTCCGGTCCGACTGTTTTCTCCAATGTCAGGATCGTATTGATCGGTACCATTTCACCTTTATTGTTGCGCACGAATATCGAGTTAAAAGATTCGGGATCCTTACGGAAGTCAAAGTCAGATTGTACATAGATGCGGTATTGCCGGCCGAATCTATTGAAGTCACTAGCCTGTACCCGCGCGAAATAAGCGCGTATGGTTGACATGAGATCTTTGATCTCGACGCCTAGGGATTTAGCCTTAACAGCATCGATATTGACCTCATACTGTGGGAAATTGGATTTAAAGCTGGTATAGGCGCTACGGATCTCGGGTAGATTGTTGAGCTGACTGATGAAGGTGTCAGCGATGATGTTGAAATCTCTGACATCGCCTCCCATACGGTCCTGCAGGACCATTTCTATTCCGGCGAAATCGCCAAAACCCTGGACGGTGGGTCTGGGGAATACTGTGAACGTCGCTTCATTGATCTGTGACAAGTCATTTCGCACCGTGTCCATAAAAGCGTTGATATTTTTGATATGCTTACGCTTGGCGTGGGGCTTAAGTGTAATATAACCTGCGGCGAAAGCAGGACTCGAGCTGCCATCCAATGCATTGAAACCCGATACGGTGGTCATGCCTTCAATATCCTGCCTTTTCTTCAATATGCTGTCTGCCCGGTGCAGCACTTCGGTTGTCCGGCTGAGCGATGCTCCAGGAGGTAAGGCAATATTGTAGGTAATAAACCCATCATCTTCGGTCGGGATAAAGCTTTTTGGGGTATTGATCATCAAGATCACACCAATGGCGGTGATCAAAACGAGCCCTGCCCAAGCAATACGCTTATGGTTGATCAGTAGCTGCACAACCGATACATAACGCGCTGTCAGCCGGTCGAAGGACGTATTAAACGCTTTAAAGAAGCGATCCTTGAATTGTCCTGCTTTGGACTTGTGCGGGTCTTCACCACCATGTTTTGGCGCTTTGAGCAATAAGGCGCAAAGGGCCGGACTCAGGGTCAGTGCATTGAGTGCCGAAATTAAAATTGCCGTGGCCAGGGTATAGGCAAACTGCCGGTAGAATATCCCTGCCGGTCCTTCCATAAATCCGACAGGCAGAAAGACGGCAGCCATGACCATTGTGATGGAAAGAATGGCACCCGTAATTTCTGACATGGTCGACAGGGTTGCAGCTTTGGGTTTTAAGCCTGTACTGTGCATCTTCTCATGGATGGCTTCGACCACGACAATGGCATCATCGACGACGATACCAATCGCCAGCACGAGGGCGAACATGGTCAATACATTGAGTGAAAAGCCGAAAAGCTGCAAGAAAAAGAAGGTTCCCACCAAAGAAACCGGGATGGCAATTGCTGGAATCAGGGTCGACCGAAAATCTTGGAGGAAGATAAACACGATCACGAAGACCAGGATAAACGCTTCGAAGAGCGTGTGTTCAACCTGGCTGATTGATTCATCAATTTGATCCCGTACCGAATAGGTCACCTCGTAATGCAGTCCTTTGGGGAAAGACTTGGCCTGCTCCTGCAGTACCTTGCGGACAGCAACATCGATGTCATGGGCATTGGAACCACTGGTTTGTGTCAGATTGAGCGTGAGACCGGGATGGCCATTGACCTTATTGTCACTGCTCAGGTTGGTGGCACCGAATTCGACACGGGCTATATCTTTGAGGTAAAGTACAGAGCCGTCGTTATTGGTTTTGATCACTATACTCTGAAATTCTTCGGGCGTGGTAAAACGCCCTTTATGACGGATGACGGTTTCGAAGGCTTCGTCTGAAGTCTCGCCAAATTTGCCGGGTGCAATTTCAAAGTTCTGATCCTTGATTGCATTCATCACATCCTGTGGGACGAGGTTATACAGCGCAAGCTTTTCGGGGTTGAGCCATAGGCGCATAGCGTAATCCCTGGCGCCGAGCCGCGATACTTGGGCCACACCGTCGACACGCAGCAAAGGCCGCATCAGGTTGATCTGCGCATAGGCCTGCAGGAAAGTTTCGTCATAGGCGCTGTCGGGATGGTCGGAATAAAGATTTATGGTCATAATCACACCCGTCTGCCGCGGCATCACTGTTATCCCAGCTTCATTCACTTCGGCAGGAATGGAGCTGATGGCTTTCGATATCCGTGTCTGCACATTGACGGAAGCAATATCAGGATTTGTCCCTGTCTTAAAATAGACCGACACACTACCCGAACCTGAATTGGAGGCCGAAGATTTGATGTAGGTCATATCTTCGACGCCGTTAATGGCTTCTTCGATGGGGAGCAGGACGCTCTTGGCTACGGTTTCGGCATTTGCTCCGGGGTAGCTGAGCGAGACCAGAACACTCGGTGGGGCAATTTCGGGAAAACGTGATACGGGAAGCAGCTTTAATCCCACCAAGCCCAATATCACCAGAATAATTGAAATAACAGTGGCTAAAACTGGCCTGTTTATAAATGTTTTTAGCATATAATAAAATTCTAGGCCCGCCCCGAAGAGCACGTCCGGGCTCCTTCAAAGCAGGCAACAGGATGAGATAATTAGTTTTGAGATATAGGTGTTACAGGCGAGCCATCGGTCAGTTTATCAAATCCGCTGGTAATGACACGGTCGTTCTCTTCCAGACCCGCGTATACGATGTAATTGCCCTTGCTCTTGCCAGATAGCTGCACGTTGCGGCGCTGCGCTTTATTGTTCTGGTCCAGTACATAGACATAGGTTTTATCCTGCAGTTCGTTGATCGCGATCTGCGGTACCTGCAGCACATCTTTTTTTACCTCTGCAATTTTTAAGGTCCCACTACTGCCCGAACGCAGGATGTTGTCCTGGTTGGGGAAGGTCGCCCTTAAGGAAATAGCGCCTGTGGTACGGTTGATCTGCCCGTTGACAGCATCCACCACTCCTTTTTTTGGATATTCTTCGCCGTCGGCGAGCACGAGTGTGACCTCGGGAAATACCAGTTTATGGTTCTGATTGTATTTTTTGCCTTCGAGACTGTCTTTCTTTGCCTGCGCTTTGGAGAAGTACAGAAAGTCTGACTCATTCATGGAGAAATAAACATAGACCTCCTGAATATCTGAAAGATAAGTAAGCGGCTCCTTGTCACCTTTGGATACCAGGTTGCCGATCCGTTTGGGAATGCGGCCGATATAGCCACTTACCGGCGCTGTGATGATGGTAAAATCTTTGCTGATCTGAGCGGAGCGTACAGCGGCAATAGCCTGATCAAGCGTGGCCTTGGCAACCTGATAATCTGACTTTGCAGAAGCTAATTTGACGTCGGAGATGACGTCGTTCTCCACCAGAGGCTTTAATCTGTCCACCTCCAGCTGGGCATTCTTCAGTTTGGCGCGGGCCACCTGCTCGGTCGCAATCATATTGTTGAGATTTTCCTGATAGGTGGACGGGTCCACCTTAAATAGCTTCTGTCCCTTTTGTACAAAGGAGCCTTCATCAACATAAATTTCCTGAAGCAGGCCTTCAACCTGTGGCCGTACTTCCACATTGACTTTTCCTTCAATGGTGCCCAAATAGTCTTTGATCGTTGTTGCATCTGATTTTTTAACCGTGTAAATAGGCAATGCAACGGGCTTTTCTTTGTTATTTTCTTTAGATGAACTGGAAGAACAACTTACCTGTATGGCTGAGGCTGAACAAATCAATAGGGATACATAGAAAATAGATAATGTTTTTTTCTTCACGATGCTTACTTAAATTTATGATATATGTGCTGTGTAATATTACTATTACAATGTATAACGCCAAATAGTTTAATTATTGTGCAAATTAACATTTGTTAACGTTTCCAATTTATAGTTAATATCTCTCCGGTGGGAAAGTGCGAAAGCCCGCACGTTGTTTTAATACATTGATAGTCAGTTTTTTTTTGGACGGCATAAGGCTGTGGATAGGCCTAAGAAGGAAAGTTGATGAGATCAGGGGTAATGCAGGATGAAGCGGTCCGACGGTGGGAGGTGACGGGGGATACAAAACAGCGGCCCGGTCAGTTAACCGGGCCGCTGGCTAATGTAGGTGCGGCTATCCTGGAAATAACTCCATGAAGACTGGATTAAAATTTAAGGTGTTTTACGGTAAGCC
Organism: Sphingobacterium sp. InxBP1; assembly: GCF_026191775.1. Classification (NCBI taxonomy): domain Bacteria; kingdom Pseudomonadati; phylum Bacteroidota; class Sphingobacteriia; order Sphingobacteriales; family Sphingobacteriaceae; genus Sphingobacterium; species Sphingobacterium sp. InxBP1. The sequence continues at coordinate 142,371 of NZ_JAINDX010000043.1, read as the reverse complement.
CATTATTGATCAACTGCTTGAGCGCGTCAATACCGATACTGATATGCGCTTCGACATACTTGGCGGTGACGGTGACGTCGCTGACGGATGTTTTGACCCCTTCGGGCACCATAGGCTGATCCGATACCAGCAATAAGGCGCCGGTAGGTATTTTGTTGGCAAAGCCGACACTAAATATGGTAGCGGTTTCCATGTCGACGCACATGGCCCGGATCGATTTCAGGTATTTCTTGAAGCCCTTGTCATGCTCCCAGACCCTTCTGTTGGTGGTATATACGGTGCCAGTCCAGTAATCCCGTTGATGGTCCCGGATGGTGGTCGAAATTGCCTTTTGCATGGCGAAGGCCGGAAGGGAAGGTACCTCGGGCGGAAAGTAATCGTTGGAAGTCCCCTCACCACGTATCGCTGCAATGGGCAGGATTAATTCACCCACGGGAATCTTCTTCTTTATGCCCCCGGTTTTCCCCAAAAAGAGCACTGCTTTGGGGGCAATGGCAGAAAGTAGGTCCATAATTGTGGCAGCCATGGGGCTGCCCATGCCAAAATTGATGATGGTAATGCCTCCGGCCGTGACCGACTGCATGGGTTTGTCCTCTCCGTAAATCGGTGCATTGTCATGCATTTCGGAAAACAAGTGGATATATTTTGAAAAATTGGTCAATAGAATATATTGGCCAAACTCCTCCAGTGGTCTCCCCGTGTAACGCGGCAGCCAGTTGTTGACGATTTCTTCTTTTGTTTTTAAACCGGGTGTTATAGGGCTATTTACAGTACTTTTTGTTGTTTTCTTTGTCATAGTCATTTCATTTAAGTGCTCAAATCTCTAATCCTGTCTGTCAACATTCCGTTATGGCTATGTTATTATTGTAATATAAGCTTTTTAATTCTTTTTTCCATGCAGCAGGTGGATGAACTGCTGTTGGAGTCAAAAAAAAATCCCGTTCATCGAACGGGATTTTTTTAAGCGACTTTAAGCTTTTTCAAGTCGGACTTTTCGAATTTCTTCTTCGCATAGTCCAAGGTGATTTCCAAGGCTTTTTGTCCCGTCTGTTCTTTTGTTGATGGAATTTCAAACATGGCATCCAGCATAATTGCTTCGCAGATGCTGCGCAGCCCTCTGGCACCGAGCTTGAACTCGTCCGCTTTATCCACAATGAATGTATAGACTTCAGGATCAAACTTTAATTCGATACCTTCGTATTCAAACAATTTTTTGTATTGTTTAACCAGTGCGTTTTTCGGCTCTGTCAGGATACTCAGCAAGGTTTCCTTATCCAATGGATTCAGGTATGTCAATACCGGGAGACGTCCGATCAGTTCTGGTATCAGGCCGAAGTTTTTAAGATCCTGCGGAGTAATATACTTATATAGATTGTTTAAGTCGATCTCCTCATCTTCTTCCTTCATCTTGTACCCCACGGTCTGCGTCCGTAGTCTGTTGGCAATCTTCTTTTGGATGCCATCAAAGGCCCCGCCACAGATAAATAGGATATTGCTGGTATTGACGGCAATCATTTTCTGATCTGGATGCTTACGGCCACCCTGTGGTGGAACGTTGACTACAGTACCTTCCAGGATCTTCAGCAGCGCTTGCTGTACACCTTCACCGGACACGTCCCGTGTAATGGAAGGGTTGTCGCTCTTACGTGCGATTTTATCGATTTCGTCAATGTATATGATCCCCCGTTCGGCTGAAGCTACATCATAATCAGCAGCCTGCAACAGGCGGGTCAAGATACTTTCGACATCTTCACCGACATATCCCGCTTCGGTCAGCACTGTTGCATCCACAATACAGAACGGTACGTTCAATATCTTGGCAACGGTCTTGGCCAGCAAGGTTTTACCCGTACCTGTCTCACCGACGATGATCAAGTTGGATTTTTCAATCTCGATCTCGTCTTTGTCCACTTTTTGATTCAAGCGTTTATAGTGATTGTATACCGCGACCGAAATCACTTTCTTCGCGTCATCCTGACCGATTACATATTGATCCAGGTGAGTTTTAATCTCTTGTGGACGAATAAGTTTCAATGCGGTCTGTAATGTTTTGCTTTTCCGCTGTTTTAATTCTTCTGCCAGAATCTCACCCGCCTGCTGAATACATCTGTCACAGATGTGTGCTCCATTGCCGGCGATAAGCATCTGGGCTTCATTTTTGCTTATCCCACAAAACGAACAGTGAATGTCTCTATCGTTATTCTTCGCCATCTTTATTTAATAATATCCTTCTTCGGAAGTAAAATCTCGTCGATCATACCAAATTCTTTGGCCTCACTGGCACGCATCCAATAGTCACGATCTGAAGATTTTTCTACCCACTCATAAGTTTGTCCGGAGTGTTCCGAAATAATGGTATACAACTCTTCTTTTAATTTCATCATTTCACGCAGGTTGATTTCCATATCTGCTGCCACACCTTGGGCACCGCCGGATGGCTGGTGAATCATCACACGGGAGTGACGTAAAGCTGCACGTTTACCTTTTGCTCCGGCAACTAGCAATACGGCGCCCATGGATGCAGCTATTCCGGTACAGATTGTCGCTACGTCGGGAGTAATGTACTGCATGGTATCGTAGATACCCAAACCTGCATACACACTTCCACCGGGCGAGTTGATGTAGATTTGAATGTCGCGCTGCGCATCAGTGGATTGTAAAAACAACAATTGTGCCTGAATAATATTGGCGACCTGATCATCGATGGCACTTCCCAGAAAAATGATGCGGTCCATCATTAGGCGGGAGAATACGTCCATCTGCGCTACGTTCAGCTGACGCTCTTCAACGATGTAGGGCGTAAGGTTAGTCGGAATGCTGGTCTCAGTACGGGCAATAAAGCTGTCAACATGTTGGCTTCCAATGCGGTGATGCTTTACGGCATATTTTCTAAATTCGTTTTTATCTATATTCATCTTTTTGTTTTTTGCTATTCTGTTGGACTAATATAAAACTATATTTTAAAAATCAAATAAATTGAAAAGATGTTTTACATCTACTTTACATTTTTTCGGTGGGGCTCGCTCCGTATTTTTTATACAGCCTCTATCCACCTTTTGTTTTTATTGGTTCAGGTAGAATGACTTAACCTATTTCCTCATAGGCTGGGATTTCTTCGATAAATTCATAGGATTCCCGGTCAAAGTCCACCTTGCAATAATAGTGATTGATTCCGTTGCTGACCAGCAGATAGGGGATACGATGCACCGAATTGTAGTTAGCGATCTGCTCAAATACTTTTTGCGTGATCTTGACATGTGGTGCCTTAAATTCGGCCAGTACAATTTTATGCCCCTTGCTATTGTAAATCAAAAGGTCGCTCCGGCGTTGTAAGCTGTTCAATCTAAGGCCGCCTTCGATATTCATTAAGGCCTTCGGATAATTTTTGATCATGGACAGATAATTTATCCAATGTTGCCTGACCCATTCCTCCGGCGTCAATACCAGTTCCTTTTTTCGTAGCTCATCAAAAATATAAATAGCATTATTCTTTTTGGATATTCTGGCTTTGAACGGCGGTAAATTGAGCGGAGTCGGTGAAAACATATACAAATTTAGCAAAAATTATAAAATTATACCAGCGTTTTTTTGAGCTGTGCTCACTTACTGCCGTTAGCTGATGGCTCATGCCAAGCGGATTTTTCGGTTTTTTGTGTACACTTTGCCGCTGGGCTTTTGCAGTTAAAATCGTAATTTCGCTTATTATGAATATAAATCCGATCTTATCCGACATTAGAAACAGATCGTTCCAACCGGTCTATCTGCTACAGGGGGAGGAAAGCTACTTTATAGACAGTATTGCAGATATGCTGGAATCCACTGTGCTCACTGATGCACAGAAGGGATTTGACCAGTCGATTTTCTACGGAAAAGATATCGAGATGTCCGCCGTGGTCAATGCCGCCAAACGATATCCGATGATGAGCGAGTATCAGTTGATCATCGTTAAGGAGGCGCAGGAACTCAAGTGGAAGACGGATACCGAAGAAATATTAACCAAGTATCTGGAGCACCTGACCCCTACAACGATTCTTGTGTTCTGTTACAAGCATGGCAAATTTGACAAGCGCAAAAAGATTTATAAGCTGTTTGAAAAAGCCGGACTGGTGGTGGACGCTGCCAAGCTTTACGATGATAAGGTGGCTCCCTGGATAGGCGGCTACCTGAAAGACGCCGGCTGGCGCATTCATCCGCAGGCGGCTGCGCTGATCGCCGATTATCTTGGCAATGATCTGGCTAAGGTATCTAATGAACTGGATAAGCTGATGCTCAATGTCGCCAAAGGTCAGGAGATCAGTATAGATGATGTCGAACGTAATATCGGTATTTCTAAGGATTTTAATGTTTTTGAGCTTAATACTGCGCTTGCAAAACGCAATGCGCTAAGAGCTTACCAGATTGTCGACTACTTTGTCGCCAATCCCAAGAACAATCCTTTGGTCCTGGTCATCGGGCAGGTGGCGACCTATTTTACCAAGATTTTGAAATATCATTACCTCGTTGACAAATCTGCTGCGGCAAAAGAACTGGGAGTGCATCCATTTTTTCTCAAAGAGTATGAGCTGGCTGCGCGCAATTACAACCGCCGCAAGACTTTTGACGTGCTGAATGTGCTGAAGGAGACCGATTTAAAGTCAAAGGGGGTGAATGTGCCCAGCAATTTTAACAGTGAAGAAGTTCTTAAAGAGATGGTCTATAGGATCTTAAATTAGAATTGTGTGCGCAGGAAAACGACTATCCTTTTCGGAATTTTTGCCTGCAGGCCGCGCCTATTCATGAGTTCAATGTAGGTTTGGTAATCACGGGCGGCTTTCTTAAAGAAAAGTTGCCCTTTTTTGAAAAATACATCACCACGGTTTAAATAAGCAACCTCACGTTCAGGAAAGTGCGCAATGACCTTGTCTAAGAAAACTTGTGCTGCTTCCAGCTGATTCTTTTGTTCCAGAAAATAACCGATCTCATTGGCCGTCAGGACATTTTTACCATGAATAGGATTTGTATTCGCAGCTTGGTTTCCTTCCGGCACAGCCTCTATGAAATAGCGCGCATCGGCTTCATTAAAAATTCTGGGCAACAAAAACAGGGTATTTTCGGGAATTTCTTTTAATGAGCGGAGTAAAGCTGCATAATCGCCGGGTCTATAGTAGAGAATGATTCTCTGACTGCTCATTACTGTAGAATCATAAGATAGGGTCTCTGCGTTGTACTCGTCCAGGTATACCGCGGTGTTTTTCGGATAAGTGGTGTATTCGTTGTGGTGTTGGCCGAGGTCATCTGAGCCGGAACTGTAGGTCTGCATCAGCTGCCAGCGTTTTAGAGCTGGCCGAAAAATAAAATCATAACGCTCATTTTGGCCAAAATCGTTCGGACCCCAAGAAATTGAGATGCTGACCGTGTCTTTGCTGACAGCCAGGTTGTAGTCACGCATATTATTGCATGATTTGCAGAAGAATGCCTCGTTATTTTTGAAGGACAATAGATAGTCATTTCCTTTTCTGCTGTAAAATGCTAATCCGACACTCGTGTAATTATCCGCTTCAAAGCTCCTGTAAAACTCATGTTTAAAATTAAGGGTGTCAGCTTTTTCATAAGTAACAAAAACGCCGGTAGGGGTCTTGCTGCTACATACCCCAATCAGGCGTACCGTATCTGTATTAAAATATTCCGCAAAATTTTCGGCTGAAACTGCATGCGTAAGTCGTATTTTCCCTGGCTGAGCCCGGGAAAGCAGGGACACGCTTATGAACAGGCTAAGAATGTAAATTTTCAACGAATTACTATTCATGATTAATTGACTGTCTTGTTGTGTATATATGTGCGATCCATTCCGCCTGCTCGAGTGAGAGCCCAGAACGAAATCATTCGAAGTTACATCAATAGGGAGGAAAAACAAACGGCTGCTTTTAAATTTCTGCCTCGCCTATTTTTTTACATAAATTTAATAATTAAACACTTGTTTAAATTAAACGTTTGTTTAAATTTGTCCCGCATTTGGCAGAAACGGGTAATCCCTGTTCCAGATGCACATTGTATTCAAATAAAGGTGGCGGTTTTAAATGGAATTTAACGACAAACAGATTGATATCCTTCTTGCGGCGGAGCGGCTTTTTGCAACAAAAGGGTTTGATGGAACTTCCGTGCGTGACATTGCCAATGAGGCAAATGTCAATGTGGCGATGATCAATTATTACTTTGGTTCGAAAGACAAGCTGCTGGATACCTTTTTTGAGTGGCGTGTGCCTGATTTTATGATTAATGTGGACGAGCTTGATCTCGTGGGCAGTGCGGTCAACAAAATTGACGTCATGGTAGATCGCTATGTCAAATCGATGAATTCGCATCGTAAGCTATACCGTGTTATTGCCATTGAGAGTACGCTGAAGCAGCGCATGCTTATTTCCGATGCGTTTAAGCGACTGAAGATGCATAATTTGGAGGTGATTGCCTCCATTATCAATACGGGGATCGCCGAGGGGGTTTTTAAATCCGGCCATGATCCGGTGCTGATTCATTCGATGATGATGGGGACCTTTATGAACTTTCAGATGAATCAGGTTTTTCTTCAGGACCAATTGGGTATCGCGGATGATGATGGCTACGGCAGATATATTGAAACAACTTTAACAGAATTTATACAAAAAACAATTAAAGCTTTATTGACATATGAAAAATAAGTTGGCCAATTTAAGTGCTTTATTGCTTTTAAGTCCGCTGGGTCTGTTGGCGCAAGACAACAAACATCTGACTTTGGAAGAAATAATTCACATGGCTGCAAACCAGAGTGTGGAAGCCAAAACCGCCGACACGAAGATTCTGGGAAGACAGCTCGAAGTGGAGAGCGCCAAATCGAAGCAGCTCCCTGATGCCAAACTGAGCGGGCAATATATGGCGATGACCACGCCAAACGTAAATTTGAAGCTTGCCCTGGGTGAGGGTGGTTCAGCACCGGATATCGCCGCAAACCAGCTCTGGCTAGGACAGGCGTCGGTGAGCATGCCTTTGTACACTGGGGGTAAGATCAAAGGGGGCATTGCGATTGCAAAAGACGCACTTCAGGCTGAGGAATGGAATGCAGTTGCAAGCAAACAGCAACTCGCTGCACGTGCTATCGCACTTTATTTGAATCTGTATAAAGCGCAGCAGACCAACTTGTTGATCGCTGAGAATATCAGACAGGCAGAGCAGCGTGTATCGGATTTCAAAGCTATGCTCGACAATGGGCTGATTGCTCGTAATGATCTACTGAAAGCGGAATTGCAGCTTTCCAACTATCAGGTGTCGCTGCAGGAGGCGCAAAAAAATATCAAGGTCTTAAATTACCAGCTGGCCAGTTTTCTGAAGATCGATGAGAACACGCAACTGGATCAGATTGATCTGGCTGAGGCGGTAGGGGTAGACCTTGGATTAAGGGGATCCTATGAGACGGCTAAAGCGGTACGTTCGGATCTTAAATCGCTGGAATCACAGCGCAAAGTTGCTGAAGACCAGTTGAAAGTGACCAAATCTGCGAATTTACCGACGGTGTTCGCTTCGGCGGGATATAATGCCTTTGGCCTGCAAAAAGTAGTTACCGTCACCAATGCGGCTTCTGTGGGTGTTGGACTATCTTATGATATCGGTGCGCTGTATAAAAACAAAAAGGAAGTTAATATTGCCAAAAACCGGATTAAAGAAATTGATGAACATCTGGAGATGCTCAACGATAAGGTGAAAGTGGAGGTGCAGCAGGCGAATGAAAACTACATGTTGGCCCAAAAGCAGGATGTGGTTTATCATCAGGCCGTGGAGCAGGCTGTTGAAAATTATCGTATTACAAAAGATAAGTACGATAATGGTATTGCCGATACGGATGACTTGCTGACCGCTGATGTACAGCAGCTGCAAAGCAAGATAAACCTGGCAATAAGCAAAGCAAATACGATTGAGAAATATTATGACCTGTTGTTGGCTAACGGGTCTCTAAACATTAAATAGCAATTAATCTAGACATGGAAAATACAGTTGAAAACGCACCTGAAAAGAAAGGTACAAATAAGAGATTTACAATTATCCTGGCAGCATTGGTGCTCTTCGGCGGGGCTTATGGCGCCTACAAGTACATCCATAGCCAGTCCCATGAAACTACGGACGATGCGCAGGTGGAGAAAAATATGAGCCCGATTATTCCGCGTGTCGGCGGATTTATTGCCAAGGTATACGTGAAGGACAACGACCTTGTCCGAAAAGGGGATACGCTATTTACGATTGAGAGCCAGGATTATCAGGTTCGTGTGGACGAGGCCGAGGCGGCTTTGGCGGCAGCGGAGAGCAGTTTTGCTGTCTCGAAGGCGGATGTGTCTGCTTCTTCTGCGAATGTGGCGATTTCGGATGCGACTATCCAGTCCAATCTGGGCAGTATTGAAGCGGCACGGATCCGTGCTAAACAGGCCAACAATGATTATATCCGTTATCAGAATTTATATAATAATCAGTCTATTACTAAACAGCAATATGAGCAGGCGTTGACTGCAAAGCTGGAGGCTGACAAGCAGGTGGAGATCTTGCAGCAGCAACGTAATGCGAGTGCATCACAGCGCAACGCCATCGTCAGCAAGACGACAGTGGCATCCAAGCAAACCTCTGTGGCCGAAGCGAATATTAAACGTGCCAAAGCCCAGTTGGAAGCAGCCAAATTGAATTTATCGTACACGGCCGTTCTGGCTTCTGTGGACGGTCAGGTCTCCAACATCAAAGTGCAGCCGGGCCAGATGGTCAATCCCGGACAGTCTTTATTTTATATTGTCGACAACAAGGAGACTTGGGTGGTTGCCAACTTTAAGGAGACGCAGCTGCAAAAAATGAAACCTGGTCAAAAAGTGGAAATTAAGGTGGATGCATATCCCAATATCGCGTTTGAGGGCGAGGTAAATTCCTTCTCACCAGCCACGGGTTCGCGGTTCTCTTTATTGCCACCGGACAATGCGACGGGTAACTTTGTGAAAACTGTACAACGTCTGCCGGTAAAAATCAAGTTGACACAAGAAAATAAGGCTGAAAATGTGGCACTGCTCAGACCGGGCATGAATGCTGATGTGGATGTGCATGTTCAATAACTATGGAAAATTTAAATCAACAGGATAGTCTGGTTGAATATGGTTTTCGACGTGTGGTCATCACGATTACTGCCGTGCTCTGTGCACTATTGGAAATCGTAGATACCACGATTGTGAATGTCGCGCTCAACGACATGAAAGGTTCGTTGGGAGCGACATTGACTGATGTGGCCTGGGTTATTACCGCCTATGCCATTGCCAACGTCATTGTGATTCCGATGACCAGCTGGCTTTCACAGCAGTTTGGACGGCGCAATTACTTCGCTGCGTCCATTATCATATTCACCGTATCTTCATTTTTATGTGGCAACGCGACCAATATCTGGGAGCTAGTTGCCTTCCGCTTTCTGCAGGGCATGGGCGGGGGCGCCTTATTGGTGACGGCGCAGACTATTATTACGGAAAGCTATCCTAAAGAAAAACGCAGTATGGCCCAGGCCATCTACGGAATGGGGGTTATTATCGGGCCGACTTTGGGCCCGCCGTTAGGGGGGTATATCATCGATAACTTCTCCTGGCCGTACATTTTTTATATCAATGTGCCTCTCGGTATCATTGCGACGTTGCTCACATTATCCTTTGTACGTAGTCCAAAATATAGTCAGAAGCAGTCAGCCCGGGAGGTGGACTGGTTTGGTATGCTGTTCTTGATTTTATTTATCGGTTCACTGCAGTTTGTGCTGGAACATGGACAGCAGGACGACTGGTTTGACGATCCCTTGATCTTAGCTCTGTCTATAGTGTCTGGCTTCGGACTGCTGTTTTTCATCTGGCGGGAACTGGTTTACGACAAACCCATTGTTAACCTCCGTGTGCTTAAAGATAAAAATCTGCAGGTGGGCGTTGTGATGAGCTTTATCTTGGGGTTTGGTCTATTTGGATCAACGTTTATCATTCCGATTTATACCCAGTCGATCTTGGGCTGGACGGCAACGGATGCGGGACTGCTGTTGTTGCCCAGCTCGATCATGACTGGTATCATGATGCCCTTTATCGGCAGGATGATTCAGAACGGTGTGCCCCAGAAGTATATGGTAGCAGTGGGCCTCAGTATTTTCTTTGGTTTCTGTTTTTGGATGTACAGTCTGATGACCAACGATACAGGTTCTGAACACATGTTCTGGCCTTTGATTATCCGTGGTGTGGGACTGGGATTGCTGTTCGTTCCGGTGATGACGCTCTCTTTGTCGACTTTGCATGGCAGGGCGATCGGTGAGGGTGCCGCTTTCACAGGGATGATGCGTCAGCTTGGCGGCTCTTTCGGTATTGCGTTGATCACGACCTTTATCGCGCGTGATTCACAAAAACACCGTGTGGATCTGGTTGCCAATCTGGACCCCAGCAAGTTTGATGTGCAGCAACGGCTGCAGCAGCTACAGCTGAATTTCCAGGCCAAAGGTTTTGCGCCCAACGAGGCGCTGGCCAAAGCACATCAGATCCTGGATATGAGTGTGATGAAGCAAGCTACGGTATTGTCTTATATGGACGTGTTTTTGTATCTGGGTGTCGCATTTCTCGTCTGTGTACCCTTTGTATTGATGATCAAACAGGGGAAATCGCAGGTGGATATGTCCAGTGTACATTAAGGAGTTTTTGAATAGCGCACAGCTATTTTCTGTCGTGCCCCGAACGTGCCTGCCGTTCGGGGCATAATTTGGCTATGCAGTAATCCACAAACTAGCTGCTGTCTATTTCTGTCAGGAAGTACCAGCAGCGAATAATTTGTGAATAGAAAGACCAAAAGAAAAACCCGATTTAAAATTGATTGTTAAATAATAAGAATTGGACTGTAGGTAGCGGGTATATGCTCTTTACCACCCAGATCGAAATGAATTGAGCACCTTTTGATTTCAAATTTGGACTTCATGCAAACAGAGAAACTTAATTTTTTAGCTTTTATTATTCCTTTGTTTTTGTTGTTGATGGTAATGGAGTACGGGTATAGCCTGAAAAAACAAAAACGATATTATACATTTGATGAATCGATTTCCAATCTGAATGTGGGCATTGTCGAGCGGATGTGCGATATGTTTTCTGTCAGCCTGTTCTATTTTTTCTTTGTCTGGATCTACCAGAATTTTGCGCTGTTTCAGATTGAAGCCAATATCTGGACGTGGCTCCTGCTGTTTTTATTCACCGATTTTTTGTGGTATTGGTACCATCGTTATAGCCACGAGGTCAATTTACTCTGGGCTGCGCATGTCGTGCATCATCAAAGTGAAGACTATAATTTCACCGTAGCTGCACGAATAACGATTTTCCAGGCGGTATTCCGTTCCCTGTTCTGGGCCTTTATTCCGCTGTTGGGCTTCCCGCCGTTCATGATGACTGTTATTCTATTGGTCCACGGTGTGTATCCATTTTTTTCCCATACACAGACTATTGGCCATCTTGGAATTCTCGAAAAGATACTGGTAACGCCCTCCCATCATCGGGTGCATCACAGCAGCAATGAGATCTATCTGGACAAAAACTACGGTGACATCCTGATTATCTGGGACAAACTATTTGGTACCTTTATCGAAGAAAAAAAGGAGGAACCCTGTGTGTATGGGCTCACCAAGCCGATTCAGCGCTATACGTTTTTATGGCAGCATTTTCATTACCTGTTTGAGATTGGCGTGTCGTTTCAGCGCGCTCGGGGATTTAAGAATAAGATGCGGACAATCTTTGGACGGCCTGACGATATCCAGCCTGAAATCAGAGCGGAGCTGGAGGAGAGGCTGTTTTCGGGAACCAAACAGCAGGTACATCCCAAAGTTCTCAGCCGCTACATCCTTTTCCAGTCTATTCTGACCATGCTGCTCCTTTTCTTCTTTCTGCTCTTTGGCAACTACCTACACATCGGTCAGCTCACTGTAGGCGGTGTATTTATTCTATCGAGCGTGATCTGTATTGGTGGTCTTCTGGAACATGAACGCTGGGTGTTTCCACTCGAAATGACGCGGTTATTTCTTTTATTGCTCTTTGTGGCTGTCAGCTTTCCATCTGCGATGTTCATGGGCGCCATCCTGGCCGTAGGATTGTTGCAGCTTTGCGCATACCGGATACTCCAGTCCCGTTATACCAGCCTATTGCACCTGCAGCGCAGCTGAGAGGGGGCGGTGGCTGTCCGTCTCAGCGCAGAGATCAATGAACTGCTGGCTATAGGATCGCGCCATGATATCCCAGCTATAATGCTTCAGGGTGTACTCCCGAAATGCTGCGCCGAGCTGCCGATGCCTGTCTGGAGAATCTAGAATTGCCTGTAGCTGGCAGATCCAGGCTGCTGCATCCTGGCTAGGCAGCAGAATCCCATTTTTGTCTTTGCAAATGGCGCTTGTGATGCCTTCCAGTTCGGCCGCCACTACCAGTGCGCCTGCGGTGGACGCTTCCAGGCAAACCAGACCAAAACCCTCCATGTCACCCGCTACCTTAATATTGGGCATTAAAAAAGCCTCCGCCTGTGCAAGAAGCCGCATCAGCTCCTCAGTTGGCACCTTGCCCAGGTGCTGGACTTTGTCGGGATGAGCCTGTAATAATTTCCGGATGGCCTGCTGGTCGGTGGGGTATCCCAAAAATAGTGTTATCAGCTGAAAGAGGCTGGAGGGGAGGAAACTGAGCAGTCGTTCTTTCCAGCGGGGCTTAGAGTCAAATGGCCCCAGCATCAGCAGTTTGAAATCGCCTTTTACAAAAGGGACAACTTCTTTCATGAGCCAGGAGAAACCTTTACGCTTCACGGGCCGGCCCAGCGTAATAAAGTAAGGAACATCGGGTAAGCTGGTCGTTGGCCTTTCGTTTTGGTGGCTTACAGGGTCCACGCCGTTGGGAATGACGCTGACCCTGGATGGATCGATACCAGCCGACCGGGCAGCGTCGGCAGTTGCTTCGCTAACGGCAATAACCCTGTCAAAAGTATTAAATCGCGGGACAATGTGCCGTTTAAAATAAGGAAGAGGAAAAACAATATCCAACCCATGGATCGTAACTACCTTCTTCAAATGAGCATATCCGGTGTGAAAGGTAGCCATGGAGGCGATAAGGCCGTCATTAAAATGGATGACACGGATGCGTGGATGTGCTTTAATTTTTTCCATAATGCGACGGTTCAACAAGAAGAAGAAACGCAATATGTTTTCTCCGCCGGTATACAGCAGTGTGTGGACTTTGAGATAATGGGCAACACCATTGATCAGCTCAAAACTCTGTTTTTCCATTCCACCTACAGCTGGTGGATATTTGTGGCTGACAAATAGAATTTCGATTTCAGACGGTTGCATATCGTTTTTTTCGTTTAATACACAGATAAAATACAGCACTTAGCGCTATCCAAAATACCTGGCGTGCACGTCGCAGGATCGATATGCTCAACCAGAGGCTGCCGCCGCCGACTCCGATCATCGTCAGCAGCAGCTTGTTGGATAGCTCTTCAATACCAAGCTGCCCGGGAATAAAAGCTCCGGTACTTTTCAGGATAATAACGCTCATGTCGAGCAGCAGACCATGCATGAGGCTGACGTCGACACCCATAAACGTCAGTAAAAGGTAGAATTCAACACTGCCGGCAAGCCAATGGATGGCAGACAAGAGATATGCATACCAGAACACACGATTCTGCTGCTGGTAGAACTCCCGGATACGCCACAACAGCGTCTCTATACTGACTTTTGTTCTGTTCCAGAAATCCAGCGGTATGTCAGCAGGTTTGGGCGGGGCCTTTGTGGAAATCAGCCAGCAGAATATGACGATGACCAATACGAACAAAACAATGCAGACCCCATATATGGAATTGCCAGTATAGCGCATCACCTCCTTTTTTAAAGGCGAGAACATTAGCCAGAACACAGCTGCCAGAAATAATGTTAGCTGGGATAATACCGCTGTAATGCGGGCGATAGCCACAGCGTCGACAGCTTTCTGTCCCGGTATGCCATACCGGCTCACCAGATCTGCCTTTACCCAGTCCCCGCCGATAACGCTGGCGGGGTTAAAAAGGCCGACAGTTTCGCCGATCTGCCGTATCGCAAAAAGCGCAGGAATACTGATTTTATGTTTCATTTTCCCTAGACAGATCCACCAAGCGAGCGTGCCAAACAGATAGGCCAGCACAGTGGAAAGCAAAACGTATATAAAACGAAAACCAATCTTTCGGAGCTGGCTCCCGATCGCCGATAAATCACTTTGTACCAGAAAAACGGCTATGGAACTGAAGATCAAAAGAGAAAAAACAATTTTGACCAGCTGCCGTGACTGCACTAATTTGCCCATGCCAATGCTGTATCTTGTGTCTTTTCGGCAAGCATGTCAATATCTTTGAAGTACTGTAGGGCGAGGCCGGTCCAGTCGAGCTGTCCGGCATAAGCCAATCCTGCGGTGATCAGGTGCTGTTTTAATCTGCTATCGGAAAGGATCTTGTGGAGGTAGTAAACGTAGCCTGAGGCGTTGTCAGGCTGACACTTGAAGCCGTTTGAGCCATGCTGGATCAGTGAAGCTGAGCCGCCTCCGTCGGCAATCACGGCAGGCAGGCCGGAGGCCATGGCTTCGATAACAACATTCCCATAAGTTTCCGATACGGAAGGGAAGACAAAAGCATCCGCAGAAGCATAGAGGACGGCGAGTTCCTGATGTGTCTTTTTTCCTAGAAATATTGCATCTGGCATTTCCTGCATTGCTGTCCCTTTGGCCGTACCTTCGCCTACAACTACGAAATTGTATCCGAGCCCTTGGCGCAGGATTTCCTGATAGATCTCAATCAGTGTGCGGATATTCTTTTCCCAGACCAACCTGCTGACAAAGAGGATGGTCGGTTTATCATTGCCAGTGATTTTCCGCATAAACGAGCGGTCTTTTTTCTGGGGATTAAAAAGCTGCGTGTCTATGCCACGTTGCCATAAGGCCAGTCCATGTTGACGTAAACCTATTTCCCGAAGTTCGGCCAGGATCGAGCCGGTGGGTACGTAAACAATGTCACATTTATTGTAGAAATTATTCATTGCTCTTTTCATCCACTGTTCGGTCGGCTTGACCAACGGCAGGATGTTTTTGAAATAATAGGCGATATAGGATATGAAATGGGTATGATAAATGGTGAGTACAGGAATATTTCGGCGTCTGGCATAATTGAGCGCAAAGAATCCGAGCAGGGAGGGTGTTGCAATATGAATGACGTCCGGAGCAAACTCGTCCAGTGACAGTTCCAGTTTCTTTTTGATAAGCTGTGGTATAGCCAGGCAGTAATCGTCATTGACCGGAATGCTGAAGCTCGGTACTTTATAAGAACGAAAATTTCTGAACTGGGCCGGACCGCCGCCATAAATAAAGAAATAATTGAATTGCGCGGGGTCGATGCGATTGATCAGCTGAAACATTGTCCGCGATGCTCCGTCGAAATCCTCAACGAGTATTTCTGTAAAGAAGGCTACCTTTCTCATGTTATTCTTATTAGGGGTTTCGTAAAAATATTCTAAAACTGTAACCCCCATGCTACCTAGATGTTATCTTTCTGTCATGCCAATATGTATTAATTATGAGCATTTAATGATTTATGAATGATTTATATAAAAACAATTAATTTTTAGTTCAGGATCGGCTCATGTTGGTCTGGTATTTTTGAAATGGACAAAATGTTAAATTCCATGCTATTAGATCTATTGTTCGAAAAGAGATTCAGGTCCGGCGGTGCCCGGAAGATCGTGATTCTGGCGGTCTGCGCATTTGGCGGTCTGACGCTGGGCTTTAAGCTCAAACCCCGAAAACAGCTGAAACTGATGAACATGGTGGACGCCGAAATGCCTGAGAAGAGTCAGGGGAGTCTGCGCCTGCTGACTTATAATATCGCGGGGCTTCCAGAACTGCTGTCGAGTGCCGTCACTGAACGATCATCGAGCATTGCTGTAATCGGCGAGCGTATCAATCCTTTTGATATTGTCAATGTGCAGGAAGATTTCAACTACAACAAGTTTTTGTACAGTAAAAATACACATGCGTACCGAACCGAGAATATGGGAGGCGTCCCATTTGGGGACGGCCTGAGCACCCTTTCCAAATATCCGATCGTGGACTTTGAACGGGTGAGCTGGAGCGCTTGTCATGGAACAGACTGTCTGACGCCCAAGGGATTTACCTTTGCCCGTATTCAGCTGGCGAAGTCCGTGTTTGTCGATGTTTATAATGTACATGCAACGGCGCAGGACGATTTTGAAGCCACCGTAGCTCGCCGGAAAAACTTGGATCAGCTGAAGGCGTATATCCGTGAACATTCGGCAGGTAGGCCCCTGTTGCTGATGGGCGATTTCAATGCACATTATTCCTTTGCTCTGGACAATGTCACATCGTTTAGGCAGGAACTCGGTCTGACCGATGCATGGGTAGCGCTGAAAAACCAAGGCAGAGTACCGGAGAATCAGGCCAATTTTGTTGCCCAAGCAGCTTTGGAACTGACGGATACCTGTGAGGGCATCGATAAAATCTACTACCGTAACAGCAGCCAGGTTATTTTTAAAGCCAACGATTATAAAGTACACAAGGAGTTATTTCGAAATAGCGCGGGGCAGGATCTGTCCGACCACTGTGCGGTGTCCCTGCAACTGGACTGGATACTGGCCGGTACCAGCAATTAAGACTTTCTCAATTCTTTCATATCAATCGCGATTAGCACTGAGCCCCTTCAGTGCTTTTTTGTGCAAAAAAAAGCCCCATAAAAATTTATGGAGCCTTTATAAAATTGGGATAAATGATCTTATTTGTACATTTCTTCGCGCTGAGCTTTTACCACATCGCTATTAATGTACTCATCGTAGGTCATTAACTTGTCGATAATACCTTTCGGAGTCAATTCGATGATCCTGTTTGCTACGGTTTCAGTAAGCTCGTGGTCACGGGAAGTAAAAAGCATGGAGCCTTTGAAATCCAACATTCCATTATTCAACGCTGTGATGGATTCGAGATCCAGGTGATTTGTCGGTTCGTCGAAGATCAGGAAATTGGCTCCCTGAAGCATCATTCTGGAGAACATGCAGCGCATTTTTTCCCCCCCGGACAGCACGGAGACTTTTTTCAAGACTTCTTCACCGGAGAATAGCATTTTACCGAGGAATCCACGGAGGAACTGTTCGTCTGCCTCTGGATTGGTCGTGTAGTCTCTCAGCCAGTCAACTAAATTCTCATTTTTTCCTTCGAAAAAGGCTGCGTTATCGATTGGCATATCGGCAGGAGTGATGGTGACCCCCCATTTAAACTCGCCGCCAAAATCGGTATCACGACCGGTGATAATGTCGTAGAAGGCCGTTGTTACCAGTGAATTCGGTCCTAGGACAGCAATTTTATCGCCTTTATTGATCATGAATGTGATGTCTTTGAAATATACTTCGCCATTCACGGTTTTGCTCAATCCTTCTACCTGCAATGTCTGATCTCCCGGTTCGCGGTTCATCGTATTGAACATGATCGCCGGATACTTACGGTTGGAAGGTTTGATCTCGTCAATATTGATTTTATCCAGTGCTTTTTTACGGGAAGTCGCCTGCTTGGATTTGGAAGCGTTGGCGGAAAACCGGCGGATAAACTCCTGAAGCTCCTTGATTTTATCTTCCATCTTCTTGTTCTGATCGGCGCGCTGCTTCAATGCCAGCTGTGAAGATTCGTACCAGAACGAGTAGTTACCAGTGTAAATGGTCATCTTGCCAAAATCAATATCCACCGTATGTGTACACACAGCATCAAGGAAGTGGCGGTCATGGGATACAACCAGTACGATAGCCTCATAGCTCGCCAGAAAGTCTTCTAACCAAGCAATGGTGTTGATATCCAAGTCGTTGGTCGGCTCATCGAGGATCAGAATATCAGGGTTACCGAATAAGGCTTGCGCCAAGAGCACCCGAACCTTTTGGTTACCGTCAATTTCGGAAACCAGCTTGTAATGCAGGTCTTCTTTGATGCCTAGATTGCTCAGCAAGGTTGCCGCGTTGGATTCAGCATTCCAGCCATCCATCTCAGCAAAGAGACTCTCGAGTTCTCCCGCGCGCTCACCGTCAGCATCCGAAAAATCTTCCTTCATGTAGATGGCATCTTTTTCTTTCATGATCTTGTAAAGTTCCTGATTGCCCATCATGACGGTTTCCAGCACCGAATACTCGTCGAAAGCATAGTGGTCCTGGCTCAATACAGACATACGTTCGCCTGGTGTGAATGAAACAGAACCTGTGGTCGGATCAACTTCGCCGGAGATAATTTTTAAAAAAGTGGATTTACCCGCTCCATTGGCACCGATAATACCATAACAGTTGCCTGGTGTGAATTTTAGATTGACATCTTCGAATAGTACACGTTTACCATAGCGAAGGGATAGATTCGATACATTAATCATGCTGCAAAGATACGTTTTAATCTTGTATTTCTAAGTATTTCCGAAGATCGTCCGCGTATAATTAATTCACAAGGCGGCAATGGCACTGTACGTAACAGGTTGGCAAGAGAGAATCACCTGTTTGAGTGTCGTTTAAGTCCAAGTTGATATGGTGGATAGCGGCCGGTAGGATGGGCAGAGGGATAGAAAACGTGTTCCATAAAAGTGATATTAATAAATTGTAAAACTACCATGCTGCGGGCACATTGGCTTCTTTTTTGTTAGAAAAGCTGAAATCAATTTTTATTATGAAAAGAAGACAAGTGACCTATGGTATTGTACTGTGTGCGCTCATGACGTTGAACCTTCAGGGAGCGTCGGCACAATTTGGCGGCCTGCTCGATAAAGCCAGCAAGGCTGTGGCCTCGAAGGGAAGCAAAATGCTGGGCCTGGATAAGCTGATGAAGGAACCGGAGGCTATCAGTACGAATTTCGAAGATGTAAACAGGAAAGGGGAGGAGATGCCTGATTTTGAAGACGCTGCAACCTATAAACCTTTGCAGGACCTCCCTAAGAACGGTGACAATGGCTACCTACTGGAAGCCGGACATTTTGAGATGACTAATAAAAGCTACTGTCTAAAGGCGGGTACGTATGCGCCTTCGAAAGGTGATGGCTATATGTACGCGCCCACCCTTGGCAAAAAGCGGGATGTCGTGATTGCGATACTGAGAAGTGCAGAGAAACATCCTGAAGTTGAGCAGTCCTCTGTACAGATGCTCCTCTGGACCATCATCGCGCGAACAAAGTTTATCGACTACGCGGGGCCTGTAAAAGAAACAGCCTTAAAGTTACTGACACCGGAACAGTTATTACAGCTTGAGGGCGGGGCACTTGGCATATTGCCGTTTGATGTGGTACAAAAGGCAAAGGACCAGATGCCTCCGGCGGTACAGGCTATATTTGAAGCGGAAAATAATATCCGGCAGCTTGTTTCCTCAGGCAATTATTCGTATGCTGAATTTGAAAAATATGCTATTCTGGCGGGAATGGCCGAACCGCGGAGCGATGTTCCAAGCGGTATATGGACGTTGCATCCCGACGGTTACTATGTACGCTATTTTCCGAGCGGTTATTCGGTGACAAAAGTGCAAGTTTATGTACCCGAACAGTTGATCAGCAAATTAAAGGATAAGAAGCTTATTTATGATGCAACAGACGATATTGCCTGTCCGGCCAATACGGGTTCACAGCGTCTGGCGCAGACAAATGAACCTATCCAAAATTAACGGGGTGCTTTAGAATTAAACAAGTGCTTAAAAAGAAAAGGGAGATCATTTGATCTCCCTTATTCATTAAATTTCCTTTTTTGCCTCCTGTATAATATATAGACGATGACAATAATAGCGATAATCGCTAAAATGATGTAATGGGAACCTGATTGTTGTTGTTGGGTTGTATCCTCTGTCGTTTGCGCATATGTAAAATTTGCTACGAAAAGAAGCACCATGAAAATCCACTTCTTGCACATAATAAACGGTTTATTAACTATAGTAGCAAGCTAAGTAATTTTTTGAACAAAGGCAAATTAAATCTTAAAAATGACAATGTTTAATTGCCTGCGGACAATAGTTTCTCTGAGCAGTGGTCTTCGGTCTGCTTCGGGGCGTGGAAAACCTGCGATTTAAGCTGGAATAGTGGTAAGAAAATTGTATCTTGTGAACCTTTTAAGCAATTTAAGATTGTATTGTCATGTCAAAACTTATTAATTTAACTGTCTTTAGAGAATTTTTAAAATCGAGCTTTGCGGGCGGAATCATTCTTTTTTCCTGCGTGATTCTGGCGTTAATTGTAGCGAATACCTCATTGTACACGCCGGTGATGGATTTTCTCATGCGGGAGGTAGGTGTTGAAACAGATCATATTCACTTAAAGTATTCATGGCTCCTTTGGCTCAACGACGGTCTTATGGCCATATTTTTTCTGTTGGTGGGACTTGAAATCAAAAGAGAGATTGTGGAGGGAGAGTTGTCTTCACCCAGTAAAGCTATTTTGCCTATCTTAGCCGCGGTAGGGGGAGCGCTTTTGCCTGCGCTGATCTATTTTCTGTTGAATAAAGATCAGGAGGCTACTGCGCATGGCTGGGGAATACCGATGGCCACGGACATTGCTTTTGCGTTGGCTGTAATCACGCTACTAGGGAATAGGGTGCCTGCAAGCCTAAAGATATTTCTTGCTGCGCTCGCCATCGTGGATGACCTGCTTGCCATACTGGTGATCGCCTTATTCTATAGTAATGGCGTGCATGCGACATATCTCTTTATTGCGTTGGGTATCTTTATATTTTTGATTCTGCTGAATAAGCTAGGGGTAAAAGCATTGTGGGCTTATCTTGTACCGGGATTGTTCATTTGGTATTTTATACACCATTCGGGTATTCACGCGACAATCGCCGGAGTACTGGTAGCGATGACACTGCCGACCACCCCCGATGATCAGGAGTCGCCACTGGAGAAACTTGAGCACATGCTAACCAAGCCGGTGAACTTTTTGATTATCCCTTTGTTCGCTTTTGCTAATACGCTGATTCCCATCCATGCGGAAATGCTGGGTGGTCTGACCTCAACACTAGGTATTGGTATCATTGTGGGTCTGATCGCAGGAAAATCCATCGGCATATTTTTAATCTGTTTTGTTGCAAAACAGCTGAAAATAGCGCAGTTACCTGAAGGAGCGAATTGGAAGCAGCTTTTTGGTGTGGGATTATTGGGTGGTATAGGGTTTACCATGTCCATCTTTATATCGATTTTATCCTTTGACGATGCGCTTTTGGTTGAAGAAGCCAAGTTTGCGGTGCTTGTGGCCTCGCTCTGTGCCGGAATATTGGGGTACACGCTGCTCAGGCTTTCAACGGAGAGCGACCATGCGGCGAATGCGGGTATTATCCGATAATACTGGCGCAAGCTGTGGACGCTATCGTTTGGGATAAAGGGCTACGGTCTTTATATATAGAGAAGTTTTCGTAACTTGGGACATATTTAATAACATTAAAAATTTGAAATTTACTGAATTTGGTTTTGTTCCCACATTGGAAGAGGGGTTAGAAAGTATGATGTTTGAAGAGGCTACGCCTATTCAAGAACAGACTATACCCATTATCAAAGGGGGGGCAGACATGATCGCCTGTGCCCAGACCGGCACAGGCAAAACAGCAGCTTATATGCTGCCAATCCTAGACGCGGTCGCGAAAGACCCCAAAGAGGCCATCCGTGCGATTATTCTGGTGCCGACCCGTGAGCTGGCTCTACAGATCGATCAACAGATCATGGGAATGGCCTATTACACCGGAGCCACTTCTATCGCCATCTATGGTGGCGGCGATGGCATAGGCTACGAACAGCAGAAACGTGCGATTCGGGAAGGTGTCAATATTATCGTAGCTACACCCGGTCGGCTGATCAGCCACCTCAGCTCCATGAAAGTCGACTTGACGCAGTTAACGCATTTTGTGCTCGATGAAGCGGACAACATGCTGGACATGGGGTTTCAGGATGACATACTGCGTATCGTCAGCTATCTGCCCAAGAAGAAGCAGATGCTTCTGTTTTCGGCGACAATGCCGATCAAAATCCGCACCTTTGCGAGAAAGATCTTAAATCAGCCGGTTGAAGTCAATATAGCGATTTCGAAGCCATCGGAGGGAATCGACCAGCAGGTGTATTTAGTGTATGATCAGCAGAAGATGAATCTACTGAAAATCATTCTG
This sequence comes from Sphingobacterium sp. InxBP1, assembly GCF_026191775.1. Taxonomy (NCBI): domain Bacteria; kingdom Pseudomonadati; phylum Bacteroidota; class Sphingobacteriia; order Sphingobacteriales; family Sphingobacteriaceae; genus Sphingobacterium; species Sphingobacterium sp. InxBP1. The sequence continues at coordinate 120,191 of NZ_JAINDX010000043.1, read as the reverse complement.
CAGAATCCCGATTATGCTTCCGTCATTATCTTTGCTTCACAAAAAAGTACCGTTAAAGTGCTTGCGCAGGAACTACAGAAGCTGGGTATTGATGCCGAAGGATTCCATTCTGACCTCGACCAGTCCAAGCGTGAAGATATCATGAGCAGATTTAGGTCGCGTCAGGTACGTGTACTTGTAGGGACAGACGTCATCTCGCGTGGCATCGATATCGTTGGAATCAGCCTGGTGGTAAATTATGATGTGCCACCAGATCCAGAAGACTATGTTCATCGCATCGGGCGTACCGCCAGGGCAGCGACGACAGGAACGGCGATTACCTTTGTCAATGAAAAGGATCAGTACCGTTTTTCGCAGATCGAAAACCTGATCGGCTATCCTATTGAGCAGGTTGCACTGCCCAACGGATTCGAGTCCGGCCCGGAATATAATCCGAAAAAGAGAGTACATAAGGGCAATGGTACATCAAAGCGGCGACGTTTTAGTAATAACAAGAAGAAGAAAAACAGCAACACTGAACAGCAACAAAAACGGGCATAATCCTTCACTTAGCCCGTTTTTGTTGCTGTTGCCAAGTATGATAGCAGCTCGGAGGCTTATTCTCTTTTCTTATTGAGCATATGCTGCAGCACAACCGAAAGTATAACCAGTGCCAGCCCCGCATAAAATGCAAGATTGACCTGTCTGGATTCACCGAAAAACAGAAATGCCAAAACAATCGCGTATACTGGTTCGAGGTTTAAACTCAGGTTAAGTGTGAAAGCAGAGATTTTTTTTAGGATCTCTGTAAAGGCAAGATATACGGCTACTGTGCAGCCCAGAGCGAGCACGATCAGGTAAAAGATATCCTGTATGCGCGGTACAAAGGTGGAAGCTGGATAAAAATAAAGGAAGCAGGGGAGTGCAAGCCCGAGGCCTAGGGTGCCGCCGATCATTTGATAATAATTGATCAGAACGCTATGGTATTTCCGGACCAGTTTTTCGTTGTGAATGGCATATAAGGAGGCAAATGCAGGGGAGATGACACCAAAGGCAATTCCAAGCTGGCGCGTATGCTCAAAATGGAAGATCAGCGCGATCCCCAATAGTGTCAGCGTGCTCAGTAAGAATTCCGATTTCCGGAAAGCTGTCCTGTTGATAAGGGGGGCAAAGATAGCGGTAAAGAAGCTTGCCATGCAATAGCAGACAACAGCAATGGATATATTGGCATATTTGATGCTTGCATAAAACAGCAACCAGGAGGCGGTGATGTATAACCCGTTTTTGGCAATAGCCCATTTCTCACAGCGGCTGACCGTATGGGGGACTTTAGCCCATTTTAAAATTAAAAAAAGCGCTATTGCAGCGAAGAATACGCGAAACCACGTGAGCATTGCCTCATTGAGCTGAATAACTTTGCCCAGTACACCCGATAGGCCCAGACATAGCACAGCAATATGCAGGATGAAATATGAATGTTTCATAAAAAAATTGTCTTCCAGCGCGTCTCTAAAGACAGCTGTATGAAAAAATAAGATGTAACTGATGGTTTGAAGCAAGCGAAAATAGCCGATATTACCGGCTCCATGCTTCATTCGTACCTGTAGATATTACGCTCTTGGTGGAGGAAGACAACTTGTTCTATTCATGACATTCGATACTTACACGAATATAACAAAACGCGGTGTATTGTGCAAGTAAATTGCTTTGAAAGTGCAATCTGACAGCGGTATGAGGGGAGTGTCAACGGCTGATGGCGGACGTGAAGTAGGAACGACAGAAGAAAAGGGACAACCTATTAAGATGTCCCCTTTCCGCCAAATCGCCATAGGATATAAACCTGAACAGGTTATTCGCTATCGTTGCCGCCCCCCAATGCACGATATAGCTCAGTCAGGGCATTGATTTTATCCCGTTTCACCGTTATATGTTCGAGGTCATTCTGTAGCGCATTATTTTGCGCTGTGATGACTTCCAGATAGTTTGCCATTCCATTTTTGTAAAGCAGACCGGCATCCGCTGTTGCCTTCGCCAACGATGAAGACTTTGCTTCAAGAAGCTGCAACCGCTCTTCGGTATGCTTTATTTTAGCCAGCGCATCCGACACTTCAGACACGGCGAGCAGGACAGTCTGCTTAAACTGAGTGGCCAACTTATCCCGCTCTATGACTGAAACATCGTAGTTGGTTTTCAAAGCGCCTTTCTGAAAGATAGGCTGTGTGATATTTCCGGCCAGGGTCTTTACGATAGAGCCGGGGAGATCAAACCAGCTTTTGAATTGAAATGAGTTGGTACCTATCGACGGTGTCAGACTGATTGAGGGATACATTGCTGCTTTTGCCAGACCTATTCTGCTGTTTGCTGCCACTACTGCGTATTCGGCGGCTTTCACATCGGGGCGACGGCTAAGTAGCTCTGCTGGTACCCCTGCTGCAAAGGTCTGGTGGATAACTGCCGCATCGAGGACTGCTGATCGCTGGATCTTGTCCGGAAAATCGCCGCATAATATGCTCAAGGCATTTTCCTCAATGGCAATATTCTGTGCTGCCAGAGGAATTAGTAATTCAGCCGTTTTCTTCTGGGCTTCGGCCTGCTCCACCGCCAGGGAACTGACAAGTGCTGAATTGTACTGCAGCCGGATCATGCTTAGGGTACTATCGCTGAGCTGCACATTTTTCTGAGCGATTTTTAGCTGTTCGTCCAGTGCAATCAAATTGTAGTAGGATTGTATGACCTGGACAATAATGCGGGTCTTCAGTGCAGAAAAGTTTTCTTTCTGGCCAAAGAAATTTGCCAGGGCTTCCTCTTTCTGCATGCTGGCCTTACCCCAGATGTCCGCTTCCCATGACAGTCTGAGTGTAGCGCTGTAATCGTCCATGTAAGAAGTTCCGATAAACTGGTCACTTAAGGAACCATTTAGTGAATTGGTCGATAACCACGTCCTGTTGGCTCCCAAATTAAAGTCAAGCGTGGGCAGCAGTCCTTTTTTTGATTGCTTGTAGGCGAGCTCCAGCTGCTTCATGTTAAGCAGCGCCACACTGACATCAGCGTTTTTGAGCAGCGCTCTCTCGATAAGGGCGGTTAGATCTGGATCTTTCACAAACGAGTGCCACGATAGGGCCAATGTATCAGCCGTTAGGAGTACCTCGTTGTTTCGAAATTCACTGGGCAATTCGAGCTCCTGACGTGCATATTTTTTGCCCAGACTGCAGGACGCCAGCAGGATGGTGGTACTTGCTATAATAATATAAGGATGAAATCTTTTCATTTTACTCATGTGTGTGGTCTGCGTTTTTTTTGCGCGAGACTTTTTCTTGTAAATATTGAAATACTAAATACAATATGGGGATAATGATAACCCCAAGGACGACTCCGCTTAGCATGCCCATTGCCGCTCCGGTACTGATGGAGTGGTTACCAGTAGCTGTACCACCGGTGGCAAACATCAGCGGCACCATGCCTGCGATAAAGGCCAGGGAGGTCATCAAAATCGGGCGGAGTCGCGCGCGTGCACCTTCCAGAGCCGAATCAATAAGCGATGACCCTGCGCGCCTGCGCTGCAGGGCAAACTCGACGATCAGGATCGCGTTTTTAGCCAGAAGACCGATCAACATGATCAATCCAACTTGGACATAGATATTGTTATCGAGCCCAATGGCGCGTGTGCCCAGGAATGAACCGATTATTCCAGTCGGAATCGATAGCAGTACCGCCAACGGCAGCAGATAACTTTCGTATTGCGCGGATAGTAGAAAGTAGACAAACAACAGACTCAGCGTCAAAATGAGCATAGTCTGATTGCCTGACGATTTCTCTTCCAGACTCAATCCAGTCCACTCGTAGCTGTAGTCGCCCGGTAATTTGTTCAGCACATTTTTTTCCAAGGTTTCCATGATGGCCCCATTACTGATACCGGGATTACTGACCACATTAATGGTCAGTGAATTATACAAGTTATACCGCGTTACAGACTCCGGTCCATAAACTTTGCGTAGTGTGACCAGCGTATTTACGGGTAGCATTTCTCCGCGGTTGTTTTTGACAAAAATCTCGTTGAACGCTTCTTTGTCTGTCCGATAAATTCCGTCCGCTTTTACAGCAATGCGATAGAACTTACCAAAGCGGTTGAAATTGAGAGATTGGTCCCCGGCAAAGTAGGTCTGTACTGAGGACAGCATCTCACTGACATCAACGCCCAATTGCGCAGCTTTGTCTTCGTCCACTTCCAGTTCCATTTGCGGATAATCAGCTCTAAACATCGTGTAGGCAAACTGTACACCGGGCTGCTGCATGATCTTTGCGATCACCGAGTCGGACATGGCCTTCAGTTCCACCGGTGATTTTCCCGCACGGTCCTGCAGCACAAGTTCGGCACCGTTCATCATACCGTAACCATCCACTGGGGGAGAACGGAAAGCCATTGCTGTACCTTCCTTGACTGTGGCCAGCTTCTGTGAAATCAGCTGGTGAATCTGGTCGATATCATGCATGTCGCCACGTTTCTTTTTATCCTTCAGGCGGATGAATCCTGTCGCATAGGCGGCACTGGAGTTGTTACCAATCATATTGAATCCAGTGATGCTCGTATGGCTTTCAATAGAGGGGATGCCAGCCAGGAGCTTTTCTATTTTTTCGACTGCTTTCGTTGTCCGGTCCAAGCCTGTTCCCGGAGGCATTTCTAAGCTATAAACAACGAAGTTGTCATCTTCCATCGGCACGAAGCTTTTGGATGTGCTCGTCATCAGATATCCTGCAATCCCAACGGTAGCAATAATCAGAAGGGCTGCAATCCATTTTTTCTTCACAAGGAATTTTAGCGAACCCACATACCGGTTGGTCATATTTTCAAATCCGGCATTGAATGCTGTGAAAAACCGTTGCGAGAATCCGGACTTCCGTGATTGTTCTCCGTGATTTTCGGCATGCGTATTTTTGAGCAGTAAAGCACATAATGCGGGTGTCAGCGTCAGCGCGTTTATGGCCGAAATGACGATTGCAATCACCAAGGTATAGGCAAATTGCTTGTAAAACATTCCGGATGAACCGGTCATGAAACCAATCGGAATGAACACGGCGCACATAACCAAGGTGATGGAAATAACAGCTCCCGTGATTTCACTCATGGCGCTGTGTGTCGCCTGGTTGCCCGTCATACTAGAGGTCTCCATCTTGCCATGAACGGCTTCGACAACGACGATCGCGTCATCGACGACGATACCGATAGCCAATACCAATGCAAAAAGAGTTAAAATATTGATCGTAAAACCAAAGGCCAGCAGGAAGAAAAAGGTACCCACAATAGCGACTGGTACTGCTATGGCAGGAATGATCGTAGACCGCAAGTCCTGTAAAAACAGGAATACCACCAAAAAGACCAGGACAAAGGCTTCGATCAACGTCGAGCGGACCTGAGCAGTACTTTCATCCAGACGCTCTTTGGTACTGACCAGCTTAAAAATTTTGATTCCGGGCGGGAAAGAACGAGCCGCGATTTCAATCTGTCTGTCAATTCCGATTTCGATTTCGTTGGCATTGGAACCCGATGTCTGGAAGATACCGATCGTTACAGTATTCAAACCGTTGTTTTGCGAATTACCGCTATAACTTATCGAACCAAATTCTATTCGGGCGACGTCTTTGAGCCTGACGATCTGAACATCATCATTTTTAACGATGATATTTTCGTACTGTTCTGGCAGATTTTTTTTTCCTTTATATCGAATTACATATTCAAGGGGTGCATCGGATTCCTCACCCAGTTTGCCGGGCGCAGATTCGAGGCTCTGCTTTGATATGGCAGCGATCACTTCCTGAGGTACAAGACTGTAGTTCGCCATTTTTTGCGGATTCAACCATACCCGCATGGAATAATCCTTGGAACCGAAGACCATTGCCTGGCCTACACCCGGTACCCTTTTGATCTGCGGAATCAAGTTGATGTTAACATAGTTTTGCAAAAACAGTTCATCATATTTCTTATTATCGACCGTATAGATATTAAAGATCATGATCATGCTGTTCTGCTGCTTGGAGGTTGTAAGTCCCATGCGTACCACTTCCTGTGGTAAAATGGGCGTGGCCTGTTGTACACGGTTCTGGACGTTCACTGCCGCCTGATCCGGATTCACTCCTGCTTTAAATACAATGCGGACTGAGAAGGTACCATCATTGCTTGCCGTAGATGTGATATACTCCATATCCTCCACGCCATTGATTTGTTCTTCGAGTGGTGTGACGACCGAGCGTAATACGGTCTCACTGTTACCGCCGGGGTAACTGCCGGTCACCTGCACTGTGGGCGGGGCAATGTCGGGAAACCTTGTTTGAGGTAACCGCAAAAGCCCGATTATCCCGAGTATAACAAATATGATCGATATAACAGTCGCCAGCACTGGCCTGTCAATAAATTTTTTCAGCATTTTATTTTAAATTTTATAGGATCTCAAATACAGAATGGATCTTGTTTAGCCGCTTATGCTTACTACAGATAAAATCCAAACCGGGTTACGGTTTTATATGTACTTTGCTTGGCTGCACCTGCATTCCATCATTGAGTACATCAATTCTGTTCATTACGATTTTTTCTCCTGCCGTTAGTCCAGATTTAAGCAGGTATTCGTTGGCCGTATTGCCGGCGATTTCGATCTGTTTCATGGCCACTTTGTTTTTTTCTCCAATGACATAAACAAAGTACCGGTCTTGAATATCTTTAACCGCTGCCATCGGAACCAGCAGCACATCCTCATGTTTCTTTGTCAATACCACCTTGGCCGAACCGCCCGAACGCAATACCTTATTCGGATTCGGGAAGCTTGCTTTCAGGGTTATACTGCCGGTGTTTTTATCAATGTTTCCACTGGCGACTTCCACCTGACCGCTGTGTTCGTATACCGTTCCGTCAGCAAGGATCAGGCTGGCTTTCTGCTTGCCTGTTTTGCCATGTTGATCCCGTACGAATGCGATGAAATCCGCTTCACTTAAAGCGAAGTAAACATTCACAGTATTGATTTCCGACAGGGTGGTCAACGGTATAGCATCATTGGGCGTAATCAGGTTGCCGATGCGGTTCGGTATACGTCCGATGTAGCCGCTCACAGGGGCGTTGATCTGAGTGAAACGTGCATTGATCTCCGATGATCCCAAAGCGGCGCGTGCCTGTGCTACTTGTGCCTTAGCGGCCGCATAGTTTGCTTCAGCCGTTCTGAGCTGAAGTTCAGTATAAACTTTGCCCTCGACCAATGGTTGTATTTTTTCAATCTCCAGCTTTGCGTTCTGTTCGGCGGACAAAGCCGCCTGGTAAGCCGCCTTGCTATTGTTTACCTGCTCATTGTATACATCGGGTTTTATTTTAAAAAGCGCTTGACCAGCAGTGACATAGTCACCCTCTTTTACATAAATCTGATCCAGGTAGCCTGTTACCTGCGCTTTGACATCAACATTGACGGTACCTTCCAGGGCGCCCGGATATTTTTTTTCAGTCTCCGCTTCGGTAGGAGACAATTCGATAAAATCAACAGTAATGGCCTGCTCCTGTGGTTGCTCCTGGTTGCCACCACAGGACGATAATAAGGTAGCTGCTGTAATTAAAGTAAGAAAAGGTTTTAGAGTCATCGTTCTTTGTGCCATATCATCATTTTTTGTAAAGCAAAAGAAAGAATTGTTTTGACGCTCAGGGAGGAAAAATCTACCGAGACGTTACAATTGGCCGCTGAACCGTAGATGTTCTGACCTGAATTTATCATTTAACAGCCAAAAATATGGATCCGGCAACGAGGTATCAGAAAGCTGGACCACGTCAGCGCTAAATGCGTTTGAAGCGTTGTTAAGAGCGGAGGGAAGGTTAGTAGTCCAGCCAATTTTTGAGCAGTTGCGCCTTTTCCCTGCTGACGAGAATTTCGACATCTTCGCTTTGCCTGATTTCTATTTTCAGTTTGCCATTAAAGTGATTGTGCAATCTCTTAATTGCGTCTATATGTATGATAAACTGTCTATTGGCGCGAAAGAAGACCTTGGGATCCAGTTGCTGTTCCAATTCTTCCATGGTCTGGGGGACGATTTCGACCTGTCCGGATTTTAGACGGGCGTGAGTCATTTTAAATTCAGAATAGAAATACAGAATGTCCTCTACGACCACGGTTTTATAGCCGTCTTTATACGGAAGTAAAAAACGTGCCCTAAAATCCTTAGGCGCGATAAAATCGAGCAAACCCTGTAAGGGTACGTGATTTAGCTGCTGAAGCAGCAGATTTTCCAGTTTCTCCAACGCATCTGCGAGTTCTTTCTTCTCTACCGGTTTAAGAAGATAGTCTATGCTATTGAATTTAAAAGCGCGTACGGCATACTCGTCAAATGCGGTTGTAAAGATAATGGGACAATCGATTTTGGCATTTTCCAGGATTTCAAAACTCAGGCCGTCGGAGAGGCGGATATCCATCATCACAAGATCCGGTGTTTCATTGTCGCTAAACCAGCTTATGCTGTCTGCAATATTATCAAGCACATCCAGAATCTGGACGGTGGGTTTGATCTCGCGCAAAAGACGTTTTAAGCGATCGGCGTTCAGTTTCTCGTCTTCAATAATCAATATATTGGTGATACTCATGACGCTTGTTCAATTAGTGGTAAATTAACTTTAAATGTTCTCCCGGTGTTCAAAATCTGAGGTTGCAGGTGGGACAGTAAATCGTACCTTTTGATGATATTGGAGATGCCGAGCCCAGATGATTCCGATACCTGTTCAATAGGTAACAGGGTGTTTTCGACGACGAGCTGGTTTTGTGAGTTGGTATATACTTTAATTCTTAACGGCCGTTTTTTGTTTGTCTGATTGTGCTTGAGCGCATTCTCGACGAGCAGCTGTAGGGTGAGAGGAGGGAGCTGGTAGCTGTATTTGGCCGGATCCACGTTGATCTCAAAATGAACACCGTCGCCGAATCTATTTTTTATCAAAAAAATATAGGAATCGAGAAAATTAAGTTCTTCTTCCAGTGAGATGACATCCTTCTTGGAGTTGACCAACAGATAGCGATATATCTTGGAAAAATTTTCGGCATATTCATAACCCAGCTGCTGATTTTCCAGAATGATTTCGGAGAGTACACTGAGGTTGTTGAAAACGAAGTGGGGGTCAATCTGCAGTTTTAGCGATTGCAGTTCGGTCTCCAAGATAACCTGTCCGAGTTTTGCAGCACGTATGGATTCGTTTTTCCAGTTGTTGATCAGATGAATCCCGATGTTAATTCCCATAATCAGGAGTGCCACCATCACGCTGATTGAGATATTTTGTATGACGCCTCTTTTTTCTTCCAATGATCCCGCCACGGTGATATTCTGCAGTTCATAATAATAGCGGGATATGATATAAACCAAGAGGAGGTTGATCATCAGCACGACGAAAAGATTGATGACGGTCTCTATGATCAGTCTTTCCATGGGGCTGTCTTTCCAGGTAATGACACGGTCCAGCCTGCCGTGCATAAAAATGCTGAATTCGGAAATCGCGAAACTATAAATGATGGTAAATGTCCATTCTCCCAGTATTTCAAAGATATTTCGCTGAAAGTAGCCGTTCCAGCAACTGGCAAAAGGGTCAATAATATAAGCGATAAGATAGATGAGAAGAAAAGACAGGATGGTGAATAATAGCCTTTTCTTGTTTTTACTGATTAAATTTTCATCATTTTTATAGTTGACTTTATCCTGCATTCGTTTTACTTAATATTTACCTTTTGAAATCTACGCAAATTTCGCAATTCATCTAAGGATTGAATGACAATTTTGTGCCGAAGCGTACAAACAGCATTCCGAAATATCATTTTATTATTACCCAATCGTATGTGGCCCACTGCTTAAGAGTGACTGGTTTTCCCTATAAGATAGCGATTTTTTTTGAATTTGTATACCTGGCAGAAAAATATCTTTTTATGCCGGAAATGAAAGGCCGACTTGCAAATCTGAGGGGCATTTGTTCTTTTTTATTCCATCGTTTGAAAGATTTATAAACAAAAAACAGGAGACCCATTAGGTGGTCCCCTGTCGTCCAGATATGTGATATAAAATTAGAAAAATTGCACGTTAATTGTTGCTCCATCCACCGCCCAAGGAACGGTAAAGGTCTACCACGGCCGAAAGCTCCGCTTTGCTGACCTGAGCGAGCTCAAGTTCACTCTGCAGGATGTTGCTCTGTGCGGTAATAACCTCCAGGTAAGTGGCCATGCCGGTCTCGAAAAGGAGGTTGGCGTGTTTGGTCGCCTCTTTTAGCCGGTTGGTCCTGTCCAAGGCGATTTGTTGTTTTTCTTTTAGTTTTTGTATGGAGATCAGTGCATCGGAGACTTCTCCTGCCGCGGCAATGACTTTTTGTTTAAAGATCATTACGTTTTTCTCCTGTTCCACCCGCGCGAGCTCGTACTGCGTTTTCAATTCCTTACGTTGAAAAATAGGCTGGGTGATGCTTCCCGTAATGGCACCAAACAGGGAGGCGGGAATATTGAACCAATTGCTCGCTTTGAACGCATTTACACCTGCTTCGGCGCTGATGATGAGCGAGGGATACATCTTTGCTTTGCTGTACTGCTGATAAGCCTGTGATCCGGTAACTGCAAGTTCAGCCTGTTTGACATCCGGTCGGTAGCTTAATAAGTCCGCTGGGACGCCGGTCGCCAGATTTTCGGGAAAGCGTACATCAGTCAGCTGCTTCACTATGTTGATTTGCGCTGGGAGTTTGCCACTGAGAATCTGGATGGCATTCTCCTGGATACGGATCTGCTGTTCGAAATCAGGAATCAGGGCTGCTGCCGATAAGCGTTGTGCCGCTACCTGCTCTAAGGCAAGTAAAGAAATATCGCCTACTTCATATTGCTGTTTGACAATCCGCAAGGTCGTATCACTGAGCTGCAGATTCTGCTTTGCGATATCGCGAAGCGTATAGAGCATCAAAAGCTGATAGTAGCCGTGTGCCACCTGGGCGACCACCTGAGTCTGAATAAGTTTTCGGGCCTCTTCTGTCTGCAGATAGGATGCCAGGGCGACGGCGTTCTGGCTCTTGATTTTACCCCACAAGTCGGCTTCCCAGGAGAGTCCTACTGAGGCGGTATAATCTTCGACATGGTGCTGACCTAAGAACTGGCCGAGACTCAATCCGTTCATGCTGTTATTGGACGGGTTGGTACTATTTGCCCTGATCTGCAACTGTGCTGCCGGAAGGTAACTGGCTTTTGCTTGTTTTAAACTCAGTTGCGCGGCTTCGATATTTTTTAGGGCCAGCTGCATATCAAGGTTATGCTGAATGGCGCTATCTATTAAGCTTTGTAAGGTAGGATCTTTAAAGAAATCCCGCCATGGAATAGAGCCGATGTTGCCTGCTTGCGGTACTGCGCCCTGATCACGATACTGCTCGGGGAGGCTGGGAGCATGTTGTTTGTTGCTCACCAGCTTTTCCGTGCTGCAGGACCATGCGACAAAAGATAAGATCGAAACCGCCAGAAGTTTAGCTTGTCTATTCATATATTTCGTTGTTGTCATGATATGCTAATTATTTGTATGTACCGGAATTTCCAGAGCAGCCGGTTCTTTTGCCTGGTGTTCCTGTGTCGCTGTGCTGCTCAATTTTTCCTGGATAAATTGGAAGAAAATAAAGAGGATCGGAATGATAAAAAGCCCTAAAATAACTCCTGAAAGCATGCCCCCTGCTGCGGCAATACTGATAGAGTGGTTACCCTGAGCTGAAGGCCCTATAGCGAACATCATCGGGATCATACCAACGATGAAAGCTAGGGAGGTCATGATAATCGGTCTTAGACGCAGCTTTGCAGCATTAAGGGCAGCACTGGGTATGGACATGCCCTGTTTGCGGCCCTGAATTGCAAATTCGACGATCAGGATCGCGTTTTTAGCCAGTAACCCGATAAGCATCACCAAGGCCACCTGAACGTAGATGTTATTCGCAATATCAGTAAGACTGATTGCCGCGAACACCCCGAATATACCTGTTGGGATAGACAGTATGACGGCCAACGGAATGATATAGCTTTCGTACTGTGCCGCAAGCAGGAAGTAAACGAAGATCAGACAGAGGATGAAAATGAGCGTAGACTGTCCGCCAGAAACGATTTCCTCTTTGGTCATGCCCGAAAATTCATAGGTGAAGCCCGTGGGTAACTGTTGTTTGGCAACTTCTTCCACCGCGCGGATTGCATCTCCCGAGCTGTATCCGGGTTTAGGGATGGCGTTGATACCAATCGAATTAAATAAGTTGTATCGAGAAGCGGTCTCTGGACCGTAAACACGTTCCAATTTTACTAGGGTATTGATGGGCACCATGTCTCCAAGCCTGTTTTTTACAAAAATACCGTCCATAGCTGTAGGTTCACTACGGTCTTTGGCATCTGCCTGGACCATCACCCGATAATATTTGCCAAACCGGTTGAAGTCTGAAGCCTGCGCACTGCCAAAATAAGCCTGCATGGTCTGCAGAATGCTCTTGGTGCTCACGCCGAGCTGTTCGGCCTTGATGTCGTCCACTTGCAGCTCATATTGTGGGTAATCCGCTTTGAAAGTGGTAAAAGCCATCAGGATTTCAGGCCGTTTCATGAGCTCGCCAATGAAATTCTGTCCGACCGAGCTAAACTTGCCGAGCTGCCCTCCCGTGCGGTCCTGAAGTACCATATCCAGTCCGTCCACGTTACTAAATCCGGGAACAGTAGGGAAGGTGAATACAAAGAAGTTGGCCCCTTTAATATTTGCAAGGCGTTGGTTGACATCGGCCATAATGGCATTGATATCTTTGATATGGCCCCGTTCTTCGTGCGGTTTAAGCAAGATGAAGGCAACACCTGCAGAAGGGCTGGTGGACTGTGTCAAAATGTTGAAACCGGCAAGTACGTTGAGTGTTTTGGTGAAGTCAGCATGTTGAAGCTGTTTTTCTGCTTCGGCTAATGCTCCCGATGTACGGTCCAGCGATGCTCCGGCAGGCATGGAAAGCGACACGGCGATAAACCCTTGATCTTCTGAGGGAATAAAACCTGTAGGCGTACGACGGATCATGAAAACCGTCAACAGCAAGGTGATGCCCAGGCCAGCAAATGCGACCCATTTGTAACGGATCAAAAAGCGTAAGCTTCCCAGATAGTTTTTGGTGATTCGTTCGAACCCAACATTGAAACCCGCGAAGAAGCGATCTTTAAAGTTGAGTTGCTTCGCTTCACCGTTTGTATGATGTACTGGTTTTAAAAACAATGCACAGAGTGCTGGACTCAGGGTCAGTGCATTGATTGCAGAAATAACAATAGCGATGGCCAGGGTAAAAGCAAATTGCCTATAGAATACCCCTGTCGAGCCCTCCATAAAACCGATGGGCAGAAAGACAGCAGACATCACCAAGGTAATGGAGATAATCGCTCCAGTGATTTCGCTCATGGCGGATGTTGTCGCTAGCTTTGGCGGCAGGTGATTATGTTCCATCTTGGCGTGCACGGCCTCGACTACAACAATGGCATCGTCGACGACGATACCGATCGCCAGCACCAGCGCAAACAAAGTCAGGAGATTGATAGAGAAACCGAATAGCTGCATGAAGAAGAACGTACCCACGATCGCAACAGGTACAGCAATAGCTGGGATCAAGGTTGATCTAAAATCCTGCAGGAACAAGAATACCACTAAGAAGACCAAGATAAAAGCTTCGACCAATGTATGTTTAACCTGATCGATAGACTGGTCAAGTGCATCCTTGGTATTGTATAATACGAGGTATTTCACTCCCTTAGGAAAGCTTAGGGACGCTTTCTCCATAAACTCCTGAATGGCGATCTGAATTTCGTTGGCGTTGGAGCCTGCGAGCTGCATCACACCGATATTGAGTCCAGCCTTCCCATTGATGCGGGTATGGCTGGCATAGGTATACGATCCAAGTTCCACTCGGGCAACATCTTTAAGTCTCAATACAGATCCATCTGTATTTGAGCGGATAATGATATTTTCATAGTCGCTGGGCTGATTGAGTTTACCTTTATATTTAATTACAAATTCAAAGGCTTCGCGGCTGCTTTCACCGAATTTTCCCGGTGCAGCTTCCACGTTTTTGTCCTGAATGGCAGCCATTACTTCTTCGGGCGTCAGCTTGTAGGTTGCCATCTGATTCGGATTTAGCCATACACGCATCGAATAGTCTTTGCTACCTCCAAACGCCAGTGCTTGCCCAACGCCAGGGATACGTTTCAGTTCGGGAATAATGTTGATCTGCGCATAGTTGGTAATAAAAGTTTGATCATATTTACTCTCATCTTCGGTATAGAGATCCAATACCATGATTAGGCTGTTCTGCTGTTTAGCCGTTGTTATGCCGGCCTGAACCACTTCAGCGGGAAGCTGGCTGGTGGCTTGAGCAACACGGTTTTGTACGTTGACAGCTGCCTGATCAGGATCGGTGCCCAGCTTGAAATAAACGGTAATCATCAGTGAGCCGTCGTTACTTGCCGTTGAGCTCATGTAGCTCATGTTTTCCACTCCATTGATCGATTCTTCCAATGAAGGGGCCACAGCGCGGAGTACAGTCTCGGCATTGGCACCCGGATATAGTGCCGTTACCTGTACCGCTGGGGGAGCAATGTCGGGAAACTGCTGTAAAGGCAGTTTGAGTATACCGATAATTCCCAGTATGACCAGTAATATGGAAATTACGGTGGCAAGTACGGGCCTTTCTATAAATTTCTTAAGCATAATAATGTTTGTCGAGTTATAATATTAATTGATGCTGTCTTTTGAAAAAGCTTGTGGAGTGATTTTCTGGCCATCTTGAAGTAGGTCGATGCCTTTATAGACGATACGATCCCCGGCAGAGATCCCTTTGCTGACAAGATAGTTGGCACCACTTTTTCCGATGACAGTAATCGGTTGTTGCACCACTTTGTTCTCTTTCCCGACGGTGTAAACGAAGATTTTGTCTTGCATTTCCAGCGTTGCTAGCTGAGGAACCAATAGTGCTTGATCGTATTTCTTCTGAAGTCTAACACGGCCGGTGTTTCCATTGCGCAGGACACCCTCTGGATTGCTGAAGGTAGCCCTGAGTGTAATGGCGCCTGTATTTTTATCAAACTGGCCATCCACCATATCTATTTTTCCTTTTTGGTCATAAACGGTCTGATCAGAAAGTACCAGGCTGATGGGGGGAAGGTTGTTTAATTTCTGTTGAAGATTATCGCCTGCTGTATTGTTTTTGAATGCAATGAAATCATTCTCGCCCAAAGAAAAATAAACATGGAGATCTTTAACATTGGAAAGCGTTGTCAGCGGCTGACCGTCCGTAGGTCCTACCAAGCTTCCCTGCTTACGCTGCAGTCTTCCGATATAACCATCGGCCGATGCGCGAATTAAGGTATAACCCACGTTGATTTTTGCCGCTTCTACCGCAGACACCGCCAGCTGTACATTGGCTTTTGCTGCATTGCGGGCACTAATGGCAGATTTCAGCTGAAAATCAGTCAGTACTTTGTTGTTGACCAATTTAGTTTTCTTTTCAACTTCCAGCTCCGCATTTTCCAAGGTCGCTTTTGCAGCCAGCAAGTTTGCCTTGGCTTGGTTTAGCTGCTCTTGATATGGGCGGTCGTTAATCTTGAAAAGTGCCTGACCTTTGCGTACTCTAGCGCCCTCATCGACATAGATCTGTTCGAGGATTCCTTCTACCTGGGGTCTGATTTCAATATTCGATGAAGCTTCTATGGTAGCGGGATATTCCTGGTATACCGTCTCGTTGCCTTGTTCGATAGCGATAACTGGAAGGCTGACAGGAGGAGCATCCATTGGTTTGCTTGTGCCTGTCGAACAGCTGTATAAGAAAATAGCGCTCAGCACATATGCAGTCTTTACGATATTAATTCGTTTAACACTGTTAAGTGCTGGAATGTAAATCTTTTTAAGACTTGGTGATACATTTGTTTTCATGTGATATTAAAATTGAGTTTTGGTTTTATTTAACGGTGTTAGATTTTTTAACGTTGTATATTCTTGTATAAAAAAAATTAATCTTTTAACGAGCGGGTGATGCCGTAAATAGCATCTTTTAGTACCTCCTGATTCGTGCTATCCCCATTGCCTTGGTTGACCAGATTAATGGAGATGAGGCCGTGAATGATCGACCAGTAAGTAAAGTATTTTCTACAGACCAGATCTTCTGAGGGGTCTTTGTCCTTCATGATTTCGCGGATTACATCGCTGATGATTTTGCCATGTGATTCTGCACATTTATAGGTCTTTTCAAATCCGCAGCAGGCTGTACCTACACCAAACATCAGCTGGTATAGTTCACGTTCGTCAAAAGCAAAATCCCAATAGCTAAACCACATGGCTTCCAATTGTTTTTCCAGATCGGTTTCGGTTGATCGTGCTTGCTTTACTTTCTTGGCGAGCAGTAGGTATCCCTGATTGGCGAGCTCGTTTAGGATAGCGTCCTTATTGGCAAAATATTCATAGATCATAGGCGCGGTGTATTCGATGATATCCGCAATCTTACGCATACTCAAGGCCTGCCACCCCTCTTCTTTTACGATTTGAAGTGCAGCATCCAAAATATTGTTTCTGTTCTCATCTTTGAGACGTTGTATGCGTTCCTTGCTACCCATGTTTATTTCATAAATGATTTAACACTGTTAAGCAAAATTGAAACTTTTTATTTTAATTAATGACATCTGAAAGTCATTAATTAAAAATCCATCGCTACGAGGTTATCTGGGGTGTATGGATGGATGCTTCTTCGAGGATCTGACGAATGCGCTTGTTTTCTTTTTCTGACAGCTGAACGGTATTCTGTATGACCGTAAGAACATCGGCGCGCTTATGTGTCTGAAGAACCAGGTCCAGAAAACCTAAGTAGGACTGTACCAATTCGGATTTAACACCATAGAAAATACGGGGTTCGGCTGTATAGATTTCCTGAATGAGTTTCAGAAGAGTTTCTTTCCGTCTTTTGTCCGCTGCTGTCTGATTGTATATTGGCAGGTAGCCCTTTCTTTCCAATTCGTCAAGCTGATTTGCTACTGCGTTTTCATGAACATATTTTTTCTGTTTTCGGTTTAGAAACTCGCGCAGTTCAGCCAATACCTGGCGGTAAACAAGCTGTTTGGCTCTCCCGGTAAACAGGTTTTCATCCATGGATAAGCTGATGTCATCCTGTTTGAACTGATCGAAGAAATTAGAATTGATATAAACCGAGTGGTGAAAACCAATAGCATTGTTGTTGAAGCTGCTGAGTAATTTCGCAACTTCTTTTTTTTCACTATTTAAAAAATAGTAATAGTAGCGGTCGCCAATCTGCCGGTTCCAGCGGATATAGTCCACCTCAAAAACATAAGAGTCGTTGTCGTCAGGGCTGTACATTGTCCAGGTAAGCTGGTCGGTTTCCTGGATCAGGTGATCATATTTCAAGGCTTTACCGTTAATCCGGATGCTATAGTTTGCATGACGGTTTAGATAGAGAAACCCGCCAAACTCCTGCGCCATAAAATCAAGCAAGTCTTCGGATTCCAGCATGGCGGCGTGTACTCCAAAAATTCCCTGTAACTTGACGTCTGTTCCGGTGTCCCGGTTTTTCACGGCTGTGCGCTCACTGATATTATAGTGTTCTTTGCTGTCCCTGTCGATCTGAATCTGGTAGCTGTTTAAGGCGTTGTCTTCGTTGACTACTGTTGTCCAGACTGCCCGTGTGGCGAAGAGCGAAAAAGAGAAGCGCCCTTTACCTTTTTTTCCTCTGGTATAGGAACTCCGTTTAAGGTTATTTTTCTTTACGGAATCCAGAAAATTTCCGAAGGAGTATTCCAGCAGATTGTATGCAATACCTGCGCCGTTGTCCCGGATGCTGATCTGATGAATATAACCCAGATCGTTGCTGTCGACATCGATGTCTATCGCCGTAGCCCCTGCATCAAATCCGTTCCACACATATTCTGCAATCGCATGTTTCGGATCTTTGGGTAGTCCGGCAGACTCGATACTCAGGTTGGTGATTTTTGTGTCTTTTTTCATGGTTTAATCGTTTCGGTGCGTTAAATTTAACGAATAAAATGAATTCTGGCTGCTTATCTCGTTTAATGCCGGAGAGAACCCATTATCCACAAGAATATGTAAAGTAAGGAACTTATGCTTATAAAAACACTAAAGCTTCTATTTGACAGAGACTTAAAAAGACTTCGGGCGGAAATTGCCCTATATCAGGATGAGCGCAATATCTGGAGGGTGGAAAATCGTATTGCGAATTCCGCCGGAAATTTATGTCTGCATTTAATTGGTAACCTGCAGACGTATATCGGTGCCGAGATCGGAAAAACGGGTTATGTTCGAAATCGGGAACAGGAATTTTCGCTGAAGGATGTTCCGCGTGAGCAGCTTCTGAACAAAATAGACGACACGATCGCTGTCGTTGACAGCGCGCTGGATCAGCTAACAGATGATGTCTTGGCGGATGTTTATCCGTTATTGGTGTTCGAAGAGAAAACAACAACAGGCTATTTATTAGTTCATTTAACTACCCATCTGACTTACCATTTAGGGCAGATCAATTACCACCGTCGGTTGCTGGACATCATCTGAAGTCGGCAGCGTGATAGGCTGTGGGAGTCGGCAGTGGCGTAAAATTATTGGCATGAGAAGAATTTTGACATTGATCGCTTGCTGTGGCATTTTAAATGCACAGGCGCAGCAAGACAGCATAACGGTGGTGATCGCGCCGGAATACGACCAGGTTAGTATGGTTCACCGGTTTTGGCTGGGCGATAGTTACCGCAGGTTGTACAATACGCCTGTCCGTATGCGGATCATGGATCTGCAAAGTGAGCAAGGTGGACTCCGGGTAATCAAGCTGGGGGGAGGCATGCAGACACAGTCCCTTCGGATGGCTGATCCTACAGGAAGGGAATGGGTGCTCAGGTCTATTCAGAAATATCCCGAACGAAGCTTGCCCGAAAGCCTCAGGAAAACATTTGCAAAGGACATCGTCCAAGATCAGATTTCTATCGCACATCCTTTTGGAGCGCTGACGGTTCCGGTATTCAATAGGGCACTGGGGATACCCCATGTAGCTCCGGAGCTTGTTTATGTGGGGGACGATGCCGCGTTTGGTGAATACCGGGACGTTTTTAAGAACAGAGCCTATATGTTTGAAGCACGGACCCCTTTTGAAGATCAGAAAACCGATAACACCGCAAAAGTAATCCGAAAAACATTAGCGGACAATGATACACAGACTGACCAGCTATTAACGTTACGGGCGCGGTTGCTTGATTTTGTACTGGGGGATTGGGATCGGCATGAAGATAATTGGCGATGGGATCCGGAGAAGGAAAAAGGCAAAAGGATCTATACACCTGTTCCACGGGACCGTGACAAGGTATATTATAAAACTTCAGGCGTCTTTCCTGTATTACTTTCTTACCAATGGCTGAAAGCTCACTTGCAGCCCTTCGGACCGCATATCCGGAACATAGCTCATTGGAATTTTAATGCGCGTCATTTTGACCGCTTTTTTTTGAATCATCTCAGTGAGGGGGACTGGAAAGAGCAAATCAGGCTGGTACAGCTAAGTCTTTCAGATACATTGATTCATCAGGCTATGCTGGCGATGCCGGACACCATTGTCAAACTGAGTGCTGCGCAACTGGAAAAAAACATCCGCTCGCGCAGGGATGATCTTATGCAGAGCGGCATCACCTATTACCGTGCATTGGCCCAGGTCGTTGATCTGCCCTTGTCCGCAAAATCAGAATTTATCGATATCGATTATCAGCACGATGGCTCGGTTAAGGTAGATATCCGTAACAAGAAAAAGGATGGTACAGTAGGCCGGAGGCTTATACAACGTACATTCCGGCCCGAAGAAACCAAGGAGATCAGGGTTTATGGAATAGGGGGGGAGGATGAATATAAGCTGCATGGATCAGGACGTTCACCTATTCGGCTAAGACTAATCGGAGGGCAGGACAAGGACCGTTATCGTGTCGGTGAAAAATTTGATAACGGTCGGCAGGTATATATTTATGATTCGAAGGACCAAAGACCGGAATTAGGTCAAGTGGCCAATTCGCTCAGGCTTAAGTTGAGCAACGATAGTACTGTGCATCAATTTGAATATAATGGTTTTGCCTATGACCGCAAAGGCGTCGTTTTTAACATCGACTATGGAGTGGATCGGGGACTGATTTTTGGCTTAGGATATCTGATCGAAAATCAGGGGTTTAGAAAGGAACCGTATGCCTATAGGCATCAGATAATGGGAAGTTATCTGACCGGCCGGGAGTCGTTCATGTTTGATTATAAGGGCAATTATAAGGATCTCATCGGAGGACAGGATCTTTCTGTTCATCTTTCATCGCTCGGCCCCAAAAACCTCAGTAACTTTTTTGGCTATGGAAACAGCACGGTCTTTGAAAAATCGGAAGAAAGAGGTATTTCCTACTATCGCAATAGATTTGATATTGTACAGGCTGACATTCTTTTGGAGAAATTTCTGAAGCCAGAGTTAAAATTGTTCTACGGTTGGTCTTCCGGGTACTATCATAGCAAGGCAATTAATAACGTCGGTCGTTTTTTTGAGGAATTTAATGCGAAATACCCTGCTGAGCCTATCTATGGGAGCAATTTTTTTACAGGCGTCGCTGCTGGCATGGATTACGACACACGGGATCAGACCTCCGCGCCAAAGTCAGGCGTGCATATTCATTCACGTCTGGTCTGGAATACCGAACTGGGGGGCGAACAGCGGAGTTATACCAAACTACAGCACAGTATGGCTGTGTATAAAACTGTTGTGAGCGACTATCTTACCTTTGCCAACAGGCTGGGACTGGATGCGGTGTGGGGGAATCCCTATTTTTATCAGCATGCACAGATTGGCGGGGAAATGAGCCTTCGGGGGTACAACTCAAGACGTTTTACAGGAAAGACGACTCTTTATAATAATTTTGACGTGCGCCTGAAGCTATTCAGTTATTCCTCCTATCTTGTTCCGGGTACGGTAGGAGCGATCGGTTTTTACGATATAGGCCGTGTCTGGATGACCGGCGATCGTTCGGACACCTGGCATATGGGCTATGGAGGAGGGGTCTATTTTATGCCCGGTGATCTATTGATGATTCAGGGTGTGCTCGGGTTTAGCAGGGAAGCGACTTTACCCTATATTCGGGTCGGGCTTTCCTTCTAACTAATAACAGGCCTGCAGCCTGTTGTTGTGGAACAGTCATACTAAAAAAGATATTGAATGAATAGGCATATGGAATCGGAAGCTAAAAAAAAATTGAACAAATATCTAGCAAGCCAGGAACAACGAAACAGCCGTGTCGAACTTTCCATCCTGCACCACTATAAACAATATGCGAAGACTTATGCTGAGATTCACAACGGAATAGCGGTGCTCAGTGACCTTACCGCGAACTGGAGCTACACCTTTATGGGCCAAATCGCACAGCGTTTGCATCTTTCAGAAGCGGAAAGAAAGCTGGAAATCAATAGTATCTGGGAAGATTTTCTGCTAGAACGCGTACACCCCGAGGATCTTGCTGTCAAACATGCGCTCGAACTGCAGTTTCTGGATCTGCTGAAAAGAGTTCCCTTGAAAGAGCGGTTTAATTATCGGGCGAATACCGTATTACGGATCGGCGGAAAGGGGGGGCAAACGTTAGCCATGTCACATCAGATCGTATATCTGAATGCTCCCGGTGCGGTATTTCCGCAGTTAGCCCTGTGTTGTTATACTTTGCTTCCGGATACCGAAATCGCAGAAAATAACGGTAGCTATATTTTTAATCAGTTGACAGGCATGCGTTATCCCATGAATGAGCAGGGGCTGAAAGAAACGATCAGTAACCGGGAAAAACAGATATTGAACTGCATAAAGGAGGGGATGATCAGTAAAGATATTGCCGCGAAACTGGATCTCAGTATCCATACGGTCAACCGGCATCGGCAAAATATTCTTCAGAAATTACAGGTGCGCAATTCGCATGAGGCAGTGCAGGTATTTAGCAGGATGTCGTCACGATAAGGTATCTTATGCTATCTGCCAGTTGAAATTCGGGCAGATAGCATAAGATACTCAGCATAAGATACTCAGTCGGCGCTGTTTTCCTTCAACCACTTTGTGCGGCGTTGGTGGGGGAGATGTTTTATGCTGAAATGTTCAAATGTGGCCTGAAAACCATTGCCATCCGGCGAAGCCGCCATGACCCCTACCCGCACGGGGTGGTTGTCCTGTAACCAGGCATTCCGCATCATTGTGTACTTCTTGTCGTCAAAAGAATAAAAAAACTCGACGGCGTCCAGTCTGCGCACTGCTTTGATCCAAATATAAGGGATTTCTTTCTCGATCGGAATGATGCTCCAGTCGCTTGTCCGGTGGGTGACCACTGTGCTTAGATTGTACTTCCCATCAACATACTCAATTCCTGCTTTAATATAGTTCTCATGGTCGATGCGCAGCATGATGCCAGCTTGGTCGAATCGGTTTTGATATTTTGCTGTAATCTTAGCCTTTACTTCAAATTCGCCACCACGTTCGGTGTATAGAAATGGAGCGTCATCTACGGTGAAGCCATAGTGTGACAGGCGCCAGTAATCACTTTTGGGAGTGACCTGCATGGAGAGCGTGTTTGCAGTCACGCTCCATTCGGCAGGTTCATTATACCAGGTCATTTTATCAAGCTGTTGAGCCATTGCAGGAGCAGCCGTTACCTGGAGCAATACTGCGGCAAAAAAGATCTTTATGTTTTTCATGCGAATATTATATAAGCAGAAGCGCTGTACTTCCGATACAAAGATATCCCGTAAGAAGCGAGATTTTCAATACTGATAAATAACCATTATCGTGAGCATCACAAACAATTGTAATTTATTTGCAATTTAATTGCATTTAATATTATTGCTACATAGTTGCAATAATAAAAAATGATATCTTCGTACTATTATTACGTCAGGGGTTGGCGTACGCTACGTTACGGAGCGGAAATAAAACGCCATTAAAAGGTATTTGTATGGAATTTTGGGAACGTCATTTTATAGAAAAAGGTGAGATGTGGGGGGGAAGCCCTGCCCGCTCTGCCATTATTGCGAAAGATTTCTTTTATAAAAAAAATATAAAGGACATTTTGATTCCCGGATTTGGTTATGGTAGAAATGCCGCTGTTTTTCTGGACAAAGGCATACAGGTGACTGGTATCGAAATATCGCCCACAGCAATTGCACTGGCTCGAAAGCATTTTGGAGATGAAACGACAATTTATCAAGGGTCGGTCACAGCGATGCCGTTTGACAATAAGCAATATGACGGAATCTTTTGCCATGCATTGATTCACTTGCTTGACAGGGATGAAAGGGCGAAGTTTATCCAAGATTGTTTTGGGCAACTGGCCGATGGGGGGTATATGATTTTCTCGGCAGTGTCAAAGGCAGCAGCTATTTACGGGCAGGGGGTACAGCTAGGTGTGGATCGATTCTCATTATTTGATGGCGTTAGCATGTTCTTCTATGATGAAAATTCCATCCGGACAGAGTTTGGTGCCTATGGATTGATGGACATCAGTGAAGTCGAGGAGAATTTTCCATTCCACCTGATCAGCTGCAAAAAATAAAAACGAATATACAAGTATAGTAAGATGAAAGACGATAAAGAATTCGACGTGATTATTATTGGTGGCAGTTATGCAGGTCTTTCTGCGGCCATGGCATTGGGACGTTCCTTGCGGCGCGTATTAGTATTGGACAGCGGCGCGCCCTGCAACCGACAGACGCCTCATTCCCATAATTTTATAACACAAGACGGTGAAAAGCCAGCAGTTATAGCGAACAAGGCGAAGGAACAGGTCAAGCGTTATGCTACTGTGACATTACAGAAGGGATTGGCCGTGAGTGGAAGAAAAACTCTGGCGGGTTTTGAGATACAGACAGAAAATGGCGAACTGTTTAGCGGCCGCAAACTTATTTTCGCTAGCGGTATCGAGGATATCATGCCCAGTATCCAAGGATTTGCGGCTTGCTGGGGCATTTCGGTGATTCACTGTCCTTACTGTCATGGCTACGAGTTCAGGGGCAGGAAAACCGCAATTATTGCCAATGGCGAGAGAGCCATGCACCTCGCCTCTCTCGTTCATAATCTAACGAAAGAGTTGACGATACTGACTACAGGAGAAACGAGTTTTAATGCAGAACAGCTCGAAAAGCTGCGAACAAAAGGCATCACCCTTCTGGAAAAAGAGATCAGCAAAATCCAGCACAAGAGTGGCTGGGTGCAACAGGTGGTTTTTAAAGATGGCGAGTCACAGGCTTTTGATGCGGTGTATGCTGCAGTCCCTTTCAGACAGCATTCAGCTATGCCAGCCACGTTGGGCTGCGAGATGACTGAAATGGGGCACATCGTCGTTGACAATTTTCAAAAGACAACCGTGAAGGGCATCTTTGCCTGTGGTGATAATTCCAGTATGATGCGGTCGGTGGCCAATGCGGTGGCAACAGGCAATGTTGCCGGAGCGATGGCCAATAAGGAGCTGGTAGACGAAATCTTCTAGATCAAATAGGCCCATACACCGATTTTTATGGGGACTGGATCTGGTGAGGGCAGCGGGTGGGCTACCATTATTTTACCTGTCGAACTGCCGCTGTCCGTGCAGCCGTGTCCCGTCCCCACGCCGCTAGGGACTGCAGTAGCGGGATCAATGTTTTCCCAAATTCTGTCAGCTCATAATCTACTTTCAAAGGAGCTTTATCTGTGTGAACCGTCCGTTTGACCAAACGATCGGCCTCCAGTTCCTTCAGCTGTAGACTTAATGTGCGTTCAGTGATTAAACGGCATTCCTTCCTCAATTCATTATAACGTTTTTTTTCGATTAAATGAATTAGAATTACTGCTTTCCATTTTCCGCCTATATATTTCATTGTCAGGCTCGTACTGCAGGGATATTGTTTGTTGTCTATCAAATACATCTGTTACTATCAAAATTGACCGTTATTGCAAATATAGAGCACTATATTTAAGTTTGCAACTATAAAAAATATAGTTAATTAACAAAGTAGGTTATGACATTTTTAGAAACAGCACAACAGCGTTACACAACAAAGAAGTATAATTCAGCAGAAAGGATCTCAGGACAACAGATTGCCGAACTGAAGGAGATACTGCGATTGAGTCCGTCTTCCATCAATAGTCAGCCATGGAAATTTTTCTTTATTTCGGAAGGTGAAACGAAACAGAAACTTGCAGCTGCATCGTATTGGAATGCGCAGAAAATTAATGAAGCCAGTCATCTCGTGGTATTTAGCACTCTCGAAAATGTACAACGCTTTGAAGAACAGATCGCCAGTACACTGCCCGAAGGCTCTATACATTACTACCATCAGTTTCTAAAATCTCAGGGTGATGCACATGTAAAGTCCTGGATGAAACAGCAGGTGTATCTTTCTTTAGGTTTTTTTCTTGCCGCATGTGCCGCGAATAAAATCGATGCAACGCCTATGGAGGGGATTGAGAATACTGTATATGACGAGATTTTGGGGCTTCAAGATTATAAAACGATGTTTGCTGTAGCCATAGGTTACCGGCATGCAGCGGACACAAACCAGCCTGCGATCACCGCCAAATCACGTTTGAAAATGGAAGAGGTCATCCAGACATTGTAACGCTTCAAAAAGCTGGGAGTGAAAATATCCCAGCTTTTGAGCAGATAAGGGACACTTCAGCTACATATAAGCGATGAGGTAGAGCACACCCATCGTCGCGGGCAGAATTAAAAATAATGTGCCCTTTCGATGATAAAATAAGATAAAGTGAGCGACAACATAGTTATAATGAGTATGTTGGGATGATTTTTGTTGCTCATAATATCATGAGGCAGGAATTGGCAGAAAAGATAAAATTGTATAGTAAACGGTACGGATTGTTTATGCACCCCGAGTATATTAGTTTTGCCCGGGATACAACAAGACTGCTGCTTCGCAACGAGTGTCTTCGTGTAGGCGATATTAAAATCTATCAGGATTATATCGCTTCCCACTATCCTGAAGACTTGCCTTGGGAAATGAAACAATATCAGGAGGCGTCCAAGGCGCTGGAAAGGATGGATAGAATGAAGGCGATGTCTTGGGTGGCCACCCATCAAGTCAGTCTTTTTGAATCGGACATCTTTATCGACGATGAAGATGCCATCTTGCGGCCGATTCAGTCGAAGGATGGCGATTTGTTGCGTTACAATTTCAATACACTGGAAGAGCTGATTTACAATCATCAGTTGCCCGAAGAACTTTTTCGTAAAAATCGGTCGTATTTTTGGATTGATACCCGCGTGGAGTTCCGGTAGATAGGTTATCACACGCTGCTGTATCCAATTGGGGCCGAGTGAGGCATAACAGTGCCAGAACGACGGGAAAACCAAAGCCCTTAGCGTGGACCAAGGACTTTGAAAAAAATATTTTTTTTATAATTTCTTGATTTTCAGATTTCTGAAGGAGACTCCGCGCGACCAGTCCTGAAGGGCCAGCTTACCATTTACATGCTGACCAAATTCCGGATAATCTTTAAAGGTGCTGTGTTTGACCAGATCTTTCCACTTTGCTGAAGTGAAATCCATTTCGGCGGTAACCTTTCCATTGAGATAAAAGGTGATTTTGCCGTCCTTTTGGATGATACTCGATTGGTTCCAGTCGTTTCCGGCCTTTGTATTGACAAAGTTTTGCTGCGGTAAAAACATGTACAGGCAGCCAGCGCGTTTTAGCGGTTTATCAAAGTCGGGGTGTGAATCAGCCAAGAGCTGGTACTCCGGCCCTGAATGATAAGTAGCATTGATATCCGGCCGCTCCTGAACATTGACGAAAACGCCACTATTACCTTCCTTTTCCAGCTTCCATTCAAATTTAAATTCATAATTTTTGTACTCCGCGTCAGAAACGAGGTCATATTTCTGGCTTTCACTACCGGGATCGCAATATATTGTACCATTTTTGACCACCCAGGCATTTGGTGCTTTTTTCTCATTATTGTATGTATGCCAATGATTAAGTGTGGAACCATCAAATAGTAGCTCCCATCCTTCATTCTTTTCTTCGTTTGTCAGGGTGTTGGGAGTACTCGTATCATTTTTGCAGGAGTAAAACAGACAGCCCAGACAAGCTGCAAGCAGAACTTTTTTGAACAGGTTTAAGTTTGTCATTGTATATAGTTGTTTTTTATCATTAACTCTTCTACAGATATTTACGAAAATAATGGTTAAAGTTTGTTTTTCCCAGATGAATTGCGGCACATGGTATATTTGTTACATTCCTGATTTTACCCTTTAACTGTCATTTTCCTGACCATACTGCCAAAGGGGGTAAAAAGCCCGGCATTGATTTACTCTAATCCGTTTAGGGAATATCTTTTTGTTCCGTTATTTATCATTTTGATAAAGTCGCATATCATTTTGATAGGACTTTGTTTTCTTCGTTTTAATTGATATGTTTTTAAGTGGTTGATATTTATGGATTTGATGCGTTTGTCAAAATAATGGAATACTGTTTGGCATACAAGAATCAAACAGCGTAATAACATGAGCAGGGGGAAAAGAATATATTTCAGACGGCGGGGAATACTGTACAACAGGTTCCTCGTAATTGGTAAAGACAAATTACTTATAGAATGAAAAAGTTAAACCGTTACCGCGCTGGTATGTATCTGGTTTTCCATTACCGGGAGATTCGTTTAGAGCTTAATCAGCTGATCCGTCAACACAATTTTGCAGGGGCCCTACAGGCAATCATCAATTATCTCAGGTCGTTGACTGCCGACCATCGGGTAGATGAATTGTGTCGCCATATTTACTTCGTAGGTACCTTATATCGCAGAGGCAATCATTATGTCAGATATATCATAGAGAATCTGTTTGTTCGTTCTCTGGCCGGAATGAGACGAATCTGTTCCCCACACGAATGGACGCTGGTTGAAAACCGTCTCCCGCTATCTTTTTTGGAAATCCAGTGGAAACAGCAACACCAATTTATCTAAATTGATATATGACGCTTTATTTTAGTCGTGCTCTTTTTTGGGATCTGGCTGTTATGTCATCCTGAGAGCGAAACAGCGCTACAGCAAGCTCTGCGCTG
Organism: Sphingobacterium sp. InxBP1; assembly: GCF_026191775.1. Classification (NCBI taxonomy): domain Bacteria; kingdom Pseudomonadati; phylum Bacteroidota; class Sphingobacteriia; order Sphingobacteriales; family Sphingobacteriaceae; genus Sphingobacterium; species Sphingobacterium sp. InxBP1. Next base: position 92,114 of record NZ_JAINDX010000043.1, on the reverse strand, counting down.
TAGCGGTACTGTTGTGAGCCGGATCGTCCTAGTTGTTGACCAGGGCCATGGCACCTTCACTATAGCGTGCCCCGATGTTGGGATACTTTTCGAGGATAGCGTCGATGGCTGCCAGATCCGTATTTGATAGTTGTAGCTCTATAGCTCCGACATTCTCTTCCAGGTACTTTCGTTTCTTTGTCCCCGGAATCGGAATGATATCATCTCCCTGAGCCAATACCCAAGCCAGAGCGAGTTGTATAGGTGAGCACCGCTTGTCTTTAGCCAGTAGAGCAAACTCCGAAACTAGCTGTGCATTGTTGACCGCATGCTCTCCTTGATTGCGAGGCAATGTCCGTCTAAAATCGTCGGCCGCGAGGCTGTGCAGATCCAGTGCATTGGAAAATAGACCTCTGGCTAGCGGAGAGTAAGGGACCAGGCTAATACCTAAGTGACGTACTGTTTGTAATATTTCTTTTTCTACATCGCGGGTGAGCAGCGAATACTCGCTCTGGAGCGCTGCAATGGGATGTACGGCGTTTGCTTTGATGATGGACTCTGGCGATGCTTCGCTTAATCCCAGGTATCTCACTTTACCTTCTTTAACCAATTCAGCCATGGCGCCTACCGTATCTTCGACTGGGATATTGGGATCAATGCGGTGCGCATAATATAAATCAATAGTGTCCACACGAAGACGGCGTAGACTATTTTCCACAGCTATTTTTATCCAGGTGGGTGAGCCGTCAAAATAGGTGTTCGCGGTACCGCTAGGCCCGGCTTTTCCATCTTTAAAACGGAAACCAAATTTGGTCGCAATAAATACTTTATCACGATTAGGAACCAGCACTTTTGCTATGAGCTCTTCATTGGCGCCGTTACCATACATATCTGCAGTATCCCAAAAATTCACACCTAGATCCAGCGCACGCTCCAATGTGGCAATACTTTCCTTTTCGTCGCTGGGACCATATGCAAAACTCATGCCCATACAGCCTAAGCCTATGGCCGATAACTTTTCGTTTGTTGTTCCAAGATTTCTATATTTCATGACTATTCTCTTTGTTCCATACAAAAGTAGTCACGGCTCTGCGGGATTGAATTAAGACAATCAAACAGATTCTTACACTTTTCAAACAGTATTGGTCCGTAGCTGGTTGGGCGATATTCCCGTATGCTTTTTAAAGAAACTAGTGAAATAGGATGGGTATTCAAAACCTAGGCTGTAAGCAATATCGGCGATGTTCCAGTGGGTGTGTAAGAGCAATGACTTGGCTTCTTGTGCGACACGGTGAGCGATATGCGCGCTGGTTGTTTTGCCTGTGGTCTCTTTAACCGCACGGTTGAGGTGATTGATATGTACCGAAAGAGCATGGGCATAGTCAGCCGGACTTTTCAGCTGCAGGCCGGGGGTGGTCGTGTTTACCGGAAATTGGCGTTCCAGCAATTCCAGAAAAAGACTGGATACACGAGAGGACGCATTGGTATAAGTACCATACTCCTGAGCAGGACTTGACTTCATCGCTTCGTGGATCAATAAATGGAGATAGCTGCGTAATACATCATCCTTATGCACGTAGGATGAGCTGACCTCCACCATCATTTTTTTGAAAATTGCCGAAATTTCTACCAGCTGTTCCCTATCTGGGAAATAAACTGGATTGCTCCCAATTTTAAAGAGAGGAGAGTCTTTTAGGCTTTCGATGCGCTCACTATGCTGGATGAACTCTTCGGTAAATACACAGTACCATCCCGATTGCTCTGAAGATTCAGGTTCCCAGGAGTAGGGTACCACCGGGTTGGCAAATAACATTGCCGGCCGGTCTATCTGTATCCATTTATCGGCATAGTACAGCTTTCCTTTCCCAATAATCAGTGAGGTCTTATAAAAATCACGGCGATTGTAGGGAGACGCCACTGTACAGGCGGCCCGGCTAAAGACGTTAAAGTGTCCAAAGCCCATATTGTTTAGAGCGGGGTCGACCTCTACCATTTCCGGATGCCTTTTATAAAAATCGATGACGCTTTCCGCTGATTTCATGATACTAAATTATTAAAAATCATCTACATTCTGGGCTTGTATCCGGATCAAATTACATTGAGAGAGCAAGAGTGTATTGATTTACTCGTATTTTTGCTTGACTTTACAGGTTGTACTTTTGGAAAGACGGCCACAATGACAGTAAATATGATTAAAATATACCATTATCAACAATGTAGCAAGAGTTGTGCAGCGTTGGATTTTTTGCAAAAAAATGCGCAGGAGATGCAGGTACAGGAATATCTGCACGACACTCCCAGCAAAGCTGAACTGAAGGAAATTCTGGCTATGCTCGGTATGAAGCCCTTGGAATTGATCCGGAAAAACGAATCCCTATTCCGTGAACGATTCCAGCACCTTCAGCTGACCGACGATGAGTGGATCGAGGTGATGGTAAACAACCCCGTATTGATCGAAAGGCCCATTGTCATAAAAGATGGCAAAGCCGTGATAGGACGCCCATTGGAAAAGGTAGTCGAGCTTCTACGAGATTGGTAATGGTGCAATATTTGTTTGACCAAGAACATGAAACATGTACTGAATACATTTGTGGCATTGTTTGATTTAATCAGACTGTTTTCTTAAACGTGAAGTGGCTTCATTATAGTGCAAAGCCTGGACACTTAGCCTGCTTTTGGCTATTGTGGCAATAATCAGTTGAGTTTTCTTTTCAAATATAGAGCCGGATCCAGCAAATATGGGAGGCTATCACACCAATATATATCCGGTTGCCGGCAAGCAAACAATTATTTTCAGATTTACAGTATAAATGGGAACCATGGTGCCTACTGTACAAGGCATGGACCAGGATTGTGTAAACAAGCAATTAATCGTTAACATGATGTTTAAATTTTTTAGAGAACTATGGAGTAGTGCCAGAAAAGGGCTGGATGAAGCAAAAGAAGAGATGGCGCATAATGCTGTACTGGCAGCCCACGATAGTGCGAAAATAGTTGATCAGAAGCTATTAAAAACGGTTCCGTATGATGAGCAGTTTGGTACAGCATTAGGGGCTCCATTCAGGACTATTGTCTTCGGTGACTGGTTTACGGTATTTGGGAGTAAAAATGACGATGGCACATACCCTGTGCATCTCTATCAGTTTGGAGACTATCCTAAACAGCCAGAATATCAAAGTGAATTTTTGAAGTTATTGAAAAGGGATTTTGGAATAGAGGATGCCGGAAGCTGCCTTGCGGTTTTAGCCTTTTATTTTAACTTGCTGGATATACCTGTGTCTAGCACCGCACTGAAAAGCGCAAGCGAGCAAATCGGTCCTGCTATGTGGGATATTCGTAAGCCCGGAGCGGATGCATTGGCCATTGCTGTTGCCAGCCATCTGATCACAGCTGCAACTGACGCTGGACTTCTTTCGAAATCAGCGGCATTAACGATGTTGGAGAAGCTTTCAGATTGTGCAGGATTGCGCTTTAATAGCTGGGAAACATACTCCCAGTGTTTTCTGGAAGGTGAAAATAATGTGGGCCTGAATAACAAAATCGGAAGGTCTTATCTTAAAAGATATATTGGTTATTTAAGGGGCAAAGTTGGCAGCCCATGGAATAACGTTCGGTGGATTGAGCGCCCCATGTCGGGGTATAGGTAGCGTCCACCAGCAGGATATCCCGCTGTGATGTCTTCGTGGAAAGCAGACGAAATTGTACTCTCTAAAGAGGGTAATAGGCAGGTACCTATATTTTATCTCGAAGTGGGCAGTCCGGCATTCTGGGTCGGAAGCATCAATAGGAATCAGCTTGTGTACAGTAGTAAAAACTGCTTTTGATCCCGATTGTTCTAAAAAATAAACAGCTATGCATAAATTCCTGTCAATTATCGGGCTCATGACGCTATGCAGTGTTCAGAACGCCTGTCGGCCAACTGCGGATCGCAGAGGCACGCCTGAAGGTACTGGCTCACAAAACGGAGCAGAGAAAATTTATTTTGATAACGGGCAGCTTGTCAAACAGATGAAATTTAGTTCGGGACATACAGATACCCTCCATATCAACGTGCATGCCGCAGACTCTGTCCGTATCACAATCAAGACAGCATCTGATACAGCCAATATCCGAATCAGTCAGCTCTTTTGTCCCGATGGGTCAGTAGACGGCCCATATGGACGGGAACTCAAGTATCGGTTCAGAGATAGCGGTAGGTATTATATGACCGTCAACGAAAATAAAATGATCGGAAATACATACACTGGACCGTACACAGCGGAAATTGCAGTGATCAATCCCTGAATAGCCAATCCTATGTATTAGCGTACGCGATATTCCCAATGTAAGCAGGTCTATTGGGGATAAAATTGGTGGCTAATTTGTAGGTGATCAGATAAATCCATAGCTACGTTCATGCGGAGGCATGAACGTAGCTATGGATTAGGCTGCAGAAATGCTATTCCACATTTCCTTTATATTTTACTTCGCCATTAACATACAGATCAGCCTTGTTGGCATCATATTTATAGCTGTCTTTTTGGTAGATATTGTTGTCCGTTTTATCCATAATAATGGTATTCTTTGTATTATCGGGCAAGAAAAGCTCCACTTTGGATTGGTCATCATTAGCAACAACAAATGCACTGATGACCGCTTCCCCTTCTTTCATGTCCACAGGATTCAGCCGGAGCCCTACATTAAAGACCTGAATACAGCCCTGTTTGATTTGACTCCATGTCTGACCTGCGCCGACAAGACATCCATGCTCGTCCTTATCGCCGCCTATGCTGTGGGCATCCTCATTGGCTACGCTGTCCGTGTGATCGGAGGAACCTGATTTTTCTGCATTGTTACAAGCTGAGGTAAGAATCATCAGACTCAATGCCACTAGTGCTAATTTTTTCATTCGAAACGGTTTTTTATATGTTTTCTCAACACGTGCAATAAATATACCATACTTATGCTCCCGTAAATACTCGGCTCTGCATGTCGATAGGCGCATGGCATAGACCTGATTTAAGAGACTCAAGCTATTGCTATACTTGCCGGACGAAAATATTGTCATAGGGCAAGTGTTTTCAGCCTGCAGTTTTTTAATATTGTCCGTGAGTTTTTACCATCGCTCGTCGAGATAACCGCATTGCTGAGGTAAATACCTACTGAATATCATGGGATTATGGAGGAAGTAAATCTAAGTACTAAAAAACTTGTTTCGGTCGTTTTGGTGGAGCGGCCTATCGAGGAGGTTTGGGGGCACTGGGGTAAGCCCGAGTCTATCAGGCAATGGAACATTCCCTTTGATGACTGGCATTGTCCGCTGGTCATCAACGACCTTACGGAAGGCGGACTCTTCGATTTCAGAATGGAGCAACGGAATAATCACGAGGGCTTTAATTATCGGGGAATATATCATCGTATTATACCATTGGAATGTATCGAAAGTACAGGCAATGGCAGAAATTGCATTGTTGAGTTTCAGGCCATTGACGACAATACAATCGTACGAGAGACATTTGAGCCGGATACGATGGTGCCTTTTGATTTGCAACAAGCCTTTACTGATGCCGTCCTCATGAATTTTAAAAAATTTGTCGAAAAAACACAGCTATCTTTGGGAGCTGATCAATATTAAAACAAAAGTTATGCATGCATTACAGCCGAAGATGGGCTACGCGCCCATAAATGGAATAAAACTTTACTATGAGATATATGGAAATGGCAGGCCATTGGTACTTATCCATGGAGGTGGCTCTTCTGGTTTTTCTGATTTTGAGGAAACTGTAAGACGCTTGCAGGATCGCTATCAGCTGATTTTACCGGACATGCAAAATCATGGGAGATCAGCCCATAGAACAGTACCAGAAACATTCGAGCAGGACGTCATGGATATAATAAGTCTATTGGACCACTTGTCTATCGGGAAAGCTTCAATTTTTGGTTTCAGCAACGGAGCGACCACGGCATTGAAATTAGCTGCTCTGTTTCCGGACAAAGTCGATAAGCTGATTGCGGCTTCAGGCAATACTAAACGGGACGGACTGATAGACGGCTTCTTTGAGAGCATGGAATCGTCTACCATAGATGCTGTGCCTCAATTTTTGAAAGATAACTTTTTAAAGCTTAATCCAGATCCTGATAAATTTAAAAACATGTATGAAAAGGACAGCCAACGCATGATCCACTTTCAGGATTTTGAACAGGGGGTGCTGGCGGGAATACAGTGCCCAGTCTTTTTGTTGGGCGGGGACCAGGATGTGGTCACAACGCAGCATCTGGCGTCAATGCATCAAGAGATTCCCAATTGCCGGTTGATGATCCTACCTGCCAATCACGGGAATTATATGATGCGGGACTTCTTTGGTAATGTGGATGAAGTACTGATTGATTTTACCCTGGGACAAATTAAGGCCTTTTTAGATACTGAATGAGCGCACTGTTTGTCCAGCAGATCGTTGATCCGGAGCTGTTGTCCACGGCTAAATGAAAGATTCCGTTTTTAACGGCCCATTCTACGTTCGAGGCTCCTGATACGTTGCTTATTTTTGCCATCGACACGCGAAGCTACCGCCCAAATAGCAGCAGGTAACCATCCCAGAATAGTAAGCTGAAGAATCAGGCAGATTATTCCGCTCAAGATTTTACCACGTAAAAAGAACGATAACCATGGTAGCAGTACGGCGATTAAGATCATATGTATTGATTTATCATGTCTATTGGTGGATTTACACGTTAGCCTTTCGCTTAGGCTCTATGTCATCTCCAATACAAAAGTTAAAAATAATCCGAAATAAAACAAATGTAGAAAGGTCTCATGCAGGGACGTTTAAGTCGATATTGGATTTCCAGGAACCAAAACGTTAAGAAAACTTAAAATTTTTGGTTTCTGTCCATCTTTGAGATTTCTAAAATAGGAGTGGCATCAATGTTGATGTTTCCCTGTCGAATATTTTTTTAGATGCAGTTTACAATTAGCATAAATGACGGAACACATGGAAAACAACAAAAGCATTATTGAGATTTTGGATGACAGCTATAAGGGATATCTGGCAGAGGAAGGCAAATGGCTCAATGAAGGATTTAAAAACATTTTCGTGGATGGTGAACCCAACAGGGAAAACCTAAAAACCCCCATTTATCTCATGTTGCCAGAGGATATTCGCGAACATGTTGATAAGTTATTGGGTGTTTAATATTGAAGTCTGCCAATAGAATCTTCCGAATGTACTGTCTGGCATAATATATTAGGTGTATCGTATTGGCAGGCTTATCTGTGAATCCCAAGACTCGAAGACAGTTATTTTCCAACTATTTATCTTTTCTTGATTATTTTATAATAATTTATTCGCTGGACTACTTCATATCTTTAATCTGGATGATTAAGGGAAATGACTTGGAACTTACTTTTGTCCGTATAATCAAAAAGTAAGACAATGAAATACGAAATTAAAAAAGCAAGTCTTGACGATTTGGACGCGACAGCCGAACTATTTGATCTTTACCGGATTTTTTACCGCCAGGAACCGGATTTTGAAAAGGGTAAAGCCTTTTTAAAAGAAAGGTTTTTAAGGGATGAATCGCACGTTTTTCTGCTGTTTGTGGATGGTAAAGCAGTAGGGTTTGTACAGCTTTATAAATTATTCCATTACACCAGACTCAAATTACAGTGGCTGTTGAGCGATTTATTTGTGCATGCTGATTATCGGGGGAGAGGCCTTTCAGTCGCGCTTATTGACCGTAGCAAACAATGGTGTGCTGAAACAGGAGCATGCGGTCTTATGCTTGAAACCGAGAAAACAAATGATATTGGGAACAACCTGTACCCGCGTTGTGGCTTTGAATACGACAACATACATAATTATTATCATTGGTGGAACTCGTAAGGCGGAGAATTTGGGGTTAAGATCCTTAATGTCCGGGAGGGTAATCTTTGATTCAGTCCTGGACATTTTTTATTCCAACACATAAGAAATCGTTAAAACGGCCCCATCACGTTTAATAAACACAAGGTCCACGGATTGTAAATATTCCTATGGGTTTCTGGCAGCCAGCACAATATTGCATTTAATTTACAATTTGCCTAAGTTTGAAAAACTTTGGTCTTGCTACTAAGATCGAAAATGCAATGGCTATAAATACACATGAAATTAATTGACGCTACCTGTAAAAATATATTTGCCCTGCTATCAGGTTTTACCTTATTTATTTCTTGCCAATCTGAAGGACCAAAAATCATTGCATTGGAGCAGTTGGACAAGACGTTCAATGTTTCAGCATTTTATATCCCTAAGGTAAAAAAAACAGCGGAGATACTCGCCTTAGATGTCAAGAGCCTGGATAAAAGCGAGCTGAAAGAAGTATTTGAGACAGCGACATTCAAAAAGGATACACTGGCGTTTTTTGATACGCAAGGAAGTCTGCCCACCGCTTATTATTTAGAGTCGACGTCGAACTGGGAGACCAGAAATCGTAAACCGCACAAATATTTTGGTTACAGGTATACTACGGTATCATATCATGAAGATAAAGATACTTTAGCTGTACTTAATGGTGTTGCTTTTCCGGCAGTCAGCATGGCGGAGAGCGAGGATGGCCAATTTGCTTATTTACATGCTACAAAGTCTTCAAAGAATCAGACGGATTACGCAAAAATCCGTAGCTTTCTTCAAGAGCAATACAAGCCATTGCCGGTGACCGCAGATGTTAGTACCGGTATAAGTGGCTGGGAAAGCGAAGATTTTTATTATTTTCTGTCAAAAAAAGAGCGGAAAGAGGAGCAGATATTCTCTTTTGGTGAGGAAGCCGGGGAGGAGAATACCAGTGTAAATATTTCTGATATCCTTCTCGAGATTTACAGTAAAACATATATACAGCGCATGCGTGAAGAAAAAGCCTATCTGCGGGATTACATACCGGTGGTTCATTAGCAACTTATACAGCGCGTTCTGATGGTTTGTTTCATGCTTTGCTGAGCTCTGTTCTCTTGTTTAAATTTGTTATCTTAGCTGCTTGAGATATCAGGTTCGGTCAAACAAATTTTTATGACAAATTCGTCTGTTTCAACCCCTGTTTTTAAAGACAGCAAACCACACTATCCGGTATTGGATGGTCTCCGTGGAATCGCCGCAATCACCGTTGTGTGTTTTCATATCTTCGAAGCTTTTGCGAGCAGCCACTTGGATCAACGGATCAACCATGGCTACTTGGCGGTAGATTTTTTCTTTATACTTTCAGGCTTTGTTGTTGGTTATGCCTATGATGACCGATGGGACAGGATGACGACTAAGGATTTTATCCAGCGCAGACTTATACGTCTTCACCCTATGGTCATAGCGGGTGCGCTTATGGGTGCTGGGCTATTTTATTTCCAGGAATGTTCGGTATGGGACGTGACGCAGGTGACAGTTTCGTCACTTTTTATCGCTACGTTGTTGAATGCGCTGCTGCTTCCCGCACTTCCGGGTCAGGAAGTGCGGGGACTGGGGGAGATGTTTCCATTGAACGGCCCGAGCTGGTCCTTGCTTTTTGAATATATCGGCAATATCCTTTATGCTTTGGTTCTCCGGAGACTTTCCACAGGGCTACTCGGTGGTGTAGTCGCAATGGCCGCATGTGGATTGGCGATTTTCGCCGTATGGGGCCCATTAGGTGATATCTGTGCTGGCTTTTCACTGACATCAACTGAGTTTACCGCTGGATCGTTACGTTTTCTGTTTTCATTTTCTGCGGGCCTATTGTTGTCCCGAGTTTTTAAACCCTTCCGGTTTAAGGGCGCCTTCTGGACTTGTGGTCTTATTCTTGTCGCATTATTAGCCATTCCGCGTATCGGTGGAGCCGAGAACCTTTGGATGAACGGGCTGTACGATACTTTCTGCTGTGTCATGGTATTTCCATTGCTCGTTGTGCTGGGGGCCAGCGGAACTGCCAGCGATAGGCTGACGAACTGGTTATGCAAATTTCTTGGTGATATTTCATACCCGCTGTATATGGTACATTATCCTTTTATTTATGTCTATTATGCGTGGGTAAAGAATGAACAGCTTACTTTTGAACAGTCTCTTCCGGGAGCTGCCGCTGTGGTATTTGGGAGTATTGTGCTGGCCTATGGCTGCTTGAGATATTATGATATTCCTGTACGAAAATATTTAACCCAGCGTTTCCTGACATACAAACGTAAATAACAATACTGGCTACTATCCATATGAAACTACCCTTTCAGCCTTACCAGCAGATCTGGAAAGATCAATTTGAAGGCATCAAAAAACAATTAAGCGATGTTCTACAACCACTGAAACCACGTATTGAACATATTGGCAGTACAGCTGTAGAAGGACTTTCCGCAAAACCGATCATTGATATACAGCTTGGTCTGCGTAGTGAGGCTGATCTGAACCGTGTTCCCGAGCTGCTTCGCTTACCGCACGTGGTTTATTATCAGAAGTATAACAGAGATTGGCCGGGACGTCGCTTTTTTGTATTCCTGAAGCAGCCAGCCCTACAATTTGGTATTCCCACTGTGGTCGAGGTGGATGAGGAGATTCCGGAAATACTGCACGACCACGGTCTCCGGCTGGCACAGGTGCATGCATTTGTAAAAGGTACCGCAGATTGGGTTCGGCATATTGCCTTTCGTGATTATTTAAAAGCACATCCGGAAATACGGTCAGCTTATCAAAAGCTGAAAGAACAGCTAGTCCAGCAGGACTGGAAAAATGGAAATGATTATAATAAAGAAAAGGACCAGTTTCTAAAGACACAACAACAACTTGCATTGGCCTGGTATGGCGATGAGCTGAACCGAAACGGGCGCATGGAGAAAGTGAAATGAATAAAAACCTTAAAGAAATCGCAAAAGAAATTGCAGGTACGAGAGTGCTGAACGATTTTATTGAATATGGAGGAGTCGCAGCGGCCATAGAAACCGTTGCGGGAAATGTTTATACGGGTATCAGCATAGATACCGCCTGTTCTATGGGATTTTGTGCAGAGCATGCTGCAGTTGCCGAAATGCTAAAACATCATGAGTCTGTGATCAGGGCAATTGTAGCTGTCGACAGTGCTGGCAATCCTGTACCGCCATGTGGCCGTTGCAGGGAATTGATCAGCCAATTGTCCAGGCAAAACCTAGAGGCTGTGGTAGAAGTCAAAAAAGGGGTATTTAAGAAGCTAGAAGAATTGTTGCCTTTTGACTGGAAAGAAGATCAGAAGCGAAATTGGTAAAGTTATAATGCTGGAGAAGGAGAGGTATTGCACGAACCCTTGGGCAGATATGATCAGTATCGCCTATAGTGACAGGTCAGGAAACTGGCTCAACATAATTCTTCTTTAGTAAGGCAAAGATTTCGCCATCGACGAAACGTCCTTTTTCAAAGAAATAATCACGCAGAACTCCTTCGGAGGTCAGGTTCATTTTTTCCAGCAGCCTACGGGAGGCGAGATTATCAGGATCAATAAAGGCTTCGATGCGATTCAGTCTACAGTTATCAAATCCAAAAGAAATGATCGCACAAATTGCTTCGGTCATGATTCCTTGCTGCCAAAAATCAGGGTGAAGTTCATAGCCGATTTCTGCACGAAAATGCTCGGCGGAAAAGTTATGAAAGCCGCAGGTACCGACCAGTTGTTGCGGATCGGTCTTTAAGCAGATGGCCCATCGAATAGCTGTCCCCTTTTCGAAATTTTGCTGCCAGTTGCTGATCAGTGTATACGCTTCTTCAATAGACTCGAACGTAGGTAAGTCATAGTATACAGTCACCTCGTCTTTTGAAAAATAAGCAAATAACGACTCAGCGTCACTATCCAGAATCTGACGTAAATAGAGTCGGCTCGTTGTTAAAATAGGAAAAGTATCTGCGATCATGGTGTGAAATTAATCTTTTTTGCAATAAGTCGAAAAAATATATGAATTTTCGACATTTTTTGTATGTTTGTCGAGTAATGACAGTGCAGCAAGAAAATATCCGGGAAGAAATTATTCTTTCATCGATGAAAGTCTTCGAGACTTACGGTTATACGCGCGTTTCGATGCAAGATATTTCAAAAGCATGTGGTAAGGGACGTAGTACATTGTACTATTACTTTGACAGTAAGATGGCTGTTTTCGATGCAATAGCGATGTATTTATGCCGAGAGGTATTTACCATGGCGAAAGCGAGTTATAATAGAAACGCCTCTTTGGAGCACAACCTGACGGGGTTCCTAAGAGCGAAACTGAGACAGATCAATTTGATTACTAAACGTTTCCATCTGGCGTTTGAGGACCTCAAATCTGATCCCGCACTACTGCTTTCTAAGACACGGTATATGCTGGATGAAGAGATTGCTCTGGTTCGTGAAATGATCGAAGTGGCGATAAGCAAAAAGGAGATTCAGTCTTTAGAGAAAAAAGATGTTTTGTTTCTTTCGGAAATGCTTGTCACAACGTCTCGTTGTTTTGAACAGGAAGTTATCCTTTTTGACCGGTTTCCAGATTTCGAAACAAGGCTCGCCTGGTTAACAAGTATCTGTGTGAAAGGCTTGTGCTGACCGAATGAACGGAGTTTCGGAGAGGGAATTCTTTTCAATATAAACGAAAATCGCGTTTTTTTTTGCGTGAATATTCGACATAAATACAAAATTTGTCCAGATGATGAATCGGCTATTCAGATTATTCAATTTCTTTCGATAAAAAAATGATGCGTCTCATAAAAGCAAAAGAAATATAATGGGAAAAAATGTAAAAATTGGCTATATGAACGGGGAGAATGGTGCATCACGTGACTTGTTCGTCCTGATGGATACGGATGAAGTTATCGATTCATTATCTTCTGACTTGCTTGAAATAACCGTTGAACGATATATTCTAATTCATGACCAAGTGGAGAGATTGGATGAGTTGGCGCTTGCACTGGAAAATGCAGGCAAAGAGGTATTACTTGCTCGCAACATTAACGAGTTAAATGTCAGAGGTATTGGGGTAGATCAGTTGGAACAAATGGTGATTAAAATTTTGAAATAACCCTGTTGCTGGATGCACGTGAGTTTTTACTTTTTGTCAGGATCATAACCGTTTGGCGTTTTCAATCCTGAATACCTACCAGCAATGAGGCCTTGCACTCCAATTGGTTCAAGTCGAAGTCGTATGAAGCTATCGGCTGTTAACCTTAGCCGTGTAGGGTTGCCATTTGTCGTAATGTAGCCATTGGATGGCAACGAAACCGAAAAGTCGTCTAATATTTGAATTTTATAGGGTGGTAGCAAACTTTTTATGTCGTTAAAGGTTATTCTAACTTGTAATCGGATGGACAATAGCCAGTTTGACAATAAAATAGTTTAACACAATTCATCTATCTTTTTTTGATATGAGGACATTTTCAATATGCGCTTTGAGACAGTGGCTTCCACAGCAGGTCTAAACAGACCAAAGCAGATACAGGATATCAGCCAGGCCTACGCGCGGTTGTTGAAGAGTGATATGAACTACCGTTTTGTCATTGACAGGCAGATTTGAAAAACTAAGTAACAGAAAGAGAGCTGGCCACAGAGCGAGCGTATAATTGATGGAAAAAGCTACGAGAGTTGTTGTGTTTTGGTTCCGGAGGGATCTCCGTATGGAAGACAATAAGGGGTTGTCGCGAGCCTTGGCCACGGGGCTGCCTGTGTTGCCTATTTTTATTTTTGACACCAATATTTTGGAGCGGCTTGCCAGTAAGACCGACCGGCGCGTAGATTATATCCATCAGGCACTGGAGGGCATCAACCGAAAGTTACAAAAATACGGTGCCAGGTTAAATGTCTTCAGGGGTGATCCGCTAACCGTGTTTGGCACCTTAGCGACGCATTATGATCTGCAGGAAGTCTATTGTAACCGCGACTATGAACCCGAGGCTATTCAAAGAGACCGGGAAATTTTCGAGTTCCTGAAAGCTTCCGGTGTTCCGTTTAGAGGCGTAAAAGATCAGGTCATCTTTGATAGAAACGAGCTTGTGAAAAATGACGGTACACCCTATACGATCTATACGCCTTATGCCAAAAAATGGCGGGAAGAATTAGAACGGCATACTTATCAGCCGTCATCTGGCCTAGTGGGTCATTTTCTTCAGCAGGAGCATATCCCTTTGATGCCCCTAGAGCAGCTGGGATTTAAAAAGACGGATTTGCTATTTCGTCTTCCGCGTTTAGATGCTGAAATTATAGCGAACTACGACAGATATAGAGACTTTCCGGCATTGTCGGCAACGACAAATTTGGGCATGGCACTCCGCTTCGGTACGATCAGTATCCGTCAATGTGTGGCCTTTGCGTTGGAAAAAAATGAAGTTTGGCTTTCAGAGCTTATCTGGCGTGAATTTTTTATGCAAATAATGTATCATTATCCACATGTCGTCAAGGAGTCGTTCAGAAAGAAATATGATGATATTCAATGGCGTAACCATGAGGAGGAATTTGACCGATGGTGCGAAGGACAGACCGGATACCCCTTGGTTGATGCAGGCATGCGACAGTTGAACAAGACGGGGTTTATGCATAACCGCGTTCGGATGATAGCGGCCAGCTTCCTCTGCAAACATCTGTTGATTGACTGGCGCTGGGGCGAAGCCTATTTTGCCGAAAAATTGAACGATTATGATTTGGCCGCCAATAACGGGAACTGGCAGTGGGCGGCAGGAAGCGGATGTGATGCGGCACCCTATTTTAGGGTTTTTAATCCAATACTTCAGGCAGAAAAATATGATAAAAATAGGGTGTATATCTCCCGCTGGATTCCCGAGCTCGTGTCGGGTCGATACCCGGGGGCCATGGTCGACCACGCATTTGCACGGGACCGTGCACTAAAAGCGTATGCTGCTGCTTTGGGAAAAACCAATACATAAGACACTGTCTCGTCCAGCCCCATAATGTTCGTTTATTCATCTGGGGCTGGAAGGCTTGGTTAATTCGCCAGAAAATCTGCTACAAAGGAATCGAAGGCCTGTGGATTTTCTGCTTGCACCCAATGACCAGCATTCGGTACCGTTTCGAATCTGACATTTGGAAACTGTCTTTTGATGTCGTCTTTATCCTCGGGGAGAATATAGCGGGACTTTTCTCCTGCGAGAAATAAAGTAGGCCCGGGGAATAGACCAGACTTTATGCCGACAGTAATAAAATCGGCGTATTTTTTTTGCAAAATATCCAAATTAAACCGCCAGCCTAATGTCCGGTCTTCTTTTATGTAGACGTTTTTGAGCAGGAACTGAATGACACCTGGATCCTGAAGGTACTGTTCCAGTTTGTCCTGGACATCCTTTCTATTGTCTACCTTGTTAAAATCCACGGCGCATAAGGCGTTGAAGATATCTCCGTGATGCGGCGGATATGCTTTAGGCGCAATATCGGCAATAATTAATCTTTCTACTTGGGCAGGATGATCAAAAGCAAACTGCATGGCGATCTTACCACCCAGTGAATGCCCCAGCAAGACTACTTTTTGTGCACCTATGGACAGAATGTAATTTAGGAGATCCTCTGCCATAACCTCAATGGACATATCATCGCTATGGAAGCTGCGTCCATGGTTGCGAAGATCCAATAGATGTACCTGTCTTTTTTCGCCAAAACTGCGGCCAAAAGACCCCCAGTTATCTGCCATGCCAAAGAGACCATGCAGCACGAGAAGTGGGGTGCCGCCATTTTCCGCTCCATATATTTTACTATGAATAAGTTCTCCCAATGTCGTAAATGATTTAAGTCAGTAATAACCTTTACAGGCGATTGTGGCTACTAAGTTAGCTGTTATAAGGGACTTTTTTAATCTATTTGGTGTAAAACATGTGTGTGTGCCGTAAATTTTCCAATTTTTATGTCCATATGATTTTGGTCACTTTTTTGTTCGAGTATCGGTTGTATCTTTGTAGTATCATCGCAGCGGCTAATTTGCTGCTTGAAGATCAGGCGCAACAAGATATATTATTTGGGGGTTTTCTCGGAAGAGAGGCCCCCCTAATATTTTGGTGGTCATTTGTAAAGTTTATTTGCCGTTGCTTTTGCTTCCGTTTGTTTAATGTCAAATTGTAAAGGAAGACGATTCTATGATTTTTAACCTGTTGGTATCCTTTATTTTTGACGATTTCATAATCATATTAAGCTAAATGTATACTGATGAAGAAAAGGGATTATGTCATTTCCCTCACTATGGAGGATATGATAGGCGATTCATTATTTCCGCTTCGTAGCAAAGAATATATGGTCCTTGACGTAAATGGGGAGACCATGCATATCCAACGTGGTTGTTACTACCGCGCATCCTTTTTTGGAATCATATTAATCGAAGAAGGTACTTCTTACTATCGGGTGGGGGACTATGAGTACCAGCTCCAGAAAGGGGATATTCTTTTCTGTGTCCCACAGGAGATCTTTAAAGTTATTTACTTTTCTGCGGATGTTAGACAAAAGCAGATTTTTTTCTCCATCGATATGTTGTCTGACGCTGGGTTCAATTACCGTTCAAATGAGATCTTAAAGAATTTTTCGAGCCATCCATCATATATCATCCGCGACGAGCCGGCGCTTTATCATCGTCTTGCTTTCTATATGAAGGAGCTAGGCAGTCTCAATGATTTAAAAAATATTGTCTACTATGGCAGCGAGATGATATGGCATTTCTTTTCGTTGCTCATGTATGATATTGAAAACTATTCCAAACAGCTTCGCCTGCAGACCAACTTTTCTCCACGTGAGGAAGAGATTACCAGTGCTTTCTTCGCGTTGGTACGTGAGCACTTTGCGGCACATCATGACGTACAGTTTTACGCGGACCGTTTGTACGTTAGTAGAAAATATTTAACGAAAGTGGTAAAAAAAGCAATGTCGCGTACTCCAAAGGAGATTATTAACCAAATTTTACTGATCGAAGCGAAAATCCTGCTGAAGCGTTCGGCCAGCAATGTGAGTCAGGTCGCTTGTACCCTGAATTTTTCGGACCAGACGGTCTTCAGCAAGTTTTTTAAAAAACACACCAATCGGAAGCCAAGCGACTATAAAATGGACGATTTTTTCTAAGCGATTTGGTCATGCGGACTATGCAGAATCCAATAGCGTTTATACGGCTGGAGTTTTTCCAGCTGGAGCTGCGCGATTTTCTTTTTAGCGTCTTTTGGACAAATTTTAGCGTCTTTGTACCGAGTTCTCACATCGGTTTTTTTGGACTTTTGCTACACATAAAAACAATAAGCAAAAATCCATATGAAGCAAAATGCCATAAAAAAGAAAGCTACAAACCTGTTTATCGCCTTGGCACTGCTCTCCGGCTGTCGGGGGAAGCAACAAGAAGGTTATCAGCAGGGACCTGCGGAAGTGCTTTTTGGTACCGTGACCACAGGAAATGCGGCTGTACAGCATGAGTACGCCAGTGCGATCGAAGGCGTTTCTACGATCGAAATACGACCACAGGTGACAGGTTATCTGCAAAGAATATTTGTTGACGAAGGGGATTACGTACAGGCTGGACAAGCGTTATTCCAAATTGAAGACCGTATTTTTCAGGAACAGTTGACCAATGCCAAAGCGCTGCTGGCAACAGCCGAATCCAATTTATTGACTGCGAAAATAGAATTGGACAGGAAAACAGCATTGGTCAGCAACAAAATTGTTTCAGATATACAGTTACAGGAAGCACAAGCCCGCTACGCGGCGGCCAAGGCTTCGGTGGCGCAGGCTAGGTCAGCAATTGCATCGGCCAAAATCAATCTGGATTTTTCGATAATCAAGTCGCCCGTTAACGGCTATGTTGGTCGGTTCAGATACCGATTGGGAAGTTTACTGTCTCCAGCCAATCAAGAAGCAATGACCGTTATCTCCGATATTCATCAGGTATACGCCTATTTTAGTTTAAGCGAGGCTGATTTTGTGCGGTTTCAGCGGCAACATGCCGGGAATACTGTTGCGGAAAAGCTAAGGAATGCAGCACCGGTGAGCCTATTGCTTGCGGATGGCGAAGAATATCCTATTAAAGGATATATCGACGCGGTCGAGGGGCAGTTCAATAAAAGTACAGGTTCCATTACCTTCCGCGCACGATTTGACAATCCCAAGTCGGAGCTTCGCAGTGGAAATACAGGCAAAATTGTCATGCATCAGCAGCTTAAAGACATTCCTTTGTTGCCCATTGCGTCTACTGTTTCACATCAGGACAAGGTGTTTGCTTATTGCGTGGACAAGGATAATAAAGTGGTACAGATACCTGTTTCTGTTTCGGGAAAGTCTGGGGATCATTTTATTGTGCGGGACGGTCTAAAGCAGGGCGACCGTTATATCGCCCAAGGCTTTGAACGCCTGCAACCGGGGATGGAAGTAACCGCACAGAAGCAAATTAACAACCAAAAATAAGTATTGATTTCATGTTAAAAACGATCATAAAACGACCAGTGTTGGCCACTGTTATCTCTGTTCTGCTGGTCATTCTTGGATTGGTGGGCATGGTCAGCCTGCCCATCACCAAATTTCCCGATATTGCGCCTCCAACCGTGATGGTGACCGCGATTTATCCCGGAGCTAATGCCGAGACCATCGCAAGATCTGTTGCGCCGCCATTGGAAAATGCGATAAATGGGGTCGAAAATATGGACTATATCTCATCAACGGCGAGCAATGATGGAACCTTAAATATTACAGTGATCTTTAAGCTGGGAACCGACCCTGACCAGGCTGCGATCAATGTTCAGAACCGCGTTGCCCAGGTGACCAATCAGCTTCCTGCTGAAGTTATCCAGAGCGGTATCACAACGCTGAAACGACAGAACAGCATGATCGCAATGGTCACGTTGACCAGTAAGAACGGTGAACTAGACGATCTATTTTTAGAGAACTACAGTAAAATCAACGTGGTTCCCGAGCTCAAACGAATCAAAGGGGTCGGAGATGCCATGGTATATGGTAACAAAGATTACGCAATGCGCGTGTGGTTGGATCCGAATAAGTTAACGGTTTACAACCTGACACCCCACGATGTATCACGTGCTATCCAGTCCCAGAACCTCGAAGTCGCTCCGGGCCGATTCGGAGAACAGAGCGCAGAAGTAAAAGAATACGTGATGCGCTACAAGGGAAAGTTTACAGAGCCACAGCAATATGAAAATATTGTCATCAAGGCGCAGAATGATGGTTCGCTACTTCGGCTGAAGGATGTCGCCAAAGTGGAATTTGCAGCATACAGCTATACCGTAGTCTCAAGTTACAACAAGAAGCCAGCAGTTACCATGGCAATTTTCCAAATGAGCGGTTCCAATGCCAATGAGGTACAGATCGCGCTGCAGCAGCGGATGGAAGAACTTGCCAGGTCTTTTCCCGGCACAATGGAATATAAAATTCCCTATGCTACCAAGGAATCGCTGGACCAGTCCATTGATCAGGTCATCAAGACACTGATCGAGGCTTTTATTTTGGTGTTTATCGTGGTATTTATCTTTTTGCAGGATTTCCGTTCGACACTGATTCCCGCTATTGCCGTACCCGTATCTATTGTGGGAACGTTTTTCTTCATGAAGGTATTTGGTTTCTCGATTAATATCCTAACACTTTTTGCCCTCGTACTGGCGATCGGTATCGTCGTGGACGATGCTATAGTTGTGGTGGAGGCCGTACATGCTAAGATGGAACGCCGAAGGTTAAATGCCAGAGCGGCGACGATGTCGGCGATGGGGGAAATTTCCGGAGCTATCGTTTCAATTACGCTGGTCATGTCGGCGGTCTTTGTTCCTGTTGCTTTTATGGAGGGTTCTACTGGACTATTCTATCAGCAATTTGCGCTGACACTAGCTATCGCCATTGTGATCTCGGCCGTGAATGCTCTTACCTTAAGTCCGGCTTTATGCGCATTATTGTTAAAACCACATCAGGATCACCAGCATAGCCCTTATAAATCGAATCTCAAAGAGCGTTTTTTCGCTGGCTTCAATGCTGCTTTTGATAAGCTGACCTTTCGGTACGGCAAGGCGACATTGTTGTTGATCAAGCGCAAGTGGATTGCATTTTCATTATTGGCCCTTTTTGGTGGTTTGTTTGCCTGGTATGGTATGCATACCCCCAAGGGATTTATTCCCGATGAGGATCAGTCATTTATAATTATCACGGCAAATCTCGCCGCCGGTACCTCTAAAGACCGGACCACCTCACTGATGTCGGATACAGAAAACAAGCTGATGGCACATCCAGCAGTACGCGAAGTAATGGCGGTAAATGGCTTAAGCCTTTTTACGGGTGCGATGTCTTCTGCTGCAGGAACCTTTTTTATCCGTCTGAAAGCCGGAAAAGACCGGGGTGAGGTCCGTGAGCTTCCCATCATTATGGGGCAATTGCAAGCTATGCTTGCCAGTGATAAACGGGCTAATTTTTTGGTTTTAAACACGCCAACTGTTGATGGATTTGGAAATTCGAGTGGTATGGAGCTGGTGTTGCAGGATAGAACAAATGCTGAGCTGCAAAAATTGGGCAACATTTCCTATGGTATGATGGGAGCATTGATGCAGAGACCAGAAATTGCAGTGGCCTTCACCACATTCGATGTCACCTATCCGCAGTATGAAGTTAAAGTAGACGAGGCGAAAGCAGCGCAGTTTGGCGTAGCTGTGAGTGAGGTTCTCGGTGTTATGCAGGGCTACTATGGCAGCATTCAGGCATCGGACTTTAACCGGTTCGGCAAGTATTACAGGGTTCTGGTACAAGCCAGTCCTGAGAACCGGACCAACGAACAGTCGCTGCAGGGCGTCTTTGTGAAGAATGGTCGCCAGGAGATGATACCGATCAGCAGCCTCGTCAGCATACAGCCGGTTACAGGACCTGAGGTGGTTGAGCGTTTTAATCTGTTTAACGCTTCCAATCTCACTGTTATGCCTGCTCCGGGGTACAGCACAGGGCAGGCGATGTCTGCGATTCAGGAGGTTGCGGGACAGGTTCTTCCTCCTGGCTATACCTTTGATTATAAAGGAATGAGCCGGGAAGAAAGTATGGCAACATCGCAGACAACTCTCATTTTTGTGCTCTGTATTGTTTTTGTGTATTTTTTGCTTTCTGCTCAATACGAAAGCTACATTTTACCTTTTGCTGTTCTGCTTTCGATTCCGATGGGTCTTTCGGGGGTGTTTATGGGGATCGGCATGGCCGGAATAGCCAATAATATCTATGTACAGATTGCTATGGTCATGCTCATTGGTCTATTGGCTAAAAATGGTATCCTTATCGTCGAATTTGCCAGCCAGCGACGGAAAGCAGGAAAAAGCTTGATTGCCGCTGCCGTAGAAGGAGCAAAGGCCAGGTTGCGGCCTATTTTAATGACTTCGCTGGCATTTATTACCGGCATTGTTCCACTTGTTTTTGTCGTCGGTCCTTCGGCGATGGGCAACCATTCCATTGGCTATGCGGCTATATTCGGCATGCTCGTAGGAACGATATTAGGGGTATTTTTGACACCGGTACTCTTTGTCGTATTCCAATATTTTCATGAAAAGCTAAATGGACAAAAATGCGATGAAACCGAGTGGGAGTATGAACTATAAAGAATATTGGACAATGAGACAAATAAGAAAAAATAGCAGGTGTTATCTAGGTGTACTTGCCATCCTGTTTTCCCTGCAGGCATGCCGTGTACCACAATATGCAGAAACGGAGCTTAAACCGCTGGAACACTACCGCAATCAGGTTGGCGTGGCCGAGGTGGACAGTAGTATTGCAAAGGTCTCGTATCGTGATTTTTTTAAAGATGAGTTGCTTGTCGCCTTACTGGACAGCGCGCTGGCCAAGAATAATGATCTCAGGATTGCATTGAAGCAGATTGAGTTTGCTGCGCAGGGTTATCAGCAGGCGAAATGGCTTCAAGTGCCGGTCATTCATGCGAACCTCGCTAATGCAAGCATCAATCGGCCATCAGACAATAGTATGAATGGAATGATGGCAAGTCAGTTTATGGGGCAGAAATATACTACGGATTACACCTCCTCCATCCAGCTTTCATGGGAGGCAGATATCTGGGGTAAACTGCGGGCGCAAAAACAGGAGGCACTTGCAGACTTTCTTAAAACACAAGAGGCTGCCCGCGCAATAAAAACACGGTTGGTAGCGGAAGTAGTTCGTGGTTATTATAACCTGCTGTTATTAGATAGGCAATTGGAAATTACGCGCAGCAACCTACGGCTGGCCGATAGTACATTTTTTATTTTGAACAAGCAGGTGGAACTGGGCTTGGGGAACATCCTGTCGGCACAGCAACAGGAAGTCGCGCGTGATCAGATCAACAAACAGATACCGGTCATCGAAGCGAATATTCAGGTACAGGAAAATGCGCTTAGCATCTTGGTTGGGGAAGTGCCGGGGCCTATCCGGCGGACTACAAGGTTGGAAAAGGTGCAGTTTCCGATCGGACTATCTGCTGGTATCCCAGCGAACTTATTAAGTTACCGGCCCGATCTCCGCAGCTGTGAGCTGGATATCCGGCGGAGCGTGGCTAGTATACATGTGGCCCGTTCGAGCATGTATCCCAGTTTAAATATTACGGCTCAAGGAGGCTTAAATGCATTCAAGGCGAGCAACTGGTTTAATTTCCCAGGAGCTTTATTTGCTGCAGCAACAGGCACTTTGGTGCAACCGATTTTGAACGGAAGGCGGTTAAAAACGCAGCTTGAACAGTCTAGAATCATAAAAGATCAGGCAGAGCTAAATTTCAAGCAGACAATGTTAAAAGCAGTTGGTGAAGTTTCAGATGCGCTGGTTCAGCTGGATAAGCTGGACGAGCAGCTGGAAACTTCCGATCTACAGGTCGAACGTTCGATCAAAGTGGTCCAACATGCGCTTCTGCTCTATAAATTCAATGAGGCAAGCTATCTGGAAGTACTTGTGGCGCAGGCCAACAAACTACAAGCGGAGCTCGACCAAGCAGCGATAAAGTCTCAGAAAATACATGCTATAACATCACTCTATCGTGCCCTTGGTGGAGGATGGCTCTAATCGTTTTATTTTTTAAGGGCGAATAACCCCCGTTCCCACAGTGGAACGGGCATTTTTTCAAAAACAGGCATTGGGGCGGATGGTTTGTCGTAGATGTGACACGCTGCCTCCACCCAGAGTGTCCCAAATTACGGTCGACATGAAAGTAGTAAATACAATGATTATGATCAACCCGAGTTTCAATCGCAAAGAGACCGAGGAGATGGTGTCCGAAGGCAGGGCGGACCAATTTATCCTTATTGATGCAGATCTGGATTTTGCCGACCATCTGGCTCAGATACTTGAAAGCCGGAGACGAAAGGTGAAGATATTACGACGGCTGGAAGGGTTGGAGGGACTGTTTCTCAGCTATAAGCAATTTCAGTACAAGGTTGTTGTCAAATGCTATGGAGCAAGTGAACAATCAGGTTTATAGTCTATATTTTTTGTCAGTTATGATTCGTTATGTACAACTATTTGCGGTAGGCAAAGCCGTTCTTTCGCGAAGAAAGGAACTTGAAACCTATATTTTTTTACTGGTACCGGGAGTGATATCAATCTCATTCGACCTGAATGACAAATTATTCACAATGGCGGTACAGTCGAGCAAAAGGATTGATGAACTGGTGCTGCGGCTTGTCGAACAAAAGCAGTTAAAAATAAAGCTTATCGATTTGATGGAAAACAAGGTTGGCGAATGAAAAGCTACTTCTTAATCGAAGATGCCATTCTCCGCTGTTAAGATAAGGGGGGCTCCATCGGTAATCATGATCGTATGTTCATGCTGTGCCATGTAGCCACCTTTGTCACCCACCATCGTCCACCCATCATTTAGTTCTGTCGCATAAGTGGAGGCAGTTGAAATAAAAGTTTCAATAGCTACTATTGTATTTTTTCGAAATCGCCTTTGGTCAAATCTATTTTTATAATTGAGCAGCTCATCCGGATCTTCGTGAAGGCTTCTTCCGATGCCGTGGCCGCCAAGGTTTTTTATGACTTTATACCCTCTTTTTTTGGCCTCGCTTTCCATCAGCTGTCCAATATCTGCGATTTTGACACCACCGCGAATGTTTTTGATGGCTTTTTGTAATATTTCTTTTGATGCATGTACTAATTTTTGGTGCTGGTGAATATCGCGTCCCAGGACAAAAGAAGCCCCATTATCAGCCCAAAATCCGTTAAGTTCGGCCGATACATCGATATTAATGAGATCGCCTTCTGCCAACAGGCGTTCTTGTTTCGGTATGCCATGACAGAATTCGTTGTCCACGCTGATACAGGTCCATCCCGGAAAATTGTATGTGAGGGCAGGAGCAGATCTTGCACCAAACTCCGCCAATATCGAGGCGCCATATTCATCCAGTTCTTTGGTTGACATACCCACCTTAGCATAATCACACATAGCTTTTAACGTTGTTGCAACAGCTTGACTTGCCTTTTGCATCCCAGTCAGTTCGTTTTCGTTGGTAATGGACATCGTTTTTTACTCATTAATATTAAACAAAGATCTAAAAAAAATAGATAATCTGCACAAAAATGGAAAAGACGATCGATATTGATGTTTAGACATTGATATTTTGTTATATTTAACTGCCCTAAGCTTACTGCAGAGAGGGGAACAAACTACTATGTCCTAGCGGCGGACATTAAGCACGGAGGATATAGCAAACGCATGTAAATTATAGATATGGCACTACTTGAAACATTAGAATGGCGCTATGCGACCAAAAAGTACGATCCGACCAAAAAGGTAGACCAAAAGGACGTAGATAAGATTATTGAAGCAGCGCGTATGGCTCCGAGTTCTTCGGGATTACAGCCTTTTCGTGTGATACTGATCACCGATCAGCAGTTAAAGGAACAGATTGTACCGATCGCCTGGGGGCAGCAGAATATTGCTGAAAGCTCGCATCTTTTGGTATTTGCTGCATGGGATAAATATACCGATGAGCGGATAGATACGACGTTTGATCAGATGAATGCCTACAGGGGACTTCC
The DNA here is from genome assembly GCF_026191775.1 of Sphingobacterium sp. InxBP1. Lineage (NCBI taxonomy): Bacteria > Pseudomonadati > Bacteroidota > Sphingobacteriia > Sphingobacteriales > Sphingobacteriaceae > Sphingobacterium > Sphingobacterium sp. InxBP1. The sequence goes on along the minus strand of NZ_JAINDX010000043.1, from coordinate 67,226 downwards.
GCTGGACACGACCGATGACTATAAGAATAGGCTAAAGGCGATGTTTGCGGCGCTTACGGAAGAGCAGCAGGCTGCACATGCGGCTAAGCAAGCTTATATTTCCTTTGGAATGGCCATTGCTCAGGCAGCTGAACTGAAAATAGACGCTACGCCCATGGAAGGGTTTTCGAATGCTGAATTAGACCATTTTTTGGGGTTGGACACGATAGGCTTAAAAAGTGTTGTTCTTTTACCTTTGGGGTATCGTCAGGCCGAGGAAGACTGGCTGTTGAAACTGAAAAAATTCAGATTGCCGAAACATGAGTTCCTGATTGAATTGCCTTAATGGTCTCAATAACAATGTAAATATGCTGGGCTGATACCATCTTCTTGTTGATAGATGAGAATCAACGAATTCCAGCTGCAGAATGTATTTCAGAAACGGGATTGTAACAGAAGCTCTGTGCAAAATGAAAAGAAAATAGGGACAGCTCCATTTGTCTGAGCTGTCCCTATAAATTCTGCATGTGTTATTAGAACTGATAGGCGATACTGCCAAGAATATTTCTGGGCATCTGCGGGTTGACGGTCGTCCAGCCTTTAAAGTAAGTCTGGTTCGTCAGGTTATTGCCTTTTATGGCGAACTCTACCTGTTTATAACGATAGGAGAGACTTGTATTTACGAGTAAGTAAGCAGGTAGCGTAAATACACCCGTAGGTACGCTGTTTGTAATCAGGTTTTTACTAGCGTAGTTTAGGCCAGCACCTATTCCAAATCCTTTCAGCGCCCCTCTTTGAACTGTATAATTGGCCCACACGTTTGAAAGGTGTTTCGGCCCCGCTTCCGTAGGCCGTAAGTTATTGACGCTTTCTGCAGCCTTTGTGGTCTTGCTGTTGTTGAAACTATAACTAAAAATCAGATTCATTCCTTCTATGGGAGCGGCGGTCAGGTCGAAATCTATTCCGCGGCTCAGTCTGGTCCCATCTTGTACAGTGATATTGTAAGATTCGCCATCAATGATCTGGGTTTCTGTACGAAGCATATTATCAACTGTAATATCGTAATAGCTCGCTGTCAGGCCAAGCTTGTCGTTGAGGAGGCTTAATTTCACCCCTGCTTCCCATTGTGATGCCTGTTGAGGCTTGAAATCTCCGGAAATGTCCGGATGTGGCTGAACTACAGGCGCTACATTTTTGAAGCCATTCTGATAATTGGCAAAGAAAGAAACTTTGTCCTTGAGCAATTCGTATACTACACCTGCACGGGGGGAAAATGCGGTCTGATGATAAGCTCCAGTTGTGGTGTTCTGATCAAAATTATAAGTTCCTCGATTGTCGAAATAGTCCATTCGCAAGGCCAGGTTCAGATGCAATTGCGGCATCAGGTCCAATACATCGGACACATAAGCTCCTACAACTTGGTTACGGCTTCTGTTGTTTGTTTTGGCACCTGTGGAAGCGGCAATGGCAGCGTCGATGTTTGCGGCATTGAATCTCGAATATCTCGGATCATCAAAGGATGTGTTGAGCTGATCAAACAGAATGTATGGTGAGTTGTGACTCTCTGCCTGCTGGAAAAGATAATCAACACCCACGAGCAATCTGTTTCGGAGATCTCCGATATGAAAATCACCAACAAAATTCTGTTGCGCATTGAAATTACTGGCTGTATAATTCTGGTCTGCCACATATCGGTTAATCAAAGTATCATTGCTTGGCTGCAGGTACATGACATATTGGAAATAACCATCGGCCTTACGTCGATTGTAGTTAACTGTTGTCGTCGATGTCCACTGCTCGTTGAATCGATACGTTGCATTGCCCCGAATGTTTGTAGTCGGGTTTTTGAAGGTCACGTCATTATTGGTATAAGACTTGTTGAAATCGAACGACAATTCATCAGGCGTTCGGGCAAATAATTGTCTCGAGCGGTTTAAAAATACCATTAACGGATTGGTGGCTTTATTCTGAAACAGTTCGGCATCCAATTGGATATCAAGTCTTTCGTTGGCTCTGAAAAGGATGGATGGTGCTACGAAAATAGATCTGTTGAATCCTGCATCCTGGTAGTTTCCTACATTGGAGAATGCAGTATTGATGCGTCCCAAGAGTTTTTTGTTGGTCGTCAGCGGGCCGTATATATCCGCGGTAAAGCGATGCTGCGCGTAGCTGCCGAACAAGTAATTGAGCCGGCCTCCGACGGTGTCAAGCGGCTTTTTCGTGATGTTGTTGATTAAGCCTCCAAAACCTACTGCAGCGCCACCATATAGCGTTCCCGAGGGGCCTTTGATTACCTCAATGGTTTCGAGGTTGGCAGGATCGGGGCTTGTGCTGGCGATGCCGACAACGCCATTGACCATTGCAGCCTGCGTACTAAATCCTCGTAAAGTATAATAAGAGACGCCATCTCCAGGCCTTCCAGTTGAGGCCCACAGTTTGTCAACCCCTGAAACATTAGCGAGCGCATCGTCGTAGTTCGTATTAAGCTGACTTTTTAACAGCTCTTTAGTGATAACCGTGTAAGATTGTGAATTTTCGAGGTTATTGAGCGGCATTTTTGAAACATAAAGACTCTGTTTGCGTGTATACTTGTTGACGCCGTTGCCGTTGATAACGATTTCTTCTAATGTAGTCTGATCTTCATTGAGGTAGATATCCGCAATTCTATTTTTGCTGGCTTCGATTTGGATATCCCTTACCACAGGCTGTAACCCGACAGCTGATATTTCAAGTCGCGCCGCACCGGCCTGCAATGATTTGAACTGAAATGAGCCATTGGATTTGGTGATCACTGTGATATCCTGCGGGAGCAATTTAACGGTTATTCCTGTAATGGGTTTGCCGTCTGAAGAGAAAATTTTACCGTAAACTTCCGCTGAGTGCTGCACTTGGGCGAGGAGAGAGGCCGGAATGAACAAGAAAAGGTAGATGATAAATTTATTCATTTGACAGTAGTCTTAATTAGATTAATTATAAACAACGCAAAGGTATTGTTCCCTGGATATTTTTCAAAGTAATATTTGGATTATTTTATAATCGAGGAAGGGGACGTAGCATCCGGACGAGCTATATTGGAGACAAAGAGAGATGCCAACGGAAGTTTTACGTTGGTTATCGGCTATATACAAGCCGCCGCCAAAAGTAAAGTAGACGGCTTGTTGATTGGACCTGGCAGTGGGTTGTTATTCGGTAGTATTTTCCAATAAGATGATGGCATCATAAAGTACGCCGGCCTCGCCCCGAAATGTTCCTGAGCCTTCAGGCTGGTTATCTTTGGTATACCATTCGTAAAAACCTTTGTTTTTTATCACGCGTGCCAACATTGGTTTGATCTGTTCATACGCTTCTCGCTGAAAACCATTTTTGACCAGTTGTTGGATCATTCGCCCTCCAAACCAGGTCCAGTCGCCCCCGTTTTGATAGCCATAGGGATACATGCCTTTGTTTTTAAAGAAACCGGCAGGATAGGTGGGGTATATCGTCAAACCAATTGTAGCGGCGCCTGCATCCTTTACATTTTTGATCATTTTGTCCAAGGACGTTTTGATCTGTGCTTTGCTCAACAGGTTGGCTTCAATGGCCACAGCTGTGCCGCCGTGATAATAGATTTTATTTTCGTCAAAGTCTTTGGGGAATGGAGAGCCAGCGATATAAATGTGCGGAATAAACTTTTGGTTTTTGTCATCCCAAAGATGTTTCATGGTATTGCTGGCAATCGTCTCCCTGATGCGGGCCCATTTTTCTTTTTTCTCAGGGACAAGTTCCATATAGTTGTCGAGTGCTGTCAAAAACATGGCATTGTCATAGATATCCAAAGCAATGTGTGAATTTTCGTCGAGGTGGACGCCCCAGTCGTGTTCGGGCTGTACATCCCCCCAATCGACTGTTGTTGCGCCCCACAGCAGCCCATAGGTGCTATTATAGCGTTTGTCCATCAGAAATTGCAATGCTTTTTCCATTCGGTCCTTAACAGTTGTCCTGCCTATCTTGTGTGTGAGAAACGAACTGTCTTTGGTCGCTGTCACATATTTGTGTACTGCTTGAATCAGCGAAGTCTCCTGATCGGTTTCAACGGTGTTTTTGTGGCCGGCATATTCTGGAGCCAAGGTACTGGTAATCGTATAGTAATCCGATGTGCCGTTTTTCAAAGTCGATTTTTTGACGAATCCGTCGGCGATATTGCCATCTTCGCCCTGAAGTTTGAAGAATATGGCCAATTGCTCTTTTAGCTGTTCATGCGGATGTACCTGTACTGCGAGGTTGATAAACGTGTTGTAGTCTCTGATCCAAACTTCGCCATAGCCGTCTCCGGCATTGAATCCAGACTTGATCACATTGCTCGCCATATCTTTTACGAGCTGAAAGCTGCTGTCTTGACGAATGCTCTCTGTAATAGTATTGCCTGCGGTCTTACTGCCACCATTATTGCAGGACAGAAATATACAGGATGAGGCCAAGGCGAAAAATAAATTTCTCATAGTGCTATTTAATTAGGTCTATATATTGGATTTAACATTTGCTGTCTTTGACAAAAGCCTGTATTACTTTGGCAGTGCCTTTTCCCAGGTTACACAGGGAATAGAAGCCGGCTGCTGCGGGCACAGCAAATGTCTCCGCATAGTGAAAGATCTTTTTCATTCCACCAGCGGTGATCAGCTCTATAGCTTCACCTTCAACGAGCATCATAATATGGCATTGACCTTGTGTTTCGATGCGGACGCCTTGTGTAAATTCATATCTGAGTACATCATAAAAATGATCCTCGTGTGTCGGAAGATGGATTTTTTTTGACTGTTCATCCAGGTCATAAGGTTGTGGCCGGGAAAGCAGACTGTCTCTGACAACCCGGCCTTTGCGGCTAAAGTTGAGGTTGGCAAAAGCGCGATCAATATTCAATGGCCGAGGCTTGCCGTCCAAATCGGGGCGAAGCCAATCATACATCTTGAACGTATAATTATAGGGTGTGGCACTGATTTCCAGAACCAGATTGTCTTTACCCGATGAGTGTACAGTGCCATGCGGAATCAAATACAGTTGGTGTTTTTGAGCTTTAAACTTTTGAACGTATTTATCAATTGCTATGGGTTTGCCTGAATGGAAGCTTTGCTCAAGAGCGTCGCGAAAATCGTCGGCATCTATGTCTGCCTGAAATCCCAGATATACCTGAGCATTGTCTTTTGTATCGACGATATAATAAGATTCATCTTGAGTGAAGTTTTCCCCAAATTCAGTTTTTGCATAATCAGGGCTGGGATGGCACTGAATAGATAAATTGCCTCCGTCAAATGTATCTAAAAAGTTGAATCTGATGGGGAATTCAACATCAAAGCGCGCTTGGGCTTTACCCAATACATTGAAGCATTCCTGAAACATCAATTGATCAAAGGAGATCTCCAGTACCAATCCGTTATTTTCAAGCAAGATACCGTTTTCGGGTACAATCATTTCGAAAGACCAGGCATAATTTTTTGCACTCTGGTCAATGCCGGTCAGATGTTGTTTCATCCATTGCCCACCCCAGACGCCGGGTTCGAAGGTCGGTCGTACGCGAAAGTAGTTTTCGGACATCAGGTTTAACGTTGCCCTTAAATCGGAGCCCGTAATCCAAGGCAGATCATCCGGCGACTGTTGATCTGCCATGATGGCGACGCGTGGCATTATAGCCCTTTTATGGCGATTGAGTATTTCCCAGTCGACAAAATAGTAGCGTTTATAAATTTCCTTTTGGTTAGCATCCGGCGAGCAGGCCAGATTCCATGCGCGCCCTGAGCGCATGTGTTGGATCAGTACATTTTTGGGTAGATCGATATACATCACTTTGTCAGCACCATTGAGCAGGGCTGCGCCTACACCATAAAAAAAGATATATTCATCTTCCATCGCTTCCCTAAAGGTTTTCTGTAAAACTTCCATCTTCGCTATATCGAAATATTCGGAAAGTGTTAAGGTGGCTTTTTTGCCAAATAAAGGATCGTTACCACCAAGATAAGGGCCCACTTTTTGTTGAATGACGGATTCAGGCAGGAAGGCGCTTTCCATAGCTATAAATTGGACAGGTAGTCCACGGTTTGCGAATTCCTGCTGGATGCGTTGTATGAGGATTGTCCAGTTTACGCCGATAAAACCGTCAATGTGACGTATATCATGTTCAAGAAGGTGATCAACAAGTTCAGCATAAGAGTTCGATAATCTGCCCTGAACAGGGAATGTTGGCTGGATGTCGTATTGAAAAGATGTCGTTTTGATATTGGAAAACATAACATGTTATTTGTTGCGTATAAAAATTGATTACTTGCTTGTATAGGTTTACGCTTTAGCGTTTGTTTCTGATTTTTCGATCCAATATTTTTCAATTTCCTCTAAAGGTTTGCCTTTTGTCTCGGGCAGATAAGTCAGTACAACGACAAAGGCAATAGCACAGCACGAAGCAAAAAGCCAGAACGTATACTGGGCTCCCCAGGTGGCCAGCAATATGGGGGTCAGCTGCCCCACGATTGCATCGGAAACCCACATGACCATGATGCTGATTCCCATTGCCCGTGCACGGATGGCATTGGGAAATATTTCTGCTGCGACGACAAATTTTAGTGGGCCGATGGAGAAGGCAAAGAAAAATAAGAACAGTAGGATAGAAGAAACCAGGGCAATGGAGCTTGCCTGCTGTTGCTGACCGAAGAGGTATCCTGTCAAAAGCAAACTCAAGGCCGCACCTGATGTTCCCACTATATACAATAATCTTCTGCCCCAGTTGTCGACTTTCCAAAGCGCGAAACAGGTAAAGAGCACGTTTGCGGCGCCAAAAAACAACTGTGCATGGTAAGAGCTATCCAGCGAAATACCCGATTCGAGTAGGATGCTTGGCCCGTAGTACACGATGGCGTTAATGCCGCTAAACTGAGAAAATAGGGGTAGAAACAACCCGAGCAGAAAAGCGCGACGGTATATAGGTGAAAAAAGATCTTTGATGCTGCCTTTGGCAGGACTAGTCGCTTTCTGAAAATCGGATAGTCCAAGCTTGGCGCTAATCAGAGCGACTTCGGCTATCCGTCCATTTTTAGCGAGCCAGCGCGGGCTTTCCGGAATAAAATAGACGCCAAGACACAGCAGAATCGCTGGTACTGCTCCAACTAAGAACATGGTACGCCAGAGCTCTGGTTGCGGCAGCCCATACTTTTGAAGAATAAGATAATTGCTAATATAGGCAAGCAGAATCCCGAATGTAATGGCCAGTTGATAACAGGTGACTGATCTGCCCCGGAATTTACTGGGAGAAATCTCGGCCAGGTAAAGCGGTACAACGATAGAGGCAATTCCGACGCCCAGACCGCCAATGGCTCTGCACAGAATAAGTATCGTATAATTTGGGCTGAATCCGCAACCGATAGCGGAAAGCAAGAAGAGGAGCGATGCCATAATAAAGGGCTGCTTCCGTCCGTATTTGTCTGTAAAAGGACCAGTAAAGAGCACGCCCAGAATACAACCTATCAGAGCAGAGCTCACAAAGATACCTTCCTGTGCCGGAGATAATGCGAAAAATGGCTTAACCAAAGGCAGGGCTCCGGCGATCACGGCCATATCGAAGCCAAAAAGAAGCCCTCCAAGAGAGACGATGCATAAAATGGTGAGTAAGTTTTTCGACATAACCAGTTTATAATTGTATGTATATACATACAAACATATGTCTATTTTTTTAATTATGCAAAAAATCTTAATTTAGCCTGAGCAAGATGATATCATGAATTTAAAAATAGACCATAAAAGTCCCGTTCCATTGCATGTTCAAGCAGAGAATCTATTGCGGGAGTTGATAAAACAACCGGAATATATTGAAGGAAAGTTATTGCCCAATGAAATAGAGCTGGCCAAACGTTTGGCCATTTCCCGTTCGACGCTGCGTTTGGCGATCAACAAACTCGTTTACGAAGAACTTCTGATCCGAAAGAAAGGCATTGGTACGAAGGTTGCCAACTCTAAATTTAGCTCGAAGTCGAAAAATTGGCTGAGTTTTTCCCAAGAAATGAAGAATCGAGGTTTAGAAGTCAAAAATTTTGAACTTCATGTAAGCTGGGTCGTACCTGATAAAATCATCAGTAAATTTTTTAATGTTGATGAAAATCAGAAATTACTGAAACTAGAGCGGTTAAGAGGCAAGAAAGATGATCCATTTGTATATTTTATCTCTTATTTTCATCCCCGGATTGGCCTGACCGGAGACGAAGACTTTAAGCGCCCATTATATGAAATACTAGAATCCGATTACCACGTTGTAGCAGATCTCTCTCAGGAAGAAATCGATGCTATTGCCGCAAATAAATTCATAGCCGATAAACTAGAGGTGAATATGGGGGATCCGATCCTATCCCGTAAACGATTTGTTTATGATCAGTCAGGTAAACCAATAGAATATAATCTGGGCTTTTACCGAGCCGAAAGCTTTACCTATACGGTGGAAAGTCGAAGAGATTACTGAAAGGCAGGATCGCCCATCTTAGAGCATGAGCACCATTAAGGAGCAGCGAGTTGAATTTGTTCATGCTATTGAAACCGCGAAGTGCTTAATAATGGGGCGGTCGTCTATTCCCGATTTATTACTGTCAATATGTTCATACATTCTTTGTTTTTTTGTAAGTTTGTTTGTAAACCTAATTGACAACGATGGCAAAACATCTTATTACTTATTTATTTTTATTATTTGCTGCAGCCCATGTCAGCGGACAACAGCAGTGTGACCTGGTTTCCTGGGTGAAACCCAATCTTGGATCTGTCCATAGCCGTTATTTTTTTTATACTCCCGGAGCACTACCATTTGGTATGGCTAAGGTAGCTCCCAGTACCAACGGCAGCTACGGCAATAAGTCCGGATGGGAAGCCGTTGGGTACGACGACCGTCACAGGTCCATAGAGGGTTTTGCTAATTTTCATGAATTTCAGATTGGCGGCATTGTTTTCGCACCTACTGTTGGCCCAATCAGGACTGTGCCGGGGAAACTGGATATTCCTCATAGTGGTTATCGCTCATCATTTGATAAGGCCGACGAATTTGCCACAGCAGGTTATTATCGCGTCAAACTAAAAGATTATGCTGTCCTGGCCGAACTGACGGCAACCAAGCGCGTTGGATTCCACCGATATACTTTTCCTCAAACCGATGCGGCCAATATTATTTTTGATATCGGACATATTATGGGGGAAAGCGGCCCCGTTGTGGACGCAGCTGTACATTATGACAAACAACGTATCTGGGGTTATGTCGAAACAAATCCGGTCTATGTACAAAAATATCAGCCTGGTGCCAGCATCAAGATGTACTTCTTTGCGGAATTGAGTAAAGCGCCCAAATCTTTTGGTGCCTTTAGGGATAGCTTGACTTTTTCGCAGCGGAAAGATATACAGGGGGCGGGAAGCGGCATGTATCTGCAATTTGATACCAAAGCAGGTGAACCCATTGAGATTAAAACGGGGCTATCTTATACTTCCGTCGATCATGCGCGATTAAATCTTCAGCAGGAAGCTGGTAAGCTCAGTTTTGATCTGGCTAAATCTCAGGCGCTCGATACTTGGAACAAGGCGTTGGGGCGTATCATCGTAGAAGGGGGAAAACCTGAAGATCGCGTCAAGTTTTACACGGGGTTGTACCATGCTCTGCTCGGGCGCGGACTGGCGAGTGATGTAAACGGCTCATATCCAAAAAATGATGGTTCGGTAGGAAAGATCGCCTTAAATGCGCAGGGACAGCCTGTCCACCATCACTACAATACGGATGCCATCTGGGGTGCGTTCTGGAATTTAACCCAGCTTTGGTCCATTGCTTATCCAGATTACTACAATGATTGGATACAGAGTCAACTACTGGTATACCGTGATGCAGGCTGGCTTGGTGATGGAATTGCCAACAGTAAATATGTATCTGGTGTGGGGACCAACTTTACGGGACTGGCGATAGCTGCTGCTTATAATGTGGGGATCCGAAACTACGATGTCAACCTCGCCTATGAAGCTGTCCGAAAAAATGAGCTCGAATCCAATGGGCGTATCCCGGGTGCGGGAAAGCTGGATGTGGGGGTATTTGTGGAGAAGGGATATTCACCTTATATAGCGGATGAAACTGGAAGTCCTGAACTATTAACTGCTGGATCTCCGTTTGGCGCATCGCACACGTTAGAATATGCCTTTTCGGCCGCAGCAGCTGCGCAATTTGCCAAGTCATTGGGACGTGATGCAGATTACACTCAATTCCGCAAATTGTCCGAAGCATGGAAGGTTCTTTATGATCCATCAACCAAATTTATACGTCCGAGGGACAACAAAGGAAGTTTTATAGCAAATTTTAATCCGTATGAGCCTTGGCGTGGTTTTCAGGAAGGGAACGCCTGGCAGTATACCTTTTATGTGCCCCATGTGCCCGGGGAATTAGTTCAGCAGATCGGCAAAGACCTATTCAACCATCGTCTCGACAGTATATTTATGGTGTCGCAAAAGCATGTCTTTGGTGGCGGCACGCATATTGATGCCTTTGCGGGAATCCAGAGTCTATATAATCATGGTAATCAGCCGAATTTGCATATTCCCTGGCTGTTTTATTTTTCGAACAGACCGGATTTGAGCCAGAAATGGGTTCGCGCCATATGTAATGAATTCTATGGTGTTGAAGCCACGCATGGTTATGGCTATGGACAAGATGAAGACCAGGGGCAATTAGGTGCGTGGTATGTTTTGTCGAGCATGGGATTGTTCGACGTCCGGAGTTTGACCACCGAAAATCCAGCCTTCCAGATCGGAGCACCCTTATTTGACCGCATTACCATACAGTTGCCAGGGAAGCAGTCCAGACAGCCGTTTATTATCGAGGTCAAAAAAGATGGGCCAGACAGCTTCTATGTCGACCGAATCCGGCTGAACAACAGGAGCTGGGCCAGCTGGGAGCTTCCTTTTCAAGAACTACGAAAGGGAGGTGTGCTGCAGGTGCAGCTCAAGAACAATGCAGCGGGTAAGTAGAATATAAACAAGAATAGCCCCTTGGGGCTATTCTTAAGGTAGGTTGGTTTGTTGATTGCCTACGCGATCTCCGCAATGAAATTGCCTTCTTTGTTCAGATCAGCCTTATGGGCTGCAATTTGCTGAAGGTTGATATAGCCAATAACATATTTGAAGTCTGCCGCGTAATATCTTTCCGTAATCTCGCTGAAATTTAATTTCTCAATGAGCAGGTCATCTTCATATCTCAAATAGACTTTAAGCAGATAGTCCTGGCTATACTGTAGCGCATTGGATGTTAAATGCTTCTTATATTCATAACGATAGCCATAACGTAGTGCCGCGATATCTGATAGCACCGCGGATCCGGTAGGATGGCCGCCGGCACCTTTACCATAGAAAAATTGTTCGTCTGCAAATGCAGCTTTAACCAAAACGCCGTTGTTCTCATTTTCCACGTTATACAGCATGCTCTCTTTGCTTACCAACCTTGGCAGTACGTAGAGCACGACTTTGTCCCCATCGATTTCTCTGGCCGTAGGAATTAGCTTAATTTTGAAGTTCTTTTCTTTGGCGAATCGAATATCTTGCTGTCCTAGTTTGTCTATCCCGATGTTGAAGACGTCGTCAGGTCTGACATAGATGCCATAGGCATGGGATGCGACGATACAGACTTTGAATTTGGGATCATACCCGCCGACATCAAGAGTCGGATCTGTTTCGGCAAAGCCCAACTCCTGTGCTTTTTTCAACGCATCTGCGTATTGCTGATTTTCATTGAAAACTTTCGAAAGGATATAATTCGAAGACCCGTTGAAGATACCGCTGACGGAATGTAGAAGCTCGTTGTCATAGTATTCTTCAAGATTACGGATAATTGGAATACTGCCGCATACGGCACCCTCATAAAGTAAGCTGGTACCGTATTCCTGCTGGATGTCTACCAGTTCCTCTAAGTGGCTGGCAATCATTTTTTTGTTTGCTGAGACCACATTTTTACCTGATTTTAAGGCGCGCACAGTTAACTTATAGGCCGCATCCGCGTCGTCGATCAGTTCCACAACAGTGTTGATTACAGGATCGGCCAAAATCGTTTCGGGATCTGTTGAAAATAGATCTGCTGGTAGTGAGCGCTTTTTGTCGGCATTTTTAATAACGAATTTTTTGATTTCCAGGTTCAGATTTTTGGTTTTGATGATATCGTAAAGACCTTGGCCCACGACACCAAATCCAAACATCCCTATCGTTAATTTATTACTCATATCTCTTCTTAAGTTCTCTTATCTTTTTTATTGCTCTTATACTAATTCGCTGATTTGCGTTTCTTTGTTCTTTAAAAATTCGGCAATTGCTGTCGTCAGTTTTGCCGTTTCAATTAAAAATCCGTCATGGCCAAATGTGGATTCGATTTCCTGATAATGGGCATTTGGGATGTGTCTGGCGATAAACTTCTGTTCTTCAGGCGGGAACAGAAGGTCACTGTTGACTGCTAATACCAGGGTTGGGCATTCTATGTTTGCCAAGGCAGCTTCCACCGATGTTCTGCCACGGCCGAGATGGTGACTGTCCATGGCTTTTGTGAGGTAAAAATAGCTGTAGGCATTATACCGGCTGACCAGCTTTTCACCTTGGTAATTCTGATAGGAGGATGCCTTGTATGCTCCCAGTTTGCTGTCGTCGGTATCGCGTTGTGTATGATTATAAGTATGGTAGTTGCGATAGGATAGCAAGGCGATCGAGCGAGCTACTTTAAGCCCTTTTATGCCACCATCAGGCTGGTTGGCATAAAAGGTGCGGTCTGCGGTAATGGCAAGACGCTGGCTCTCGTTGAAGGCGATCCCCCATGGAGAGTGCACCGCATTGGTTCCCACGACAATAAGTTGCTTAATGCTGATCGTCCTGGATGCTGCCCATTCCAACGCCTGTTGGCCACCAAGAGAGCCCCCGATCAAAATCTCAATCTGGCTAATTCCCAGATGTGCTGCAAGCAGCTGATGGGCCTTCACCAAGTCTTTTACGGTGAACTCGGGAAAGGAGAGGTAATAGGGCTGACCCGTATCCGGATTGACCGACAAGGGGTTGCTGCTGCCGTATGGCGAGCCAATGACGTTGGCGCAGATGATATAATAGTCATTGGGATTAAACAGATCATGCGTCCCAAAGAGTCCGGGCCACCAGTCGAAAACATTAGCATTTGCTGTCAGGGCATGGCAGACCCAGATGACATTGCTGTGTTCGGCATTGGGTTGGCCAAATGCTTCATAACTAATCTGTAAATCGGCAATTTCCCTTCCATTTTCAAAAACGAAAGGTTCAGAATGCTGATAAATATGCCTGCTCATGTATACTTCTATTTTGTCTGGTATCTGTTATTTAATCTTATCGAATGCCTGTTGCAGATCTGCTTTAATGTCATCGATATGCTCAATGCCTACTGATAACCGTAGCAGGCCAGAAAATACACCTGCATTTGCCTGTTCGGCTTCGCTAAGCTGCTGGTGTGTCGTTGCTGCAGGGTGGATGATCAGTGATTTGGTATCTCCGACGTTGGCTAGATGGCTGATCAGTTCGAGGCTATCAATAAAATCATTTGCCTTTTGAGCGGCATCACCTTTCAATTGAAAGGACAGGACCGCGCCGTAACCATTTTTCAGATATTTTTGCGCATTGGCAAAACTTGGGGAACTTTTCAGGCCCGGATAATTTACCTTTTCCACCTGTGGGTGAGCCTCAAGCCATTTGGCTACTTCCAGTGTATTGTCCACATGGCGTTGTACGCGTAGAGATAACGTTTCAAGTCCTTGTAAAAGAAGGAAGGAGTTGAACGGCGAAAGTGCTGGACCGAAATCACGTAATCCTTCAACCCGCGCGCGGATAGCGAACTGAATATTGCCAAAAGGGCCTTTTTCACCAAATACTTCCGAAAATACCAGACCGTGGTAACCTTCGGATGGTTCAGAAAACTGAGGGTACTTGCCATTTCCCCAATTATAATTACCTCCGTCGATGATGACACCTCCAATACTTGTTCCATGGCCTCCGATCCATTTGGTCGCTGATTCAACAACGACATGAGCACCGTGCTCGAGCGGTTTAAATAAATAGCCGCCTGCCCCAAAGGTATTGTCAACGATGAGTGGCAGATCGTATTTCTTGGCCACAGCGGCGATCTTTTCAAAATCTGGGATATTAAAACTGGGATTACCAATCGTTTCCACATAGATCGCTTTAGTTTTGTCATCGATCAATGCTTCGATCTTATCTGCTTCTGCGTCTGCGGCGAAGCGCGCTTCAATCCCTAGCCGTTTAAACGATACTTTGAATTGGTTGAAGGTGCCGCCATAGAGGTTGGAACCAGCAACAAAGTTTTCACCACTTTCCAGAATATTGGTGAGCGCGATAAATTGGGCAGCCTGTCCGGAAGCGACAGCTACAGCTGCGACGCCCCCCTCCAGCGCAGCAATGCGTTGCTCGAAGACATCGGTTGTCGGGTTCATGATCCGTGTATAGATATTACCAAACTGTTTCAGCGCAAACAGATTAGCGCCATGTTCGGCATTTTCAAATACAAATGAGGTTGTTTGATATATAGGTACAGCTCTTGATCCGGTGGTTGGATCAGCCACTTGGCCAGCGTGAACTTGTAGTGTTTCAAATTTTAAATTCTTTTTTGTAGACATAATATTTCGGATTTAAGGTTTCAAAAAAATTATTAATAAGGTAAATAGAAGCATACACACCCGTCAGGCAGGTCTGTTAACATCGTTATCCAGAAAAGAGGAAATGATTCTTAACAAGCTGAAAGGTGCATATGCATACGCATTCGCATAGCCATAGAAATGCGATGTTGTACTTCTTTCGTTGTTAATAGGCTCGTCTCATAGGAACCTAAAGTGTGGATAGTTTGCTGTAATGTAATAATCATTGTCTTATTTCATTTATATGCTCCAAAACGATATTGTTTTGGACAGGATTTGGCACCTTTTCAACCAAATTGAAGGTTGCCAGTGGGTCATAGAGCCAGTCTCTCGCCACTTCTTTATAAATCAAGACCTGCTGATTAAGGGAGGTGTTGATTAGAAATCTTCTTCAGAAGACAATACAAATATAAACTTCTTTTCTATTAATGCAAAAGAAAAACAATTTTTAATTAATTCAGGAATCATTTCCGTGTTAAGTTTTGCTTGCTTGGAGCTGTGTGGCCGTTTGTTCCAGATCCTTTAATAAAGGTTTTAATTCATTGATTCTGGCCTCTATGTCGTCGTGCAAGTTGTCATTGTTGGTCTTACCCAGTGAAATGGATAGGCCGACCAAATGCGAATTGACACGATATGAGAGCGCCTGAAAATGGTGAATATGCGTCCAATTCATCCATTTTTTCTCCGGTTCCTTTTTGAGTTGAGAGATGGTTTCTGAAAACTGAGCCATGGCGGTCTGTGCTTTTTTGCGGGCTAAGCGGATATCGAACGTGCTCTGTAGATTGTGCGACAATCTTTTATTGATGATCTGAAAATACTGCTGGTTGAAATCTGCCACATCTTTGGCCAGCTGAATCATGCCGGAGCTTTGGCGTACCGGAATTAAAAAGTAGCCAGCGATAGCAAGTAGCGCGCCCATCAGCGTAAATATCATACGGCTGCCCAGTATCACATCGATATTACCTTCAAATAAATTGAGCGCGATAACAATACCCCATGTAATAAAAATGACGCTCACCATATAGTTGGAACGGTTGAACAGGAAAAAGCCAAAAAGCCCCATTGCTGAAAGAACAAGCAATATGGAAAGGTTTTTACAATAGGTCAGGCTGAGTATCCCGATTAAAATACCTGAAGCTGTCCCCAATATTCGCTCAATATTACGGGTCTTGGTCATTGCGAAAGCGGGCCTTGCGACAATTGCAACAGTCAACAGGATCCAATAAGTATACTTAAAATCCAGCAAAAGTGTTCCAATTAACGCGCCGGCACCAAAAAGCAAAGCCATCCGCAGAGCGAAGCGAAACAAGGGATTTTTGAGGTGGAGCTGACTTTTTATACCGCTTGGGCTATTCAGGGGACGGTTGATAAATTGCTGATATTCTGTGCTGTCTATGCTGTCCCGGATTTGCTGATTTTGATAGAAAGCCACTTGAATGCGGCCGAGCACTTCGATAATGGCTTGCATGTTATTGATAATCGATCGAAGAATGACACGAGCAGTTCCGCTTTGCTGCTGCTGTATTCCGGTGAGTTCGGCAAGGATTTCTCCAAGTTTAACATTATTATAGTAAAGCTGCTGTGCATATCGAAACCGTTTTTTGGGCTGGGAAAAGCTATCTATTTCTACTGCCAGAACCTGAATGGCACGCCGGATCAAAGGCAGGCTGCCAGTATTCAAAAGGTTTTTCCGTATGGAATCATAGTCGTGGTCCAGTGCGGTAATCAATTCATGCAGATCGATCAAGCCATAAACCTGACTGAGCCAATAATTGCTTTTGTGCCACTGCTGCCCGATGATTTTTTGTTCGCGGAACAGCAGAGAACGGATCAACTCCTGCTGTTCACTGATCTGGCTGTGGACTTTTCCAACGCGACTATAAGTCGTTTCGAGCGGGATAGCCGGATCATAGGATTGGGTGCGCACAAGCAAAAATTGAGATAAACCTCTAAAGCCATTGGACATGGCGTATTTTAATGACCGATAGGGATGTACATAAGCTTGTAGGAGACTAAAAAAATAATAAATCGTTGCACCGCTGGTAATTTGTAGACTCACGGTTAGCGGATCCTTTGGTGCTAGACCAATAACAAAGCTCATTAAAATGAGTGTCATATTGCCTATTGCAGCATAGCGTGGACCAAATAAACCATATAAGGTAAAGACGAATCCAGCTATTGCAAGCAGAATGACTAATGGCCAATGGTGAGGAAATAGATAAGCCGTTAGCAGCGAAGCAACAAAAAAGGTCGGGATACAGATGGCTGCGGAAGCCAGCTTGTCTTTTCGGTTGCCGGGCGGATCGGTCAATGTGGTTAACAAAGATCCCACGCCAATGCCGATAGCAGTACTGGCCGAAGCTCCCATTACGAAAATTGCCAAGCTCGGCAAAATACTGATCGATACATTGCGCAGCGCGTCACCACTATGCTCGCCTTGAACGAACCGCATAACTTGGCTACAAATCGGATAGCATCTCTCTTTCAATAATACAAAGTTCATCAATCAGTTTATTACTAATGCGACAAAAATACAAATAAAATACTTTATATTTTTCACAAACATTTTATTTGTTTGGGTTTATCTAGTTTTTTTAAATTTTTATTTTGATGTGTATGCGTGTAGCGAACGAGTATAAACTGTGTCCGTCACCGCAAATGGCGACGGAATAAGGCGGGGGAGCAGCTGATAGCGGTCTCTTAAAACACGAAGAGCATCCCTTGGATGCTCTTCGTGTTTTAAATTATGATGAAGATTAGCTTAAGAATAAGATCTCTCTTAATTTAGGCAGAGGCCATTTTTTGTCATCCACGATTTTTTCGAGTTTATTGACGTGGTAGCGAATCACATCAAAATAAGGTTTGACCAGCTCATCGTAAGCGATTGATTTTTCACGTACATCCTCAATCTGATTTGCTTTTTTACGCTCTTGACGCATCGCCTCAGTTTGCTCAAGGATCGTATTTACATGCGTGGAAATGCGTTCTATGAAATTCAGCTGGGAGCTATATGCTGATTTTGCCAAGCCAAGTTCTTTTAGGCCTTTCACATTTTCGATAAGTTCGTTTTGATAGTTAAAACATGCCGGTGCGATCTGGTTATTGACCATCTCTTCGATGACACGTGCCTCAATCTGAAGTTTCTTGTAGAAGTTTTCCAGCAAAATTTCGTGACGGGCTTCTGACTCGCGTTTTGAATAAATGCCCAGTGATTCGAACAACGCCAATGATTCCTCTTTCACATAGACGTCTAAGGCTTTAGGAGTAGATTTGATGTTAGAAAGACCACGTGCAGCGGCTTCTTTTTCCCATTCTTCGCTGTAACCATTTCCTTCAAAACGGATCGCTTTTGAATCCTTAATGTATTTACGAACAACATTGAGAATAGCCAGATCCTTCTTCGTGCCTTTTTTGATCTGTTTGTCCACTTCAGCCTTAAATTCGATAAGCTGCGCTGCGACGATCGCATTCAATACCGTCATTGGCAACGCTGAATTCGCAGAAGAACCTACGGCGCGGAACTCAAATTTATTACCGGTAAAGGCAAAGGGTGAAGTACGGTTACGATCTGTATTATCTAATTTTAGTTCCGGAACTTTCGGAATACCGTGCCATAAATTCGCTTCAGCTTTTACTTTTTTGGCTACACGTGCAGATTCCACTTCCTCCAATAGCTCATCCAGTTGGGAACCCAAGAAGATCGAAATGATGGCTGGCGGAGCCTCATTCGCGCCTAGACGGTGGTCGTTGCTCGCGCTGGCAATGGAAGCACGCAGCAGATCTGCATGCTCGTATACTGCTTTGATGGTGTTGACAAAGAAGGTCAAAAACATCAGATTATTTTTTGGCGTTTTGCCCGGAGATAACAAGTTAACACCTGTGTTGGTGATTAACGACCAGTTGTTGTGTTTGCCGGAGCCATTTACACCTGAATATGGTTTTTCATGTAACAAGACTTTAAAGTTATGTCTTAAAGCGACCTGTTCCATGACGTTCATCAATAATTGGTTGTGGTCAATCGCCAAGTTGATTTCTTCGTACATTGGCGCACATTCGAACTGAGACGGCGCAACCTCATTGTGACGTGTTTTTAGAGGGATGCCTAGTTTTAACGCTTCGTTTTCGAGATCCACCATATATGCCAGTACACGCTCAGGGATAGCTCCAAAATAGTGGTCTTCCAATTGCTGGCCTTTGGCTGACATATGGCCAAATAATGTGCGGCCAGTTAACTGAAGGTCCGGACGGGCATTGTATAAGGAAAGATCTACTAAGAAGTATTCTTGTTCAATACCAAGTGAAGCGTTTACTTTAGTGACGGATTTGTCAAAGTATTGCGCAACATCCGTCGCTGCTCTATCGACCGCGTTGATGGCTTTTAATAAAGGTGCTTTGTAATCGAGAGACTCGCCTGTATAGGACACGAAAACAGTAGGAATACAAAGAGTCTTGCCTGCGCCTGTCTCATAAATGAACGCTGGGGAAGAAGGATCCCATGCGGTATATCCTCTAGCTTCAAAAGTATTGCGGATACCACCGTTAGGGAATGAAGAAGCATCGGGCTCTTGCTGTACCAGAGCATCGGCCGTGAATTTTTCGATCGCTTCTCCGTCATCATCAGGTTCAAAAAATGCATCGTGCTTTTCAGCTGTCGAACCAGTCAAAGGTTGAAACCAGTGTGTGTAATGAGACACGCCGTGATTAAGTGCCCATGTCTTCATGGCCTGAGAAATGTGCTCAGCAAGATCACGAGAAATAATCTGTCCCTCTTCAATAGATGCAACTAACTCCTTATATGAGTTTTTAGGAAGGTAGTCTTTCATTTTGTTTACGGAAAACACGTTTTTTCCGTAGATGTCAGTTGCTTTTTTAGTTTCAACTTTTTCAAATGGAGCAATCAGGCGTGATCCTGCTGCTTCTACTGCTTTGAATCTTAGGTTCGACATTTGTATTTTATAATTAAATTACAGTTTTGTTGATTTTGTGTTTCAAAAATATTGTGTTTTTATGGAAAACTGAAATTTTTTTATGTTTTTTTTGAAAAAATATGACTTTCTGGGCTTGTTGTGTTAAAAAAAAGAGGTCGATTTGTTAAAATTGACCTCTTTCTATCGTTTTTACTTGTAATCCAGACCCCAGTCTATTCCTTTTAGTGTTGCTGGTACACCTTTCTTCAGCCAGTTGGGGGCGGGAGCCCCTTTTAAATAATGGTCGAAGAACTGCTGTTCGCGAATCTGGATGTCTTTTCTGTTTTGGCGTTGCATCAAGTTGTGCTCATCGCCATTATAATTTAACATCCAAACAGGCTTATTTAAGCGGCGTAATGCGGTGAACATTTCTATTCCTTGATACCAAGGCACGGCACCGTCGTTATCGTTAGCCATAATGACAACCGGTGTATTGACCTTGTTCAGATGGAACAACGGTGAGTTTTCGATGTAGAGTTCAGGCGCCTCCCATAATGTCTTGCCGATACGGCTTTGGGTATGCTCATACTGGAATTGCCGTGACATACCCGACTGCCAGCGGATGCCGCCGTATGCTGAGGTCATATTCACTACAGGAGCACCTGCCCATGCGGCAGCATACATATTTGTCCGGGTGATGAGGTGTGCGACCTGATAGCCGCCCCAGCTTTGCCCCTGAATACCCATTTTGGTACTGTCGACCCAAGGGTTTTGGGCAAGATGCCGCATACCCGAATTAACATATTCTTCAGCCGATTTTCCAGGATACCCGGTTTCGTAGCTAATATTGGGAGCGAATACCAAATATTCGTTGCTGACAAAGTATGGGATGTTTAGCCGTGAAGGAGTAGGGGCGGGCGGCTGATACGTATAAAGCCCGTCTGACAGTTTCTCATAAAAATAGGCGATGACCGGATATTTCTTCGCCGGATTAAAGTTTTCCGGCTTATAAAGAATACCTTCAGCCTGATGGCCGGCTGGCGTCGTCCAGTGCACAAGTTCTGCTGTTCCCCAATTGTAACTGGCCTGTTGTCTATTGATATCCGATAATTGTAGTTCGTTGTTTAATTTGATCGTATTCGTATACAGATTGGGTGAATTTGCATAATCCTCCTTGCTGTAAAGAATCGTCTGCAGATCAGCGGAGGCACTTATATTTCTGAACGTCTTGGCTTCGACAAGCAAATTTTTGGGATCGTTATGCTGTCCTTTGAACTGGTAAAAGCCAGCTTCTTTTGTCTTGTTGTCAAAGGCAGTGAGCAAACCGCCTTTTTTATAATCGAGAATCAGCGGCTGGTCCCGTTCTTCTTCCCTTTGTAGGGGTAGATAGCGGAGCGTTGTGCGTGAAGCCGCTCCATAGCCATTGGTGAGTATGGATTTTTTTGAGCCATCCAGTTCAAAGAACCAGATATCATAGTGTGAATTGAGGTAAACACCTTTGTAATCTGGAGTCCAGGCGGCCATACCGTAGCTTTCTGCTTGGGTGGGCATATCATTCTCCTCATCAGCGAAGGCTGCTGGAATCCCCTCTGTCAATACAAATTTTCTTTTAGAGCTTATCTGGTAAGAATTCCATGTGCCTTTGTCGCGGTCAAAATACAAGATGTATTTAGCGTCAGGGCTCAATGTGGCGTATCCTGAGAAGTTGGAGAGGATCAGCTCCCGCTGGCCGGTCTTTGTTGAAACAAGATAGATATCATCTCTTGTGCCACCTTTCCATTGACTTTCGATGCGCTTACCGAAATCAGTTCGTGCCAGCATGTACTCTGCGTTGCCATCGTGCGTTAAGGAGGTAGAGTTAAAGGTCTCGTCTGTGAGCGGTATGACGGAACGGCTGTTTTTGGGATAGATAACCGCCAGAAAGTTCCTGGACAGATCTTTCTTTAAATTGACTAGCTGCATGGGCTGCAGATAGTCATCCTGCCAACTCCAGACATCGACTTTAGCGTGTTCAAATTCGACGAGCGTGGTATCTTTGACGCGAGGAACTGGTGCAATGCCGAAAAACAGCTTTTCACCATTTTTGCTGAATCGTATATCCCCATCGCCACTGACCGCCCAATTTGCAGGCATACCACTGCTGTTTTTGGTCACTAGATACTGAGCGGTGTCTACACCAGCACTAGCACTGTAATAATAGAGATTATAATTTTTTACCAATGCTTTTTCTTTGGAAAGATCCCCAAGATAAGCCAGCTGGTTGCCTGCCTCGTCGAAGCTAAAGTTTTTGTACTCGCCCCTTCCGTTTGATATTTTCTTTAAATTTTTACTTGCAACGTCGTATAAATAAACGCCTGATTCCTTGGATAGGCTGTCTTTAACATCGGTTTTTTTCGAGAAGACGAGCTTAGTCCCATCTTTATTCCATGCATATTGGTCTACCGAAGAGAATTGTAGAGAGTCTCCCGAAACAAGGTTATAGACAGTCAGCGTTGCAACTGTTTTTTTCTTCTTGTCGTTGTTTTGTTTTTTGGTTTGGTCTGAATCTACAGTACTTTTAGCTGAAAATGTTTTGTCTCCTGTCTCTTTATCAAAAAGGAAACTAACGAAATTGTTGTTCTTTTCGGCAATTTTATACGATTTGACTGCAGCAAACTTGATCAACGATGCATTTGTCAGATCATAGATTGCGAGAGAGTCTTTTGGAAACTCATCCGCTTTTTTCTTTTTGATTTTTGCTTCCCGTATTGCTGCGAATGGCGGCTTTATCAAACTGATCAGGTGATTCTCCGTGTCATTGAGCTTGGCATTATAGCCACGCGGGATCTGAATCAGTTCTTTATTATCTTTTGTTTTCAGAAATAGTTGATTATCGCCCTCCTGAGGCATCACTTGAAAGAGAACAAATTTACCGGATTTACTGATGTAAGGAGATGATATGCTCTGCCAGCTATCATATACCGTATGATCCAAAGGTTTCTTTTGCGCTTGCACCGTGAGGGCAGCGAGAAAACAGAAGGAGATACAGATATTTCTTTTATTCATATCGTAATACTTTTTGCTGCAATTTATCCATAAAAAATAAAACATCGTTGTTTTTTTGGTATATTCATTGTTACGAATACATAAAAAACTGGTTATGAAATCATCATCTATTATTGTTTCGGTCATAGCAGGCGCTGTGATTTTGTTGGCGGCATGGGTTTTTGGCAGTGCATATCGGTATAAATTTAAATCGACGCAGACAATTACGGTCAATGGCAATGCAAAAAAGGATTTTGAATCAGACCTGGTCAAGTGGAATGCTACTTTCAGCAGAAAGAATTATGAATTAAGTGCTGCGTCTGCGCAGTTGGCAACAGATCGTAACCTGGTACGTGACTTTCTGGTTCAACAGGGAATAAAACCTGAGGAAATTCGCTTTGAAGCGGTCAATATTGCTAAAGATTTTGAATACCACACGGATGGTAAGGGGAATGGTTATAACACCTTTTCGGGGTATACACTGTCGCAGACCGTAAGTGTAGAATCAAGAGATCTGAATAAAGTTGACAATGCTTCACGGGAGATTTCCACGTTGATTTCGAAAGGAATAGAGCTCAGTTCAAGCACGCCAAATTATTATTATTCTAAATTGGAAGACCTAAAATTGGAACTGATTTCGCAAGCATCGAAAAATGCGCATCAGCGTGCGGAAAATATTGCCAAAGAATCCAGTGCTTCATTGGGCGATCTGGTGAAAGCAGATCTCGGAATATTTCAGATCACCGGTCAAAATGACAATGAAGAATATTCTTCGGGTGGGGCCTTTAATACGACTTCGCGTAAGAAAACCGCGAATATAACCGTAAAGGCGAGTTTTATCAGTGATTAGCCTAAAATTATTTGGCTGTATGTCAGAGCACTATTGTTAAGGGTGTTAAATTTGTTCAAAAAGTTTTCTCCTTATCAATAAAAAACCTACTTTTGCATCATCCCAAACGGATATGCCCGGATGGCGGAATTGGTAGACGCGCTGGTCTCAAACACCAGTGGGAAACCGTGCCGGTTCGACTCCGGCTCCGGGTACGAAAGCTCGAAACATGGTTTCGGGCTTTTTTTATCTAAACCTTTTTATTTTCAGATATTCTTGTTTAAATTGGAAATACCAAATATAAACTCGAATGAAAGCACTTTTTTTGTCGGTTGCGCTATGCTGCTATGCATTGGTCTGGGGACAGGACAGTTTTGTTCTGAAGGAAAAAAAGAGTGCCAAATTTCCGTTTCTTTTTGTCCATAATTTAGTGATCATACCGGTTGTGGTCAATGGATTTGCTATGAACTTTCTGCTAGATACGGGGGTCAAAGAGACCATGATATTCGGTGAGACCCTCAAATCCATTGATAGCGCTGTTTTCGTCAACAAATTTCAGGGGTTAGGTAAAGACGAAGGACTGGATGGCTACTTGTCCGTAAATAATCAGGTTACGATAGCAGGTGTATATGAAGACCTAGATCAACCCATTTATATTTTAAATAATGCACATATTGACATTTCTACGCGCATCGGAGTGGAGGTCAACGGCATCATGGGCAGCCGCTTTTTTAATGATCACCTTATTGAAATGGACTTTTTAAAGCATAGGATTACCGTCTTTCAAAAGGAGGTTTATCCAAAAGGACTGAACAAGATGCAACGTGTGCCGATCGATATTCTGAATAGTAGACCTTATGCAGCTATTGCTTTTGATCAGGACGATGTTGCTGTCGAAGGGCGTGTACTAATTGATATGGGCAACAGTGATGCACTTATGCTAATTCCCTCAAAAGTAGAAAAATTCGTAATTAAAACTCCATTTATACACGACTATATCGGGCAGGGATTTAATGGGGAGATTTACGGGAAAAGAAATCGGATTAAATCCCTAAAGCTGGGGTCTTTCACAATGCACTATCCTTTGGTTGCTTATCCGGAATTGAGTTCGACCCAACATGCTACCTTTGTTAACGAACGCATAGGGTCTGTAGGCAACGAATTGCTGCGTCGTTTTAAAGTAGTTTTTGATTATCCTAATCATGTAATTTATCTTCAAAAAAACCGAAATTTTGATAAGTTCTATTATTTGAATATGAGTGGTCTGGAAATTGTTCACGATGGTATTAAATATGAGAAGGAGGAAGTTCCTGTTTATTTAAAGAAAGATGGGGGCACTGAGGTGCGTATGGGCAACAGCGTTCAATATCGCTTTGTGTTGAAAAATCTGTATAAGGTTGCGACAGTACGCGCTGGTTCGCCTGCGGCGATTGCTGGCTTAATGCCGGACGACAAACTACTGAAAATTAACGGGCGGCCGGCCTCTTCGTATTCACTGGAATCCATACACACGCTTTTTAAATCGGAGGAGGGCAGGGAGATGCGTTTTAAAGTAGAAAGGGACGGACAACAACTGGAATATAGATTTTATTTAAAAGATCCGTTGCCTTTTCACCCGAATTGAATTTGCAGGCTTATTGCTAGCTTAGTGTCCGAGAGAAGTTGGCTCCCCTTATAGCCGTATTTTCTTCTGTAAAAAGAAGATAGTTTAGAAAATAATTTTTTTTGTATCCCATTATAATTGGTATCTTTAAGATGGCGTATTTGTTGCTGCCATGGCTAAACGTAAACTTAAATATCCGTCTGTAAATGCTCCGGCGTTTTTCTTTGGAGATTTATAGCTGGTGAAATTTCAAATTTTCTATGATATGATACACTCTCCTGGCTTCCGTTTTAGGGAAGCAATCACTGAAGAAAAACCGCTGCAAGTTGTGGGCGCTATCAATGCAAATCACGCACTTTTGGCTGAGCAGGCGGGTTTCAAAGCCATTTATCTCTCTGGGGGTGGTGTTGCCGCCGGATCATTGGGTGTTCCGGATCTGGGTATTACTTCTTTGCAGGACGTGTTGATTGATGTAGATCGCATAACAAATGTTTGCAAGCTTCCATTGATGGTAGATATAGACACCGGATTTGGTCCCTCTGCCTTTAATGTTGCACGCACGATAAGAAGCTTGGTTAAAGCTGGTGCCGCGGCAGTACATATGGAAGATCAGGTAGGAGCCAAACGTTGTGGACATCGTCCTGGAAAAGAACTGGTCTCTAAGCAGGAAATGGAAGACCGTCTCAAGGCTGCAGTCGATGCGAGAACTGACGAACATTTCGTCATTGGGGCACGTACGGACGCTTTGGCATCCGAGGGGCTGGAACTCGCTCTCGACCGGGCTGTGGCTTATAAAGAGGCGGGGGCTGACTTTATTTTCGCTGAGGCGGTACATAATCTGGATCAGTATATGCAGTTTAGCAGGGCGACAGGACTGCCTATTCTAGCCAACATTACGGAGTTTGGACAGACGCCGCTTTTTACCCTCGATGAGCTCCGTCATGCGGATGTGTCGATCGTATTATATCCATTGTCGGCTTTTCGTGCAGCAAATAAAGCTGCGAGTGATGTTTATGACCATATCCGTAAAGATGGCGGCCAGGCAGCAGTCTTGGACCAGATGCAGACAAGGGAGCAGCTTTATCGAAGTATCGATTACTATGCTTATGAAAGCAGATTGGATCAGCTATTCAATAAAAAGACATAATCATGCCAGTATGACCATTGAGGAATGCATAAAGGAATGAGATCGCCTTACCTGACAATACATGCAGTAGGATAAGGCGTAGTTGCAATAGGATAGACACGCTTACAAATACTTATTCTAATGAAAGAGACAACAGAGACTGGATTTAAACCAAAGAAAAGTGTAGCACTTTCTGGCGTAGCAGCAGGGAATACTGCCTTAAGTACCGTTGGAAAAAGTGGTAATGATCTACATTACCGTGGGTATGATATTTTGGATCTTGCACATCAAGCAACTTTTGAGGAAGTAGCCTACTTGTTGATTTTTGGAAGCTTACCTACGCGAGCCCAGCTGACAAGCTATCAGAGTCAGTTGATAAGCCAGCGTGGACTACCGATCACGGTACAGCAAGTATTAAAACAATTGCCATCTACCGCACACGCGATGGATGTGCTGCGCACATATGTTTCATTTTTCGGCAGTGTAAATCCCGAAAAAGAGACCCATCCGCTGGCTGGAGCCAGAGATATCGCCAACCGGCTGATGGCGTCCATGGCATCTGCTTTATTATATTGGTATCATTTCAGTCAACATGGCCGCGAGATTCAGGTAGAGACTTCTGATACAACTGTCGGAGGGCATTTTTTGCATCTGCTTCATGGTAAGGAGCCTTCCGAGTCCTGGGTTAGGGCAATGCAGATTTCGCTTAACTTATATGCCGAACATGAGTTTAATGCATCCACTTTCACCGCCAGGGTAATCGCGGGCACAGGGTCGGATATGTATTCCTGTATTGCGGGCGCAATCGGTGCATTGCGGGGACCAAAACACGGTGGGGCCAACGAGGTCGCCTTTGAGATTCAGAGCCGATACGCCAATGCGGATGAAGCTGAGGTGGATATCCGTAAAAGGTTGGCAAATAAAGAAGTGATCATTGGCTTTGGTCATCCTGTCTATACGATTTCAGACCCAAGAAATCAGGTCATTAAGCAGGTCGCCAGGGAACTGTCAGAGGAGGCCGGCGATATGAATCTTTATTTAATTGCAGAGCGTCTGGAGAAGGTCCTGTGGGAGGAGAAACGGATGTTCCCAAATTTGGATTGGTATTCTGCTGTTTCGTATCATCTTATGGGCATTCCTACGGAAATGTTTACGCCCTTATTTGTCCTGTCGCGTATTACAGGATGGTCTGCTCATGTATTTGAACAGCGCCAAGATGGAAAAATAATTCGACCGAGCGCAAATTACATCGGACCAGACGATAGGACTTATGTGCCCATCGCCGAAAGATAGAATACGTAACGCCCTTTAAAATGCAATAAGTAAGTTAACTACTACTATTTGATCAGAAATATAATAATGAGTGCAATCTTAACCAATGAAAGACCACAGCCAGACCAGGTCCTGGTGGCTATTGTGGATTATGTCCTGAATTATAAAATCGAAAGCAAGCGGGCCTGGCACACGGCATTCTACTGTTTTCTTGATACAATCGGCTGCGGTCTGGAGGCGCTGACCTATCCTGCCTGTACAAAATTACTGGGGCCTATTGTTCCAGGGACGATCGTTCCGAACGGTGCTAAAGTGCCGGGCACAAACTATCAGCTGGATCCTGTACAAGCGGCATTCAATATTGGTACAATTGTACGCTGGCTGGATTTCAATGACACCTGGTTAGCGGCCGAGTGGGGACATCCGTCGGACAATCTGGGGGGTATATTAGCGACAGCAGACTGGTTCAGTAGAACGGAAATGGCGCAAGGCAGACAATCCTTGAAAGCCAAAGCAGTCCTTGAAGCGATGATCATGGCGCACGAGATACAGGGAGTATTGGCGCTTGAAAACTCCTTTAATAGAGTGGGACTTGACCACGTGATTTTGGTGAAAGTGGCTTCTACTGCTGTTGTGGGCAAATTGCTAGGTCTAAACCGGGAAGAACTGCTTAATGCAGTTTCGTTGGCTTTTGTGGACGGGCAAGCTCTGCGCACTTATCGGCATGCGCCCAACACTGGCAGCCGTAAATCCTGGGCGGCCGGAGACGCTACCTCCCGGGCAGTGCGCTTGGCTTTAATTGCAAAGACAGGCGAAATGGGTTATCCTTCGGTGCTGACGGCGCCAGTATGGGGCTTTTACGATGTTTTGTTTAAAGGTAATGTGTTTAAGTTTCAGCGTGAATATGGGAGTTACGTCATGGAGAATATTTTGTTTAAAATTTCTTTCCCTGCAGAATTCCATGCACAGACGGCCGTCGAAGCCGCGATACAGCTGCAGCAACAGCTTCGAAATTTTGGCAAAGACAGTGCCGATATTGCGCGTGTGACGATTCGGACTCACGAGGCGGCTATTCGCATCATTGACAAAAAAGGGCCTTTACATAATCCTGCAGACCGGGATCACTGCATCCAGTATATGGTTGCTGTACCCTTAATTTTTGGACGGCTGACGGCAGAAGACTACGAAGATCAGGTGGCAGCAGATCCACGTATCGATGATTTACGCAATAGGATTTTCTGTGTCGAAGATAGCCAGTTTACAAGGGATTATCATGATCCGCAAAAGCGGGCGATTTCCAATGCGCTGACTGTCGAACTGAAAGACGGAACGGTATTGCCGGAGTTGATCGTGGAATATCCGATCGGACATCCCCGACGTAGGGAAGAGGGTATTCCCAAATTGATCGAAAAGTACAAAATCAATCTGGCTCGTGTATTTTCAGAAAAGCAGCAAAGACAGCTGCTTGGAGTTACCTTGGATTATGACACCTTTATCGACCTCGATGTGTCTGAACTTATGGACCTCTACGCACGGTAGTATAGAAAGCTATTGTTCTGTTGTTTCTTCATATAACAGAACAATAGCTTATCGCTATTCATCCTATTCTTCCCTTTTTTGCCAGTTGGATCTAAAACCTGTATAAAATTTAAAGTCCTTGCAGGCCAGTGTCTTTAACGATGGGGGCAGTTCCCATTGTTCACCGAAGTGAAAGAATGATGTGCACTCCTGAACAAAAAGCGGTAAACCGGTAAGATCGATATGACCAAATACGCCGCCTGTGTAAGCAGGATAGCCTACACCAAGAATAGAACCGATATCGCCGTCAATGGGCTGATCCAATATACCCTCCTCTAAACAACGATAGCTATCCAAAGCCATGACATGAAGTAGTCTTTTTCGTATTAATGTGGGGGCGGCACTATCAATGGACATGGACAAAGTTGGGTCCTGCCAAATTGTTTTAGTTCGCGTAGTGCTGTCGTAGTCATAGAATCCGTGTCCCGATTTGCGACCTTTTCGCTGATTTTTGATCATATTGGCGAGATAAGCATAGGCTCTGTGCTGACTGGCGTGAAGGGTGGGCAACTGATCATACACATGCAGCATAAGTTCCAATGAAATTTCGTCCAGCACCGCGAGCGGTCCCACAGCGAATCCGGCAGTCAATGCTTCGGTCTCGATCTGCTGGGCCGGTATGCCTTCCAGTAACATGGTGATGGCTTCCAGAAGGTAGTTGAAAAAGATGCGGGAAGTAAAAAATGCAGGGCCATCATGTACGACTATCGGAATTTTGCCCAGTTTTAATGCGACCAATACGGCCTGTTGTAATGTGTTTTGATCTGTTTGTTGGCCGCGGATAATCTCAACTAAGGGCATGCGATCTACCGGCGAGAAAAAATGCATGCCGATAAAGCGCTCGGGATGAGGAGTTGCTGTGGCTAGGTTGCTAATAGGAAGAGACGTTGTATTGGAGGCAAACACACCATTTTTGGTGAGGTAGGAAAAACTTTGTTTTGTCACCTCTGCTTTTAATGTTGCATCTTCAAATACGGCTTCAATAATGAGATCAGATCCTGAAAGATCGTGGATATGCTCGGTAGCCGTAATCCTAGACAGCAGTGCCTGTTGCTGCTCGCTGTCCATATTGCCCTGTGCCAGCAATTTTTCACAAATCTGAGCTGAATACGCTTTGCCCTGCTGGGCCCGTAGTAGGGTGACATCTTTCAAAATCACATTTAAACCGGCCTTAGCTGCCTCGTAGGCGATACCTGATCCCATCATGCCAGCGCCGAGAATGCCTATCTGTCTGATCGTATTATCTGAGGTACATCCTAGCCAGTCAGGATGTTGTGTGCGATGTATACCATGATCAAGGGTGCGCACCATGTGCAGCACT
This sequence comes from Sphingobacterium sp. InxBP1, assembly GCF_026191775.1. NCBI lineage: Bacteria > Pseudomonadati > Bacteroidota > Sphingobacteriia > Sphingobacteriales > Sphingobacteriaceae > Sphingobacterium > Sphingobacterium sp. InxBP1. Next base: position 36,915 of record NZ_JAINDX010000043.1, on the reverse strand, counting down.
TCGGGTGTCTTCAGAACAGCTAGATATACTGTAGCCTCAGCCTGCAGCACTTCGTCCAGCGGACGAGATACTGCTGATTGCAACAACTGGATGACCGCATTGGTACCGGGAAGCAGCCCCCGTGTTTTTTTTTGAATCGCCGCCACCGTATTTTCCATGTCCGCCGAAGAGGAGCGGAATGCCGGATCGGTAGCTCTATTTTTGCTCAATATCCAGCGTTTTGCCGTCGCTATACCGCCATCAAAATCAGTTGCTACATGATCGATCAAAGCTAAATTGTGACCATCTGTACTCCCGATTGAATTCCCCTGTGTTAATAGCTGCAACGTTTGAGTGTAGCCAATGATCTGAGGCAGGAGCACGGTTGTTCCTAAGCCGGTAAAGGCGCCAAATTTACTTTCTGGAAAGCCCAAGCTGATCCCTTGTATAGCAATTCGATAATCAGACCATAACATTGGCGCTAGCCTGACGCCTGTGCAGGAGCGGTCAAGTATCGATACAATAGGCTTGTTGAATGATTTCCATTTTATTACCTCCAGCATCATGTGGTACATGTTGCTGGAGTCGAACATGCCTTCGTAAACCTGATTAAACAGGGACGTATAGTTTCCCTGATCGGCGTTCAATGGTGAGGTATACACCAACGCGGTGGTTTCTTGTTCTTGGAGCAGCTTAGTCATTAATACGACGAAGTGCTCAAGTGTAACCTGTATGCCCGGTCGGGCACTGGGGATTTCGATCAGCGGCTGTATGAAAACAATTCCATCGCTGTCCCGTTGTATGTCAAACAGCGGCGATGGGTCGGGGTTTTCTTTTTTTTGCATCATCATCTATTTCTTTGTTGTGGATAATTGGCTTTACGCAGGTTTTTGGGATTGATAGTTGATATGGTCAATGGACATCTTTGCAATAATCTCCAGCATAATTTCAGAGGTCCCGCCGATTATGGTCCCCACGCGTACATCCCGGTACAGACGAGCGATTTTATAGTCTTCAGTGAACCCATAACCGCCAAAAAGTTGTAGACATTGGCCGACTGCCTGGCCAGCGAGCTCGCTGGCCTGGAGCTTGGCAATGGAGCACTCCCGGACTGCATATGTTCCCTCGTACTGAAGGTCACAACAGTGGTAAACAAATGCCTTCGTCGTCGCGATATCAGCGGTGATTTGGGCAATGCGATGGCGGACAGCCTGAAATTCTGCAATTTTTTTCCCGAAGGCCTCGCGTTGCTGCAGATATTCCAGCGTGTACTGTAAGGCCGATTCGGCTGTTGCAACGCTATGAATAGCAGCGGTGAGGCGTTCCAACTGTAAACCGTCCATTAGATAGCGGAATCCTTCACCTTCCGCACCAATTAAATTGCTCGCTGGTACCTTAACCTGATCGAAGGCCAATTCGGCAGTATCAGAGGCATGCCAGCCCAATTTATTGATCTTATTTGCCGATATCCCTTGCGTATGCCTGTCGATGAGCAGTAAACTGATGCCCTTCGTTCCTTTATCAGGGGCGGTTTTGACAGCCGTAATAAAAAAATCACCATAATACCCGTTGGTAATGAAAGTTTTGGATCCATTGACAATATAGTAATCTCCCGTTCGAACAGCAGTAGTCTTGATATTTTTTACATCGGAGCCCGCCCCCGGCTCCGTAATCGCGACAGCACTGACCATCTCTCCTGCAATGACAGGCCTGAGATAACGTTCTTTTAATTCCTCGGTTGCATATTTTAACAGATAAGGTGCAGACATGTATTGGATTACCAAAGCCGCTATCGTGAATCCCCCAGAGAAACAATGGGATAATTCCTCGCATAAAATCATCGAATAATAAAAATCCAAAGCCAGACCACCGTATTGTTCTGGATAGTTGAGTCCCATAAACCCCATATCGCCCATTCTTTTCCAGATACGTCGATCGATTTCACCTCTTTTTTCCCAGTCATCAATGTGCGGAAGAATTTCCTTTTGAATAAATGCCCGGAGCGTTTCGCGGAAAATTTGATGTTCAGCGGACAGTTTTCTTGCGTGCATAATAATTTATTTTACATTGGTTATTTTTTCAGTGGAATGAAAATCCATGGAAGCTTCATTTCTGCTGTCCTACGCTGGATGACCCTTAGGTGGAGACTGCTGTGAAATGCTGATCTAATTTACTGAAAAGGTCTCATTTTCCAGCAAATTATTATTGTTTATTTTTCATCATATAGATCATCTATGGAAGTTATTCCATTGTTTTTTTTCTATTTATTCTGTTTTGTGTCAAAGAATAGTCGCAGAGTGTTCGTTAGCGTACATTATATTTTCTATCTTTAAATAAGAATTCGACGGAAGTATACTCCTTGGGATTTGGAACGACTGTCGGCGCAGGCCGACATATCAAAGAACCTTTATAAACTATATGTGATGTCAAAAAAAGTATTTATTGTCGCGGCAAAGCGCACACCAATCGGAAGTTTTGGAGGTGGACTATCTTCACTGACGGCGCCTATGCTCTGTGCGCATGCGGTTCGTGCCCTGCTGAATCAAGTTGAGGTTGTAGCCGGCCAAATCGATGAAATATTGATTGGCAATGTGTTGCAGGCGGATTTGGGTCAAGCCCCTGCCAGACAGGTCGCCAAGCTTGCTGGTTTGCCTGATGGGGTAGCGGCAACTACGGTCAATAAGGTCTGTGCAAGCGGTATGAAAGCTATTGCTTTCGGCGCGCAATCCATTTTGCTGGGCGATGCGGAGGTCGTGGTTGCGGGCGGTATGGAGAGTATGAGCAGAGCACCCTTTTATTCGGGAGCCATGCGTTGGGGCGTAAAATTAGGTGATCAGACGCTAGTAGACGGTTTACAGCGGGACGGCTTAAGTGATGCCTATTCAAACGAGCCCATGGGCAGTTTTGCGGAGTTGTGTGCCGAGACATATGGCATCGGCCGCGAACAGCAAGATGCCTATGCAATCAATTCCTATAAGCGGAGTCTGGAAGCTTGGCAGAAAGGCAAATTTGCGAATGAAGTCACTCCGATAATTGTCCAAGGAAGAAAAGGAGAACAGGTGGTCTCCAGAGATGAGGAATTTTCACAGGTAAATTTTGATAAAATCCCGCAGTTGAAACCGGCGTTTAAAAAAGACGGGACGGTAACTGCAGCTAATGCTTCCACATTGAGCGACGGAGCGGCCGTTGTATTGTTGATGAGTGAAGAAAGGATGAATGAACTGCGGCTGAGTCCTTTAGCAGAGATTATTGCTTATGCAGATGCGGAGCAGGCACCTGAATGGTTTACTACCACACCGAGTCTGGTAACAGATAAAGTTCTGAAAAAGGCGGGTTTAACACTAGCGGACGTCGATTATTTTGAGTTTAATGAGGCTTTTTCTGTTGTGGCACTGGCAAATGCCCAAATTTTGGATATTGCGTTAAATAAAGTGAATATCTATGGGGGAGCGGTTTCGCTTGGGCATCCGCTTGGCTGCTCGGGAGCCCGGATTCTGGTGACCCTGACCAGTATCCTGCAGCAGGAGGGCGGGAAAGTGGGGTTAGCTGCAATCTGCAATGGTGGTGGTGGAGGTTCCGCAATGATCATAAAAAAAGCATAGTACTTCGTCCAGGTAAACAATCGGTTTAACTGGACGAAACCCTCGATACTTGCGCGGCCATGAATAAAATCAGCCTATTTATTCTTCATACAGACGGCTGGCTTCTACACCGTGAAGAGCGAGTTCGGACTCGATTTCGGTCGGATTCAGCCGGATTCCCTCAATAGTTAATAGATTGTAAATTGAATCCAGGTCTATTTTCCAGTCATGAATACCGTTTAATTTCTCAACAGCTTGTTTGATCTTATCAACGAGGCTGGGGTGTTGTGCATTAGTTTCGAAAATGAGCTTTTCCATTGTGTTTCGTATTAGGCCCAATTTGAAAATCAGGCAGGTTTAACCAAAATAGCGCAGACAATCATTGATCGGCTAATTACAATAGTCTCAATATAAGGAGAATTATTTGAAATTAATAGTTTAAAATGATTAAAATGTAATGAAACTGTTAATTTTTGTAATTAATTGCTGTAAATTTTGTGCACGTTAATCTAAATGTTCTACCGCGGATCTGAAGAGGCTGTGGTTGCGCTGCTCTTAGCAGCTGGCTGTCGAGGAGGCCTTCGCTGCTAACAAAATTTTAGTTAAGTTTGAATGGATGATGAAGACTGAAATTATCGATGTAATTGTGGTATTGCTCGTTCCGGCTGCTGCTGTACCATGGATTTTGTATGTTAAGCTTAGGTTCAGGTACAAAAAGCTGGAGCTGGAGCAACGTAGACAACGGGAAATTTTCCAACGGATGGACAACGAACAAATGAAGCGAATGCACCGCAACAGACTTAATCCACATCTGTTAAAAAATTCATTAAACGGTATTCTGTCACACGCTTATCAAACTTATTACACGATGGACAAGCTCGCCATGCTGTTGGATTACGTTCTTTATGAGAGCGAGATGGAACTGGTGTCGCCAAAAGCAGATATTGAATTTGTGCGTAATTTGATAGAAGTCAACAAGGTGAAGCTGAGTCCTTTATTTGATATACGTGTCAAATTTGACATCGACGAAACAGACCTCGAAATGTTGGAAAGGCCTTCGCTGGTTCCCCTGATAACCGTTGACCTAATCGAAAATGCGTTTAAACATGCTGATTTCCACCATCCGGATTCTTTTATTTCGATTACATTCATCTTTCGTCATGGCGTGCTGGAACTGACAGTCACTAATAAAATTTCGAAACGGTCGCCCTTAAATAAAACGAGAAGCGGAATAGGGAGCAAGACGCTCGAAGAACGGCTGATGTTATATTATCCCAACAGACATATACTACGGCGTTTTACAGAAAATGACATGTACAATGCGTATCTCCAGATCAGATTATATGAAGACTGAAAGAAAACTGAAATGTATACTATTGGATGATGAGATTCCAAGCCTGCGATTTTTGAGGATGTTATGTGAGCAGATTCGGGGACTGGAAGTTGTCAGAGCCTTTAATGATCCCGCCGTCCTGTTAAAGGAGTTTAAGTATTTGGATTTTGATTTTTGCATTTTGGACATTGAAATGCCAGATTTGAACGGCTTTGATGTCGCTAAGATCCTGACCGGTTATCCAATTGTCTTTTCCACGGCTTACAAGGAATATGCAAGTGAAGCTTTTGACATCAACGCGGTGGACTACATCCGCAAACCCATATCATTGCAACGTCTCGAACAGGCTATCAGAAAAGTCAGACGGGCGATGAGTTTACAACAGCCTCAACTGCCGTCTTTTGCTCAGTTCAATACCAATAAGGGCAAAGCAATCCTCCACTTTGATCAGATCGATTACATACGGATTGCGGATGTGGACAGTCGCGATAAGAGTGTTTTCCTTCGCGACGGCTCTACTGTTCTGCTCAAGAATATCAGTTTTGATAAATTACTTGCCTTTTTGCCACCACAGGATTTTTGCCGTATTAATAAGAAGGAGATTGTTGCGTTAAGAATCGTGAAATTCATTGCAGGAGATGAAATAATCAGCAGTTTACCTGATGCAGAAGATAATGCGATTGTCTTTAGTTTAGGGGATTCTTATAAGAGATCTTTCCTCAAAAAAATTGTTTGATTACAAAATTACCTTAGTTCATTACATATTTTAGTTTCCACGATGGCAAGCAGGTTTTAAAGCGCATGCAGAATCATATTTTTGCTATAGCTATTGGATCTGCGGTATGACAGATCGTCTTACGGTAGCTGCAAAAAGAGTTAATTCAGTATTTATTGAACTGTGACGAAGATGAAGAAACACAGAAATACGATTTTTTATGTGGCGTTAATTGGCTCCTTGCTAACTGTCATGTATTGGGTCGTCCACTTGGGAGTACGATTGCAGCATCAGGAAATGCCCGTCGGAACAAAGCTGAGCCATGGTGCCTGGGAAGATTTTAAGTTGACGCTGATCCACAGCTTTGGCCATCCTTTGGCTATCCTGTTGGCACAGATTGTAACAATAATCATAGCAGCTCGCATTATGGGCTGGATATGTATCAAAATCAAACAGCCTGTCGTCATAGGAGAAATGCTTGCCGGAATTATTCTTGGTCCCTCTTTGTTGGGTCTATATTTCCCAGAGTTGTCGCAAACGCTCTTCCCTGCAGTGTCACTCAACAATCTTCAATTTCTGAGTCAGATCGGGTTGATTCTCTTTATGTTCATTATCGGTATGGAACTCGATCTAAATGTGCTCAGAAATAAGGCTCACGATGCTGTAGTGATATCCCATGCGAGCATTGTTATTCCCTTCACTTTAGGCATTTCACTCGCTTATTTTCTTTATCAGCATCACGCTCCAGCTAATGTGGAGTTTCTGTCATACAGCTTGTTTATTGGTATTTCGATGAGTATAACGGCCTTCCCGGTTCTTGCAAGGATAGTACAGGAGCGGGGATTGCAGAAAAGTAAGCTTGGGGCTATGGTGATCACCTGTGCCGCTGCTGACGATATTACCGCCTGGTGTATTTTGGCGGTCGTCATTGCAATTGTAAAGGCCGGAAATTTCGCCAGCGCATTGTATACCATTGGGTTGTCCATAGGTTATGTCCTGTTAATGATTAAAATTGTACGTCCATTTCTGATGCGTGTGGGTGAGTTAAAAGGCACTCGGGAAGGACTGAGCAAATCGGTCGTTGCGATATTCTTTATCGTTCTGTTGTTTTCCGCTTATACAACGGAGATACTCGGAATACATGCATTGTTCGGTGCTTTTATGGCAGAAGCGATCATGCCTGAAAATAGCCGTTTTAGGACTGCGTTTATTGAAAAAATTGAAGATGTCTCTACCTTATTGCTGTTGCCGTTGTTTTTTGTTTATACCGGACTGCGTACGCAGATCGGGCTATTGAATGATCCTGATTTGTGGTTGATTACAAGCTTGATTATTCTGGTGGCGGTGATCGGAAAATTTGCAGGCAGTGCCTTGGCAGCCCGATTTGTAGGCCAGAACTGGAAGGATAGTCTGAGCATTGGTGCGCTGATGAATACCAGGGGACTGATGGAGCTCATCGTGTTAAACATCGGTTATGACCTTGGGGTTCTGAGCGCTGAGCTTTTCTCGATGATGGTGGTGATGGCGCTGGTAACCACATTTATGACAGGTCCTTCATTAGATCTGATCCATTATGTATTTCGGCCAAAAAAGCGGTCGCTGGAGCAGGAAATACAGACAAAATCCAAGTTTAAAATATTGCTTTCTTTTGCGAAGAGCAATACCGGCATCTCACTCCTTTATCTAGCAAATGCGCTTACCGCGAAATCCAAACATACTGCTGAAATCACTGCTCTTCATATTGAACCGTCAAATGAGCTTCGACATTACGAAGTCGAAACTCAGGAGCAGGATAGTTTCCGTGAGATAAAACGGACTGCGCAGCATCTGGAACAGCCTATACGGACAGTTTTTAAGATATCCAGTGATATTGATCGTGAAATTGTGCAGACTTCCAACGAGAGGGAGCAAGATCTACTCTTATTGGGGGTGAGCGAGTCGATTTATGGGGGCAGCCTATTAGGGCGCTTTTTAGACTTTACGTCACGTATCATTAATCCAGAAAAACTTTTGCATACGGTAGCAAATGCTGAATCTCCTTTTTCAACATTTGACAGGAATCAGCAGATCAATGCGAGGGTCAATGCTATGGTGGGCATTCTGATCGATAAAAATTTTGTGAAAGCTCAGCGCATCATTGTTCCTGTTTTGTTGAAAGACGATGAATTCTTGTGCGCTATTATACGGCGGCTAATTCATCACTCGGACGCGCAGGTGATCGTATGGGATTGTGAGCAGTTATTGCGCAAGCAAGAAGCCTTTAGAGAAAAACTTCGTCAGATCGAGCAGCTTGTGCCCAATCATCTGACGGTAGTGGACGTTAAAAAGTTAGGGGCGGAACTATGGGCACAACAGGATCTTATGTTAATGAGTTTGCCCTGCTGGCATAAAATAGTCAATAAAAAGGTAGATTGGCTACCGCTTACACCGTCGACCCTGTTGGTGGCGGACCGGAAAAAATAGTGTTTATCGTCGTCAGGTCGAAATAGAATATTTCGACCTGACGACGATACAGGAATTGGCTATGTTGAGATCTTGTCCACCTTTATCTTCAGTCCGATTAATTTCTCAATATCGCTCAGGTAAGTTCTTTCTTCCACATCACAAAAAGAAATCGCCTGACCTTCCATACCCGCTCTGCCCGTGCGGCCAATACGGTGCACATAGGTTTCGGGAACATTGGGGAGGTCGTAGTTGATGACTAGCGGTAACTGTTCTATATCAATGCCACGTGCCGCAATATCGGTGGCAATCAGTATTTTAATACGACTTTCCTTAAATTCGCCCAGTGCCCTTTGTCTGGCATTTTGCGATTTATTTCCGTGAATGGCAGCAGCTCGAAGACCATTTTTTGCCAAGAGCTTGACGATTTTATCAGCCCCATGTTTGGTTCGGGAAAATACAATTGTGCGTTCATGTTTCTTCTGTTTAAGAAGGCTGGTCAGCAATTTGATTTTATCTTTTTTCTCGATGAAGTAGACACATTGATTTACCTTCTCTGCGGTGGAGCTGACTGGTGTCACATCTACTTCAACCGGTTTATGGAGTATGCCCTGTGCAAATTTGCGAATATTTGGAGGCATTGTGGCAGAGAAAAATAAAGTCTGGCGTTTTTCGGGAACTTTAGCGAGAATCTTTTTGATATCGTGGATAAAGCCCATGTCCAGCATGTTGTCGGCCTCGTCAAGGATCAGCAGCTCAATCTTATCAATAAAAACCAGTTTTTGGTTCATGAGGTCCAATAAACGGCCTGGAGTAGCAACAAGGATGTCGACCCCCCTTTTTATTTCTTTAACCTGTTTGTCCTGATTCACACCGCCAAAGATGGTACAGTATTGGAGACTCAGGTATTTACGGTATAGATTTATATTGTCGCCAATCTGTATTGCCAGTTCACGTGTCGGCGTTAAGATAAGCGCTCTGATAGGTACTTGTTTACCAATGCCCGTCTTCTTTTCGGCCAGGCGTTGCAATAAGGGCAACGCAAAAGCCGCTGTCTTTCCAGTGCCCGTCTGTGCGCATCCGATGAGATCTTTTCCGTCCAAAATGACCGGAATAGCCTTTTGCTGAATAGCAGTCGGCGTAGTATATCCCGTTTCGGCGACTGCCTTTAAAAGTGGGGAGATCAGATTAAGTTGTTTGAATTCCATTAAAATGTAACTGGGAAATTATGCTTAAATACACCTTGATTTACTTTCGTTGAAGCGGTTCATAACTGTTCAGAAATCTATCATGCAGTGATGGAAGCAAACAAACAGGAAATAACAAGGGATGAATATGTAAAAGAAATGGGATAAATCAGTAAGAATTACCCCATTAACAAGAAAGTGTATTTTTTGGATTACGCCAATTTTACATTTGTAGCGTTGATTCCTTTTGGAGTTCTTTCTACATCATAAGTAACAACGTCACCTTCAGTTACTTGGTTCTTAAGCGCAGAAACGTGTACGAAAACGTCTGCACTACCGTCTTCTGGTGTAATAAAACCAAAACCTTTAGTTTCATTGAAAAATTTAATTTTACCTGTATTCATTATTTTTAATTAAGTGTCGCAAGGTAGGTATAATAAATGAGTAATCGTGTTTTTTTTTCGTAAATCGTCAAGTTTTTTTTATGATGACGTTTTGTCAACAATAATAGTCGTTCAAAGCCCTTTAAGTGGCTATTTCTATTGATGCATGAGGGGGGCACCTGGTAAATCATGTATGCCATGTAACAGTGAGGGTAACCGCTTATCTAAACACCTTTTTATAATGTCTATATATATTTTACAATCATTGTATGCATGCCTTAATTGATTTTTGTATTTTCATCATCAGCAAAACCAAGTGTACTTAAACCCGTATATGATGAATAGAAAAGATTTTATCCGTACTTCCAGTATTTTAGCAGCCGCATCATTCTTCTCCAGCACCCGGGCGTCTCAGTTGTCTGATCAGCCAATCCGTGTTGGGGTCATTGGTGTCAATGGCATGGGATGGTCTGACCTGAATGCGCTGTTGAAGCAAAATAATATTGTATGTACGGCTCTTTGTGATATAGATGAGACCGTCTTGAATAAAAGGGCCCGAGAGTTACAAGAACGAAATATGGTTGTCGCCACTTACCTCGATTATAAACAGTTGCTGGCCAGTTCGGATGTAGACGCAGTTATTATTGCAACGCCTGATCACTGGCATTGTCTGCAGATGGTAGATGCTGTTGAGGCGGGAAAGCATGTCTATGTGGAGAAGCCTATCGGCAATTCTGTCCGGGAATGTCAGGTGATGGTGCAGGTGGCAAAGAAAAATAATGCCATTGTGCAAGTGGGACAATGGCAGCGGAGCCAGCAGCATTTTAAAGATGCGATTGATTTTGTGCATTCCGGTAAGTTGGGTAAAATACGGTTGGTCAAGGCCTGGTCGTATTTGGGCTGGAAAAACAGCATTCCAGTGCAACCCGATACAGCTGTACCTAGTGGAGTGCATTATGCGGACTGGCTGGGTCCGGCAGTAAAGAAGCCGTTTAATGTCAACCGCTTTCACTTTAATTTTCGATGGTTTTGGGATTATGCGGGTGGATTGATGACCGATTGGGGCGTGCATATGCTGGATTACGCGCTACTGGGGATGAAAGTGTCAGACCCAAAATCCGTGATGGCATCGGGCGGTAAGTTTGCGTTTCCTGACGATGCCGGCGAAACGCCCGACACCATGACTGCAGTCTACGAATTTGACGGTTTTAATATCCAGTGGGAGCATGCAAAAGGAATTGATCTGGGCCCCTACGGCCGTAATCATGGTGTTGCATTTATAGGCAACAATGGTACACTGGTATTAAATCGATCCGGCTGGGAGGTGATTCCAGAAAAGGGGCGCATGGAAGCACTGCCTTTCCAACCTGCATCTGACAATGGGCTGGAAAGACATATGGCAAACTTCGTAGAAGCTATTCGACAACGAAACCCACAATTATTACATGCTCCGATCGAAGCAGGAGCACACATCGCGATTTTCTCGCAGATGGGCAACATTGCTTTCCGGACTGGACAGAAGCTTTACTGGGATCAGGGCAAGCAGCGTTTTACAGACTCCAATGCAAACAGATATTTGGCAGCAGTATACCATAACGGTTACAAATACCCTAAAATATAGCCATGGAGAACGGATGTAGGGCAGAAGCTATCCAAAGACAAATGTATTGGCGATAGCGATTTCGTCCTGATTGACTGAGTGCTCAAAGTTGGGATATATGGACAGCTGCACGTTTGCATTCATATTTTTTAGTATGGCAACGGAGGCCTGGACACGTTGTAATGGTACATGTGGATCAGGATCGCTTGTACCGATAAACAGCGGCATCTGCCCGAAATCACCCTGATACTTGCTGGTATCAATTTCCTCGCCGATCAGGCCTCCAATAATTGCAGCCGCTCCACCATAACGATTGGCATGCTGTGCTAAATATTCAAGAATCAGGCAGGCACCCTGCGAGAAACCAAAAAAGTAGATATTTTCTGTTTTTACTCCGTTGTCCTGAGCCTGCTGTACTGTATCCGCAAGGACCTGAATTGCCGAGGTCAGCCAAGGTTCGTTGCGTTCCCTGGCAGCCATAAATGAATAAGGATACCACGTATAATTAGCTGCCTGCGGCGCTAAAAGTGCGTAACCATCCACTTTTAAATAAGTAGACAAATGCAAGATTTCCGTCGCGGTACCACCACGTCCATGAACCATGATCAGTACTTTCTTTGCTTTTTCCAGAGCTTGTCCAGCTGTTATGATATTAACCAAATGACTCATAATATTTGTTTCTAAATTGTTTTCTTAAACCATACATCTTTATAGATGTCGGGATGGCGATGAAATTGGGCATTAACGTAAGGGCAGAGGGGCACGATCATTATCTTGTTTTCGCGGGCATAAGAAACGAGTTTTTCCAATAGTATTTTAGCAAATCCACGTCCTTCATATGCTTCGTCTACTTCAGTATGATAAACGACGAGTTTTCCGTCGATAAGGGCTATGCTCATCAAACCAGCTTTTGCTCCATCGGAAAATAATTGCAGTTCGCCACGCTGATTTTTATCCAGTACAATCTCTGTGCTTTCCATATTTTGTGTATTTGTTCTTGTTTAATGAATATTTAATCAATGTTTGGTAACGACTCTTCAATCTGTGCACGGTAGCTTTCGTATTGTTTTGGTAGTTTGAGCGCTGTACCCAAGCTTTCCAGCGGCTCATCCACCGTAAATCCGGGATTGTCCGTCGCGAGTTCAAACAATACACCCCCCGGTTCACGGAAATAAAGAGAAAAGAAGTAATCGCGGTTAATTTTAGGTGTAATATCCAACCCTGCAGAAAGAACTTTTTCACGGTATTCCATAAGGATATCGTCATTTTTTACGCGGAAAGCCACGTGGTGATTGGTTCCACCGGCATTCCTGCCATATGAAAGATCTGGATTTTCAACAATGTCGACAGTATGGGCAGTTGTGATACTATCGGTCTTCAGCCGGTATCTTTCATTTTCGTGTTCCCTTACTGAATAGCCTAAAATGTCTGTCAGGACCTTTAAGGTAGGGTCAGCACGTTTCAGCGATAACGTGACATTGTGGAAGCCTTTTAACGCCTGCTGACTCGTAATATCAGTTGTGGTCCAGGCCTTTCTGTCGTCTTCGATGTTGGGCTCAATAAATTGCAACTGCAAACCATCCGGATCCTTAAATTCGATCAGTTTCTCCCCGAAGATTTCATTTTCAACAAAAGCCACACGGTGTGTATCGAGACGGTCTTTCCAGAACGGCAGACTGCCCGGAGGCACCGCATAACCTATATGTGTCGCCATACCAGTCCCTTGTACACCTCGCCCAATTCCCTCCCAAGGAAAGAACGTCAATATCGTACCAGGCTCACCTTTTTCGTTTCCGAAATAAAAATGGTACGTTCCAGGGTCATCAAAATTGACAGTCCTTTTTACCAAACGGAGACCCAAGACTTTGGTGTAGAAGTCAAGATTTCTTTTTGCATTATCGGCGATGGCCGTAATATGATGCAATCCTAAAATTGAATTGTCCATAACTTTTAATTTTTTTTATCTGATGTAAAATTACGGATGACCGCCGGTAAATCCATTGAACTAGATCAATAAAGACATCGACACAAAAAACTTAATACAGCGCTCAAGAAAATAATATTTACATTTGATATTGATTATGGAAGATAATACATTATTTAAGATCAGCTATAAAATAAAGGAAATCCGCAAGGTTAAAGGCATCACCATACAGGAGGTTGCCGATAGAGCGGGGGTAAGCAAGGGGTTGATATCGCAGATCGAAAATAATCGGACGATACCCTCGTTATTGGTATTGATCAACATCGTCCGTGCACTGAATGTCGACTTGAACGAATTTTTTAAGGACTTTAATTCGGATTTAGACTCCGGCCCGGTCACTGTCCGAAAAAAAGAGAGTTATATTCCTTTTGAAAAGGAATCTGCTGACGGATTTCTTTATAAGCGTATTTTTAGTTCAGCAATAGATAGTTCGAACATAGATATCGTCCTTTTGGAACTACTTCCTAATTCGCAACGGCCGGTAGTGGAAACAGAAGCCTACGAATATAAATATATTATTAAAGGCCAGGTTGAATATATATTTCAGGATCAGCAAGTCCGTCTTGAAGAAGGCGACTCCATATTCTTTAATGGGCGGCTTCCCCATACTCCAAGGAATACCGGTAAAGACAACGCTTTAATGCTTATCGTTTATTTTTTCGACAACAAACGCTGACCCAGCTATTTATGACCTGCGTAAATACGGTCTGTTAGCCCATCAGCTGCATTGATGTTTACGTACCGTTCTATATACAAAAACATATTTCTTATATTTGTTTATAAATACTTAACAAAAGTTTAGTTCTGTATTAATTCTCATGATTTACTTTTGATTGCGGGCGAAAAGCCTGTTAAATAGCAGGATCATGAGGTTTAATCAACGATTAAAAATGCGTATAAGCAAATTAGATGAGCGTTCTGTAGCCATACTTCTGGCAATAGCAGCATTTTTATGTTATACGAGTATGTATTCATTCCGGAAATCGTTTACCGCTACGAGCTTTTCCAATCAGTCTGTTCTCGGGATAGACTATAAAGTGATTATGGTCATTATACAGATGTTCGGTTATCTGTTCTCTAAATTTTATGGTATTCGATTTATTTCGGAGAGCAAACACAGCCATAGGGGCCGTTATTTAGTCACTTTAATCTGTGTTTCGTGGAGCGCCCTTCTGGCTTTTGCTCTTTTTCCCAGGCCCTGGAATGTCGCTTTTCTTTTTATCAATGGATTTCCACTGGGAATGGTCTGGGGTTTGGTTTTTAGCTATTTGGAAGGGCGACGGTTTACCGAGATCATGGGTGCTGTGATGTCTGTGAGCTTGGTATTCGCTTCCGGCCTGATTAAATCAGTGGGACGATTGCTCATGGTCACTGTGGGTGTCAATGAATTCTGGATGCCCTTTTTTACGGGAATGTTGTTTTTCCTTCCCTTCCTATTGTGTGTCTGGGTGCTGGAAAATGCACCGGGACCCACTTCTCAGGACAAATTCCTGCGGACCGAAAGAGTGGCAATGGATGCGGCAATGCGCAGAAGTTTCTTTAGTATGTTTATGCCGGGTATTGCATTGACAGTCATAATTTATAGCATGTTGACAATTTTGCGGGATGTCAGGGATAATTTTGAGATTGAGATCTGGCAGATGCTGCATCTTAAAGGTGTGGGCATCTTTGCAAAGGTGGACGGGGTCATCGCTTTGGCCGTGTTAGTTTTGATAGGTGGGTTAATTGTTATTAAGGATAATCTGAAAGCATTTAAGCTGATTCATTATATGATTATTGCTGGCTTTCTAATTACCGGTGTATCTAATTACTTATTTACGAATCAGTGTATTGGGGGACTTAGTTGGATGCTCCTGGTTGGTCTGGGGTTATATATGGCTTATATTCCCTACAATGCGATATTCTTTGAGCGGATGATAGCAACCTATCAGATGAAAAGCAATATTGGATTTGTGATGTATATGGCCGACGCCGTGGGTTATCTTGGAAGCTTCCTAGTCCTCATGAACAAAGAATTTTTACCAACTTCCGTCAGTTGGGGAGAATATTTTATTCATTTGGTTTACGTGGCTTCGGCTATCGGCGCTATCTTAAGTATCTTTTCTTTTATATATTTTGTCCGAAAGAAAGAACGGATAAAAGATGAAAAAGAGGGGGAGGGGGCCAAAGCTTGGCAGGCATCCACGACTACAGTACAAATAGTAAAATGAAAATATATTAAAAAAATGGGAACAGATACATATGATCTAATTGTGGTCGGAGGGGGGATCTTAGGAACTTTCCATGCGTACCATGCATTGAAGAAAGGATTGCGCGTGCTTCAACTGGAAAAGGATAATTTTCCAGTAGGTTCCACAGTACGTAATTTTGGTCAGGTCGTACCGTCCGGTATGGCCGGAGAGTGGTTTGACTATGGTGTGCGGGGATTAGATATCTATCAGTCTATCCAAAAGGAAATGGATATATCTGTCCGAAACAATGGTAGCATTTATATTGCATCCGATATGGACGAGGTGCAGGTTATCCACGAATTAGCAGCACATTATCATACAAAAGGCTATGTACATGAGCTGTACTCCAAAGACCAGATCTTGTCCAAGTATCCAGATTTGAATCCTAATTATGTCAAAGAAGCCATTGTCTTTGACCAGGAGCTCAGCATAGAGCCTGAAGTTATGATTCAAAAGCTGCATGTTTTTATGCGCACCAAGTTTGAAAAATATGTGTTGAAATACGATACGACCGTGATCACCTGTGAGGAGGGGAATGACAAGGCCAGTATAACAACAAGCGGTCTTGAAGTTTTCGAGGCAACGAAAGTTCTTATTTGTAACGGGTACGAGTTTAAGATTCTGTATCGTGAGCTATTTAATGATAGTGGTTTAGAAATCAGTAAACTGCAGATGATGCGAACCAAGCCATTGTCACAGCTTTATCTCCCCGGCAATATTCTGACGGGACTGACCATCCGCCGTTATGAAAGCTTTGAGGAATATTGTCCTTCATTCCAGAGCATTCCTATACCTGAATATTATCAGGAACTGCGCAAATATGGTATTCATATTTTATTCAAACAAGCTGCCGACGGCAGTATCATTATTGGGGACTCGCATGAATATGCAGCGGCAAACTGCCTTGATGAACTGGGGTTTGCGGTGAGCAGCCATATCAATGAGTTGATGATCGCAGAAGCTAATCGCATTGTCCCACTAAAAAAAGACTGGATTGCTTCTTCCTGGGCTGGGTTTTATTCCCAGCATAAAGACCATATGCTGGAGATTGATATCAGCCCACGTATACACATCCGTACGGGTATCGGGGGGAAGGGCATGACTGCCAGCGCTGGGTACGCGGAACAGAGTATCGAAAAGCTTGTTTAGCATGATGTTCCCTACAAGACCAAAAAGGTCCGGCAGCTGTAAAGGCTGCCGGACCTTTTTGGTTGTTGCTATCCTGACACTACGAAATAAAATTTCTGAAGTCACGACCTAGCGGCTTGCAGGGCCCGTATACAAAAAAACGTTTTTTACTCAGTAAAGGCGCCAACTATTTTTTAGCGAGGTTGTTTAATAGATAATGCGTGTAAACGCAATATTTCCTTATTGTTTATGCGTTGACTGATGTTTTTGTTAACTTCACAAACGCAAAAACCAAATTAACGGATATAAATACATGGCAAATCGGATTTTTCCTGAAAATGAAAGAGCTAGGATTGAAAAATTAAAATCTTACGAATTAATGGGACTAGGTAAAGATCCTGAATTGGATGTATTTGCACAGGCGGCGTGTTTAATCACCGACTGTCCTGCTGCTTTGATTGCTATGATGGAAGAGGAAACCCAACGCATCCAAAGCTGCGTCGGAATAGAACTGGACACTGTGGAAAGGAAAAATACGATCTGCCAGTATACTATTATGAGTCAGGAGTTACTTGTCATTGAAGACACCTTTTCGGATGAACGTTCATCAGGCAATCCGCTGATCCGGGAGGGAAATATCCGTTTTTATGCTGGCGTACCGCTCATGGATGATGAGGGCGATGCATTAGG
This sequence comes from Sphingobacterium sp. InxBP1, assembly GCF_026191775.1. Classification (NCBI taxonomy): domain Bacteria; kingdom Pseudomonadati; phylum Bacteroidota; class Sphingobacteriia; order Sphingobacteriales; family Sphingobacteriaceae; genus Sphingobacterium; species Sphingobacterium sp. InxBP1. The sequence goes on along the minus strand of NZ_JAINDX010000043.1, from coordinate 19,662 downwards.
TACCATTTGTGTTATCGACTTTCAGCCTAAGACGCTGTCGGACAAACAGCGAAATTCGCTGGTGGAACTCGGAAGAGCAGTATCCAAGCTTTTGCTTGGAAAAAAGAGAAAAGTACAAGCCGGTTATTTCTCCGAGATATTCCATTTGACCAATAATATCATTTGTGTATTAGATAAAGCACATCTTATTAAAGATATCAACCCCGCGTTCTCTAAAATACTCGGTTTGTCGAGATCAGATAGTATTGGTCAATCCATTTTAAATCTATTGCAGGACGAGGATAACAGCTTGCAAGCGACGCTTGCCCAGCTAACTAATCTTTCTCATGGAGCTCAGTCGACAACATATACTGAAATACCACAACGTGGTACGGTAATCATCGAGTGGCATTTTAAATATGATGTTGCGAACGATGAAATTCTGGCATTTGGACGGGATGTGACAAAAGAACGCAATGAAAAGCTAAAATTGGAAAACTCTGAACGTCGCTTTCGTAGTTTTTTTGAGAATGCCATTGGTTTGATGAGTATGCATGATATGGAAGGTAACATCCTAGCCGTTAACGAAAGAGGTAGGGAAATACTCAAATATGAAAAGGCGGAGGTTCGAAGTTTGAATCTTAAACAACTGGTACCAACGCAGAACGTGGACCTTGTTGTCGAGTATTTGAAGCGGATCGCAAAAAATAAAGAAGATTCGGGTATGATGGTGTTGCAGACGAAAGAAGGAGAAAATATCTCATGGTTATATCACAATATGGTAGAAACAGATGAGAATGGGCAATCTTATGTCGTCAGTACAGCTCTAAATATGACGGAGCGTCTCCGCCTGGAAAACGATTTATTACATACTAAACAAATCTTGGAGCAGACAAATGCCGTGGCTCAGGTGGGTGGTTGGGAAGTTAACTTGGCCGAAAATAAGATATATTGGTCCGACATGACCAAACTGATTCACGGGGTGGATCAAAACTTTACGCCAGATTTCGAGCATGCCATTGGCTTTTACGAGCCCGAGAGTCAGGAAAAATTGCGGGATATATTCGCGGAGGCCATTACCACTGGCAAGCCGTATGATACCGAATTACGGCTGCTAAAACAGGACGGTGTTGCAATTTGGGTCAGAGTGAAAGGGATACCAGAGTTTGACAACGGTAGCTGCAAGCGGGTATTCGGTATCATTCAGGATATCGATCAGAGTAAATCGCTTTATCTGGAACTCGAACGTAAAGAGTCCATGTTGCGCGCTTTCGTCAATTATGTTCCGGCATCGGTGGCGATGTTTGACCGTGATTTTAACTTTGTATCATTAAGTAATCAATGGATAGAGGATTTCCATAAAGACGGGGGAGATTTGCTCAACCGCAATCTATTTGAGCTTTTTCCACAGATTCCAGATCAAAGAAAAAAGATTTATCTCGCGGCGCTGGATGGTGTCCCCTATAAGAATACGGACGAAGTCATTCAGGTCGGAGGGATAGCCGAACCTCAGCATTTTAATTGGGAAGTAAGACCTTGGCATCTTAGCGACGGAAGTATTGGAGGGATTATCATTTTTACACAAAACATCACCGAGTCCGTGAAAATCAACGCGGAACTAAAACGGGCTAAGGAATTGGCGGATTTGGCAAGCAGAGCGAAATCGGAGTTTCTCGCAAACATGAGTCACGAAATTCGGACCCCGCTAAATGGCGTTATCGGTTTTTCAGATCTCCTATTGAAGACTCCACTTAACGATATTCAAAGTCAATATTTGGGCTATATCAACGAATCGGGTAATAATCTGCTGAATATCATTAATGATATTCTGGATTTTTCAAAAATTGAGTCGGGAAAGCTGGAGCTTTTTGTGGATAAATACAATGTGTATGATATCGCGAATCAGGTGATCAACGTGGTATTGTATCAGGCTCAACGCAAAGAAGTCGAATTGCTTCTCAATATTGAGCAAGGACTTCCGGCATTGATTTGGATCGATGAAGCCCGTATAAAGCAAGTGTTGATTAACTTACTGGGGAATGCCGTTAAGTTTACCGAAAAAGGTGAGATAGAATTCAAAATCAGTAAACTTCATCATGAAGAGGGGAAGCTAACGTTGCGGTTTGAGGTCAGAGATACAGGCATAGGTATTCCAGTTGAAAAGCAACAGCGTATTTTTGATGCCTTTACTCAGGAAGACAGTTCGGTCAGCAAACGTTACGGCGGAACTGGACTTGGCTTGACCATCTCTAACAATCTGTTGAAATATATGGGCAGTCAATTAAATCTATACAGCGAGGTCGGTAAAGGATCTACATTTTATTTTGATTTAAATGTGGCTTGTGAAGAGATTGTTTATGAGGATGATATGTTGCCTTTGAATCGTGTGCTGGTAGTGGATGACAATGCGAATAACCGGATGATCATCCAGCATATGTTAGCCTTCAAAGAGGTTGATTCTGTACTTGCTGAGAACGGTATGGAAGCGCTTCAACTGCTTATGAAAGGTGAGCGTTTTGATGTTATTCTGATGGATTACCACATGCCTATACTGTCAGGACTGGAAACAATAGAAAAGATCAAGGAACTCTTTCGTCAGCAGGGAGAGGGTATACCCTTGATCGTATTACATACCTCCTCGGAAGAACATGAAGTCATTTCGTCATTTAGACAGGAAGAACGCTCATTTTGTTTGCTTAAGCCCATTAAGTCGGACGAATTGTATCAGACCTTACGGAAGGCAATACAGCAAAATAAAGAAGACGTTGTTTTGTCCGATGGCCGGGAGGGGCTAACTTTTGCTGACACCTATGGTAAAGGTATTGAGGTTCTATTGGCTGATGATAATGCGGTTAACATGGCGCTAAATACACGGATGATGAATAGCATTATGCCAGATGCTATATTAACGGAAGTGTCAAACGGGGCTGAAGCGATTCAAGCATGTACAGCGAAAACATTTGGTCTCATTTTAATGGATGTACAGATGCCGGAAGTAGACGGTATTGAAGCATGCAGGCGAATCCGGCAGATGGACAAGTATGTTGATACACCCATAATTGGTATAACCGCAGGAAATGTGCTTGGCGAGAAAGAACGCTGCCTTGAGGCAGGAATGTCAGATTTTCTGGCAAAACCAATCCGGCAGCAGGATCTTTTCGATGCCTTACAGCGAGTATTACCGATAGTTACGGAAAAGCGAGACGTAGAAACTGATGAACATCTGGATATGAAACGTCTGGCCGAACAAACAGGTGATGATCCGGCATTCCTGAGTTTTTTTCTCGATCTGGTCATCCAGGAGATTACCTCAGCACGGCAGCATATCACAGAAGCTAAAAACGGGAAAGACCGTCAACGTTTAAAAGAGCTGCTTCATAAATTGCGGGGGACTTCAGGTACGGCGGGACTTGTAAAACTTGCTCAGCTTACCAACGAACTTGAAAGTCATGTATCTACAACAGATGATCTGGAAGCAGCCTTAATACCCATTGAAAGGGAAATAGAAACCGGAATAAAATTGATTACAAAAATCTTAAATAAATAGTGTTATGTTGATCTTACTTGCCGAAGACGATGAATTGATTCTGCGTACCGTGGAGCATAAGTTAATAAATGAAGGACATGAGGTTATTTTAACCCGCAACGGACAGGAAGCGATTGAAAAAATTAGCCAGCTGGATCTAGACCTTATTGTAACCGATATTATGATGCCTTTTGCTTCTGGAATAGAAATTTTATCAGCCATAAAAAACTTTGGGAAGAGTATACCGGTTATAGTATTGTCGAGCATGGGCCAGGAAGAAGTTGTCGTTGACGCATTTGATCTCGGAGCAGCAGATTTTATGGTCAAACCTTTCAGTCCGAATGAACTTGTGCTTAGAATCAAACGATTAACAAATAGTAAATAAACATAATATCGTATGCAGCATCAGGTCGTGCTTCATGAACTTATTGTAGCCATCATCGTGGTGCTCATTTTCGTGTTGTTGTTAATCATCGCGGTTTTGAGTTATAGTTTTTACAGCTATCGTATTCTTCATCACAGGCAGTTGTGGACGCAGATAATCGAGCATAAAATTATGAAGACAATCGTTGGAAGCGATGATTCCGATAATAGTGACGTGAAATTTGCCACTTATATACGTGAGCCCTCGTTCCGGAAACTCTTTTTACATTTGCTAATAAATGCTGAGCGCAAATTTTCAGGCGTTGCCAAGCAGTCAATCGCGAAGTTATTCAGTGATTTTAAACTGGAAGATGAGGCCTGGCGAAAGTTGCGTCAACGTGAAGCTTATCTGATTGCAGGTGGCATTCAGGAGCTGGCCGCGATGTCAGTCCATGAGGCCATTCCTACGATTTTAACAAAATTGAACGACCCCAGACCCGCCGTTTATCAGGAAGCACAATATGCTTTGGTGAGCTTTAAGGGCTATGAGGGGTTAAGCTTCCTAAATACTTTTGATCGTCCTTTGTCCGATTGGCAACAGCTGCGTTTGCTCTATTCCATACATATCGTGCCGGAAGCATCCGAACCAAGTATTACATTGTGGCTCGCCAGCGCTAATGCTTCAGTGGTTATATTTACTTTAAGACTTATTCGCAAATTTAGGCTTATGAGCATGTACGATGCCGTGCAAAGGCTGTTGACACATACAATAACAGCGGTTCGTATACAAGCAGTCCGCACTATGCAGGCAATAGAGAACGGCACAACTATGGATCAGCTGATCAACGGTTTTAATGGGCAGCCTGTCGATGTGCAGCTTGAGATTTTAAAATCAATGAAAAAGTCCAGAAGCAGGGATTGTGTGTCTTTTCTAAAAACACAGCTCTTGCACTGCGAAAAAAATGCAATTAAGATCGCCGCTGCAGAAGTTCTTGTTGTCCTAGGACAAGAAAAGTATCTGCGCGAGATAGCAAGGGGAACAACTAAGGATACTGCCCTTACACATATTATTAACCACGCGTTACAAGAGAAGCAATGTTAGAATTTGGCCATATAGTATATGAGATTGTTGTTTGGTTATTCCTGCTTTATTCAGCAGCTGTTTTTATCATCTATACTTGGATAGGCTTGTATGCCTACGGAGCTGTGTTTCGGTACAAGCATGATAATAGCTTCACCGATTATGGCATCATTGCTACGAACCCCAACGCGCCAACATTCAGCTTAATAGCTCCAGCCTTTAACGAGGGTATGACAATTGTTGAAAATGTACGTTCATTATTGTCCCTGTACTATCACAATCTGGAAATTATTATAGTCAATGACGGAAGTCGTGACGATTCTATGCTCAAGCTCATAGAGGCTTATGCGCTCGAGCAAGTCTCATTCTTCGTGCAGGGAGACATCGAAACCAAACCGATACGGGGAATTTATAAGAGCAAAAATCCGGCGTTCAAAAAACTGGTGGTTGTTGATAAGGAAAATGGAGGCAAGGCTGATGCCCTCAATGTTGGTGTGAATATTTCCTCGGGAGACTATATTGTCTGTATTGACGTAGATTGTATTTTGGAGCAGGATGCTATTCTACGGTTAGCCAAGCCTTTTTTAGAACAAACAGATAAACGCGTGATAGCCTGTGGAGGCGTCATACGGCTTGCGAATAACTGTAAAGTCGTGAACGGAACGGTTGTGGATGTAAATCTACCGAAAACGTGGATAGGGCGCACCCAGGCCTTGGAGTATATACGGGCATTTATTTTAGGGCGGATGGCATGGTCACGGGCGTCGGGGTTAATTTTGATTTCGGGCGCTTTTGGTGCTTTCGATAGGCAGATCGTATTAGCGTGTGGCGGGTATGACCGTAATACAGTAGGTGAAGATATGGAACTTGTCGTTCGCATGCGGCGTTATATGGAGGAGGAAAAATTACCTTATGAAGTGGTGAATATTCCGGATCCATTGTGCTGGACTGAGGTGCCCGAATCAAAAGATGTATTACGTAAACAACGTAACCGCTGGATGCGGGGTACTATGGAGACGTTATGGAAGCACCGTAAACTGTTGTTTAATCCGAAATATGGACGTTTGGGAATGATTAGTATGCCTTATTGGTTTTTCTTCGAATTTCTGGGACCTCTGGTAGAATTTTCTGGTTATGTTGTTTTTCTGATCTTTTTTATACTTGGAATTATAAACTGGCCGTTTTTCTTCGCATTGTTTGCTCTTGTTCTAGCTTCGGGTATTCTATATTCAATTTATGCAATTTTGGTGGATCTTGTGAGCCATCAGGTCTACAGTAAGAAGCGTGACCTGTCGACATTAATCACTACTGCGGTTCTGGAACCATTTTATTTTCATCCATTGGTTGTCAAGGCCGCCGTGCAGGGAGTAGCGGATTACTTCCGGAAGAAACATAGCTGGGGAGAAATGACGAGGCAGGGCTTCCAGCAACGAAATGCAAACGAGCCGGTATGGAAGTATATCCGAAACCAGTTCAGTTTTGCATTACAGCTCCTGGGCCCGTCGCTTTTGGTCTTCTTTACACTATACATGTTCTCCATCGCCGTAGAATGGTGGTGGTATCACAGCCGTTTTGTACAGCTGGCCGAAACGCATGCCGGGCGTCATTTGTTCATTGACAACCTCTTATTCGTGTTTCAGTCGATAGCCGTTTTGGGAGTTCTTTATTTACTCGTTCAGTTTGTAAGCCGTTTTTGGGCAAAATTGATGTTGGTTGTGTCACTTTCATTTATTATAGTGATGCAATTTATTCTGTTTTTATATTTTGGGGAATCCCGAAACCTGCTGGGGGCGGATGTGTTTTATTACAGTTCGGACGAAATGAAACAGATTCTTGACGCCAGCGGTATGTTGAACCTGACTAATATTGCTTTGCTACTTTTGTTGATAGTTGCCGCCTGGACGCCACTGTGGCTGGTCAATAAACGACCATTTAAAAACGCATATCCGAGTATGATTTTGATCGGTTTCGGGTTATTATCGTTTTTTATTTCTCCAGCGCTATATTCTGACGGAAAATTGGAGAGGGATGAATTTGCGAACAATGCAAGCCGGAGTAAGTGGCGTTATTTTTTTGACTCCAATTTATCCGATTATGTGAATGAGCATCCGGGAGTGTTAGCTTACCTCTCAAAAAGAGAAGAATCTTCCACAGAAATAAATGTAAAATATCCTTTTTTAAAAAATGAGGACACTAGAGATTTTCTTGGGACATACCTGGAAAAATCTGAAAGAGCGCCCAATCTTGTCGTTCTTATTATTGAAGGGCTGGGGCATGCTTACAGTTCGGACAATGGATATATAGGAAACTTTACTCCGTTTATTGATTCCCTAAAGTCGCATTCACTTTATTGGGAGAATAATATAAGTTCTTCTGGACGTACTTTTTCCGTCCTTCCGACCTTAACCGGTTCTTTGCCTTTTGGTATGCACGGTTTTTTGGAGCAGGATAGTCTTCCCGCTAATTTTAATCTATTTAATATTCTACAGGCAAACGGTTTTAAAACTGGCTTTTTCTACGGTGGACATTCAAACTTTGATTTTATGAAAAAGTTTATGCTGTTCAATCGAATCGACGCGTTAGTTGATCAGGATGCCTTTGGTCCCCCGTATAAAAAGCTGCCCGAAAAAAGTGGCGAAAGCTGGGGATATGAAGACCAGGCGGTGTTTAGTAAATTGTTAGAGGTACAACATATTGCAGAACAGCCTTACTTTCACGTACTTTTAACCTTGTCAACACATAATCCTTTCCTGATCAATAATGCCGGCCACTATGAACAGCTGTTTGACCAGCGGCTTGCGGCTCTTCATCTGTCTGGAGAACGCAAAAAATGGGCTTTGGAGAACCGGAAGCAGCTTATTTCGGTATTGAATCTAGATGACGCAATGCGGCAATTTTTTACTGCCTATAGTAAGCGGCCCGATTTTGCCAATACTCTTTTTCTGATCACAGGAGACCACGCTATGCCTGAAGTACCGTTGCAGAGCAAAATTGACCGTTATCACGTTCCTTTATTATTGTATTCGCCTTTACTAAAGACATCTCATAATTTTCGTCATATTGTGAGTCATTTTGATGTAGCCCCTTCTATATTGGCCTATTACCGCGAAAATTACGGTTTAAATACACCGGATCAGGTAGCATGGATCGGACGGGGATTGGATAAGGGTATTTCAGCAGAAGGTGATGGTATTGCCATGATGCAGAGTAAAAACCAGCTTATCGATTTTTTGCTGGGTAATTATCACTTTTCAGAAGGACAACTTTATCGGCTGGATGGAAAGCTCAATGCAGAACTAGCTGACGAACCTGCAGTCCTGGAATCCTTATCCCGAAAATTTGAACTCTTTAAGCGCAAAAACAAATTGTTTTATACAGAGAAGCAGCTGTTACCGGATAGCGTATTTATCAGCTACTTCAATAAGTTGCGCAAGCCTTAAAATTTGCGAATATAGCCCAAAATAATATCTAATTGATTGCCTTTTTCGTTTGGCCTGAATTCTTGGTTGTAGTAGGTGCAGGAGACAGAAAACAAATTGCTTTGCCGGACTGAAAGGTTATATTCACCACCTATTTTGAATGTTTTTAGTTTATATAAGGCATTATCCAATAGATTGTTTCTGTTTTCCTCGGGGCTTAGACCGGTACCAATGATGAAACCGAGATAATCGTTTGCCCCCTTTGTATAATAACGGACAGTGCCTGTATAGGACTGTGAGATATTTTTCTCATCTGGAGTAAGATAGGTTCGTAAGTTGAACCAATAGTTTTGATAATACTTGCCTACTGAGGCTGTATACATCCAGATATTGTCGCTAAAATAAAGCTGACGGTAGCCTACTTCCGCTTCGAAACTGTTGGGAAGATTAGCATAAATCGATGCTCCAGTCCGGTATTTGGCAAAAATGCCCACATTGTTGGAGTATCCCGCTCCTAAGTACAGGTAAAACATTTTTGAAAGACGTGGATATGCTTCCAGCTCAAACTGCACACCATTTTCTGCAAATTTATTCGCATAATTCGTTCTGAAAATAAGAGATCCAAAGTTGGTCGCCCTTTTGTAACTCAAGCCCAGGATATGCCAGTTGTCATCGAATTGCTTATCAAAATAGACGAAGTTGTAGGTTAGGCCGACCGCATTTTTTGCGGTATATTCTTCTATGTTTTTGGCAAGCGATCTCGCGTCAGCATTTTTTGGATTGATTTTCAACAACTGTCGCACAGCATTTTCGGCTACCTCATAATGGTTTGTGCTGTAGTTGATTTTTGCTTTAAGCAGCAGCAGATCCTGAGACTCAGGATGTATATTGAGGCCCCTATCGGTTATTTCAGTTGCCCTATCAGCCTGGTTGTTCCAATACTCCAGAGCGGCATAGGCCAGAAAAAAGTCTTCATCTGTAGTTTTTTTGTTGTCCAGATCGGTAAAGATCGTTCGCGCGGAATCAATTTTGTCGGACCATGTGTAGAGCCGACCCAGAAAAATACGGATATCTGTATAATCAGGAGCTTGGGTGAGTGCTTGCTTTGCCAGTTGAATGGCCTGCGGATAATCCTTCGTGTCAAAAGCTACTTTTCGGGCTTTCAAAAATAGGTCATCTGCCGTGATTGTGCTCTCCTGCGCGACGGAGAATAAGGGCAATAAAACAAGGGGGAGTAGTGGATACAATACTTTTTTCATTCCGAATGTATAGTTGACATGTTAAGCCTGCTAATATATAACTAAAAATAGCGAATTTTGTTTTTTCGCTTGCATTTTTGGCCAACTTCCACAGATGTGATCCGTTCGACGCACTATTTAACCCGAAATTTGACGCCACTGTTAAAACTCTATCTGACTAAAGCGCCAATGATAGGTGTCAATAAGCGTTAATTGATCCCTATCTACTGGTAGGCCCGCGGCGATTTTAAGTACCTGCATAGCCATCATGCTGCCCACTATTCCGGGGAGGGGGCCTAGAACTCCGTTCATATCGCAGTTGGGAACCTGTCCGGGAGCGGGAGCGATAGGGAAAAGGTCCAGTAGATTTTTGCTGCCTTTGTAATTAAATACTGCCATTTGTCCTTCAAAGGCATGTATGCTTCCGTACACCAATGGCTTGTTGAGTATTAGGCAGGTTTCATTCAGTAAATACCGTGTCTCAAAATTGTCGCAGCAATCGACGATAATATCGTATGGCGCAAGCATTGCTGAGGCGTTATCGGCCTCGATTTTAATGTGAAAGGCTTGAAAATCAAGGGCGCTATTAAGCTGTAGGATCTGTTTGGCTGCACTCACCGTTTTCGCTGTACCGACATGTTGTTCTGTATGAATGACCTGTCTGTTCAAATTATGCATTTCGACCTTGTCGAAATCCACAAGTGCAAGCTGGCCAACGCCGGCGGCAGCCAGATATTGCAATACCGGACTTCCAAGCCCGCCGGCGCCGACGACCAACACCTTGCTGCTCATGATTTTCCGCTGTCCTGAAACACCAATTTCTTCAATAAATATTTGTCTGCTGTAGCGTTCGAAAATAGGATCCTTCTCCATATAAATTATTGTATTATCCCCGAATACGTACGCTCCCAGTCTTTCATAACCGGCGCATAACCCATTTTACGGATCTGTTTTTTTATTGTTTCCATATCTCTTTCGTCACTGACTTCAAATTGTTCCAAGGCCTGTGGGTCGACGACATAGCCGCCGGGATTTGTCTTGGAGGCTGCACTCATGGTTGTCACGCCAATTGGGATGATATGATCTCTAAAGTTCTCGTTCTCGCGTGTGGAGATGGATATCTCCAGATTTTCATTCCACAGACGGTAGGCACAGATGAGCTGCAATAAATGTCTGTCAGAAAGATGGAAATTGGGCGCCTCTGAGCCTGCTGCCGGTCGCAGTCGCGGGAAAGAGACTGAAAAGCGGGTTTGCCAGTATTGCTTTTCTAAATAATCGATGTGGACCGCGGCGAAAAAGCTGTCCACCCGCCAGTCTTCGAGACCCAAAAGTACGCCCAGCCCGATTTTATGAATGCCAGCCTGTCCGATGCGGTCCGGAGTATCCAGACGGTAGTCAAAATTTGATTTCTTGCCCTTTGGATGATAGGTCTTGTATACCTCCTGATGGTAGGTTTCCTGATAAACCAGAATGGCATATACACCCGCAGATTGTAACCGTTTATAGTCCTCCAGCTCCAGCGGCTGTACTTCGATTGATATTTGAGAAAAATATGGTTTTAACAACTGTATCGCGTTTATAAAATAGTCTGTACCAACGGTTTTATTCGCTTCTCCACTGACCAACAATACGTGCTCGATCCCCATGGATTTGAGAGCCATTGCCTCCAGCATTAACTCGGCGTTGTTGAGAGTCTTTCGTTTAATTTTATTATCCATACTAAATCCACAGTAGGTACAGATATTCTGGCATTCATTGCTGAGATAAAGTGGCGCATAGAGTTGGATGGTTTTTCCAAAACGACGCTGAGTGATTTTTTTGGTTTTGTCAGCCATCTGTTCCAGATAAGGGGTGGCGATAGGGGAAATAAGCACCATAAAATCCGATAGGTTTAGATGGGTTTTGCTTAAAGTGTCTTGTACGTCCCGTTCGGAAGTGTTATAAATTTTCTTTTGAACGTCTTCCCAATGGTATTGTTGGAATACATGTTTAAAGGAGCTCATATTCGCTATTAATCAAATAAAAAAGAAGTTAAAGGACTTGAATTTACAGCACGGGAAACTACAGGACCCAAGCCCGCTTCATAAGCCCTCCGGCCAGCGTTAACTGCGTCCTTAAACGCCCGGGCCATCTCGGATGGATTGTCCGAAACAGCAATGGCGGTATTGACGAGAACCGCATCGGCTCCAATTTCCATTGCCTTCGCGGCATCGGAAGGCGAGCCGATCCCTGCATCCACGACGACGGGCACGGTACTTTGCTCAATGATGATTTCTAAAAAATCTAAGGTGCGAAGGCCTTTGTTACTTCCGATTGGGGCACCTAAGGGCATGACAACAGCTGTTCCTGCATTCTCTAGACGCTTACAAAGTACGGGATCCGCATGGATATAAGGCATGACGACAAACCCCATTTTGGCCAGTGTCTCGGTCGCCCGCAAAGTTTCAACCGGATCGGGCAGTAAATACCGGGGATCGGGATGAATTTCCAGTTTTACCCAGTTGGTTTCGAGCGCTTCCCGGGCCAATTGTGCAGCCAGAACCGCTTCTTCTGCTGTTCGCGCTCCAGAAGTGTTGGGGAGTAGATCGACTGTCATACGGTTCAGTCTGCCAATGAGATCGTCTTCCAAAGTGTTCTGATCTACCCGCTTAAGGGCGACAGTAACCAGTCGTGTTCCTGAAGCCATAATCGCTTCACTCATTTCATCTAGGTTGCCGAATTTGCCTGTCCCCAGGAACAATCGAGAGTCAAAATGGCGGTCGGCTATTTGTAGTGTGTGCATGATAAAAAGTTTTGAATAGATGATATAAGCTGAGGTGTCTCTGTCAGCAGTCCTGAGAGGGAAACACCGTATATTCCAGTGGCCAATAAATTTTGGATGTCCGTTAGGCTTGCAATGCCACCGATAGCGAAAATCGGAGGAACGAAGGGACTTGCATGTTGGATCACTTCCATCATGCTCTTGTATCCGTCTATACCGAGCAAGGGACTTAATTTATGTTTTGTGCGGGTATGTTTGAAGGGGCCCAGACCGATATAGTCACATTGTTCACTAATGCGCTGCTGTACGTCCTCAATGCGGTTGGCCGTCCCGCCGATAATCTTTTGGGGACCTAAAATCTGCCGGGCCACGGCGATGCCGCAATCATCCAGGCCCAGGTGCACACCGTGGGCATCCAGATCTTTAGCAAGTTGCACATCATCGTTGATGATACATTTAGCCCCAAATTGATCGCAGGCTTGCATGGTGTGTATCGCCAACGCCGCTAACTGCTTCTCGTCAGCCTGCTTCCATCGGATCTGAATCCATTTTGCCCCCGCGTCCAATGCGCGCAATATGTTGGTCTTCTGTTGGGCAAATGTCAGCCCCTGTGAAATATATTGTAGTCTTGGGAGAGTGTCTCTTTGCATAGTATAAAATTTTGTATGGGGTCGGGCTGGCACCATAAGCTGCCCAGTAGCGCTATGCCATCTACACCGGCTTGTAGAGCAAGGAGGCAGTTTGTCGCTGTGATTCCGCCCAGAGCAATTAAATTTACGTTGAAATTGCAGCGAAAAGCCAATTGATCCAATACCGTATCCCGCTCTCCGTAACCACTTTTGGAAATACTGGGAAATACCGGGCTTAAAAATGCATAATCCCAGCAGTCTTCCAAGGTATTGAACTTCTGTATCTGATGCACTGAGGTGGAGCAGATACAGTTGGCGAACTGCTTGTCGAATAGGCCGCGCGACCGCCTTTGCTCATTTATGTGAACACGGTAAATGCCGAGAGCAGCGGACAGGTGGGGATGTGAGTGAAGGACCAGCCTAGAATGGTATTGCTCACCAATAGATGCGATGTATCGGCACATCTGCGCATCCGTAAAATGATATTTACGTAAATGTAAGAGGTCCAGTCCCTGCTCAAAAAGAGCAGGGATGATTTCCAGTTCGCCTACAACGGTTTCTTCTGCGGTCAGCGCTATGATCATAAGTAAATTTCCTTGCCTTGGGCGATAAATTCCTGTGATTTTTCGAGCATACCCTGTGCCGCAGTGTCTCTGATTTCCTGTGTAATCTTCATCGAACAAAATTTTGGACCGCACATCGAACAGAAATGGGCTACCTTTGCGGCGTCGGCCGGCAAGGTCTCATCATGATATTCACGTGCCGTATCAGGATCGAGCGATAGGTTAAATTGGTCCTCCCAGCGGAATTCAAATCGCGCTTTGCTGAGTGCGTTATCCCGGTATTGCGCGCCGGGATGACCCTTGGCCAGGTCAGCCGCATGAGCTGCCAGTTTGTAGGTGATGACACCATCTTTAACATCTTTTTTGTTGGGAAGGCCGAGATGCTCCTTAGGGGTCACATAGCAGAGCATGGCACATCCATACCAGCCGATCATCGCCGCTCCGATCGCAGAGGTAATATGGTCATATCCGGGAGCAATATCGGTGGTCAACGGCCCTAATGTATAGAAGGGAGCCTCGTCACAGCAGGCCAGCTGTTTGTCCATATTTTCTTTAATGAGTTGCATAGGCACATGACCTGGCCCCTCGATCATCACCTGAACATCGTGTTTCCAGGCAATTTTTGTCAATTCACCCAAGGTTTCCAGTTCGGCAAATTGTGCTGCATCATTGGCGTCCGCAATGGCGCCGGGACGTAAACCATCACCCAGAGAGAAGGCCACGTCATACTGTTTCATAATCTGGCAGATTTCTTCAAAATGGGTGTAAAGAAAGTTTTCCCGATGATGGAAGAGACACCATTTGGCCATAATGGACCCTCCTCGGGAAACGATGCCGGTCACGCGGTTGGCTGTCAGATGAATATAGCGCAGCAGTACCCCAGCATGGATTGTAAAATACGAAACGCCCTGTTCTGCCTGCTCAATCAATGTATCCCGAAATATCTCCCAGGTCAGATCTTCGGCCACACCTTTTACTTTTTCAAGTGCTTGATAGATCGGAACTGTTCCGATTGGAACAGGCGAATTGCGGATAATCCATTCACGTGTTTCGTGTATATTTTTACCGGTCGACAGGTCCATAATCGTATCAGCACCCCAACGGCAGGCCCATACTGCTTTTTCAACCTCCTCTTCAATGCTCGAACTTACGGCACTGTTACCGATGTTGGCATTAATTTTTACCAAAAAATTGCGGCCGATGATCATTGGCTCGCTTTCGGGATGGTTGATGTTATTGGGAATAATGGCTCTTCCCGCCGCAATTTCCTCACGCACAAATTCGGGAGTAATGTATTTTCCAGCAGTTCTGGCACCAAAATTCTCGCCCTGATGCTGCTGATCCATTCCGGGGGTACAGTTGGCGAGCTGGTCTATACGCTGATTTTCACGAATGGCCACATATTCCATCTCTGGCGTGATAATGCCTTTTTTCGCATAGTGCAGCTGGGTCACATTTTTGCCTTTGTCGGCGACTTTCGGTTTATGACTGTAGGCGAAGCGCAAGCTGTCAAGAGACTTGTCGGCAAGCCGTTTTCTTCCGTATTCCGAACTGATTCCATCCAGCTGGACGACATCATTTCGGTCCAATATCCATTGTTCACGAAGACGAGGAAGCCCCTTGCGTATGTCTATGGCGGTATTCTCATCGGTATAAGGTCCAGATGTATCGTAGACGGTAACGGGCGGATTGAACTCCTCCTGGCCGTTGCTCAGCTTTGTCGAGCTGAGCTGGATCTGACGCATTGCTACCTGGATGGGGTAAAGTGTTCCGGGAACAAAAACTTTTTTGGAATTCGGAAAGGGTGTCTGTGTGATGTTTTGTGATGTCATGGTAAGGAAATTAGTGCTGTGTGAAAGACTTTCTTTTGAAATAGTTTACCCACCTTGTGTCGCGGTGATCAGAAGGATTTGGTCGTTGGCCTTCAGCGGTGTAGAGGCCCAAATATGCTGTGGTACAACACGGTTATTGACAGCGACTGCGACACCTTGTGTTTTGTCTGCTAGTTCTGCCTGTAAAAGCTCTTCCAAAGAGTGGGGGGCGGGGTCGAAAAAACGGGTTTGATGATTGATCGTAAGTTCCATTCCTAATTATTATTTTAATACCACTTTAGGAATGGCCACAAAAAGATACACTAGGTATCCTGTAGACATCGCACTTTTCCCTACGCCAGTATGATCTGGATCAGGTTCTAAGGGTAAAATCTCAGCCTGCATATGCAGACACCCCTAAAGCTGATGCTAAGATAATATAATTTGAATGAATAAAACAATGATATCTATTAATTTTTTGAAATAAGCAGGACAGTGCAGCATAGTTCGCTATCTTAAAAAATAATTGATACTTTAGTTAATAGAATAGCTAAAACAATTTAATAGACCAAAATGCGGAAGATATTATCGATACTCATGCTATGTACAGCTACTGTCGTAAGCGGGTGGCAAATGCAACAATGTCTACCTATTCGTTTAACCTGTGAACATCTTCAAAACCCTTTAGGGGTGGATCAAGCGGCTCCCAGATTAAGCTGGCAACTGGATGACAACCGGCAGGGCGCTTTACAAACAGCCTATCAGGTTATGGTCGATGGCGATTCTCTTGCACTCTTAAAAGATAAAGCGGATGTCTGGAATAGCGGGATACAGAAAAGTGCAGCCATGCTTGTACAATATGCAGGTAATGTATTGAAACCGCAGACGAAATATTTTTGGAAAGTACGTGTTTGGGATAAGTACGGGAAAGCCTGCACCTCTACAATTGCTTCCTTTGAGACGGGAATGATGCAGGCGGACCGCTGGAAAGGAAAATGGATCAGTGACCAGCACGATAGGCATGAACGGTCAGCTCCTTATTTTAGACGAGCATTCGGTGCGGACAAACCGATCAAATCCGCCCGGATTTATATCGCTGCCGCTGGTCTTTATGAACTGTCGATCAATGGCAGAAGGGTCGGTGATCATCGTCTTGACCCTATGTTTACGCGCTACGATAGACGGACGTTGTATGTTGTGGAAGATGTGACGGCGCAGCTTCGGCAAGGTAAAAATGCCATTGGAGTTATATTGGGAAATGGCTGGTATAACCATCAGCCTTTAGCAGTTTGGAACTTTGATCAGGCACCTTGGCGAGACCGGCCAGCATTTCGCCTGGATCTTCGTATCGTCTATCAGGACGGGTCAGAGGAGACAATCATTTCTGACAAGAGCTGGAAGACATCTGCGGGACCTATTCGTTATAATAATATTTATACTGGTGAACACTATGATGCGCGTCTTGAAATGCCGGGCTGGGATCGGTCCGAATTTGATGATTCCAAATGGGAAGCTGTCCGGTATCGGAAGCCGCCATCTTCGCAGCTAGTATCCCAGCTGCTCGTTCCCATCCGTCTGGTCAAATCCTATGTGCCAAAAGCAGTCAAAAAAATAAATGCTAATACGTATGTATTCGACTTTGGGCAAAATATGGCTGGCGTGACGCGAATAAAAGTTGGCGGGCCAGCGGGAACGGTTGTGCGTATGAAACATGGGGAACGTCTTCTTGAAGATGGCCATGTGGATCAATCCAATATTGATGTTTACTACAGGGGCAACAAAGAACTGGAGCCTTTTCAAACAGATTTGTTGACACTCAGCGGCCGTGAGAAAGACGAATTTATGGCAAAATTTGGATATAAGGGATTCCGTTATGTTGAGATCAACAGCAGCCAGCCAATTGTATTGGATAGCTCATCCATTACTGCCTATTTTATGCACAGCGATGTAAGCCCTGTCGGACATCTGAAAACATCTTCTCCATTGATCAACCGTCTGTGGGCAGCAACAAATAATGCTTACTTGTCCAATTTGATGGGGTATCCGACAGACTGTCCCCAACGTGAAAAGAACGGCTGGACAGGAGATGGGCATCTGGCCATTGAAACAGCACTGTACAATTTCGACGCCATTACGGTTTATGAAAAATGGATGGCCGATCATCGGGACGAACAGCAGCCCAACGGCGTGTTGCCCGATATTATTCCGACGGGAGGATGGGGATATGGAACTGCAAATGGATTGGATTGGACCAGCACGATAGCCATCATCCCTTGGCAAACCTATCTATTTTATGGTGACCCCAGTTTGCTGGCGTCCTGTTATGAGAATATCAAGAGGTATGTGGATTATGTGGACAGCATCAGCCCCAATGGCCTGACCACCTTTGGTAGGGGAGACTGGGTGCCTGTTAAGTCCGTATCAAATCTGGAGCTCACTTCCTCGGTTTATTTTTACGCGGATGCAACTATATTAGCCAGCGCAGCTAAATTGTTCAGAAAAACAGCGGATCAGTTGAAATACGAGGCGTTGAGCAATAAAATCAAAAATGCCATCAACGCCAAGTTTCTGGATGTCTCAAAAGGCATCTACAGCAATGGCACACAAACCGAACTGAGTGTCCCCTTATACTGGGGAGTAGTACCCGAGGAAATGAAATATTCCGTTGCTGCAAATCTGAATAAAAAGGTAGTGGAAACAGGTTATCATCTGGATGTGGGCGTGCTTGGATCAAAAGCACTATTAACGGCGCTAAAGGACAATGGCTTCGGTGACACAGCGTATAAAGTCGCGGTTCAGGATACCTATCCATCTTGGGGGTGGTGGATCGTCAATGGGGCAACGACCTTGCTTGAGAACTGGGATCTCAAAGCCACACGCGACATTTCAGATAACCACATGATGTTTGGTGAAATTGGCGGCTGGTTCTATAAATCGATAGGGGGCATACTGCCGGATACTGCGCACCCCGGCTTTAAGCATATTCTTTTGAAGCCCATTTTCCCTGAAGGTTTAGCGGAATCATCGATCAGCTATGATTCACCTTATGGCCAGATTTCTTCCCATTGGAAGTCTAGTAATGGTTTTGTGCGGTACGAAGTCAAAATCCCAGCAAATGCATCAGCGACATTCTATCCACCTATTGATTGTGAGGATAGACGAGTAATCTCACTCGAAGCGGGTAAACATACACTCCACCTCAAATTAAAGGTAAGAGAGCAAAATTAAAATTACCCACCGCTCAGCTTTTTGGAAAGCTGCTTTTCGTCATTGCAGCCAAGCTTGCCGCGTTGACTGTCGCGTATGCATTTTGATCATTGTCAAAGTAGACGAATACATCTTTGCCTTGGGTTTGCCAGGAAGTACAACGTTCTGCCCATTCTCTCAGGCTCGTGTCGTCATATTTACCTTGATATTTTTCTCCAGGGCCATGTAGACGAATGTAAACAAAATCGGCAGTAACCTTGACCGGACTCTGATATCCCGCCAGATCATAGATACAATAAGCACAGCCATGTTTATCCAGTAGTTCATAGATGGCGGAACTGTTCCAGCTGTGG
Source organism: Sphingobacterium sp. InxBP1 (assembly GCF_026191775.1). NCBI lineage: Bacteria > Pseudomonadati > Bacteroidota > Sphingobacteriia > Sphingobacteriales > Sphingobacteriaceae > Sphingobacterium > Sphingobacterium sp. InxBP1. The sequence goes on along the minus strand of NZ_JAINDX010000043.1, from coordinate 732 downwards.
TTGCGGAACTCGAAGGCAAAGCGGTGTTGGGCAGGCAGCAGCAATAAAAAATCCCGGAAACGCTCAATATTCACATTCCAGCTTGGCGGTAGCTGAAACAATATGGGCCCCAATTTATGTTGTAAGCCTTCTGCTCGCCGTATAAAGTCCGTGACTGTAGCCTGATCGACTTTGAGCTTTTTAAGATGGGAGATAAAACGGCTCCCTTTTACAGAGAAAATAAAACTATCCGGAACTTTTTTATACCAGGTTACAAAAGTGTCCAGTTCGGGTAGCCGGTAGAAGGAATTGTTGATCTCTACAGTGGTAAAGTTTCTGACGTAGTAATCGAGCTGATCGCGCTCATTAAGATCTTTGGGATAAAATATACTTTTCCAATGTTTATAGTGCCATCCTGATGTGCCGATGTAAATGTTTCCTTTTTTCATAATAACATTATCTGTCTAACTTGTTACGGTCAGGGGAACCCTTTATCAGGGGACAATGGCTAGCTCCTTAAAGTTTTGCACAGCATAGAAATTATGATGGAGAACTGAGGGCGGCGCAGCAGGTAAACGAAGAAAGCCTCACTGATCCAGTGAGGCTTTCTTCGTACCTAGGGCGGGAATCGAACCCGCACTCGCTTTAGGGCGAACAGGATTTTAAGTCCTGCGTGTCTACCAGTTCCACCACCTAGGCAGGTGAGCGAAAAACGAGATTCGAACTCGCGACCCCAACCTTGGCAAGGTTGTG
>NZ_JAINDX010000040.1:0-355257 GCF_026191775.1 Sphingobacterium sp. InxBP1 | reverse complement strand
TTTTATCTTGTTTTGTCTCCCCGGCCGTTTCCGACGGGACTGCAAAGGTAGGAATCTTTCCGGAACTTCCAAAAAACTTTTAAAGTTTTTTTCTTTTTCCCTCCGGGTTTCCGCGTCTAACACCCGTTAAACCCTTCTTTTCTCATGGCTGCTTCTTCCGCAGCAGCCCGCCCTCCCTTGCGGAGTGGTGCAAAGATAGAAACTTTTGGAACAAACTTCCAAGACTTTTGTTTATTATTTTTCGATATAGAACCTAACTCCCTGTATTCTTGGCGAAAGTATTTTCAGTATACCACTGATACAGCTAGGCAACACCGCCTTATTCGCACAATTTTCCTTGAAAACCGACTGCGGCTAGGTTATTCTCCGGGTAAACGATCTTCCATCAATAACTAGGTGAAACCAACAATACTATTATCAAAAAAAAGGGTTCAAGTATACACTTGAACCCTCTATATTAAGATAATCTATCAAGCAGATTAATCTTCTTCTTTCGAAGCTAACAATTGATCGTATTCTTCACGGGAACCAACGATTAAGTTGCTATATTGGCGAATACCTGTACCAGAAGGAATCAAGTGACCAACAATTACGTTCTCTTTCAAACCTAACAGATTGTCACGTTTACCTGCGATAGCAGCTTCGTTCAACACCTTCGTTGTCTCCTGGAAGGAAGCCGCCGAGATGAACGATTTCGTACCCAATGAAGCTCTAGTGATACCTTGTAACAATGGGCTTGAGGTCGCCGGAATTGCTTCACGAACTTCTACAAGTTTCAGGTCACGACGTTTTAAACTGGAGTTCTCTTCTCTCAACTTACGTAAAGAAACGATTTGTCCTGGACGCAAGGTGTTAGAGTCTCCGGCGTCAACAACGACCTTTTTGTCAAATAGCGAATCGTTCTCTTCCATGAAATCCCATTTATTCACGGCTTCTTTCTCTAAGAAACGTGTATCTCCCGGGTCTTCAATATTGACTTTCTGCATCATCTGGTGAACAATCGTTTCGAAGTGCTTGTCATTGATCTTCACCCCTTGCAGACGGTATACTTCTTGGATACCATTGACAATGTAGTGCTGAACAGCCGCCGGTCCTTTGATAGCCAAGATATCCGCTGGCGAAATTGAGCCATCTGACAACGGCATACCTGCTTTCACGAAGTCATTGTCTTGAACAAGGATATGCTTCGAAAGTGGCACCAAGTACTTCTTGATCTGACCATCGCGAGACTCGATAGATATTTCACGATTACCGCGTTTAACACCACCTAATGAAACCACACCGTCAATTTCAGTAACAACAGCAGGGTTCGATGGATTACGCGCCTCAAACAATTCAGTCACACGTGGAAGACCACCCGTAATATCTCGTGTCTTACCTGTTGAGCGTGGAATCTTAACTAGGATACCACCTTCTTTTACTGTAACACCATCAGCGACTGCAACGTGTGCTCCAACCGGTATGTTATAGGTACGAATAACTTCTCCTGACTTATCTAAAATCTTGATAGATGGGTTTTTCGTTTTATCACGTGTCTCAATAATTACTTTCTCTTTGTGACCGGTTTGCTCATCAGACTCTTCACGATAGGTTACACCTTCGATAATTGCATCAAATTCCACCTTACCGGCAAATTCAGAGATAATGACAGCATTATATGGATCCCATTCCACCAATTTATCGCCCTTAGATACTGTGCTGCCGTCTTCTACGAACAACTGCGAACCGTACGGGATATTCTGTTGGAAAACAATTTTATTATGTGCATCAATGATTTTAACCTCACCAGAACGTCCTAAGACAACTTGATGTGTGCCGTTCTCACCTGTCTGCGAAACCGTACGTACGTTTTCAAATTCGATTCTACCATCGTATTTAGAAATGATGCTCGAGTCAGCGGCGATGTTAGATGCCGTACCCCCTACGTGGAACGTACGAAGTGTCAACTGTGTACCCGGCTCACCGATAGACTGTGCAGCAATGACGCCGACAGCTTCACCCAGTTGAACGCGTTTACCAGAAGCTAAGTTACGACCATAACAACAAGCACACACACCACGTTTAGATTCACAAGTCAATACTGTACGAATCTCAACTCCTTCGATGCCAACTTTCTCAATTGTATCCGCGATCTCTTCAGTGATATCCTCATTTGCAGCAACAATTAATTCCCCAGTATCCGGATGCACCACGTCGTGCAATGGTGTACGTCCTAAAATACGATCGTATAATGGCTCAACGATATCGTCGTTGTCTTTTAATGCCGTTGTATAAATACCACGTAAACCTCCACAATCTTGCTCCACTACAATCATATCCTGCGCTACGTCATGTAAACGACGCGTTAAGTAACCCGCATCCGCCGTTTTCAGCGCCGTATCGGCAAGACCTTTACGCGCACCGTGGGTAGAGATAAAGTACTCCAATACGGACAAACCCTCTTTAAAGTTTGACAAGATCGGGTTCTCGATAATTTCACCACCTGAGGTACCAGACTTCTGAGGTTTAGCCATCAAACCACGCATCCCACATAACTGACGAATCTGCTCTTTCGATCCACGCGCTCCAGAATCCAACATCATATACACTGAGTTAAACCCTTGGTTATCGTTGGAAAGAATATCCATTACGTGTGCAGTTAATCGGTTATTGATACGTGTCCAAATATCGATGATCTGGTTGTAACGTTCGTTGTTGGTAATGAAACCCATATTATAGTTGTTCATTACCTCCTCGACTTCATTGGTCGCCTGAGCAATCAACTCAGCTTTCGCAGCAGGAATATTCAAATCTTCCAAGTTGAACGAAAGACCGCCTTTGAACGCCGTTTGATAACCTAATTCTTTCATATCGTCCAAGAACTGTGCAGCACGGGCCATACCCGTAGTCTTCACGATCTCACCGATAATATTACGTAAAGATTTTTTAGTCAGCAATTCGTTGACAAAGCCCATTTCATCAGGAACAACCTGATTAAAGATCACACGACCTACTGTTGTCTCCAATAAGGTATCAACGATGCTTCCATCTTTTTGTCTAACTTTTGTTTTGACTTTAATCCAAGCATGAAGGTCAATTTTTTTCTCGTTTAGAGCAATAATTACCTCTTCTGCTGAATAGAAAGTCATATCTTGACCTCTCACGATATGGTCACCTGCACTTCTGCGGCCTTTAGTGATATAATAAAGACCCAATACCATGTCTTGAGATGGTACGGTAATTGGTGATCCGTTCGCTGGGTTCAAAATATTGTGTGAAGCCAACATTAAAATTTGAGCCTCCAAAACTGCAGCATTACCTAAAGGTAAGTGAACAGCCATCTGGTCACCGTCAAAATCCGCGTTAAATGCTGTACACACGAGTGGGTGCAATTGAATAGCTTTACCCTCAACCAACGTCGGTTGGAAAGCCTGGATCCCCAAACGGTGAAGCGTAGGCGCACGGTTAAGTAATACAGGATGGCCTTTCAATACATTTTCAAGAATATCCCATACGACAGGATCTTTACGATCGACGATTTTTTTAGCTGATTTTACTGTTTTTACAATACCGCGCTCAATCATCTTACGGATGATGAATGGTTTGTACAACTCCGCAGCCATATCCTTAGGAAGACCACATTCGTGCAATTTCAAATGCGGACCTACAACGATTACCGAACGAGCCGAATAATCCACACGCTTACCCAATAAGTTTTGACGGAAACGTCCTTGTTTACCTTTCAAAATATCAGATAAAGACTTCAATGCACGGTTCCCTTCTGTCTTAACAGCGTTCACCTTACGTGAGTTGTCAAACAATGAATCCACCGCTTCTTGAAGCATACGCTTTTCGTTACGTAAGATGACTTCAGGAGCTTTGATTTCGATCAAACGTTTCAGACGATTGTTACGGATAATCACACGACGATATAAGTCGTTCAAATCCGAAGTCGCGAAACGGCCCCCATCCAAAGGCACTAAAGGACGTAATTCCGGTGGGATAATCGGAACAATTTTCACAATCATCCATTCTGGACGGTTCTCGATATTCTCACGTGAGCTCCGGAAAGCTTCAACAACATGAAGACGTTTTAATGCTTCATTTTTACGTTGTTGTGAAGTCTCATTGGCAGCTTGGTGACGTAAATCGTATGACAATTGATCCAAATCAATACGTTTCAACAAATCTTCCAATGCCTCAGCACCCATCTTAGCAACGAATTTTTGAGGATCGTTGTCGTCTAAATATTGATTTTCTTTTGGTAAGGTATCTAAAATATCTAAATATTCTTCTTCCGTCAAGAAGTCCATAAAGTTGATACCGTCTTCTTCCTTGATACCAGCCTGGATAACCACATAACGTTCGTAGTAAATGATCATATCCAATTTCTTGGTAGGAAGTCCCAATAAATAACCAATTTTATTAGGAAGAGAACGGAAGTACCAGATATGCGCGACAGGAACCACCAAGTTGATGTGTCCCATACGCTCACGACGTACTTTTTTCTCAGTTACCTCAACACCACAACGGTCACACACGATACCTTTGTAACGGATACGTTTGTATTTACCACAGTGACATTCGTAGTCCTTTACCGGACCGAAAATACGCTCACAGAATAAACCGTCACGTTCGGGTTTGTAGGTACGATAGTTAATCGTCTCTGGTTTTGTAACTTCACCACTTGAGCGTTCCAAAATAGTCTCTGGAGAAGCCAAGCTGATCGTAATCGAAGTGAAGTTGCTTTTAATTTTATTATCTTTTTTGTAAGACATACTTATACAAAAGTTAAAGCTGTATAAAGAAGCTTTGAAGGACTGGAGCCCTTCAAAGCCCTAATTGCTTAATTAATCCAATGTGATATCTAGACCCAATCCGCGCAACTCGTGTACCAATACGTTGAACGATTCTGGTACCGATGGCGTTGGAAGATTGTTGCCCTTAACGATCGCTTCGTAAGTTTTGGCACGACCAACCACATCATCCGATTTCACGGTCAAGATCTCTTGAAGGATGTTAGATGCACCGAATGCTTCCAATGCCCAAACCTCCATCTCACCGAAACGTTGACCACCGAATTGTGCTTTACCACCCAAAGGTTGTTGTGTGATCAATGAGTACGGACCGATTGAACGTGCGTGCATTTTATCATCAACCATGTGACCTAATTTCAACATGTAGATAACGCCCACTGTTGTCGGTTGATCGAAACGGTCTCCTGTCAATCCGTTGTACAAATAAGTACGTCCAGATTTTGGTAAACCTGCTTTCGCCACCCAATCTTGTACCTGATCCATTTCAGCACCATCAAAGATAGGCGTCGCAAACTTAACACCTAATTTTTGACCAGCCCAACCCAATACGGTTTCGTAGATCTGTCCTAAGTTCATCCGTGAAGGCACCCCCAGTGGGTTCAACACGATATCAACTGGTGTACCGTCTTCTAAGAATGGCATATCCTCATCACGTACGATACGTGCAACGATACCTTTGTTACCGTGACGACCGGCCATTTTATCCCCTACTTTCAACTTACGTTTCTTAGCAACGTAAACCTTGGCCATCTGCACAATTCCTGATGGAAGTTCATCACCCACAGACACGGCAAATTTATCACGTTTGAACGATCCCAACTCTTCATTAATTTTGATATTGTAGTTATGAAGAGCCATTTTGATCAGCTCGTTTTTATCTTCGTCAGTTGTCCATCCCATTGGGTTGATGTTGTTATAATCCAATTCTGCTAAGATTTTTTGTGTAAATTTAGCACCTTTAGCTACCAACAACTCTTTATATACATTGTATACCCCTTGGCTTGTTTTACCATTCACGATGGTGAATAACTTTTCAACCAAACGATCTTTCAAGGATTTAACGGCTCTGTCGTGAGCAACTTCCAATTTCTCTAGAGTCTTACGCTCAACTTCTTTGGACATTTTTTTCGCACGGGAGAATAACTTGGTATCGATCACAACGCCTTTCAATGAAGGCGGAGTTTTCAATGAAGCATCTTTTACATCGCCGGCTTTGTCACCAAAGATTGCGCGTAATAATTTCTCCTCTGGAGAAGGATCAGACTCACCTTTCGGCGTGATCTTACCGATTAAGATATCACCACCACCAACTTCTGCACCGATACGGATAATACCGTTTTCGTCCAAGTCTTTTGTCGCTTCTTCAGATACGTTAGGAATATCCGCTGTTAATTCTTCTTCACCACGTTTGGTATCCCGAACCTCAAGTTCAAATTCCTCAATGTGAAGAGAAGTAAACCAGTCTTCTTTTGCAACACGCTCAGAGATTACGATCGCATCCTCAAAGTTATATCCTTGCCAAGGCATGAATGCTACTTTCAAGTTACGACCCAGCGCCAATTCACCATTTTCAGTAGCATACCCCTCACACAATACTTGTCCTGGCTCCACTCGCTGACCTTTCTTAACGATAGGTTTCAAGTTCATACAAGTATTTTGGTTGGTCTTCTTGAATTTGATCAATTTATATGTTTTGACATCATCATCAAATGATACGAGACGATCATCATCAGTTCTGTCATAACGGATCTTAATTTCGTCAGCATCTACGTATTCTACCACACCGTGACCTTCGGCATTGATTAACGTACGTGAGTCTTTCGCCACACGGCCTTCAAGACCAGTACCTACGATAGGCGCTTGCGGACGCAATACAGGTACAGCTTGACGTTGCATGTTCGAACCCATCAACGCACGGTTGGCGTCATCGTGCTCCAAGAAAGGAATCAATGATGCCGCAATAGAGGTAATCTGGTTTGGCGCGACGTCCATATAATCAAGCATTTCCGGCTCGATAATTGGAAAATCACCTTCATATCTCGCTTTAACTTTCGCATCTTCGAAATTACCTTTGTCATCATACAAAGCATTCGCTTGTGCGATTGTTTTTCCATCTTCATCTTCCGCTGATAAATAAACCACAGGCTCGTCTACCACCACTTTACCACCCTTCACTTTACGATAAGGAGTTTCAATAAAGCCCAAATGGTTGATTTTCGCGTGCACTGCCAAGGAAGAAATCAAACCGATGTTTGGTCCCTCCGGTGTTTCAATCGTACAAAGACGGCCATAATGTGTGTAGTGAACGTCACGCACCTCGAAACCTGCGCGCTCACGGGAAAGACCACCTGGACCCAAGGCTGACAAACGACGCTTGTGTGTGATCTCAGCAAGTGGATTGGTTTGATCCATAAACTGAGATAACTGGTTTGTTCCGAAGAATGAATTGATTACCGACGACAAAGTACGTGCGTTAATCAAATCCGTAGGTGTAAACACCTCGTTATCGCGAATATTCATGCGTTCACGGATAGTACGGGCCATACGAGATAGACCTACACCAAATTGCGCATATAATTGTTCGCCCACAGTACGGACACGACGGTTCGATAAGTGGTCAATATCATCCACCTCCGCTTTAGAATTGATCAAATTGATCAAATACTTCACAATTGCAATGATATCTTCGCGTGTTAAAACTTTGATATCGTCCGGTGTATCCAGTTTCAACTTACGGTTGATCCGATAACGGCCCACATCACCTAAGTCGTAACGCTTATCAGAGAAGAATAAACGATCGATGATACCACGTGCTGTTTCCTCATCTGGTGGTTCAGCATTACGCAATTGACGATAGATATGCTCTACCGCTTCTTTCTCCGAGTTAGAAGTATCTTTTTGTAAAGTGTTATATATAATAGAATAATCTGCATTATTTGACTCATCGTCCTTCGCTAGGATAATAGACTTAACACCAGCCTCAATGATCAAATCAATGTGATCTTCCTCTAGAACAGTTTCACGCTCAAGGATAATTTCGTTACGGTCAATCGATACTACCTCACCAGTATCCTCATCCACGAAATCTTCTACCCATTTTTTCAATACCCTAGCCGCTAAACGACGGCCAACATATTTTTTAAGACCAGATTTACTAACTTTTACTTCATCCGCCAAGTCGAACAACTCCAAGATATCTTTATCTGAATCGTAACCTATAGCACGCAATAAGGTAGTAACTGGGAATTTCTTTTTACGATCGATATACGCGTACATAACGTTATTAACGTCTGTTGCAAATTCGATCCAAGATCCTTTGAAAGGAATTACCCTTGCAGAATAAAGTTTAGTACCATTTGTGTGTCTACTTTGACCAAAGAAAACGCCTGGTGAACGGTGTAATTGCGATACAATTACGCGTTCTGCACCATTTACCACGAAAGTACCTTTAGGAGTCATATAAGGGATAGTCCCTAAATACACATCCTGAACAATAGTTTCGAAATCTTCGTGTTCTTCATCATTACAAGATAACTTTAACTTAGCCTTTAACGGAACGCTATAAGTCAGGCCACGCTCGATACACTCTTGGATATCATAACGGGGAGGATCAATGAAATAATCCAAAAACTCTAGCACAAAAATGTTTCTTGAATCAGAAATAGGGAAGTTTTCCGAGAATACCTTGAACAGCCCTTCCTGATGGCGGTTGTCAGAAGTAGTTTCTAATTGAAAAAACTCCTTGAAAGATTCCAATTGCACATCTAAGAAATCCGGATAATCCAAAACTTTCTTACTTGTCGCAAAGTTTATTCTTTCTTGTTGAATATTATTGTTTGCCAAGGGAATATGAATTTTAGTTTTAAAAAAACTGCGCTTACATGTATGCTGTAAACCACGTGTCCACTGTGCCCAGCATATACACAGCATAGTGGCGTATTGATATAAATAGGAATAGACTCTGACGAAAAATCGTCAGAGTCTAAACCTTTTAGGGCTAATTAATTGAGATTATTTAATCTCAACAACAGCACCAGCTTCTTCTAATTGTTTTTTCAAAGCTTCTGCCTCGTCTTTAGATACACCAGCTTTTAATTCTTTAGGTGCTCCGTCAACTAAATCTTTAGCTTCTTTCAAGCCTAATCCAGCTAAATCTTTAACCAATTTAACTACAGCCAATTTTTGACCACCAGCTTCTTTCAAGATAACGTCAAATGAAGTTTTCTCTTCAGCAGCAGCAGCACCACCTTCAGCTGGAGCAGCAGCTACAGCAACAGCAGCAGCAGCAGGCTCGATGCCATACTCGTCTTTTAAGATATCAGCTAATTCTTTAACCTCTTTTACTGTTAAGTTAACTAACTGTTCAGCAAGTTGTTTTAAATCTGCCATTTTATTTTGAATTTTTGAATGTTCTTTATTAAATATTGTTAATTAAATTGTAACGAATGTTTATGTTCGAGAGGATTCGTTAACCTCTTTCTTCTAAAGCTTTTACTAAACCTGAAATCGTATTTCCTCCTGATTGAAGAGCTGAAATAACATTTTTCGCAGGAGATTGAAGCAATGCGATAACGTCTGCGATAAGTTCGTTTTTAGATTTAAGATTAACTAGTGTAGTCAATTGATTATCTCCAACGAATGCAGTTGAATCGATATAAGCTGCTTTCAACACTGGTTTGTCACCAGATTTACGCAACTCTTTGATTAATTTAGCAGGTGCATTACCTGTTTCAGCGAACATCAATGTTGACGCACCCTTAAGTGTATCAAATAACTCCTCTGAATCAACACCAGCTTCGATTAATGCTTTCTTGATCAACGTATTTTTTACCGCTTTGATTTCGATACCTTGCTCAAAACATTTGCGACGAATGCCATTCACTTTCTCAACGCTCAAATCAGCAGTATCGGTAATATAGAAGTTACCGTAAGATTTAATCTGTTCGGCCAAAGCTTGAACAATTTCTTGTTTTTCTTCTTTTCTCATGATTAAATACCTGCTACTGATTTAGTCTCAATATGAATACTAGGACTCATGGTTGAGGAAATGTGAATACTTTTAAAGTAAGTTCCTTTTGCTGCAGATGGTTTCAAACGAGCTAGAGTTTGTAATACCTCTAAGGCGTTATCATATATTTTATCTGCATCGAACGACGCTTTACCAATAGAAGTATGGATGATACCGGTTTTGTCAACTTTGAAATCGATCTTACCACCTTTTACATCTGTTACAGCTTTACCAACTTCTGTCGTAACTGTACCAGTTTTAGGGTTAGGCATCAAGTTTCTTGGACCTAAAATACGACCCAATTTACCAACTTTAGCCATAACACTAGGCATAGTAATAATGATATCAACGTCAGTCCAACCACCTTCAATTTTGCTGATGTAATCATCTAAACCTACATAGTCCGCACCTGCCGCTTTAGCTTCTTCTTCCTTATCAGGCGTACATAAAACTAAAACACGAACAGTTTTACCAGTACCGTGAGGTAATGTCGCAATACCACGAACCATCTGATTAGCTTTACGAGGATCTACGCCCAAACGAACGTCGATATCCACAGAAGCATCAAATTTGGTCAATGAGATTTCTTTAACTAAAGCCGAAGCTTCTTTCAAAGAGTATGCTTTACCAGCTTCAATTTTGGATAGTGCCGCTTTTTGATTTTTTGTTAATCTAGCCACTTTTCTTAAATTGATTTCTTAATTAATTGTTCCAAGGAGCATTACCTGATACAGTAATACCCATACTACGTGCTGTACCAGCTACCATTCGCATAGCAGCCTCTACAGTAAATGCATTTAAATCAGGCATTTTATCTTTAGCGATTGTCTCAACTTGTTCCCAAGTGATAGCCGCAACTTTTTTACGGTTAGGCTCGCCAGATCCACTTTTCAATTTAGCAGCGTCTTTCAACTGAACTGCTACCGGTGGAGTCTTGATGATAAAATCAAATGACTTATCCGCATAAACTGTAATGACAACAGGCAATACTTGACCTGGTTTGTCTTGCGTACGAGCATTGAACTGCTTACAGAAATCCATGATATTCACACCTTTAGCACCTAACGCAGGTCCTACTGGAGGTGAAGGATTCGCAGCTCCGCCCTTAACTTGTAATTTTACTAACGCACTGACTTCTTTTGCCATTTTGTTTTGAATTTAATATGTTAAATGTCTGTTAGTAAGTTGGAAGCAAATAACGTAACATTTATCGGCGCGACAGCATAACTATCAACAACCGAGGTGCAAAGTTAACAAGAAGATTTGAATCCTGCAAGTATCTAACTTTTAATTTTTCAGGAATTTATGATTTTTCCTCACGGAGGTGCTAACCGATGTTCCAATATACTAAAATCATCCCTTTTCAAATAGGACAATGTTTTTAATTGATTGCCGTCACAGTATATCCGTTGTTACGAAGTAATGAGATCAACCCCTTTTCACCAGACAGGTGCCCAGCTCCTACAGCAACGAAGCAGCTCTGTCCCTTGATTAAATCCGGAATAATCATTGTCCAGTTTACATTCCGTCCTGCCAAGAGCTTTTCTTTCTGTTCAGCTGTCATCCAAATCGGATCCTGAATCAGTTTCGTTAACTCAGTTAAGTTTTCATTCTTATAGGCGGCTACCATCTTAGCTGTCAGCGCAGGATACTTATCCAACTGAAACACGGACTCCATAAATAACTTTGGCGTAATCAAATTTTTTAATAGATCGAATTGAAACTCCGGAGTTTCAAGCTCACCAACAGCCTTTCCCTGCGCTTTTGCCAGTGTAGCCAATTCCATTTCATAGGATTTCATTTTGGTTGGATCAGGGCAGTTAAAACCTTTCATCGCGAATAAAGACATGGCAGTCACCGGTGACATATAATCCAATAGCTTAATAGAAAGCTGTTGAGACACCAAGATGCTATCCATTTTTTTCACATCTGCTTCTGAAAACTGTTTCACAAAATCAGGGTCCGGAGCAGCGAAAGCCTGCACGACCTGTAGGTTTTCAGGTTTTGACAGATCAACTTCAAAAACGATTTTTTGACTCGAATTAATGGCATCAAGGCATTTCTGTTTAATTTCAAAATCGTCGGGGCACAGCACATGGATCGTTCCGAACAAATAGGAGTCTTGTTTAAGTCCATTTCCAGAAATTTTCCATAGCATCGAATTGCCCTGAGCGAAGCCACCAAAAGTGACAAAAAAGAAGAGTAATAAAAGAATAAAATGTTTTTTCATGTATATTAATTATAAGATCCTTATTAGTTTCTGCCCGCGTTAAAACCATCCTCAAATCCTCGAATAATTTCACCGACATTAGATAACAGATATACACAAAATGCCAAAACAGCGATTATACCTACAAATTTTAAAAGTGTTTTAATTTCCATGGTGTTTTAGATTTTAGTTCAAGTACCAAAAATAAACATTAAGATATATTTATACCACAACCTGTGGTTGTATTGCAATAAATTTCTGATGGACAGAAGCGCAGTAAAGTAGCTATTACATGGGTACTGAAGAAAATCAAGCGACTTTTATTACAATGTTGAGGCTGAAGGAATAAGAAGGAAGTTAAGAATTCATTACATAAGTATTTAGGCTAGACACGAAGAGTGAATATCTTATCATCATAGATTCGCTAGATTAAACTATCTAGCACAATAAATAATAAACAAATTTTCCAAGCTAATACCAATTTATATACCAATAAAATTATAAAAGCAAAATAGTTAAAATAAACACCTTCATGTGCATTATAACTTTTTTATTCCCACCCGTTTTTATTTCGATAAGCTTTATAAGGGTATAGGTACCACAGTAATAAAGCCTATTAAAAATAATGAACAGTTAATCACTCTTGCTTTCCACCAAAAAACAGAAAAAGCAAGAGTGCATTCAAATTATATTTATAGAAGATATTTTCTCTTTTTATTTTAATACCCAATTAAATTGTAATTTTACAATCTATTATTATTTGATAGCATCAACTTGTATACGAGTTCTATTTTTCTGGTTATGTGCAACCATTGCACCTATAAGCATCGACATTATAAAGATTCCAAAGCCGAACACAATAACCAGTCTGCGATTCTTTACTAACAACATAATATAAATAAATTAATTTAAATCCCAATCTAAAGCTTTATATAAGCCATAACCTGCAAGCCCACCAGCCACCGCTGAACCAATCCCCATTCCTGCCAAAAATACAGCTCCAGCACCTGCCGCAACTGCCTCAGCAGAAAATGCTATTTTGAAAATAACCAATGGAATAAGGCCCCATTGATCGTTCCCATTTTCTTTCACATCCATTTCCTGAACACTGAAACCTTTTAAATCTAATGTATTCATTTTTTTTTGATTTATAAAAAATTTGTTCCTACTCTATTATTAGCCTTTTCGGGAGCTACAATAGCAATACCACCGTACATTAGAATCCTTATCATGAATATTATTTTTCATCAGAGTGATCGCCTCATCCAGATCCCACAATAAATAAAAGGGTACACCATATAAAACGATGAAAATAGCGAAAAACAACAAATAAGATCATGCTATCCGAACAAAATAAACAACAGATCACTATTCCTGCTCAATAACATCTTCATAACCTATTTAATTCGTTAAGTACTTAAATAACATTTCGCCTAGAAAATAACCTAGTCTATAACATAGATATATAAGAATTAGTGCTAAAAAGCAAAAATTCTTGTGAGACACAAAAAATAAATAAAATCTCTCCATAGATTCATATAAATGTTTTATCAATACGTTAATTCTTTAAGGTTTTTATTTTTGGAGGTAGCAACTATTTTAGTTGCTATTGATCATAAACAATGAACATTATTATCGAAAAGAAAATCTAGATTACAAATCCTCTATCTTATAAATCATTTTCACTAAATCTTCATAAGAACAGCGATAAAATTTACCAACACATGCAGTCCCACTGCATATATAAAACCATGCTTTAGTCGAAGATATACTGTCAAATACCCAAGTACAATCTGAGGAAGAACATAAATGGGATAAATAAACCAAATATTTGTATTAATAGGAGCAAAATTGGTAATATGTATAAGTCCAAAAGCAATCGCACTTATGGAACCTAAGAATTTAATAGAAATAAATCTAGTCAGATATCCTTCTATATCCTTACCTTTCAAAAACCGATAAATTACTAAGCCAATCATGATAAAAGATAAAATGATAGCTAGAGTCATTAAGTTTACCTTAAACAAATCCTTAATCCCTAAAAGGAAATATGTTAAAATAGCTGAAAAAGATATGGCTATATGCCGTGCATCTAATGATAACCAAAGCCGAAACATTGTTTCTTCAACAATTGGGACAAAAAATGCGGCTAAAAGTACAATAAGGAAGCTGTTATTATTGGTAAGTGCCCTAACAGATTTTAGTACGTCGTGATGTAACAAACTTGGTAATTTATAATAATCGACCACTAGAAAAGTATCTATAGATCTAATAATCATCATAAGTATAAATCCAATACAGATAAATAGAAGATACAAGTATCCAATAGACTTTATTTTATCTTTTGTTAACATTCTTTGAAATAAGACATATAAACGAGGAGTCTCACAATAAAAACATCCTCGCTTAAAAAATTATACAAAAAGTAGGTAGATACCTATTATTGCTAAACCTCTCCTCAATCCATCCCCTATATCCTTTCCAGCTTGGTAGGCTTCAGGATATCTAACACCACCTTCAAGATCAACTAATTCTAAGTTAGTCAATTCTTCTATATTTAAATCATTAATATTTTTCATAATCTTAACCTAAAAGTCCATCAATAAGACCGCTAAAAAAATCCCCCCAAAAGTAGGCTGTATTTGGTGATATCATACCATCACTTTGATTCCATCCTCCATCAATTACTTCCATTTCTTTAGCATCCATTTCCTGAACACCGAAACCTTTTAAATCTAATGTATTCATTTTTTTCGATTTATAAAATTAGCTCCTACTCTATGTATAAACCTTTTCGGATTCCTGCTTTGTTGATCAACACTACTAAATTACTTTTTTTCAATGCACAAAAAAGCATTCAACATATAATTCGAAATAAAATTATCGCCTGCATTTGCTTGTCTCATTTGATGAATATCCATCAAATGAATATTTTCCTGCTGTACCTCTACCTTGATTTGGATTGAATAGTCTTTTTCATAACAGTGATCGCCTCATCCAAATCCCACAATAACTAAAAGGGTACACCATATAAAACGATGAAAATAGCGAAAAACAACAAGCCTATCATATTAGCTTTAGACATACTAATCAATTTCGATTCTGCGACAAACCCAGGATAATCTATTATTTCATTCATTAGTTTTCTCACATTAATCTCATCAACTACTCTTCAATTGCCAATAGCACAAGTCAAAAACACTATTACTTTCCTTAAACTAGGATAGAAAAAGTAATAGTGTATTCAAATTATTTATTGAAGATGCTTTTCTCCT
Source organism: Sphingobacterium sp. InxBP1 (assembly GCF_026191775.1). NCBI lineage: Bacteria > Pseudomonadati > Bacteroidota > Sphingobacteriia > Sphingobacteriales > Sphingobacteriaceae > Sphingobacterium > Sphingobacterium sp. InxBP1. The sequence continues at coordinate 339,969 of NZ_JAINDX010000040.1, read as the reverse complement.
ATCAATTTATACCATAGTTATTTTTATAGCCTGCGATTCATCATTATTTAGAAGGTAAGGAGGAGGTCAATTACAACAAATTACTATCGAATATCAATTAACCAATTTAAGATTTTCACCTATTTGATTTGCTAAAACATCATTTATAGGAGGGATATTATAAGCATCTAGCTCTTCCCAAAAAGAACTAGAAAAACTACTTTTATCGTAGGTCTTATTAAAATTCTTTATTAAAGTTGGTTCTAACAATTTATATTCCTTAGTAGATAAAAATTCACTGTCCATTACATAAAACTCATTCATAACCTCATATGGAATGTGACCATATTCTGCTTTTCGTTTTATACTTCCAGTGACGAGTTGGTAAACATTTATTAAATCTTTGGGTGAAAGATCTGAAATTTTGTGATTGCGATAATTTTCAATATAAACATCATGTCTTGTTTTAGCCTCTATACTCAGTATTTTTTCAAGATTAACAGAGTCAGGCAATACTTGATCAACATATAAGGAAACAGATTGTTGGTCTACTGAAGGCGAAATATAACCGACAACTTTCTCCTTTTTAATTAGTTCCGTTCTTCTATCACCATAGTTTTTGAATTCATAATTTTTTAAACGATCCGTCAATTTTCCGGTAAATATCTCAGCCATTCTAGGAGTAGTGAAAAAGGTCCACATCTTTTTATTATACTCATCCACGACAGCGGAATCCTGGAAAATACGATAATTGAGTACCCGATATTTTACCTTTCCTTTTTTTAGCGGGATATAAAATTCAACTATTCCATCCGAGAAGTACTTATGTTTCAAATTAAAAGTTTCCAGTGAACGATAATAACCTCTTAAACATAAGAAATCAGCAGGTCTGCTTACAATCTCAACTTCCTTTAACTTATTTTCACGCGGACGCAAGAGAACATTTTGCTTGATTTCATTCGAAATAATTCTAATTCTCTCTGGATCATAAGAAACATGTTGCACCAAGATATCCATTGGATAAACAATTAAAGACCTCGCCTCTGGAATCAATTCCATTTTACCGTTTTTATCTGAAAAACCAATTAAATTTCCTTTACTATTATAAATATTAGCAGAAGGAACAGGTAATTCCGTCTCATTATTCAAAAAGACTAATTGTGCCATTGAATAATGTATAGGACTTAATAAAAAAATAACTACTATTATCGACCAAAGCTTCATAAGCTATAAAATTAAAACTATTATCTTCATCAAATATGCCAGTAATTAAAATTATCATTCTTTTTTCTTCAATCTGACTAGGTTAAGTTCATTCATAATTGATGTATAATATGATATATCTTTAGTAATTCCCTTATCCACATAGAAATTTACATAGTTCTTATATAAGTCATCTTCGACTTTTATTTGGAGGTTTAAAACTGAAGCCGTATCGTTGACTTTACTAATTATAAAATTATAGGTCAGCCTTTTACCATTTGACACGAGACTATTCCCTATTCTTTCCAATTTGACAATTTGGATAAAATTGGCTTCCTTATTTAAAACTGATATAAAGAAATCCTTTTTCAAAGCAAAGTCAACGACTTTATCAAAAACTAATTTTTCACCTAATTGAATTTCAAACGACTTCCCGTCTCTTTCTTGTGCTTGAGTGTTATATACTAAACTAATAATTACACTCAAAAGTATAACGCACTTTTTCATAAGAATAATCTATTTTGACTTCTGAAAAATATAAGATCGCCAACACTGTTACAAACAAAGAGTGCGTACATTCTCTTTTTTCAGTCGAGAATGCACACACTCTAATACTATTACAAATCTCCGGAGATTATTGCAACAGCAAGAGTAATAGCCGCGCCAATAACTTTCAACCAATCGACCAATTTACCACCTTCGATTTCAACCATTTCTTTCGCATTCAACTCTTGAACGCCAAGGCTTTCTAAATTTAAATTTTTCATTTTGATAATTTAAAATTGTTTATACTTTGTTACTTAACACTACTAAATTACTTTTGCTCACTACACAAAAACAGTAGTGAAAAAAATAGTTGAAAAAAATTTCTGTCCACCGGATATATGGCGAAGTTTATCATCACCTAGTACTTCCATTTTCAACGAAATCGTAATCATAAACTCATAAGTATAATAATACGTATAGTCCTGCCGAGAATAATCGATTGGTGCCCCCCTTCCCTTAAGTTCATCCATCATCGCATACAATCGAGAAACAGATATGCCCAGCCGCTTAGCTAATACAAGAGGTGTCCCCGTCCTTCTCTGACGGATCAACTTGTCCAACAAATTAATCCGGTCTATATATTGAAATAGCTTCATATCATTTAATTTATCGTTCCATAAATCTGATAGCGTAGCATCAGCTGATTGAAAAACACATTATATTTGCTGCGGATCACTTCTGTTTCCGCCTTGATCAAATTACTTTTACTAGTATTGATATCATATATGGAGGCTTTGCCTGCCTCAAAACTACGTAAGGTGTAATCCAGAGATTGCGCTGTTGCCGTGCTCGCTTCCGTCGCAATATCATATTGCTTTCTGTTCTCGTCCAGTTCAAGCAATAGCTTGTCTAGTATCTGTTGCTGTGCGAGCCTTTCATTGTCGGCTGACAATTGGATATTTTGCTTGTTAAATTCGATCTGCTTCAATTGTCGTTTTGTTTTTCCCTTGTTAAATATGGGTACTGAAACCGTTACGGCGAGCTGCTGGGCAAAATTGTCTTTGCTCTGCACAAAAAAAGGCCGTGTATTCTCTGATTTAAACGCATTGAAATAAGTACTCCCTAAACCAGCAGATCCCTTTACCGTCGGAAATAGTGCTGCTTTAATTAGCTTGAATTCGAGGTCAAGCCCATCCTTTTCACTTTGGAGTTTGGCAAATACCGGATTATGCAAATAGGCTTCTTCCCGCAAGTTCGATATCTCCGAAAAAGTACTGTCATGCAGAGGATCATTCACGGTTATCGGGGCGGCCAATCGCAAACTACTGTAATCTGGATAATTCATCAATTGAGCCAATTTGAGCAAGGACTGCTGCCTATCTCTATGATACTGCTGATATTGCTGCCTTTCCCGAGCCAGATTGGCTTTTGCTTCGGCAACTACCGACATAGCTGTTGCTCCTGCCGCTGTACTTTTCTCGGCTTTATCCAATAATTGCTTTGAAAATTGCATGGCCGAATCCTGTGATACAACCAGCGCCTGAGCCAGCAGCGTCTGCAAGTAAGCTTCCATCAGCTGAACGGTAAGATTCCTTTTCAATATTTCTTTCTCGATACGTTCCTGCTCCGCTTCGGAAGCCGCTTTCCTGGCTTGGTTTCGAAAATAGTTATGTTGGTATAAGATCAGTTCCGCATTGATCCCCATATTGCTATTCAAGTTATCATTACGCCGGATCGTACCGAACACATCCTGTGATGATCCGAAAGTGGTGTAACCATTCGCATAGCCATTGACATTTGGCAAACGCTCTCGGAGCGCCATTTCCTGATCCAGCATCTTTATTGCCACCTTGATTTCCTGCTGCTTGATCGGCAGATTATGCTCCACTGCATAATCGATACAGTCTTGCAAGGTCCAGGTTTGTTGTGCCAGCACATCCACAGACAGCATTACCCATATAAGAATAAAACAATACTTTATGCTCTTGCTTCGATAAATGTTCATCATTGAATAATTGGCTAGATTAGTTTAACACGATCGATTGCTTTTTCCACATATCCTTATAGACCGACTCTTGGGCCAATAACTGCCCATGTTCGCCCTGCTCGATAAGCATACCATCTTTAAGTACCATGATGGTATCGGCCTCGGCAATGGTGCTCAACCGATGCGCAATCACAATCATGGTCCTACCGGAATCTCTAAAGCGGCGAAATGCCCGTTGAATCACCTGCTCTGTTGAGGTATCCAATGCCGAAGTCGCCTCGTCTAAAATCAGAATATCCGGATTGCGGTATAAAGCACGTGCAATGGCAATCCGCTGTCGCTGTCCGCCGGATAGCATAGACCCGTTTTCACCCAGCTGCGTCTCAAAACCAGCAGGAAGCTTTTCGATAAAAGACATCATCTCCAATTCATTGACCACCTGCAATAGACGCTGAAAATTGGGAATATCCTCCCCGACGGCAATATTACTAATGACGTTACCCGAAAATAGATCGATCTGCTGGGGTACTATAGCGATACGCTCCCGAAGCGAACTCTTTGAGATGTAATTCAGGTCATATTGTCCGATCGAAATCTTCCCTTCCTGTAGCGGATACAACTGTTGGATCAGTGCTCCGAGGGTAGTCTTACCGCTTCCGCTCTCCCCGATCACAGCTGTCATTTTCCCCTGCTCTATTCGGCAGCAAAAATTGCGGAACACTTCCACCCGCGATCCATAGGAAAAGCGGACATTATCAAAGACGATATCCCCGACCAAATCCGAGGTAAGCTGTAATTTTTCTTCAGATTCCTCACGCTCCAGATCCATAATTTCAAACAGGCGATCTGCTGCAATCAATGCATTTTGCAGTGTCTTATTCATTCCGATAAGCTGTGTCACAGGCCCAGTAAAATAGCCGATCAGCGCATAAAAGGATAAGAGTTCGCCCGGCGTGATTGTGCGTTCAATCACATAATATGAGCCTGCCCATAGGAGGATAATGGTAAAGAGTCGTGACAACAATTCACCAGAGGTGCTGGAAAACAATCCATTCATCACCGAGGCATAGATTGTTTTTAACAAATGGGTAAACCTGTTGTCTGTACCGCTATTAAAATAAGTCTCAATGCCAAACTGTTTGATGGTCTTGACCGAATTCAGCGATTCGACCAGATGAGACTCGAGTTCGGCTCCCTCTTCCATCATCCGGCGTTCCACTTTCTTGTTTAGCTTATTCGAAAGCCAATATACCCCCAGATAAAAGGGGATAACGAGTAGCATGATCAAAGCCAGTTTCCAGAAGTAAGTAAACATGAGCGCAAAGGAAAAGACCACGATCAGCACATTGACCACAGCCTGTATGGCCACATCATTGATAAAAGCGCGTATCTTTACTGCATCGTTGACCCGCGATATAATCTCGCCTACTTTCATGGTATCAAAGAAGCGCTGCGGAAGGCTCAGCAAGTGCTTATAATAGCCTAAAATAAGGTACTTGTCAATCCTTTGTCCCATCTGCAAGACCATCACGCTCTTCAATGTACCAATGAGCAACTGAAAGACGAGAATGACCAACATGCCAATAGAGAGCAGGTTCAGCAAGCGTACATTGCCATCGACCAGTACATAATCGGTAATTTTCTCGATGTAAAACGATGTGGAAAGCCCCAGTAGCGTATACACTGCAGCACCGACCAGTGCCTGAACGATCACCGAACGATGCGGCTTGATCAGATTCCAAAATCGCTTGTACACAGCGGTCTTTTCATTTTTCTGCTCAAAGTATTCATTGGGCTCCATTAAGATCAGCACTCCAGTCCAGATCTTCTGAAAGGCCTCAAAGGTATATTTCTCCACTTTTCCCAAGCCAGGATCCATCACCGTGATTTTATCCTTTTCCACCTGATAGATCACCACATAGTGTTGGAGCTGCTCTTTGAGCACAACATGAGCAATTGCCGGCAGCGGGATCTGCGGAATAGCATCCATGGCGCCCTTGACACCTTTGGCATTAAAACCCATCTGTTGCAATCCTTGAACCATCCCCAATACATTGGTACCACGGGTGTCGGTATGGCAATACTGTCTGATTTTGGCGATGGGAATATGTGTACCATAGTAGCCCGCAATAGAAGCTAGACAGGCTGCTCCGCAGTCACGGATATCGTGCTGTTTAATGCAAACAGGTGACTTTTTCATTCGTACAAATTATTTTTAACAGGTAATAAAAGATTATAAAGCGCTCGTTTTAGCACCAAGATTTGGATTGAACAGGTCATCAGCCCGATCAAACAGGAGTTGCCACAAGGTACGATCCAAGAGGTAAAATCGCGCATTGAATGTATTTCCCTTTCCTACAAAGACTTTATTTCCATTGGGAAGGCTCAGAAAGTTTTGATCCATGTGACAACGAACCTTAAAGAATACCCCTTGTTCCTGATCCGTGACCAGATTGTAGTCAACGTCATGCACTGTACCCGATAGAAATCCCCATTGGTTATAATTATACGTATCCATCTGAAACTTGACCGATTGACCATTTCTGACGTAGCCGATGGATTTGGCTGGCACCATACACTCGGCTATAAGCTGATCTTCTGGTGAAATCTCTAGGATATCCTGCCCCTGCACCAACTGACCTCCTTTTTGATACCCCTTAAAATTGACCACAGTTCCCGTGATAGGTGCCCGAACAATATAGTTTTGACCATCAATCAAGATAGACTTTTTCTCGGACGATAGCGATTGAGCCTTTTGTTGCAATTCGACCAGCTTAGCACTCCATTGCGCCATCTGCTGCTTGCGTATCGTCAGAAACTGATTTTCAAGTTGCTCGTAAGAATATTGTGTTTTATCGAGTTCTGCCTGGGACACCACCCCCTGGCTGTATAGTTTATTATTACGCTCCAGTTCGCGCCGTGCTAATGTGAGTTGCGATTGGATTTCAGACATCCGCTGCTCCATCGATAGATATTCCAGTTGGTATTGTCCACCTTGGACGCTTTTTGCGTCTCCCCCGAGAATAAGTTTCAGATCGGCAATCTGTCGTGAATAGTCTGCCATCAGATCCTTATTTAAGGACAGCTTATTTTCTAGATCCTCGGAAACGACAATCAGTAAAGTGTCCCCTTCCTTTACCTGCTGGTTGTTGCCGACGATACGATTGTCAATGATTCGACCACTGACCAAAGAGAGTATTTTTGCATTCTCCATCTTGGGTCTAACGACCCCCTGTGCCGAAATTGAGATCGGCACCTTAATAATCGGCAATAATATTACCGCAGTTATAACAGCCAGTATCAGCAATACGTATATAATATTTGTTCTTTTCATAGCGGTTTTGATCAACGATACAAAATTGATCAATAACTCCAACACCCACCACAACCTGAGGTTGTATTTTAAAATTTATTAATTATCTTCGGAAGCACAACTAATGATCATTGATGAAATTTTTTGATATATTTCCAACTTTTTCCGAAGCTCCATATTCCTATATCGTCGTTCCGATTATATTGGTCTGCAGCATAATTGGATTTTATAACAAATCATTTTTCCATGCACTGATCCTGCACCCCTACGAAATAGCAAGAGGTAAGCGTATTCATACTTTGCTTACCTCCGCATTAGTTCATCGCAACGGGATTCACCTATTGTTTAATTGTATTGTAATTTTTGGATTAGGGTATGATACGTTTGGTAATCTCGATCAAGAGTATGGCACTACAGTGGCATACATAGGTACAATATCTATTTTTCTTCTTTTGATTATCCTCCCCAATCTCATCCAGACTATTTCGGAAAAGAACGATTTTTCATTTACTGCGGTTGGTGCATCGGGACTTTCCTTTGGACTATTCGGCTTTTCAGCGCTATTTTTTCCTTTACAAGAAACAAGTAGCCATCTCTTTTCTTTTGTACAAAACACTACTCATAGATGGATAGTAGGTCTGGGAATACTTATTCTATTGACTTTTGTAGGAAAAAAAAAGAAAACTAATAAAAAACTACACTTAGCAGCATATTTAATAGGTTCCATCGTTGCATTACTGGTTAGACACACCTCAATAATAGAAATGTACAAAGCACTCTTTTAGGATTATGAAGTTAACAGATTCCATATTGACTCTAACCAACTACCCCTCTTCTCATCCTTCCTTTCCGATCCCCCACCTCCAATTTCCAACACTTCATTAGCATCTAAATCTCTAACATTAATTTCATTTAATTTTTTTTCCATGATATCTGATTTTTATTTTTTCAAAATTCATGGAAAGGGCGCTTTGACACCACAACCTGAGGTTATACACTATAACCACCAGTTTTATCATAGAAAAGCTTTACAACTTCAAGTTATATTTATTAAATTAGGCTTCCCTATAGTTTGATATTAGAGAAATGGCAAAAGAAGAAATCGGAACAATTATTAGACAGAAAAGAGAGAGCCTGAAGATATCACAGGAAGCCGTAGCATATATATTAAATATGTCCCAGGCGGCATATTCTAAAATAGAACGCAATGAGACGAAGCTGAAGGTAGAACAGGTTTACAAAATTGCCGAATATTTTGGTATTACGATCTATGAATTATTGCCGCCTGCCTTGGCTAGCGATATAACAGGAGAGAATGTATTCGGCTTAATCTATCATTATATCAAACTTCTTGCAAAGAAAGTGACCGCTTTATTCCAAAAGAAACGATCCCAAGGTGAAATCTGATATCCGCCACTGTAACAATTAGCAGCCGCTCCGATTTCCTCACCAACTATAATGGCCTGCATTCCGTCCGCTGGCCTTTTCAATAGCCTAAGAAACAAAAAAAGCCTTTCAATTTTCATGAAAAGCTTTTCTCTATCGTTAATTACTAATCTTATTCTTTTTCGACTTGCATATAGTTCAATTCGAGAGGAGTCTTCCGGCCAAAAACCTTCACCATGACGATCAACTTCTTTTTATCCTCATGTACCTCTTCAATTTCACCTGTGAAACCATTAAACGGACCATCGTTTACCTTTACAGTCTCACCCACATAGTAAGGGACATTGATAGTTTCACCTTGCTCTGCCATCTCATCCACTTTACCTAGAATGCGGTTTACTTCAGATTGACGCAAAGGCACAGCATTACCTGCCTTATCACCCAAGAACCCAATGACGCTATTGATATTTTTGATGATGTGTTCTAATTCACCATCAAGAGCGGCCTCTAACAACACATATCCAGGATAGTAGTTACGTTCTTTGGCAACCTTCTTACCATCGCGCATCAAGTAATATTTTTCCATCGGAATCAACACTTGAGGAACCAAGTGCTCAATACCTAAACGACTAACCTCGGCATCAATATATTGCTTTACTTTCTTCTCTTTCCCACTTACAGCACGAACTACGTACCATTTTAAACCTTGATCTGCCATAAATATTATTGAAAATTAAGAAGCAATACCGTACAAGAACTCTAACCCTACACTCGATGCTTTATCCATCACAAAGACAACCAATGCAATAAGAAGAGACGCAACAAGCACAATAACAGCTGAGCTTTGCAACTGTGACCATGTAGGCCAAGTCACTTTCTCAGTGATCTCTACATAAGAGTCTTTAAAAAAATCAAGTACTTTTGCCATTTTAGTTTATCTGTTTATTAAGCACGGGCACCAGGACTCGAACCCAGACCAAAGGTTTTGGAGACCTTCGTTCTACCTTTAAACTATGCCCGTGTATTTCTTATTTTGTGTTGCAAATATAGTGTTTTAAACTATCTAACACAACTTTTTTTTATCTTTTTTTTATTAAAAATCAACAAAAATTTCGTTGAAAAAAATAAGCTAATCAACCACAGTCGATTAGCTTATTTTGTATTTAGAATAATCGATAGATTACGCTAAGATTTCAGTTACCTGACCAGCACCTACTGTACGACCACCTTCACGGATAGCGAAACGTAGACCTTTTTCCATCGCGATAGCGTTGATCAACTTAACAGTGATTGTAACGTTATCACCTGGCATAACCATCTCAGTACCTTCTGGTAAAGAGATCTCACCAGTTACGTCAGTTGTACGGAAATAGAACTGAGGACGGTATTTGTTGAAGAAAGGAGTGTGACGACCACCTTCAGCTTTTGACAATACGTAAACCTCAGCTTTGAAATCTGTGTGAGGAGTTACTGAACCTGGTTTACAGATAACCATACCACGTTTGATATCAGTTTTCTCGATACCACGTAATAATAGACCTACGTTATCACCAGCTTCACCGTAATCTAAGATTTTACGGAACATCTCAACACCTGTTACAGTAGATTTCAAGTTCTCAGCACCCATACCTAAGATCTCAACTGGATCACCAGAGTTGATTACACCTCTTTCGATACGACCTGTAGCAACTGTACCACGACCTGTGATTGAGAAAACGTCCTCGATTGGCATCAAGAAAGGTAAATCAGTCAAACGTGGAGGAATTGGAATGTAGTTATCAACAGCATCCATCAATTCCATGATTTTATCAACCCATTCAGGCTCACCGTTCAATGCACCTAAAGCAGAACCTTTGATTACAGGAATGTCATCACCAGGGAATTCGTAGAATGATAACAACTCACGAACTTCCATTTCAACTAAGTCTAACAACTCAGGGTCATCAACTAAGTCAGTTTTGTTCATGAATACTACTAACGCAGGAACACCTACCTGACGAGCCAACAAGATGTGCTCGCGAGTTTGAGGCATAGGACCATCAGTCGCAGCAACTACGATGATAGCACCGTCCATCTGAGCAGCACCAGTTACCATGTTTTTAACGTAGTCAGCGTGACCTGGACAGTCAACGTGTGCATAGTGACGGTTAGCTGTAGAATATTCTACGTGTGCAGTATTGATTGTGATACCACGCTCTTTTTCTTCAGGAGCAGAGTCAATTGAATCAAATGAACGAGCTTCTGACAAACCTTTATCAGCCAATACTTTAGTGATAGCAGCTGTAGTTGTAGTTTTACCGTGGTCAACGTGACCGATAGTACCAATGTTTAAGTGTGGTTTACTACGGTCAAATTTCTCTTTTGCCATGTTTATGCGAATTAGTAATTATAAATTATTTCTATTTGTTATATACTCTTGCTTAACTTACACAAGTACGAGCCAAAGATGGGATTTGAACCCACGACCTCTTCCTTACCAAGGAAGTGCTCTACCCCTGAGCTACTTCGGCTTACTAAAAAACCTCATTTACGTATTAATGCCCCCACCTTTAGATACATTATTATCAAAGAAGATAGAGACTAAATTTAATACTTGAAAATTTTGAGCGGAAGACGAGGTTCGAACTCGCGACCTATAGCTTGGAAGGCTATCGCTCTACCAACTGAGCTACTTCCGCTTAACAACTAGAAACTAGAGTAAATCTAAACTCCAATTAAAAAAAGTGTGGAGGGAGAAGGATTCGAACCTTCGAAGCCGAAGCAACGGATTTACAGTCCGTCCCATTTGACCGCTCTGGAACCCCTCCAGACCTGTAGCTTTCGCTACACTTGGAGCCTCTTATCGGGATCGAACCAATGACCTACTGATTACAAGTCAGTTGCTCTACCAGCTGAGCTAAAGAGGCTTCTAATATCTTTAAAAACTTACGTTCTATCAACACCTAATCAGACGATTTATCTTTTCAGCGAGTGCAAATATCGAATTTACTTTTGACGTTTGCAAGTTTATTTTTTACTTTTTTTTTCATTTAAAGAACTAAGCAAACTTTGTTGTGATGAACCGTTGTTCCCTTGTTTGCTGATGCAAAGATAGACACAAAACTCACTTTACAAAAATATTTCTCAAAAAAAAGCGACACTTTTCAGCAATTATACTGATACGCAGCACAATAATTTTTCATTGCATATTTACCTATTTTGGTTATTTGCCTAATATACTATCTTTGGGCATGCAAATTTTATCCCAATCACTTTCAAAGCTGACCCGCTATACCGCGGTGTTGACACTACTAATAGCTGGGGCAGGCGATTTGAAGGGTCAAAATATCATTCAAAAACTGAGTAAAAAATTCCTTTCAGCGGAGAAGGATTCGACGCGTTCGGGCAGTTTCATGGTTTTGCCTGCTGTTGGATATGCACAGGAGACTGGTGTGGAATACGGACTGTCGAGCTCCTATAATTTTTATCTCGACAAGTCGGACCCCCATATACGCACCTCTACGATGTTGCTCATGGGGACATTTACTTCCAAACACCAATCCAACTTCAAATTTCAAACCGATCTGTGGACGAAAAACAATGACTATCATTTTATCAGCGAAATCCGCTACCGCGACTGGCCCTTCAATTATTATGGGATCGGCATGGATACTTGGAAAGCAGACGAAGAGCGCATTGCGCAAAAACTGTTTCGGATCAAGTTGGAAGCAGAGAAAAAAGTGGGAAAAAACCTGTATTCAGGCCTCAATGTTCAATACGATGATTTTAGCATTCGCAGTGATAGCAATGATTACATATTTAATCAGTCCGGGCTCATTGGGAAAAACGGCGGACAGCAGCTGCTCCTGGGTGTTTCGCAGCTATTTGATAATCGCGACAATGTCTCTTACAGCACCCGCGGCTATTATGCGAAATTGCGTCTTGCCTATGCTCCAAAATTATGGACCAGCGCAGATTTTAACGGTTTCAACTTGGATGTAGACCTCCGCGGCTTCATTCCCCTGCATCGGCAACTTACATTAGCAGTACAGGGAATTTTCCGCTCCACATTTGGTAAAACAGTACCTTTCTATAACTACCGTGAACTCGGCGGCGACATGATCATGCGGGGCTACTATTTGGGTCGTTATCGCGACAAAAATTACTTGGCCTCTCAGGCCGAACTACGTTACCGCTTCCACCCGCGCTTTGGTATCGTGGGTTTTTCTGGGCTTGGTTCCACCTTTTCCAAAGAAAACAGCAGCCGCTATGTACCCAGTTATGGTGGCGGGCTACGCTACTTCTTCAGCCTTGAACATAACAGCAGCATCCGATTTGATTATTCTTATGGCGAACGGCGAGCCGGAGAGAAACGTCAGTCCGGATTCTATCTATCCTTAAGTGAAGCATTTTAATTAAGCACTATCTTAACAAGCCTGTCTAGGACCATGACAGGCTATTATGATTGTATAATAAAATTATTTGATTCTCAAATGAGGGCCACAAGCTTTAAGCCTCTCCAGCAGCTAAAATCTGATGAAGAAGTTCTCCTTCCGTTGTCCCGCTCTAAAGAAAACGAGTCCCAAATGGTAGAGATCGACCGTGACTACGACTCTGTCGTCAACCTTTAACTTATTCCAATAAAGCTCCCGCGCAGTGTTCAAATGGGGCTCATTGACAATAAGCATATCACGGTCCCTGGCCGCTGCGACAAAATCCGTTACCGGATGGTCCTGGTCTATGTAAGAGATGTTGCGGAACGAATAATTTCCACATTGTCTTTCAAACAAATCCCGGTAATCTACTGCATCCCCATCAACCATCAGCGCGAACTGATCATAAGCAAAGGCTTTTAACAGGCGGCTGATCAAAAGATACTTTTTTCGCTCTACTTTACGCCAGCATTTGACCCCGGCAGGCAGTTGCAAATACGCCTCCGGCGGCTCGTCTTGGTAGATCACTTCATCTACCAGTTTGTATACGAATGGGGAATGTGTCCCATGACGACTGTGAGATAAAAAATAATGTAGCCAATACTTCAGGTGGTATTTCATTGCGCTGCAAACATCGAGAAATTTAAGGTTAAATACAATTGAATTTTTTCGGTACAAAAGTTCGCTTCTAGCCCTCCTCAGAACCAGTAACAATAGCAGATCGCGTTGTTATTTCACATGGAACATAGTAATCTAAAATTGCAGGATAAACACACTCCCTGCTCCCTCCACACTATTGAGGAAAATCGTTCCTTTGTGGAGCAGCATAATTTGTTTGCTCAGGGTGAGTCCGACCCCTGTCCCTGTTTTCTTTGTGGTAAAGAAAGGTGTGAATATCTGTTCCTGCAGATCCGCTGGGATTCCGGCCCCATTATCTTCAATCCTGATCTGTATCCTGCCATCAATTTCCAGTGCCGACAGGCTGATATATCCCGCCGCTTTTGACTTGACTGCATCGATGGCATTCAGCATCATATTGATAATAACCTGCTCGATGAGATTTACGTCGGCATACAGCACAAGACGGGTGTTTTTTAAAATGATGTCCACGTCTATATTCCTCTGGATGAGCGTAGGCTCCAGCAGCTGATAAATATGTTCAAATAGCTGGGATACCTGAATTGGCGCTACCTGTGGCTGATCAACTTTATTGATCATACGATAGCTCTTTGCAAAATGAAGCAAGCCTTCACTCCGGCGCTTGATTGTGGATATGCCTGTTTTCAGGTCTTCGATATCTTCCTGTCCTCTAAAATGGTCCAGACGGCTGTTGAGTGTTTCGGCCAATGAACTGATCGGAGCAATGGAGTTCATGATTTCGTGCGTAAGTACACGCAGCAATTTATGCCAGGCCTTTGTTTCCGTCTCGTCGATAGCTTCATTGATATTCTGATAAACCACGATGCGAAAAACTGCATCTTGTGTCTCAAAACTTGAACTTTGAATCAGGAGCTTAATTTTTCCTTTGCTGGACTGAATGGATTCCATCTGTTGCTGCCCATGGTCGAGCTGCATTGTTTTCTCGTATAGATCCTGATTTTTTTTCTTTAGCCCTGCTATATTTCCAAGGTGCGGCAAATGAAAAAGCTGCTTAAAAGCGTCGTTTACCCACATCACTTTGCCTGTGCCAATTTCATAGAATATAATGGCTGAGTTCAACATATTGATCACACGGTCAAGGTATTGATGTTGTATCTCCTGTTTGATACTAATCTCCTTATACGTTTCATTGATCTGATTAAATGCAAAGAAAAGCTGTCCTTCAACAGACTTCGGATTTTTTACCAGAAACCTCCGTGTGAAATCACGGTATTTGACTGCTTCTGAAAACTCGACAAGTTGACGAACCAAAAAATTATACTGCGCATACAGACTAAAACCAAGATAAAGCATGATACAAAAAATCAGGGATGCTTGCACATATTCTCGCTTGATGCCCAAGTAAGCTACCGCAACCGAAGCGGCCAGAAGCAGAACAATCTTCATGGCATTGAATAGTTTACCCCGGCTCATAGACTAGATATCATATTTTTCCAGACGTCTGTAGAGTGCGGCACGGGTAAGTCCCAGCTCTTTGGCGGCTTTGCTGATATTTCCATTGTATCGTTCGATGGCCGACTTGATTGCTTTGCGTTCCAGCTCTTCCAGATTTTGACTACCGGGCATGGTTGCAGCAACAGGCATTTCGGCCTGCTGCTCAATGGGAGAAAAAAACAAGTCATTACCAGCAATGCTGATCTGGTCAGCCATGATCACCGCCCGCTCTATGCTGTATTGAAGCTCACGCACATTGCCCGGAAAATGATAAGCAAACATCTTTTTTATGGCATCCGACTCAAAACCTTCAATTCTTTTATTGTATTTTTTTGCATAGATATCCAAAAAATATGCCGCCAGCACCTTGATATCTTCTCCCCTCTCCCGCAAGGGCGGCACCTGGATCTCCACGGTATTGATGCGATAGATCAGATCTTTTCGAAACCGGCTTTCATCAGCCAGTTGCTTGAGAGGAACATTTGTTGCGGAGATCAAACGTATATCGACAGGAATAGCCTGGTAAGAACCTAGCGGTGTGACCTGGCGATTTTGAAGCACAGTCAGTAGCTTAGCTTGTTGCTGCAGAGATATATTTCCGATTTCATCGAGAAATAACGTCCCGCCGTTTGCTGCTTCAAACCTGCCCTGACGGTCCTCGCGGGCATCTGTAAACGCTCCTTTCTTATAGCCAAAAAGTTCACTCTCAAACAACGTTTCTGTCAATGCCCCCACATCGACCTTTACGTAAACACGATCTGCACGCAGTGACCTGCGCTGGATGGCCTGAGCAATCAGGTCCTTACCAGTACCATTTTCGCCCAGAATGAGAATATTCGCATCTGTAGGTGCAATCTTCTCCAACTTATACTGCAATTCATCCATCACCGGCGAATTGCCAATGAGATCAGGGCTATTGCTAGATCTTAGTAGTGAGCTTTTATTTTTCTTCTCTTTATTTTTTGACTCGGCGAGCGTACTTTCAATTGTGTTCAATAGCTGCTCATTCTCCCATGGCTTGACAACAAAATCAGCCGCGCCCTGCTTTAGGGACTTAACAGCTAGATCCACGGCGCCATAAGCAGTGATCATAATCACATGAACATGGGGAAATTTTTCTTTAATCCGTGATAACCAATACAAGCCTTCATTTCCTGTATTGATGGTGCTCTTGAAGTTCATATCCAGAAGCACGAGGTCATAAGGCATTTTGTCCAGATGTCCGATCAGATTTTCCGGATTAGTTTCCACCTGGACATGACTAACTTTGGGTTTGAGCAGAATTCTCGCTGCCGTTAATAAATCTTGATCGTCGTCGACTACTAAAATAGATGCTTTTTTCATACTCCCTGGCTTCTTTCAGACACTAAGATAACTATAAATTTAACGAGCCTGCGTAATAATCGTTGATATATTTTTGCAGCAGCCATTCATATTGCTTCACAAGCAATTGAATCTGACTACTGTCGTATTTATTTTTGGCCGTCAGAAAGATAACAGAATTACTGTTTCCCAGTTCGAAAACGACTTTAGCTATGCGGAAAGATTCCGCATAATTTTCATTTTGACTACGTAATTGTGTAATCATGTTACTGGCGTTCTGCAAATTAAAAACAGCATTGGATGTGGCAGACCGTAAAATATTTGCCTGAATTTCTTTTTGATATTTAGCTGCTTGTAGATCTAACTTCGCTAAACGGACGTTGTTGTAAACCTGTAAATGATTAAAAATAGGAACAGAGAGATTTAAAGAAATAGATTTTCCGACGTTATTACGCATTTGTGACCAATACGTCCCTTGAATCCCCAATTTAGAATAATTGGAGCCTAAACCAGCGCTCAAACTCAACGATGGATAATAATATGATTTCGCAATCTTAATATTCCGCTCCGCCACTTTAATCTGATAATCCAGCGCCTGCATATCGGGCAATTGAGCAACAGCCATTTCATATAGCTGTTTCGCATCCAGTCGTTGCCCGCTTTCCTGCATTCCTAGGTTATCCAATTCTCCCAATTGATTTTCATCCATATTTAGCAAGGTGGCGAGCTTCACTCGGCTACTATAGAGTAACTGCCGGTTATTCTCAACCATATTAACATCGTTGGCCAGTTGTCCTTTCAAATCAAAATAGTCTCCCGGGTTGATGGCACCTTCCTTATGCATCGTCTCCGCCCGGCGAACCTGTTCCCGGGTTACCTCAGTCTGCATTTCGGATTGTCTCAATATATCCTGAGCAGTCAAACTTTGGATATAGGCAGTAATAACATCCAGTTTTAAAGCATTAATCTGCGTATCAAAAGTCAATTTACCGGCAGTCTTTGCATCAGCACGCATCCGAATTTCGTTAAATAGACGAAACCCTCTAAATAGTGGAAGACTTGCATCCAAGGAAAAATTCCCTGTCGAATTGTTGGATGAAATATATTGAAGGGTAGAATTATCCTGCGACCTTCCAGATGTCAGGCTATGCTGTAGACTTGCATTTACATCGGGAAGTCTATTCGCTTTAGCTTGTGCTAAATTCACCTCTGCACGCCTCACATCCAGTTCATTCTGCAATAGGGTCGGATTGGCTTTTACAGCTAATTGTATACATTCAGCTAAAGTTCGTTTGGTCATTTGTTTATTGTCGCCCGTTGTGACTATCGATGTCCCAGTCTCTCTTTCTGATAGTCCCTGCTCAGCCTGTTGCGCTTTTGCGCTGCCATAACTCAATAAAAAACATAACGTAGTATATATATAGACTCTCTTCATATCCATGTTTTATTTTCTTGCTGACCATCGCCATGCCAAACAACTAAAACATTAAATATCAAATTAATACAAAAAATGAATTTTGAAAAATGTTCATTAATGGACAGTCGGTGTGCGTAGTTGGACAATTAGAATTCGATAGTTCGCCGCAAAAACCGAAACATCTTCATAACAACTTATACCTACCAACAATTTTCACACATTTTTTAGACAGTGGTCATTCACTAATTGTTCAGTTAGCACTGAGTAATCACTGTTTGAAAGAAGGACTTGATCACTATTTGGTCCTAATTTGCTGTAATTAAAAATTACTATCCCCAAGACTTTCATATGACCCTAAAATACTTGATGTTATTAATATCCAACCGAGTAATCATCTTAAAAGATCGATAGTATACGACGAATAAGATCAGGGAAATAACCCAATAAGGATAATTGTATCAAAAACCTTTTAAACCTTACCACAACCTGTGGTTGTATTTGCTCAAAGCACTTCAGTTGCCACAAGAAACAGTCGTTAGTTTGTACTCAAAAGAATAAAGACAAGAAAAAGGGATAAATGAAAAAAGACAGTTGTACGTCTTCGTACAAGAAGTGTCCGCTATCGAACACCAAACAAGAAGTTAAACAAAGTAAACGACTACAAATCAAAACATTAAATTATTGGCACAGCTTTCATAGTTACATACCAAATTGATATTAAATTATGGACAGACCTTTAGAAAAGAAGAAGTGGAATAGCAAACGTATCATGACCGTTGTAGGAATTGCGGGCATTGTTGGGTTAATAGGAGCCAGCTTTTATTTTACCTCGGGCAAGAGCAAGCTCAACGTTGAAGCCGACCGCATCTCTATCGTCGAAATAAAAAATGGAAATTTTCAGGAATTCATTCCAATCAACGGCACGGTACTTCCAATCAGCAGCATCTATCTCGACGCATCTGTGGGCGGCCGTGTGGAAGAAAAATTTGTGGAAGATGGTACTATCTTAAAGAAAGGTGATCCTATTATGCGTCTCTCCAATACAGATCAGGAGCTTACCCTGGTACAACAAGAAACACAAGTACTGAATCTATTGACACAGTCCCAAATTGCGCAGACCAATGCACAACAGGCATCGATTAACAACCGAAACCAGATGGCTGATGTAGAACAGGCTTATCGAGAAGCTGAACGTGTCTATAACCTAAACAGAAAATTACTCGCCGAAAAAGCTATTGGTACACAGGAATTCGAAAAATCTCAGAACGAATATAACTATCAAAAAGAACGGGTCAATTTGACCAAACAGATCCTCAAACAGGACGAGATCTCCAATGCGCAAAAAGCCAATCAGGATAAGCAGACCTACCAACGTACACAGAGCGCATTGGAACTGATGAAAAGAAAAATTGGTGATCTGATCGTTAGAGCGCCTGTTGACGGACAATTGACCTCCTTCGATGCAGAAATTGGACAAAACAAAAACGCCGGGGAACGGTTGGGACAAATCGACGTGCTGACTGGATTCAAAGTACGGGCCGATATTGACGAACACTATATTAACCGCATTTTTCCAGACTTGCAGGGCGAGTTTTCCATTGGTGACAAAACCTATAAGTTACGTATCAAGAAGGTATACACCCAAGTCACCAATGGACGGTTCCAAGTGGACATGGAATTCATCAATAATGTTCCTAAGGGAATTCGTCGTGGTCAGACTTTACAGATTCGTCTGGCATTAAGCGACGAGACCAAAGCTCTGTTATTGGCAAAAGGGGGATTCTATCAGCAAACTGGTGGCAACTGGATATTCAAATTGGATAAAAATGGAAGCACTGCTTATCGTGTGGATATCCAACTGGGAAGACAAAATCCTGAATATTATGAGGTTATTAAAGGATTACAGCCGGGAGACAAAGTTATAGTATCTAGTTATGAGACTTATGACAAGGTACAGGAGCTGAATATTAAAAAATAAAAATTGCATAGCGGTTATCCAGCACATCAGGTCTGTCGACAACTGCTTTTATCATACGACCATAATCATGATTAAAAACTTTATTAAAACCGCACTTCGTAATCTTTGGAAAACCAAAGGTTACAGCTTGCTCAATATCTTTGGACTGGCAGTCGGGATTGCTGCGGCATCGTTGATCTTTTTGTGGGTTGAAAATCAGTTGAGCTACAACGATAATTTCGTCAACAAAAAGGATATCTACATTGTCAAATCAAAACAGACTTACGATGGGGCCACCTATGTTTTTGAATCAACCCCCGGACCTTTTGCCCAAAGCATAGTGAAAGAAATTCCGGGCATCAAGCATGCTGTACGCATAAGCTGGAATTCACCCATGTTGTTTTCCGTCGGCGACAATAATATATTTCAAAATGGCGTATATGCCGATGGGAATATCGCCGACGTACTATCCTTAGAATTTCTTGAAGGAGATCGAAAAACTGCCTTTGATCAAGTCAATAATATTGTATTATCAGAGACTGCAGCGAAGAAATTATTTGGCGACCGTCCCGCATTGGGAAAAACTGTCAAAACAAACAATAGCGAGCCTTTCATCGTCGCTGCTGTTATCAAGGATCTTCCCAAAAATAGCAGCTATGATTTTCAATGGCTCATCCCTTTTAAAAAATTTGAAGCTGCAAACGATTGGTTGGAAAACTGGGGGAATAATGGTTTACAAACGCTTGTTCAGGTCGAAGAAAATGCTAACATCGATCAGATCAACAAGCAGATGATGAACTTCGTCAAACATAAAACCAATGGTGAAGTTACTTTTTCGCAGAACTACCTTTACCCAATGGAACGTTGGATTACCTACAATCAGTTTGACAACAGTGGTGTAGAAAAAGAAGGCGGCATTAAGAACATTCGTCTATTTACCTTTATCGCATGGGTGGTGCTACTGATTGCCTGCATCAACTTTATGAATCTCGCGACCGCAAGATCTGAAAAAAGAGCAAAAGAGGTCGGTATGCGCAAAGTGGTTGGAGCCAGCCGTAAATCACTTGTGATGCAATTCTTGGGTGAATCTCTGGTATTGGCGATTATTTCCTCCCTGGTGGCCATTTTGCTGATCTACCTTTCTATCCGACCTTTCAACATGATGATCGGTCAGGAACTTCAGGTCAATTTTCTAGCTCCCTCACACCTCTTCTTTCTGGTGACAGTCACATTCGCATGCGGATTGTTTGCAGGTAGCTATCCCGCATTTTTCCTGTCCGCATTCAAACCGCTTTCAACAATTAAAGGGACTAAACAGAAGAGCGGCGGTGGAAGCCTCATACGCAAGGGGTTGGTCATCCTGCAATATACGGCATCGGTTGTATTAATTATTTGTACCATTATTATCTATCAACAAATCCAGCACAACAAAAATAGGGATCTTGGATTTGATAAGAGCCAGGTATTGACTACCGCGCTACAAGGCAATATGTCCAAACATCTGCCGTTGATTAAAAATCAATTATTAGCGACGGGAGTAGTTCAGGAAGTTGGAGTCAGTGACATGAGTATCCTAGATATCAACTCCAATACCTCCGGTTTTAGCTGGGATGGAAAAGATCCAAATGCAAGTATCTTGATTGGTATGTTACGCGCTGATGAGGGCCTTATCCCAGCATTGGATTTAAAGCTATCTGACGGTAGAAACTTCCATCAAAATTTTATGGGCGATAGCAGTTCTGTCATCATCAACGAAGCATTTGCGAAGCTTATCAAAAAAGATGGCCGTGTGGCGGGCAACATCATCAGTTACGGTGAGGAAAAGTTCACTATCGCCGGTGTTGTCAAAAACTTTGTTTATAACAATGTATATGCCGACCCCGAGCCGATGCTGTTTCTACCGATGAACAGAGCTAATGGCATCATGATCATGAAGACAAAGGCAGGGGTCGATCTACCTAGTGCTATTCAACAAATTGAGAAGATCATCGTCCAAAATAACCCTGGATTCCCTTTTGACTACAAATTCTTGGACGATAGCTTCAACAATAAATTTAAAGCCGAGCTTTTTGTACAACAGTTATCAAGTGTATTTGCACTTCTGTCCATCATTATTTCCTGTTTGGGGCTATTTGGCCTAGCTGCATATGCTACCGAACAACGTGCCAAAGAAATCAGTATCCGTAAAGTCTTGGGCGCCTCTGTGTCTGGACTTATCCAGATGCTCAACCGTGAATTTCTCATTCTTGTGGCGATCTCATGTACCATTGCCTTTCCTATTGCATGGGTGATTATGAGCAAATGGTTAACCAACTATGTACATCATGTGGAAATTTCCTGGACTATTTTTGTAATCAGTGCTTTGGCAGCAATTATCATTGCCTTATTGACCATTACTTCACAAGCATTTAAAGCAGCGATAGCTAATCCGACGAGGACTTTAAGAGATCAATAAACAGTTAAAAAAGAATTTGATAACAGAACTAAAAACCGTCCAAAGCAACTTCGCTAAAGACCCAAAACATAAAAACCATGAGCACAAAAAATATGATTAAAATAACAAATCTTCAAAAGTACTACCGCACTGAAGAAGTAGAGACGGTCGCATTGAATAATTTGAACATCCATGTCAAAGAAGGTGAATTTGTTGCCGTCATGGGGCCTTCCGGTTGCGGGAAATCTACACTATTAAATATCATCGGTCTACTGGATGATCTGGATGAAGGCAGTTATTTGTTTAACGATATAGAAGTGGCCAAATTCAAAGAACGTGGTCGTTCAGACCTGCGGAAGCACAATATTGGCTTTGTCTTTCAGAGCTTTAATCTGATTGATGAACTGACAGTGTTTGAAAATGTCGAACTGCCACTTGTCTACACCAATGTACCGGCAGCAGAACGCAAAAGACGCGTTGAAGAAGTCCTCGAAAAAGTACAGATAATGCACCGGCGCAATCACTTCCCCCAGCAGTTGTCTGGAGGTCAGCAGCAGCGCGTTGCTGTCGCCCGCGCAGTCGTAAATAACCCTAAATTGATCCTTGCCGATGAGCCCACAGGTAACCTCGATTCCAATAATGGTAATGAGGTGATGCAGCTTCTCACTGAACTCAACGAGGCGGGCACGACCATCGTAATGGTAACACACAGTGAACATGATGCCAAATTTGCCGATCGTGTCATACGGATGCTGGACGGTCAGGTGATCATGGAAACCTCGTCCTTGAGCTAGCTAACGCTATTGATTTTAGCGGGCCTTATAGTTTAAGAACTTTGCATATTAAACAAGTTTAACATCAAAAAATGATGAAAGGTTTAAAATTAATCTGGAGACAATGGCGGCACAATCGTCTCTTTACCTTCCTAAATATCATCGGATTAGCTGTGGGGATCAGTGCATGCTGGATTGTATTTCGTATTGTCAACTACGAAATAAGTTTTGATCAGCATCATCCTGAAAAAGAACGCATCTACAAGCTATACTCCGCATTTAAAGAAGGGGAGAATATACATCATTTCGATGGGACGCCTTACCCTTTAGCTTCTTTTCTAAGTGCTTATCTAAAAAACGAAATAACAGGGCTAGAGCTTGTTGCACCAGTTATTAACCGATCATTTGAAAGTATAAAGATACAGTCGGGTCGGGATATACTGGAATTCAATGATCAGCAGAAAATAGTATCTGTTACTGCCGATTACTTTAAACTTGTTCCCTATAAATGGCTTGTAGGAAACCCCAGTACAGCACTCAAAAATATCAATGAAATCATATTGACAGAATCAAGAGCAAAACAATATTTCAACGATACTGATCTAAAAACGCTATTGGGGAAGACCATCCTATATGACGATCAACCGCTAACGGTTACAGGTATCGTGGCTGACCTTGACTTTCCGAGCAGCTTTACCAACAAAGAATTTATTCATGTAAAACCAAATCCTCAGGAGGTCGATAATTGGGAGAATTCAAGCTCAAATTTCCAGGTTTACGTTAAATTGGCTGACAACGGTAGGCCTTCTCAAGTAACAGCAGCAGCGACCAAGAAGGTCAAAGAGATGGTCGGCGATAAATTTAAACAATATAATATAACGCCGGGATATAAATTAGCTCCGCTCACAGATTTGCATTTCAATAAGTTTATTCAAAATAGCAGCGACAAACAGATATTACTCGGGCTTGTCGGCATCGCTGCTTTCCTGCTTACCCTCGCCAGTATCAATTACATTAATCTAACCACAGCTCGTATTCCCTCCCGGTCACGGGAAATTGGCATTCGCAAGACATTAGGCGAACAGCCAAAACATCTAATCCTCGCATTTATCAAAGAGACATTTGTCACATGCGTGTTAAGTCTGATATTCTCCTGGCCATTGGTGAGATTGTTTGAAGCCGCGTTCTATTCCTATATTCCAGTAGATATCAATACATTCTCAGATTATCTGCCCCTTTTCATCTTTCTAGCTTTACTTATTACCGTTTTAACACTCGCTACCAGTCTCTACCCAGCTTATCTGATCAATAAGGTACATGTGGTCGATGTGATGAAAGCAAATGGAACGGACAAATTATCTTTTGGCGGACTTTCCTTGAGAAAAGTACTCATCGTGTGTCAATTCGTCATTGCTCAGGCTTTTGTGGTACTAACGATAATTATGGGTTTACAGTTGAAGCATGCACTAAACAGCGATGCAGGCTTTCAGGACGAAGCCGTTATTACCATCCCGCTTCCTTATAAAAAAGCAGAAGACTCCGGAAATAGTCCTTTCTTGCTGAAACAGCTCCTGCAAAAATATCCCGAAATCGACCATGTATCGCTAGGTCATCTTCCGATGAACAACGACCAGTGGGGGAATAATATCATCATGCAGAGTGATACCGGCGAGGTCTTGGTCAACATGCCCTTTAAATATGTCGAAGAAAATTATCTCGATGTGTTCGGTATGAAGCTGTTAGCAGGACGCGCGCTTACACGTTCCGACAGCACATCCGGAATACTTGTCAATGAAATGGCTATAAAAAAGTTTGGTTTCAAATCTCCACAAGAGGCCGTGGGTCAACATGTGTCGGTAAACGACAGACCCACTACCATTGTCGGCGTATTGGCTAACTTCCACAACTTTAATTTCCATGCGACATTGGACCCCGTAGCGATGCAGTTAACGACGAATAAAGCTATGCTGCAAAATATTAATATCAAATTAGGTACCGATTCCCGTAAATGGCCGGCAGCCTTTGCGGCGATAGAGAAAGACTGGAAGACGGTCTACCCCAAAGCGCCTTTTACCTACCAGTTTTATGATCAACATATAAAAGAACTCTATGAAGCAGATTATCGTTTATACAGAATTATTAATTTATCTACCTCAATCACCATTCTTCTTAGCTGTTTAGGTTTGATCGGGTTGGTGACATTAACGACCCATCAGCGCACAAAAGAAATAGGTATCCGAAAAATTCTAGGCAGTACAGTTAGTGGAATCATATTACTTCTATCGAAAGACTATATGAAGTTGATTATAATATCCATTTTAATAGCCACCCCGATCGCATGGCTGGCAGTCAACAGATGGTTAAGCGACTTTGCCTTCAGAATTGAGCTGAGCTGGTGGATGTTTACAATTCCGGCGATAATAACCGTTGGCATCGCATTTCTGGCCATGAGTTATCATGCATTGAGTGCAGCCCGCGCTAATCCAGTAGATAGTTTACGAGATGAATAAAAAGCTTGATAGCTTTATACGATAACTTCGACGAGACCAAAATGATACAAAATTATATAAAAATAGCATTTCGAAATATCCTTAAAAACAAAGGATATGCGGCGATTAATATCATTGGACTGGCAATGGGGCTAGCCTGCTGCCTATTAATTGTTATATATCTACAGAACGAACTATCTTACGATAGATATCATGACAACAAAGAGCGTATTTACCGCATCGTTCACGAATACAAAGATCCAAGTGGAAACGAACAGGAACAAATATGGGGTAACGCTCCTATTGGTGAGGCACTCGAATCCGATTTTCCTGAAATCGAAAAGGTGGTTCAATTTTCTGGTCAGACCTCCATCTTGCTCAGACAGGGGGACAAAAAGTTTCAGGAAGAGAACGTATTCTTCATGGATTCTACTGCCTTTGATGTATTCAGCTGGAAAGTACTTGCAGGTAATCCGCATACAGCCTTAAAAGATCCCTATACGGTGGTATTGACGGAGAGTACAGCCAAAAAGTATTTTGGAAATCAAAATCCTATAGGTAAAACTTTGGAAGGCGGGCTGGCAGCGGGCCGGGCGAATGCGGGATCATATAAAGTGACTGCCGTCATGCAAGATATACCTGCAAATTCACACTTCACTTTCGATGCCCTACTTTCCATGAGTACTTTTAGAAAGCAGCGCCCCGGCATCTTCGAAAAGGAGGGTTGGGACTATGTCGACTTTTACACCTATTTTCTGACTTCGAAGCAATTTGACGCTGGCAAGTTTAATCAAAAAATTCCAGATTTTCTTCAACGTCATCTTCCGCCGGACGGAAATACAAATGCGAGATATAATTTCCATATCGAACCCTTGCTTAGTGCTTATATGCATTCAGCGGCAGACCGGCAGCCCGGCACCACTGGCAGTTATCAAAACTTATATATATTTGGGATCATTGCCGGATTTATCCTGCTCATCGCCTGCGTCAATTTTATGAACCTAGCCACTTCAAGGTCAATGGAAAGGGCAAAAGAGGTCGGTGTCCGAAAGTACGTCGGAGCTAGCAGAAGCAGCCTTATCTTCCAGTTCATGTCCGAATCCCTTACACTTGTGCTGATAAGCGGAATGTTGGCAATAGTAATCGTTCTGGCCTGCCTCCCATTTTTAGGTACATTCTCAGGTAAACAAATCAACTATTCAGCCTTACAGAACAGCACCACCTGGTCAATATTCATACTGACAACAATGTTCACAGGGATTTTAGCGGCAAGTTACCCAGCTTTGGTCCTCGCCAGCTTTAACCCTATAAAGGTGCTCAAGGGAACCTTTGGTAACAGTAAAGGGGGCGCCTTGGTACGCAGAGGATTAGTTGTTTTCCAATTTTGCCTTTCCATTGCATTGATTGCCGGAACAGTAATCGTCTTCTCCCAACTAAATCAACTGCAACAGCAGGATCTGGGATTCCAAAAAGAACAACGTCTTGTAATTGATTATAATTTTGACGAAAAGGTCAATAACAACCTCGAAGCCATCAAATCAATGTTTGCCAAAGATAAAGACATACTATCGGTGACCGCCTCACGTACGGTCCCCGGGACGTTTCTTCCTAATGCAGGGACGGAAATCATTTCCGAAGATGGTACAATGACCTCATTTGCCCCTTTTCTTTATGAAGTAGATGTCGACTTTATTCCAAATATCGGTGTAAAAATGGCGGCGGGAAGAGCATATTCAAGAGATTTCCCGACAGATACTGCACATTCTCTTGTGATCAATGAAGCCGCAGCCAAACTCTGGGGTTATAAAAATCCTCAGGATATTATCGGCAAGCAATTTCGGCAGTGGGGAAAAGAAGGAACGGTTATTGGCGTCGTAAAAGACTTCAACTACCTTTCTTTACACCGTAAAATTGAGCCGCTGGCCTTACGGCTCGAGCCCAGCAGCAGCCGATATCTCACCCTCCAAATACGACGTGCAAATCAGTCGGAAACAATTGAACGGATAGGTAAATTGTGGACTGAACTTGTTCCGCACCGCCCCTTCTTATATAGTTTTTTGGATGAAAGTTTTAACCGGCAGTATGAGGCGGATTTCAATTTCAGGCGGCTTTTTTCCGCATTTTCTGGATTTGCTCTGTTCATCGCCTGCTTAGGACTGCTAGGGCTGGTGACCTATACAGCTCAACAGCGGACGAAAGAAATTGGTGTCCGAAAAGTGCTGGGAGCATCCATCTATAATCTGGTGCTACTCCTTACTTCAGATTTTATCAGATTATTGGTTGTAGCACTATGCATTGCAACACCTTTATCCTGGATCGCCATGAATAAATGGCTGGATAACTTCGCTTATCATATACAGCCCAAATGGTGGATGTTTGCTTTTGCAGGTTTCGCTGCAGTTGTGATTGCCTTAATTACGGTGAGCTTTCAGACCTTTAAAGCTGCAAATGCAAATCCGGTAAATAGCTTACGAGATGAATGAGTTTAACAACTTTTTTAAGAAATTAAAGATACACAGCAATGGTTAGCATTTCATTAAAGACAGCTTATCGCTTTTTGAAAAAACATAAGTTGATCACGTTTATCAATGTGCTGAGCCTAGGGATTGGTATTACAGCGACATTGGTGATTTTTTTAATGATTCAGTATGATTATAGTTTTGATCGCCATGTACCAGACCGCGATCAGATCTATCGGGTCGTCAATAATGGGGATTTTAAAAACGCGGGCGTATTCGTTCCTCTCGTAAGAACTATGGAGGACGAACTGCCAAATCTGGAAGCCGTCGTTCCGATCTACCGCAGCCCTATTTCGAAACTGAAAGTCGCATCGGCAACGGACAAGTATCAGACATTTCCGAAAGAAAAACGTATTACTTTCGTTAACAGCCAATATTTTAACATTTTCCCTAATAAGTGGCTGTCTGGAGATGCAGAGCAACTGAACAAACCAGGAACCATCGTATTGACAAGAAAAACGATGGAGAGATTCTATGGCAGTCTCCCGCCGCTGGATGCACTAGGTAGAACAATAGTTTATGCAGACAGCATACCATTGCGGGTTGTCGGAATAGTTGAAACAGCCAGACATAACTCTGACTTCAGTTTTGAAAGCTTTATTTCAGTTGCCACAATTGCCCAAGATCATAACCTAAAGCAAATGTTTAATTGGGAAGCCTGGAACAGCATATCCGATGCCCACCAGGTTCTGATAAAAACGAAGCCCGGCACCTCAGCTCATGCAGTAGAAAACAACATCAATAGGCTACTTAAAAAGCACAAATATAAAATCGGCGAGAAAAATACGGATAAGTTAGAATTACAGCGATTGGCTGACGTACATTTCAATACAGCTTTTAATTATGAAGCGACCAAACCCGAAACACTTCGCAATCTGGTCCTATTGGCTTTCTTTCTCTTAGCATTAGGTGCTGTCAATTTTGTGAATTTATCCACAGCGCAGTCTATCGAAAGGGCCAAAGAAATCGGAATACGTAAAACGCTCGGAAGCCCAAAATCGACATTGGTTAAGCAATTTTTATGTGAAACATTTTTGATTACCTTGGTCGCGACCATTTTGGCAGTTGTTTTACTGCCATTGTTCCTACAGGTTTTTGAAGGATTTATACCAGAAAATTTAAGTCTGGAATTGTTGGACAAAAAAGTTATCGTTCTATTTTTGCTGGCTCAGCTTTTTGTCGTAACCCTGCTGGCAGGCTTCTATCCAGCAGGAGTGCTGACAGGATATGCTCCTGCCTTAGCGCTCAAAAACCAATTGACCAAAAACACCAAACTATCCCGTAGTGCATGGATCCGCAAAGTGCTGACCGTCTTTCAATTTGTCATGGCTCAAACCTTTCTGATCTGTGTGCTGGTCGTGATTCAACAGATAGATTACGTATCCCATAGAGATATGGGCTTTGAACGGAACGCTGTTCTTAATATCTACATTCCCGGGGCATTCCATAATTCTGATAAAGGGGTGGCGCTAAAAAATGAGCTTCGAAAGCTCCCTGAAGTGAAAGCCGTCAGCTTTGGTAATATCGCCCCAGCCATGAATGGATTTATGACAACTTCCATGAGCTTCGATCAGTCTGCAGAAAAGGAACCTCTGACATTTGATAGCCGTTCTGGTGACGAAGACTACCTAAAGGTTTATAAAATACCACTTGTGGCAGGTAGAAATATTCAGCTGCGCGACTCAACCAATGAAGTTCTGATCAATCGAAAAGGACTAGCATTATTACAGATTCAAAACCCACAAGATGCCATCGGAAAAACATTTGAGAACGGTCAGAATACCATCGTCGGTGTTATGGAGGATTTTGACCTCGCATCCGCGCGCCAGGGGGTAAAACCGGTTTTATATATCGGCAATAAACAAGGTTATGTACTTCATATTGCCCTGGACGAGCAACACCCGGAAAATTGGAAAAACGCCATCGATAAAATATCGGCAAACTACAAAGTGTTATTTCCTGACGATGAGCTTGACCTCCGGTTTGTCGATGAAATAATCCAAAAGTTTTACAATCAGGAGAAGCAGCTATCCAAACTCCTGTCTTGGGCATTGGGGCTTTCGATCTTAATCGCATCTCTGGGATTATTTGGTCTTACGACTTTCACCGCAAACCAAAGAACAAAAGAAATTGGCATACGCAAAGTCCTGGGAGCCTCTGTCGCACAAATCACCTTTTTACTACTTAAAAACCTGCTCTCGCTAGTAGCCATTGCCTGCTTGATCGGGTTTCCGATCGCATATTATTTCATGCATAGCTGGCTAAATGATTTCGCTTACCGCACAACCATAAGTCCATGGACATTTGGACTGTCGGCTCTTGGGCTGATCGCTTTCGCAAGTTTTGTCCTATCAACAAAAAGTGTTTCCGCCGCAAAAGCAAATCCGATAAATAGTTTGAGAGATGAATAAATAGAGGAAATCATGGTCAGAAATTTCATCAAAACCGCATGGCGAAGTATTTTTTCCAATACGTTCTATAGCGCCATTAATATTCTGGGACTGACCTCAGGGTTAGTGGTAGGAATATTCCTACTGTTGTGGATTCAGGACGAATTATCCTTTGACAGGTTTCATAGCCAGCACCGCAATATCTATAGAATCGGCATCGAGGGCGGTACAGGAATATCCAAACGCATATTTAAGGCGATTATCGCTCCTGTGGGATCCTTGGCAAAAAAAGAGATTCCGGAAGTAGACGATGCTGTGCGTATCTTTAGAATTGGTGATGCCGCAATTAAATACAAGGACAAAAGATTCAACGAAAAAGATTTTGCTTTCGTTGACCCGAGCTATTTCTCAGTATTCGATTTTCCGTTAATTCAAGGCAATCAACAGCAACCATTTCCTGACAACAATTCTGTTGTGATTACCTCCCGCACTGCACAGCGTTATTTTGGTGAAGAAAATCCTATTGGGAAGACGATCATCATGGGCATGGAAGATTTGTGCACGGTGTCGGGGGTCATCGCTGATTATCCAGACAACTCAACATTTCAATTCCAAGTGCTCCTACCCCTATCGCGATACAATGAACAAGCATATATCAAGAACAAAACAACCTATGACAATAAAACATATTTGTCATCAATGGACGAGGACTGGTCCAACTTTGCATTCGAAACTTATCTTCGATTAAGACCTGACGCCGATGCGGTTACCGTGGCCCAAAAATTACAGAAAATTCACGGGCAGGCCAAACCTGAAGATGGTAAGGTCCCCTATATCACCCAGGAGCTTGCCAAAATGCATCTATACCAAATGGATGGTAGTGACGGTGGCATCGGGACCGTCCGCATCTTTATCGGAGTCGCCATATTAATCCTACTAATAGCGAGCATCAATTATATTAATCTCTCGACTGCGCGCTCATTGCATCGTGCCAAAGAAGTCGGCATTCGAAAGGTTATTGGAGCAGACCGGAAAGCACTCTTCTTTCAGTTCATACTGGAAACGACACTTTTATTTGCTATCGCTGCTGCGGCGGCAATTGCATTAGCTTTCATCTTTCTGCCGCTCTTTAACAACTTCTCTGGCAAACATGTGACTCTCACTCTTTCTAACATTCAGATTTGGAGCTACATACTTTTGATGCTCTTGGCCACCCTTATCCTGGCAAGTGTCTATCCTGCGCTGCTCCTTTCCAATTTCAAGCCTATCCGCGTTATAAAAGGGCGAACAAGCATAAAAAAATCAAATTTCAGGAAGATATTGGTCATCTTGCAATTTACTGTTTCGATTGTACTGGTTACTATGACTATCGTCATCGGGCGCCAATTGGAATATATGCGCCATAGAAATATTGGCTACGAGAGAGATCATATTGTGACCGTCCTCATGGGCAAAAAGATGGCAGAACATTTTGATGCGGCCAAAGGCGAGCTTCTAAAAGCCCGAGGTGTAAACGATGTCATCCGGCTCGGCCGGGATATGGTTTATGGGGGTAGTTCCACAGGAGATAATGATTGGGAAGGCAAACCCAGCAATTCAAACCTTTGGTTCAGCATCACTTATTCTGACCAATATACGCTCGACTTCTTCAAAATCAGGTTGGCACAGGGTCGGAATTTTACAGGTTCAGCTGCAGATTCAGCACATTTTATCGTCAACGAAACTGCCGTTCGCGAGATGGGATTAAAAAACCCTATTGGTAGTAGGTTGCGCATCCGTACCATGCCGGGGACGATCATTGGCGTGGTAAAAGACTTTAATTACGCAAGCGCCCGGTATAAAATCGAACCAATGGTTTTCCAATATAGCCCCAAAGATTGCAGCATGTTGTATCTAAAGACAAATGCAGCCGACACAAAAGAGGCCCTGGCAAGTCTACAAGAGGTATGGAAAAGTTATTACGATGATATGCCCATTAGCTATAGTTTCTTGGATGAAAGCTACCAGAAGCAATATACCAATGAAGAAAAACAGGGTACATTATTCAATTTCTTTGCTTCTATAGCTATATTAATTTCCTGTTTGGGACTTTTAGGCCTCTGCACCTATACCGCACAGGTAAAAACGAAGGAAATCGGCATTCGCAAAGTATTGGGAGCGACGGTATTGAACATCATACAAATGCTGAATAAGGAGTTTTTGATATTGGTCCTCATTGCAAATATTATCGCGATCCCCATAGCGTTATACTTTACCACAAGCTGGCTTGAAGGCTTTGCATTCAGAATCACCGTACCGATAATGATCTTCTTGTTTGCTGGCAGCGCGACAATTGCCATTGCATTATTGACAGTCAGTTTTCAATCTGTTAAGGCAGCAGTCGCTAGTCCGGTTAAGAGTCTGCGAGATGAATAGAAAGAAAAAACAGGCACCATGATAAAGCTATTTTTAAAAACTGCGTTACGAAATCTTAAACGCACTCCCTTAAATACAGTCATCAATATTGTCGGACTATCCCTGGGGTTTGCAGTTGCTTTGGTGAGTACGCTGTGGATCCTGAAGCAGTTTTCCTTCAACCATTATTATAAAAACTATGATACGATCCATCAGTTGATGATGACCGGTACTTTCAACAATGAAAAATCGACAGATGGAACTTCCACTCCTATCCCCCTGGCGAAGGTTTTGGAATCGGATTTTAAAGATGAAATCCAAGATGTTACATTGATTACTGATGCGGAAAGTAAGGCCATTAAAATGGGGGACAAAAAATTGAATGCAACAGGCTTTTATGCAATGGGCAAATTTTCGGAACTATTCTCCCTTGAAGCTATACAAGGAAATATCGCTACCCCAACCGCAGCTTCCACCTTGATTATCTCTGAATCATTAGCCAACCGCTTATCGGAGACTTCAGATGTTATCGGAAAAACTATACAGCTCAACGGAAAAGAACAATATACGATACAAGGTATTTTTAGGGACATTCCCGAAAACAATACATTTCACAAACTGGAATATGTCCTACCTTTAGTAGATTACCTCAGGAAAAATGAGGGTATCGAAAGATGGTCAAACTGCTTTTTTAGTACCTATGGCAAAATCGAGGATCCGCAAAATATCCAGGGGCTTGAGCATAAACTAACCAGCATCTTTAGAACAAATCTTACAGATATAAACCCCGAGATTTTACTGCATCCTATGTCCAAGTGGAATTTATATGATTCGTTCAAGAATGGTAAAAATACCGGTGGGCAGATTCAATATGTATGGATGTTTGCCTGGATAAGTATATTTATTCTTTTGTTGGCGAGTATAAACTTTATTAATCTCAGTACAGCCCGCAGTCTAAAGAGAGGAAAGGAGATCGGTATTCTAAAATCTGTCGGTGTAAACCGTTGGCAGCTGATCACCGGCTTTTTAGTTGAATCCATCTTATCCGTATCCTGTGCATTTTTGATCGCAATCCTATTAAGTACTTTGCTGCTCCCATGGATTAACGCTGCAACGAATACCTCCTTAAGCATTCCATTTAATCGCGGTCAATTCTATCTGTATGCTCTATTCGGAACTTTCGTTATAGGTATTCTCGCAGGACTATATCCCGCGCTGTTCTTATCCTCTTTTAACCCGATCCTTGCGCTTAAAGGAAAAATGAATATTAGCAAAAATGGATTCAAGACTAGAAAGGGAATGGTAATCGTGCAGCTTGCTATTTCCATCTTTCTAATGATTGCTACCTATCTGGTGATAAAACAATTGCACTATACAAAAGATCGTCCGATTGGCTACAACACTTCAAACCTAGTGAACGTCAAAAGTAGCAGCGCATTAATTACCAAAAACTTTGAGGCCCTGCGAAAAGAACTGATCGATAGCCGTTTGATAGAAGATGCCTCTCTTTCTTCCAGCTCCATTAATCGGCTATCTTTAACTGGCGGTGGTTTTAACTGGCAAGGGAATGAAACAAAAGAAGGATCCATTATGGGAATTTTCACCGTAGACGAACACTTTGCCAAAACCGTACAATGGAACTTTTTGAAAGGAAGAAATTTTTCTAGGGATTTCAAAACAGATTCTACGGGTGTAATTATCAATGAAGCGGCGGCCAAATTTATGGGAGTGACGGATCTGACAAGCAAACAGCTATCCATGAGAGGAATCAATTATACGATTATAGGTATCATACAGAACACCCTATCTGAATCCCCGTTCAAATCCATTACGCCTACCGCCTATTTTCTTGACTTTTTGCCAAAAGACAAAATAACACTTAGACTGAATGAGCAACAAGATATGAATCAAACGATGAAAAAAATCGCTCAGCAATTTAATCGCTTTGATCCAGATCTCATTTTTGATTATGCATTCACGGACAAAGAATATGCTAGGCAATTTGAACAGATGGAAATCATCAAAAGCCTGACCAGTATTTTTACAGCGCTCGCCATACTGATCTCCTGTCTTGGGCTATATGCTTTGGTCACCTTTCTAACGGAACAACGGCAAAAAGAAATTGGTATCCGCAAGGTGCTCGGAGCTTCAGAAGTTGGTTTATGGAAATTGTTATGCACGGAATATATCTGGTTGACATTGACCAGTTTTCTCATCGCAGCCCCTCTTGCCTATCTGCTAATGGAAACATGGTTAGAAAATTATGTCTATCGTATTTCAATTACCTGGACTGTATTTGGCCTTACTGGATTGACGGCTCTCGGCATTACCCTGATAACGGTCAGCTATCAAGCCATTAAAGCAGCATTGGCCAATCCGGGGATCACCCTCCGGAACGAGTAATACACATGTTCGGCGACGGACAGTAGACTGTCCGCTTCCGAACACACAACAGGTTCTTAAAACATATCAACATCTAATAGCCAGTAAGTTAGATCTATGGCAAACGGATTGAATTAACGAATTATAGTATACATGATCAGCATAGCGCTATCAACTAGGATAGATTGCTTGGCCAAACAGTAGATTATGAAAAAGTCAAAACCTCAATATAATGATTAAGAACCGAGCTTGCGAGCTCATCGGAGATAATTATAAATGACAGACATGAGATGACAGATCTGGGACAATAGACTAGGTTCGCAGGCTTTCGGCTTGCACAACCAAAATCTCAATGCTCAGATCTCAATATTAGAAACATGATCAAAAACTATATCAAAACCGCCACGCGGAACCTTTGGAAAAGCAAAGGATACTCTTTTATTAACATCTTAGGGCTGGCCTTGGGGATGGCAGTCTCTTTGATAATCGCCCTTTGGATCAATTCAGAAATAAGATTTGACCGCTTCTACTCCCAAACAGACCGTCTCTATCAAGTATATACAAGAGATGTATTTGATGGTAATCAGCATACTTGGGGAGGTACCCCGCATGTACTCGGTCCTATCTTACAACAGGAACATCCTGAAATCGAACACGTGGTGCGTACCTCGAATATTAACCACCTTATCCACCACGATGCTGAACCGGGCCTCAGCTCCTCAGGGATAGCGGTAGACGCAGCTTTTTTAAAACTTTTCGATTTCAAAATCCTAACAGGAAATTCTTCCAACCCATTATCCCGTCCCGATGCATTAGTGCTAACTGCTTCTACTGCCAAAAAATTATTTGGTACGGTAGATATCATTGGACGCCGGGTTGAGATGGACACCACCGTTTCCCTAACTGTTGAAGCGGTTATCGAGGATATTCCTTCTAATTCCAGATTCTATGGAAACGACTTTATCTGTTCTCTGGATTACCTGGCCAAAACGGGCAAGACTTTTACGGATTCATGGACAGCCTATAATCATGAGACTTATGTGCTTCTAAAAGAAGGGGCACTATTGGCCTCTGTCAATAAGAACATTGGAAATCTGGTTGCTAAACATACTAACAACACCACAAAAGCAGCGATCTATCTCTACCCTGCCAGCCGTTGGCATCTCTACAACAAATCGATCAATGGACAGATGGTGGCGGGCAATATCACCACGTTGCAGCTATTTGGACTGATTGGCATACTCATTCTATTGATAGCCTGCATCAACTTTATCAACCTAAGTACCGCAGGAGCCGAAAGGCGTGCCAAAGAAATTGGCCTACGCAAAGTAGTTGGTGCATCGAAAAAATCACTTATTCAACAATTTCTATTGGAATCCTTTATCATAACCTTTTTAGCTGGACTATTAGCGCTGTTGATGATTCTCTTAGCACTCCCATCTTTTAACAAGCTCATCAACGGACATCTTACGATCACAGATTACCCTATATTCTTTTATTGCCTATTTCTTACCACGATTTTCTTCTGCTCCCTCTGCGCAGGATTATATCCAGCTTTTGTGCTATCAGCTTTTAATCCGGTAAAAAGCTTAAAAGGGAATATTGTAACGGCCAAATCCAGTCTCCAGCCCAGAAAAATACTTGTCACTCTACAGTTTACCATATCGATAGGTCTTGGTATATGCACTTTTATCATCGGTCAGCAGATCCGCCTTGGCGAGCATCGAGAAAGTGGATATGATCGTGACAACCTAGTATATGTACCTTTAGAGGGGAATTTAGATAAAAATTACCAAGCTTTCAGGAATGAATTATTCCAACAAAATATTATCACGAGCATGACCAAATCTTGGGGGCGGATAAGTCGTTCGGGTAGCAATAGCTGGGGATACTCCTGGCCCAATGACCGACCAGAAGACTATGATGTCGTTTTTAACAATATGGCGACAGATGTCGATTTCACAAAGACAATGGGGGTCAAATTGATTCAGGGACGAGATATCGACATTTATACCTATCCTTCTGATTCCAGCGCCTTGCTACTTAATCAAGCTGCTGTTTCCAAAATGCGATTATCCACGCCCCTTGGTACTCATGTTACCGTAGCCAAGGGTACCGAGTACCAGCGTACCTATCACGTAGTTGGTGTTATTGCGGATTTTGTTTGGCAATCACCTTATCAAGACATCGAACCAATGATGATTCAGGGCCCTATCGTTCCCGCAAATTATCTCCATATCCGACTAAACACAGCTAAAAGCTTATTGGCAAATATAGAGGCGATCCAGTCGCTACTTAAAAAGTATAATCCAGATTACACGATAGACATCCACTTTATTGACGAAGAGTATGCCTTAAAATTTGCGGGTCAAAAACGTACGATGAAGCTGACAGCTTTATTTTCGGGGCTGGCGATCCTCATCGCATGTTTAGGTTTACTGGGACTGGTCTCCTTCGCAACGATCCAGAAACAAAAAGAGATCGGTATCCGAAAGGTGCTTGGTGCATCTGTATTCGGAATTATTAAGCTACTGTCCCGCGATTTCATTAAACTCATCGGTATTGCTTTGCTCATAGCCTCACCTATTGCTTGGTGGATTATGAATCAATGGCTAGAAGATTATGTGTACCGTATCGATATACAATGGTGGATATTTGCATTAGCAGGCTGTTTAGCGACACTGATTGCTTTGTTTACGGTCAGTACATTGGCTATTAAAGCAGCAACAGCTAATCCCGTCGATAGTTTACGGGATGAATAGCAGAAAACTAAACAGCTAATACAACCCTATTATGATAAAGAACAATCTAAAAATAGCGTGGCGAAATCTAATAAGGAATTCTTCCACCTCGATCATCAATATCACCGGATTAGCCATGGGTATTGCGGTCTGTTTGCTGATAAGCCTATATGTCGCTGATGAGTTCAGTTTTGATCGTTTCAATACACATGCAGATCGCATCGTCCGTGTGATCTTCAGAGGTACAGTAAAAG
This sequence comes from Sphingobacterium sp. InxBP1, assembly GCF_026191775.1. Lineage (NCBI taxonomy): Bacteria > Pseudomonadati > Bacteroidota > Sphingobacteriia > Sphingobacteriales > Sphingobacteriaceae > Sphingobacterium > Sphingobacterium sp. InxBP1. Next base: position 302,036 of record NZ_JAINDX010000040.1, on the reverse strand, counting down.
GCGGAACAATGAATGAGGCTCATGTCATGCCGCCTGTCGCTGCCACAATGAAAGCTGAATTAGCCGAAGTACAAGAAACAGCACGGTTGCGACAAGGTGGCTCCCCCTTGTTCACTATCGGAAATAAAGTGTTTCGCGATGAACAAATGGCTTACGTAGATCCTTCCTTCTTCAAAATATTTACTCTCCCTTTCGTTAAAGGTAATCCTTCTACTGCTGTAACAATGCCATATACGGCTGTAATATCTGAATCTACTGCGCTCAAATATTTTGGGACTACGGATGTCATAGGACGTAATCTAACCATTAAAGATGACCAAAATATCTTAAAGATCACAGGAGTAATGAAGGATATTCCTCAAAACTCGCATTTCCATTTTGATATTTTTACATCTATGGAGGCACTGGAAGACTCCCGTTCGAAATCCTGGATGACATCCGAATATTTTACTTATGCATTGCTCAAAGAAAATACATCCCTAAAAAATCTGGAAAAAAACTTAGCAACACTATTTGACAAACATGTCGGTGCTCAGTTTATGGCTGGTTTCGGGATGAATTATATCGATTTCAAAAAGTCTGGCAATTCCATTGGTCTGTATTTACAACCGTTGACCGACATCCATTTACATTCCAATTTTGGCTACGATCTCAGTCCTTCTGGTGATATCCGGTATATCTATATCTTTAGTGCAATAGCCCTCTTTATGCTATTGATAGCAACCATCAATTTTATGAATTTATCTACAGCCAGCGGTTTCAAAAGAAGCCGTGAAGTAGGTGTACGTAAAGTCTTGGGAGCCAACAAATACAGCTTGATGCGTCAGTTTCTCACTGAAGGTATTATGCTGACCTATCTGGCCTTATTGCTGGCCATTGGTATCGTTATCATTAGCCTTCCCCTATTTAATCAACTATCCGGTAAATCCATTGAAATTCATCAATTCGATTGCACCTACATGATCCCGCTCTTACTCACATTTGGATTATTGGTCGGTTTATTTTCGAGTACGTATTCTGCACTGTACTTATCTGCTTTTAATCCTTTGACCGTATTAAAGGGGCGCTTGGTGCGATCTACACAACGGTTCAATATCAGAAGTGGTCTAGTCGTTTTTCAGTTTATTATTTCCGTGGGACTCATTTTCTGTACTGTAGTTGTCACTTGGCAACTCCGTTATATAAGACATATCAAATTAGGTTATGAGAAGGAAAATGTGATTGTGATCCAAAGTTGGCCTTTAGGTAAAAACGAAAAAAGCTATATCAAACTTCTATCAGAGGACAGCCGTGTCAAACATCTCTCCCGTTCATCCTATCTTCCCGCCGGTGAATCTGCCAACAACAACTTCTTTGTCTATCCAGACGGAAACACAGAAAAATGGGTCAAGACGCTACGCTATGACGTAGATGAAGAATATATTGATGCTATGGGCATGAAGCTTAGTAAGGGCCGAAGTTTTTCGAAAGCTTTCGGTAACGATAGTTTATCCATTATCGTAAATGAAACTGCAGCAAGAGATCTGGGCTGGAAAGGCGAAATTATTGGTCGCACATTGACCAATAAGGACAACAAAACTTATAATGTGATCGGGCTGGTCAAAGATTTTCACTTCAAATCCCTACACGAACAGATTTCACCATTGGTCATGGTACTTGGGGATCAGGCAGGAAGTCTAATTGTCAAGACACATACAAATGACACCGAAGGACTGGTCAAAAAGTTGAAAGCACTATACGATTCCTTCGCAACAGATATTCCATTCAACTATTCATTCCTCGATGAACGATATGCCCAAACCTATCAGGCTGAGGTCAAGACAGGAAGATTGTTAAGTATATTCGCTGGACTGACGATTTTTGTTGCCTGCCTCGGTCTATTTGGATTAGCTATTTTTACGGCAAATCAGCGCCGTAAAGAAATCGGTATACGCAAAGTTATTGGCGCATCCATTTCCGGTATTACACAGATGCTTTCTGTACAGTTTATCAAACTTGTGGCTATCGCTATCCTGATTTCCTCACCCATAGCTTGGTGGGCCATGCACAAATGGTTGGAAAATTTTGCTTATCGTATTGAAATACAATGGTGGATGTTTGCTGTTGCGGGGTTACTTGCTATACTGATTGCATTACTAACGGTTAGTTCACAAGCCATTAAGGCCGCTTTAGCGAATCCAGTCGATAGCCTTCGGAATGAATAACTAAGGTTTAGCTTGATCCGCCCACTGCCCGCATCACCCGTCCGAACGGCAAGTTTTAGTGGTTTGGGAACCAAACCGTCATAGGATGTTTTGGATGTTCGTCGGATCGCCATGTGCAATCGTATCCACATATTTGGCCAGTTCCCGCAACACATAGACCAGCTCCACCTTTTTTTGATTAGGGATCAATATGCACGTGTATCTCGATAAAAGGCTTCCGTCGCGGCATTGCGAAAAGTGACCAATGCCGCCTCTAACGTAGCCAATGCCACCGCCTATTTGTCCCTCATTTTTTTAGCCGATTGGCTCTATTGTCAGCGCCACATCAGTTCAAATCCAATGTTCACCTACGAACATTTACTGTTCAAAATCGGACAGATACCTCCCTCACGTAAAGACAGAACCACTAACAATCAACAACTTAAATTTTTGGCCAAACATTTGGGTTATACACTAACCTCCCTATTGTTAATCTATAGTAGGTGGACGAACTTTATTACTATACTATTTCGGTTATAATGAACTTTACCAACTTCAAAATTGCCTGGCGGAATATTAGAAAGAAAAAAATCCAAAATCTGATCAATCTCATCGGTCTGACTTGTGGCATCACTTTTATGATACTTGTCGGCGCCTACATCTGGGATGTTCATCAGGTAAATAGCAGGATAAAAAATATTGATCAACAATTTTTACTACAGAGCACCTATAAGAAAGAAGGGTTTGGGATCAATTTGACCACAATTGGTGCCCTTCCCAAGGCGTTATACGAGGAGTACCCGAATTTAGTAGCCAACTATTACCGCCTTGATGGATTGACAGGTATAGTGTCCAACGGTAACACAGTTTATGAAGAAGGTATGTCGCTCGGTGATCCGAGCCTTTTGACCATGTTTGGCTTTGAGCTCTTAGCTGGTAATGTCAATACTGCGCTGAACAACCCTTTTTCAGTTGCCATCACGGATAAAGCAGCAATAAAATATTTCGGAAAGGTAAATGTCCTGGGTGAAAATCTACAGATTAAAAATTTCAACGGTGAAAAGCATGATTTTGAGATCACCGCTATTGTCAAAACGGATGTTCAGAATGCCATTATGGATCTAACAAAAGGTATGCATGCTGATATTTTCTTGCCTATTGCTAACGAAACCTATTTCGGACGTTCGATAAATAATTGGGACAATCCTTATATAGCAGGTTATATCGAATTAAAGACAGGCGTAACACCTCAACAGGTAGATCAGGCTATACTGAACCTTGTCCATAAAAATAAAGATAAAGAATTTGCTGATCAATATGCGCCAAATCTAAGGCCATTAAAAACTTACTATCTCGACGACAATCAGGGCGCAATACGAAAGATGATCAATACCTTGAGTTGGGTTGCAATTTTTATTTTGATCATGGCGATCATCAATTTCATCAATTTTAGTATTGCACAGCATATTACGCGATTAAAGGAAATCGGCGTACGCAAAATTATGGGATCATCGAGGCTACAATTAATCGGACAATTGTTGACAGAGTATATCCTTATCGTGGCTATTGCCGCTTTGATCAGTCTACCCATCTATATCCTTGTAAGCCCGCTGTTTGCACAGGTACTCATGTGTGAGCTTCCATCTTTAATCAGTCTGCCAGGTTACTTTTTCGGTTTACTGGGGCTGTCGATTTTAATGATCGGCCTACTGGCGGGATTATATCCGGCAATTAAACTGTCCAATATCAACATACTTGTCTCCGTCAAAAAACAATTCGCCGCGTTGGGTGATAAGCAATTGGTTCGAAAAGTGTTATTATTTTTTCAGTTCGCCGTCGCATTACTCCTACTGGTCTGTACCTTGATAATCTCCAAACAAGTTCGTCTATTTATAACCAGCGACTTAGGATATAACAAAGATTATCTATTGACTGTACAAGCCCCCAGAGACTGGTCAGAAACTGGAATCCGGAAGATGGAAACGGTCCGGCACGAGCTATTGCAGATAGCGGCTGTCAAGTCTGTAAGCCTTTCGTATGAAACCCCGGGACTATTAGGTTCCAATATGCAAGCGGCTTTTGGCAATAATAACGATACAGAAGTACAGGTTCAACGGATTAACAGCGACAGTCACTTTCTTGACACTTATGAAATCCCCCTATTGGCGGGCACTTTTTTACCCAAAAATGCGGTGACCGGTGCCACAAATAGACCCGTTGTGATCAACAAGAAAGCCATGGAAGATTTTGGTTTCGGTAACGCCGAAAATGCAATTAGTCAACAGATTGCCCTGAACGATCCAAAAGATAAGATGACCATTGTGGGCGTCACCGAGAACTTTGTCGCAAATTCTCTTCATCATGCATCTCCGGCGATTGTCTGGACAGATATCCATGAAAATTTCCAATACCGATACCTGAGTATCCGTTTAAAACCGGGCCATCTCTCTAGCGCAGTACAGGGACTGGAAAGGAAATGGAAAGCATTAATGCCCGATGCGCCATTTGAGTATCAATTTATGGATGACCGCATCAAAAGTTTATACGAAACAGAACTACAACTGCAACATGCAGCACAAATTGCGAGCGCTGTTTCGCTTTTGATTGTCATATTGGGATTGACGGGCTTAATTTCGCTATCGATTCATCTCCGTAACAAGGAAGTTGGCATCCGCAAAGTATTGGGCGCCTCATTAGCACATTTGATGTTATTATTTTCAAAAGAATACTACGGCATATTTCTGCTAGCGGTGCTAGTCACAGTCCCATCAAGCTATATGCTCATGCAACATTGGCTGCAAAACTATGTAATCCGAATAGAAATCAACGCGTTCACCTACTTGTTACCTTTAGCTATACTGCTTAGTATACTGGGGCTATTGGTTGGTGCCATTGTATTTCGGGCTACCCGGTTTAATCCAGTTGAAAAATTGAGAGAGGAATAATCCGAGAAACCAATCTATAAATAGTATGATACAGAACCATCTTAAAACTGCCTGGCGGACATTGATACACAATCGTATCTATTCGCTATCGAACCTTGTTGGTTTAACCATAGCGCTGCTGGTATTTATGTTAATCAGTTCGCTTGTCGTTGACGAGCTTTCCTACGACAGGCAATGGAGCAACTCCAAGGAGCTCTACCGACTGCGAATAGTGCCCAAAGAAACGCAAGAAGGCTTCACAAACAATATTTCAGGGGCTCCTGAAGGTATATCTGCAACATTAAAAGCTAATTTCCCTGAAATACTCGGGTATACTACGATCAACAGTAACTCGCAAAAACTAACGGTCAACAGGCTCTCAAAACAATTAGCTGAAATCAGCACCCTAGAAATTGACAGCGGTTTTTTCAATATTTTTGATACAGAAATCATCGCCGGCAATCCGAAACAGATCATCGCCGGCGCAAAAAATATCACGTTGACAGCCTCCGCTGTTCAAAAATATTTCGGCGGAAAAGATGTACTCGGAAGCACATTCTACAATAAACCACAAGAAGGTGAACCAGAAGCTTATTATGTCAATGCCATTATTGAAGATATGCCCCATAATTCTTCCTTTCAGGCAGAAGCCTTCGTGCTGATGCCCAAAATGAATGCATTCAATCCAACAGAGACTGGTTCATTGCAAACACAAATTCTATTGCTCAAAAGCACAACTGATATTAACAGCTTTTCAACCAAGATAAACAAATGGTACAACGCTCAAAAATTGAATGACTGGGCGAAAGGGCACAATCTTTTCATTGACCCCATCAAAGACATACACTTACAAAGCATTACGGGATGGGAGAATCCCATGCAAGATATTTATCTGCTGGCGGGAATAGCCATCCTGATCCTTGTATTAGTCAGTATCAACTACATCAACCTGAGCTTTGCGCATGCGCTCAAACGCACACAGCAGATCGGTATCCGCAAAGTATTGGGTGCAAGCCGAAAAAATTTGATTATGCAAATGGGCCTGGAGAGTACCATACTTTTTGCCGGCGCTTTTTCGATTGCATTTTCTTGTTATGTTCTTATCTGTCCTGCATTTGAACAATATCTAGAACATCCGCTGACCATGAATTACCAGCGCTCCGTATTTATGTTTGTTGGACTATTAATCACTTGGATTGTTCTGGGCTGGCTTTGCAGTTTACCTACAGCCTTGTCTCTATCGAAAACACAGCCTTCTCTGGAACTTCGAAAACAGTTCTCTTTCTTCCGACTACCGCTCAATATGGCATTTACCAAGGTATTGGTGGTTATCCAGTTTGCCATTGCCATCGTTGTAGCGATCTGTATGATGTCCATGCGGGCGCAATTGCATTATCTGTACAATAAAGATCTTGGTTACGAGCCTAAAAATCTTTTAGCCATCAACTATACATCTTGGAAGGGAAAGGATCAGGCCTTCAAACAGGAGCTATTAAAAAAAACATACATCACATCTGTCAGCCTTACAAGCTGGACTCCCTTTAGTGGGAGTGCGGACTTTAAAATTGTAAAAGACCCCAATGATCCGAATAAAGAGTTCCCTATTGTATTTGTCTATGCAGATTATGACTATATCAAAACAATGGGCATAAAGCTGCTTGATGGCCGGCCTTTAAGCGCAGACTACGCACTGGACAGACCATATACAGATTCTGTACACAATGGGCAGCCAGTATTTACAAACATGCTGATTTCCGAAGGAACCGCCCAGCGGCTACCTTTTAAACTCAATAAAAGTTCGGAGCTCTTAAAAAATACACCAGTGGGTGTATTTAAAGAGTTTAACGGAGCAAGTTTAAAATTTCCAATCGGTCCCTTTGCGATCAAGGCACAACAGGAATGGGAAGGCGGCTGTATGCTCATCCGCGTACAAGAAGGCAAGAAAAAGGAGGCTTTAGCCTTGGTAAACAACACCTGGAACCAATTTTTCCCCAACCGGATCGCGCAGATCAACTGGCAGGAAGATCAGGTACAGCATCAGTATAATAAAGAGAAAAAACAGTACCAACAATTGGCACTGTTTACAGCTTCCAGTATGCTGATTGCCTTCTTAGGAATCTTAGGTATTGCCATCTATACACTAAAGCGGCGGGTGAAAGAAATCGGTATCCGCAAAGTGCTTGGGGCTTCGGTAAATACAATCACCTATATGATTTCAAGATCCTTTATCATACTCTTGCTGATCGCTATTCTAATCGCTTTCCCCATAGCATGGTGGTTTACGCACAAATGGCTGGAAAACTTCTACTACCATATCGATGTTCCGATCACTCTATTTGTTTTCACAGGAATGTTTATCGGATTGACAACTTTAGGCATTATTGCTGTCCAGATATTCCAGACAGCCCGTATCAATCCCGTCAATAGTTTACGGGACGAATAAGAAAAATAAGCCGTAGGTTGTTGAAGTCAAAAGTGCAATTTATTATTAACCGATTGGGAATGAAAGTTTATAATTGGTGTACCTATGGCTTAGGATCTTTGCAGCAATTTTGAATTTTCCCTGTTTTCATCATTGGCACATTTAAATAATATAGTTTTTCAATACAAAAGAATGGAAAATATTTCAAAAACAAAAGCATTTGTATAAATAAAAATAACATTTTATATATTTATCTATACAAATAAGAGGAACCAACATAAACGATGACAAAACTTGGAGAATTTTTAGCGAAGAAATCTGTAAACAAAGCCCAGATTGCCCGAAAAACAGGACTTAGTAAAGCCCGCATCAATGAATTGACCATGACCGAGACATCGAAATTACGGCTGGATGAAATGTACCTTATCGCCCTCGCCATCGATACCGATCCCGCGAAAATGATGTACGAGCTCTGCGATCATCTGCAGCTCAAAGAAATAGAACAATAAGCCAGCCTTCCAGCCCATTTCGATTTGTCTGTACGATACCGAACGGAAACTGTTCAAAATCGTACAGGCAAATTGGAAACAACCAAACAGAAACTCGCTAAAAAACAAATACTTACAATTATGGCAACGCTATTGAATGAGGTCTAGCTGTCTATTTGTTTTAATCACGGTCGATCGGACCTTAATATGGTTTCTGCTATGGTAAGCAACAATTTCAAAATCGCCTGGCGTAGTATGGCAAAAAATAAGCTCTATTCTTTTATAAAGATTGGAGGTTTTGCGTTTAGTATTGCGATCTGTATTCTCATTGTACTTTATATCAAAAGTGAGACAAGTTATAATAAATCTTATCCCGATATGGATCGGACTTATCGGCTCGTCGTACAGCTTCCGATTGAGGGCAAAATCCAGCGTTGGGTATCCCTATCTGCTCCCGTAGCTCCTACACTGAAAGCTGAGATTCCCACGATAGAACAATCGGGGCGCGTGCTTCCCAATCCTTTATTCGGTGCGGGCAGCAATCAGCTGTCCCTCAATGATGATCCTGAAAGCTTTCACGATGATGGCTTTGTCTACGTCGATCAATCCATTTTGGATATGTTCCCCATGCCTATGGTTTTCGGGAAACTTGCGCATGCCCTTGATAACCCCAATACGATAGTTATTACCAGAAGTAAAGCCGCGAAATATTTCAAAAATGATCCCGTCGGGCAGACCATTTACCTGAACAACAACAAATCCAAAGCGTATACCGTCACCGGCGTAATCGAAGATATGCCACAAAATTCAACTTTGGCGGGTTACAGCTTCTTTATGTCACTGGCAGGCGATCCATTTTACCCGGGCGAACAGATCCAATGGCTTAATAATAATTATACCGTTTATGTTAAGCTAAGGCCAAATGTGAACCTTGAACAGACAGAGGACGAGATCTTAAGAAACTATAAGGAGCATTATCTACCTGCATATCAAAAATCGGGACGCAAACTCAATCCTCTGTTCAACCAGGCAAAAATCAGGTTACAGAATGCACTTGACATACATCTTAAATCCGCGGATGTGGAGGACGATAAAGTCAGTACCTTAAACCGTGGCGATATCCGCATGGTCTGGACTTTCGCACTCATAGCGTTATTTATTTTATTCATTGCCTGTATCAACTTTGTCAATCTTTCGACAGCTAACGCTGCTACCAGAGCCAAAGAAATTGGTATCCGAAAGACAATTGGATCTACCAGACAAGCGTTGGTAAGGCAATTCTTAACAGAAGCTATATGGTATAGCCTTTTTTCTTTGGTCGCTGGCTTGTTTATTAGCTGGCTGCTGTTGCCCATCTTTAATGATGTCGCCAACAAATCCCTAACCATACCGTGGACTTCACCTTACTTCTTGCTATCTCTGCTAGGGGCCATACTTTTGATCGGTGGTCTTGCCGGTATCTATCCCGCAATATATCTTTCCCGGTTCAAGCCTATCGAAGCACTGAAAAACAAAACTTCTGGCCCCAAATCATCCATGTTTAGAAATGGTTTGGTGATCTTCCAATTTGCCATCTCCATAACATTAATCATCAGCGCCTTGATCACGAATCAACAGATACGCTACATTCTGGAAAAGGATCTGGGATTCAACAAGGAGCAGGTCATTGTACTACATGGCGCCGGAACGTTGTCCGGCAAGATAGCAAGCCTTAAAAATGAGCTAAAGTCCATAGCTAATGTTACTTCCGTATCAACAGGAGATTTTCTTCCTGTACCTATCGACGGTGCCAAAAGAAATGGCAACCCCTTCTGGAAAGAAGGCCGTCGCGAGCTGGATATGGCCATTCAGGGGCAATTTTGGGAAATAGATACTGATTATATTACCACATTCGGACTGAAATTGTCAAAGGGCCGGAATTTTGATCCTCAGATGAGCTCGGATAGTACTGCTGTCATCATCAATCAAAAATTGGCCGACGATCTGGGTTTGAAAAATCCCATCGGTGCAAAGATCACCAACGGTAGTACCTGGACCGTGATTGGTGTAGTCGATAATTTTATTTTTGAATCGTTAAAAGGTCAGGGTTTTAGTGGACTCGGCATGGTGCTGCGTGGACAGCCTTCCATAATAGCTATCAAGGTAAAACCAGAACAACTGAAACAGACCTTGACGGAAATAACAGCCGCCTGGCACAGATTTGTACCAAATCAGAACATCAATTATACTTTCCTTGACGAAGGCTTTGAAGGTCTGTACAAGGACGTGGAACGTGCAAAAAATATCTTTTCCTGTTTTGCTGTCATCGCCATCTTTGTGGCGTCACTCGGGCTTTTCGGCCTTGCTACATATGTGACGCAGCAGCGTACAAAAGAAATCGGTGTAAGAAAAATTCTTGGTGCCAGCTCATTTAGACTTCTGAAACTGCTCTCCGGAGACTTCATAAAATTGGTGTTTGTAGCCCTGGTCATCGCTTCACCTGTTGCATGGTGGGCGATGAACCAATGGCTTACGGATTTTAATTATCGCATACATATCAATTGGCTTTACTTTATATTAGCGGGTATAAGCGCCATCCTGATCGCCCTCGTTACCATTAGCTATCAGACGTGGAGAGTCATCCGTGCCAATCCGGTAGACAGCCTAAGAGATGAATAGGTAAATTACCTTGCCCGTATGTTCGATGTCTGTATGTTCGATTATGAGCGAAAACTGTTCGTAATCGAACACACAATAATAAAACAACAATATAAATCATTCATAATAAAATAATTACAACAATGGCAAGGGGATTGTACTTCAAGAACAAAAACGGTAAAAAGTGCAGTAACAGAAATTAGGTAAACAGAAACCCAAAGTCCGTTATAAAATGAATTATGTTATAGCTTGGCAGACTATAGCAGTGAGAAACAGGGTGTCAAAACAAATATCTCAATACTAGAAAATGATACAACTAAAAAATTTATTCAAGTGGTATAACGTAGGTGGTACACGCTCATTTGTTCTCAAAGATGTAAGCTTAGATATCGCTGAAGGTGATTTTATCTCCATCATGGGGCCTTCAGGTTCGGGAAAATCGACCTTGCTGAATATTATCGGTATGCTAGATGAACCCGACGAGGGCGATTACTACTTCATGGGAGAGAATGTACTGGAAATGAAGGCAAAAAAAAGAACACAGCTTTATCAGACACATATTGGTTACGTATTTCAGGCCTACCACCTTCTGGATGAGTTGACAGTCTATGAAAATATAGAAACACCACTGATTTATAAGAATATTTCCGGTAAGGAAAGAAAAGCCATTGTAGCAGATATGTTGGACCGTTTCGGCATCGTCGGCAAGAAAGACCTATTTCCCGCCCAATTGTCCGGCGGTCAGCAGCAGATCGTAGGCATCGCCCGTGCCTTGGCGGGATCGCCAAAATTACTGCTGGCGGATGAGCCTACAGGCAATCTCAATTCCAAACAGGGCGAAGAAATCATGGATCTCTTTAAACAGCTCAACGAGGATGGTGTCACCATTATACAAGTCACTCATTCTGAAAAAAATGCCGAATACGGAAAAAAGATCGTTAATATGCTGGATGGGCAGCTCAAATAACTGAATGCCAAATTAACCTGGATATCCCTACTTAGTAACTGACTACAGTAGGGATTTTTTCTGCTCATTTGTCAAATCAATTTTATAAATTCGTTATGATGAATGAGAGAGAGTTGAAATCGCTAATATCATTGTTGGACGACACCGACCAACAGATTATTCAGGAAGTGGAACATCGATTAAAAAGCCAGGGACCTGAGATCGTACCTTATTTGGAAAAATTCTGGGAATCAAGCTTTGATCCAAAAGTACAAGGACGGCTGGAAAACATTATTCATGAGATTCAGTTTGATCAGACCAAAAATGAGCTGCAAATCTGGAACCTAAGCAATTCATTCAATCTCCTGGAAGGATTGATCATCCTCAATAACTATCAATACCCTTCTTATGAAGACCATAAAATAGTGCTGACCATAGAGGATCTCAAGACGGAAGTCTGGCGCGGTCTGCAATATGATATGAGTCCACTGGAAAAAGTGAATCTGATCAACCATGTACTCTTTGGCTCTTTTGGGCTATCAGGTAATACAAAAGACTACCATCACCCACAAAATTCTTATATTGGACAGGTACTCGATACCAAACAGGGCAATCCCCTCACCTTATCCTGCATCTACAGTATTATTGCGCAGAAATTAGACATTCCTATTTATGGCATCAATCTGCCCAAACATTTTATTCTAGCTTACATGGATGCGGATGAGGAAGGTCATGAGGAGGTCCTATTTTATATCAACGCTTTCAACCGTGGGCAGGTCATGCAAAAAAGCGATGTGCATTCATTTTTAAAGCAGCTGAACCTCACTCCCGATCGGGAGTTTACCTATCCCTGCGATAATGTAACGATTATCAGGCGCGCACTTCGGAACCTGATGTCTGCTTACGAAGAACACGAAAGTGCAAGCAAGCAACAGGAAATCAGAGAGCTGTTCGAATTGCTTGCTTAAAAGTGATTAGTTACCGAAGTTGGTCGCAGATCGGGCATCCAGGAAGATATAACTTGGGGTCAGGTTGTTATAAATTTGTGTAAGATCCGGTTTCGCGTCCCCCTGATCAGTCAGCAAAAAGCGCGAAATCTTTTTGGTAGATCGGTCAGAAACGTAGAAATACTTTCCTTCCTCTACACGGTCGTCAATCCCAACGCTTTGTGGCTGTACCAATCCCGTTTGCCCGCCGCTAATGATTTTATCCGGGGTCACCTCTTTTTCGGATGCTCCTCCAGGTTTGAATACGTTGTCAGGATCATTAAAAAACAGCACCTCACCAACCGCACTACCTCCCGAACCGCTAAAAGTTGTTACGGCCAATAATTTACGTTGGGGAGCATAGGCTATGGAACCCAGATTAGCTTTATTACCCGCTATATATACCTTTAACGCTGGCGCAAATTTCTCTGCATTCACAATGGTATCCCTGGGCCGGTCAATTAATTCTTGCTTCAAATTGGTGTAAACAGCAAATCCAGCTCCTTTGTTTGAGCCATCGTTGTTAAATCCAACCAATAGATAGGGTTCGTTGCTGCCGTTACCTCTCAAAAGAACCATCGAAGTGGGACGGATCGCCCCGAGGTTAATTTGCTTATCAATGATTTTGGCTCCTCCTCTTGAGCTCGTCTTACCCGTAGGCCTACTTATCGCATATAAGCTTGAATTAGTACCATTATTGGTCGCTGCTAACAGAAAATCCGAATTTGCCGGCGCACTTCCTGTACCCGTGGACTGCGAGAAAAGATAATAAGCCAGCCCCCTTACGTTCCTAAAACCTGTAAATCCGATATTACCGGAGGTGCCGGGGATGCCATAAATATCATTTTGGAAGGGGATGACACGAAGGAAGGTATCCTGCAGGACGGCATCATTGGTGCTCGCCTGAAAAATCGCTTTCACCCGCGGGTCAAATGTCACCGGTCCCCCGCCTTTGGACGGTGAAAGATATTGATAAATATTGGTGAGACTCGTTGTATCCGCCGGATCCACGATCATGAGGTTCTTAATGCTGGACTCCCCTCCATCCTGATAGTCCTGAAAAGAGACATACAACCTCGAAATAAGGGTTTGCCGACCACTGTCATCCGGCTCATCATCCAGTTTTTTACAGGAGACAAATCCTACCAAGCTGACAAATAATACAATAACACAGGAGTGAAGCGAAAATTTCATATATTTTTATCTAAATAGCTTATTGCGTTAAACATACAAATCTACTAATATATGAAGAATATCAATGCATTTATATGATTCTTTTGGCCTGTTGCCCTAACATCTAAAACGGAAAGATTTGCCATTTCGCTACTTTTTGATTAAAATTGCCTTTGATTTTGATATCACTTACGATTATGGAAAATAAGGAATTTGTACGGGAGAAGCTAGCATTACCAGGAGAGGGCAAGAAATTGTTGCTACACTCCTGCTGTGCGCCTTGTTCCGGAGAGGTGATGGAAGCACTGATCGCTTCAGATATCGACTTTACGATTTATTTTTACAATCCTAACATTCATCCGCGCAAAGAGTACGATCTGCGCAAAGAAGAGAATATCCGGTTTGCCAACAAACATAATATACCATTTATTGATGCAGACTACGATGTAGACCATTGGTTTGAACTGGCTAAAGGTATGGAACACGAACCTGAAAGAGGCATCCGCTGCACCATGTGTTTTGATATGCGTTTTGAAAAGACTGCAGAATACGCCGCAGCAAATGGCTTTGATGTCATTTCAAGCTCGCTGGGTATTTCACGCTGGAAAAATATGGAACAGATCAATGACTGTGGATTACGGGCTGCTTCACGCCATGAAGGTATGGAATACTGGACTTTCAATTGGCGAAAAAAAGGAGGCTCGGCACGCATGCTGGAAATATCCAAAAAAGAAAAGTTCTATATGCAAGAATATTGCGGCTGTGCATATTCCCTTCGCGACACCAATAAATGGCGAATGGCAAATGGTCGGGAAAAGATAGAGTTAGGCAAAAATTACTATGAATAAGCCACGCTATTGGAATGTATGAAACATTGAGCTGGAATATTTAAAAAAATATTTCTATTCTAATGAATTTATACATACCTTTGCAGGCTCAAATGCAAGATTGTGAAACATCTAAAACAATACAGAATTCCCTTTTCGGGGCTCAACGCTGGAAAGCACAATTTTGAGTTTGACATTACTAAAAAGTTCTTTGACTGCTACGAACATTCGATTGTAAAAGATGGCAATCTTAAGGTAGAAGTGGAATTGCAAAAACAGGAAAATCTATTGATTTTGCACTTCGATATCCAGGGCGAGATTCAGTTGACCTGCGACACCTGCCTTAGAGAATTTATGTCACCTGTTTCAATTCAGGAACGCATATTGGTCAAATTCACGGACGAAGACTGGACAGACAATACCGAAGAGGTGCTGATCCTGTCAAAAAACGATCATGAATTGGATATCGCCGAGTTGCTGTATGAGTATATCAACCTGGCTGTCCCCTATATCGTCAAATGTGAAGAGCAAGGGCAAGGCATACAGTGTGATCCTGAAATGCTGGCTTTATTTAGCAGTGAGCCGGGTTCAGAAGAACACAATGAAGAAGAAATTATCGACCCACGTTGGGAAGCATTGAGAAATATTAAAAATAACTAAAAACAAAAATACGAGATGGCACATCCAAAACGTAAAACTTCTAAATCAAGAAGAGACAAGAGAAGAACACATTATAAAGCCGAAAGACCGAGCTTGACAGTATGTAAAGAAACTGGCGCGGTTCATTTACCTCACCGCGCATACACTGTAGACGGCAATCTGTACTACAACGGTAAATTAATCATTGAAAATACAGCTGTTGTCTAAGGTAAACCTTTCATAACACCAAAACATCCCAAACAAGCAATATTTTAGAAATTTGCTTCATTTTGGGATGTTTTTTGCGTATTATTGATTTACTAAATAATAACGGATGAAGATTGGTTTAGATATTTTAGGAGGAGATTATGCTCCTAAAGCGACGATAACAGGTGCTATCGAGGCACAAAAACAGCTTACTGGAGACCAAAAAATAGTCCTTTTTGGTAATACTGAAGAGACTAAACAACTTATCGATCAAGCCGGAGGAAATTCATCTGACTTCGAATATGTGGACGCTCCAGAAGCCATTGCAATGGGTGAACATCCTACCAAAGCAATTACACAAAAGCCCAACTCAAGCATTGCGAAGGGATTTGAATATTTAAAAAACAAAGAAATCGACTCATTCGCATCTGCTGGCAATACCGGAGCCATGCTTGTAGGTTCGATGTTTAGCGTCAAAGCTATTCCCGGGGTGCTCCGCCCTGCCATAGCGACAATTGTCCCAAAATTGAAATCTGGTTTCGGAATCTTGCTGGATGTCGGCGCAAATGCAGACTGCAAACCCGAGATGCTGAACCAATTTGCAATTTTAGGAAGTCTTTTTGCCCAACATGTATTCAACGTATCCAATCCTAAAGTAGGATTATTGAATATCGGAGAAGAAGAAGAAAAAGGAAACATCCTAACAACCTCTACCTACCCCCTACTTAAAGCCAACGACAAGATTAACTTTATCGGAAATGCTGAAGGCCGTGATCTGTTCAGTGATCATGCCGACGTTTATGTCTGTGATGGATTTACAGGCAACGTCGTGTTAAAACTGGCAGAATCATTTTATGTAGTGACCCTCAAAAAAGGTTTTAAAGATGATTTCTTTGACCGATTCAACTACGAACAATACGGTGGAAGTCCAATCTTGGGAGTCAATGCTCCTGTCATTATTGGTCATGGCATTTCAACGCCAGAGGCCATTAAAAATATGGTTTTATTTTCAAGAGATATGATCGAGTCTAAATTCATTGACAGCATCAGATCCATTTTCAATTAGAATATTTATGTCAAAGATTCACGCCGCAATTACGGCTGTACATGGTTACGTTCCGGATTACATCCTGACCAACAAAGAATTGGAAACTATGGTCGATACCAACGATGAGTGGATTGTATCGCGAACTGGAATCAAAGAGAGACGCATCTTAAAGGGCGAAGGGCTTGCTACATCTGATCTTGCTGTGCCAGCCGTTCAGGGGTTGTTGAAGAAGAGGGGAATTGATGCGACAGAGATCGATTTAATTATTTTTTGTACCAGTACACCGGATATGCTATTTCCGGCTACAGCCAACATCCTTGCGGATAAAATCGGTGCCACCAACGCCTGGGGATTTGACTTGCAGGCAGCCTGCTCCGGCTTCTTGTTCGGTCTGAATACGGGAACTCAGTTTATCACCGCCGGTACTCATAAAAAAGTTCTTGTAGTGGGCGCCGACAAAATGTCGTCCGTGATCAACTATCAGGACCGCAATACCTGTATCCTTTTTGGAGATGGATGTGGCTGCGTCTTGCTGGAACCGAATGAAGAAGGTTTGGGTATTCAAGACGCCATTCTAAAGACAGATGGCTCCGGAGGCCAATACCTCAACATTAAAGGTGGCGGCTCACTCAATCCAGCCACACATGCAACCGTAGATGCCGGTCTACATTACGCCTATCAGGAAGGGCGTACAGTTTTCAAATTTGCCGTCACTAATATGGCGGATGTCGCGCATGAAGTGATGGTAAAAAATAACCTGAAATCTGAAGACATTGCCTGGCTGGTTCCACATCAGGCCAACAAACGTATCATTGACGCTACAGCTGAACGTGTGGGGCTTCCGGAAGAAAAAGTCATGGTCAATATCCAAAAGTATGGAAATACAACCAGTGGAACTATTCCCCTATGTCTATGGGAATGGGAATCCCAACTGAAAAAAGGAGACAACTTAATCCTGGCCGCTTTTGGAGGTGGCTTTACCTGGGGATCCATCTATTTAAAATGGGCATATTAATTATCCCATTTTTTCGCATAATTTATTACTTTTGACAGTTAGAATTTTTAGAAACAAACAAAACCTACAATACTATGGGTATGGATATCAAACAAATTCAGGACTTGATTAAATTCGTTTCAAAATCAGGTGTGAATGAAGTCTCGATTGAAGAGCAAGATTTTAAAATTACAATAAAGACAAATCAGGAGCCTACTTATGTAACCGCAACAGTTCCCGCCGTGGCTCCAGTTGCAGCACCTCAGGTAGCGCAAGCTGCAGCTCCAGCACCTGCGGCAACGCCTGCCGCTCCTGCTCCGGCTAATAACGAAGCGAACCTTATTACCATCAAATCACCTATGATCGGTACCTTTTACCGTTCTGCTGGTCCCGGCAAGCCTTCTTTCGTCAATGTTGGTGACGATATCAATACAGGATCTGTATTATGTATTGTTGAAGCAATGAAATTGTTCAACGAAATTGAATCTGAAGTTTCTGGTAAAATCGTTAAGATTTTGGTAGACGATGCTCAACCTGTTGAGTTCGATCAACCATTATTCTTAGTCGAGCCTAAGTAGTTTACAATAACGTAAATGAATATCATGTAGCCTACAAAGGGCTACATTTTAGCAAATTTCATAATTCAAGACAATGTTTAAAAAAATATTAATTGCAAACAGGGGTGAAATCGCCCTGCGCATTATTCGTACCTGCCGCGAGATGGGTATCAAAAGTGTGGCAGTATACTCGACCGCTGACAGAGATAGCTTACACGTTAGATTTGCGGACGAGGCAGTTTGTATTGGCCCCCCTCCAAGTAAAGATTCTTACTTAAACATTCCGAATATTATATCCGCAGCTGAACTTACAAATGCAGATGCGATTCACCCGGGATATGGTTTCCTATCAGAGAATGCACGATTCTCCGCAATCTGTGCAGAATATGGTATCAAGTTTATTGGTGCCACTGCTGAGCAGATTGAAAAAATGGGTGATAAATCACAGGCTAAAGATACGATGAAGAAGGCCGGTGTACCCACCGTCCCAGGATCTGAAGGTCTGATTTCCAATGTAAAGGAAGGTATCGCTCTCGCCAAAGAGATCGGCTACCCTGTAATTATCAAAGCGACTGCCGGTGGTGGTGGCCGTGGTATGCGCATCATCTGGAAAGACGAAGAATTTGAGCCAGCTTGGGATTCTGCCCGTGTAGAAGCTGCTGCTGCATTCGGCAATGATGGTATTTACCTTGAAAAATATGTCGAAGAACCACGTCACATCGAGTTCCAGATTGTCGGTGACCAGTTCGGCACGGTATGTCATTTATCTGAACGCGATTGCTCTATCCAACGCCGTCATCAAAAATTGATCGAGGAGTCGCCTTCGCCATTCATGACCCCCGAACTAAGAGCTGCAATGGGTGAAGCAGCAATTAAAGGTGCTCAAGCCGTGAACTACGAGGGTGCCGGTACAATCGAATTTCTGGTTGACAAACACCGTAACTTCTACTTTATGGAGATGAACACCCGTATCCAGGTGGAGCACCCTGTAACCGAAGAAGTGATCAACTTCGACTTAATCAAAGAACAAATTAAGGTTGCAGCCGGAATACCGATCTCGGGAAAGAATTACGAGCCGCAAATGCATGCAATCGAATGCCGGATCAACGCCGAAGATCCATTCAACAACTTCCGCCCTTCACCGGGTAAAATCACCAATTTCCACTCACCGGGCGGTCATGGTGTACGGGTAGACACACACGTCTACTCAGGCTATACGATCCCACCCAATTACGACTCCATGATTGCGAAGCTGATCTGTGTCGCACAGACCCGTGAAGAAGCGATCTGCACCATGGAACGTGCGTTGAGCGAGTTTGTGATCGAAGGAATCAAAACAACCATTCCTTTACACCTGAGATTGATGCGTGATCCTAACTTCAGAGCCGGCAATTTCACGACGAAGTTTATGGAAACATTTGACCTAACAGAATATCCTGTAGAAGATTAAATAAAATTATCTTTACACGTATAAAAAATACCATTCTTTACAATAAGAATGGTATTTTTGTTTTCAAACAATTTTTATGAGTACACCAAATTCGAAAGATCTAATACAAGCTATCAAAAATAAAGGGAAGAATATAGAAGCGGAGATGTCTTTCTTTGACCATCTTGAAGTATTGAGATGGCATTTGGTCCGTTCAGCAATTGCCATCTGTATTTTTGCGGGCATTGCTTTTACATTCTATGATTTTGTATTCAACGACATCATTATGGGGCCAAAAAATCTGGATTTTTGGACCTACCGTATGATGTGCAAAGCCGCAGATGCTTTTAATCTGGCTGACTTCTGTGTTAAGAAAATACCGTTCAATATCATCAATACAGAATTGGCGGGCCAATTTATGCTTCAGATCAACTCCTGTCTATTGATGGCTTTGATGATGGGCTTCCCCTATCTCCTATTTGAAATCTGGTTATTTGTAAAACCTGCTTTGACAGATATCGAGAGACGCTCTGCACGCGGATTCGTTTTCTACTCTACCGTGCTGTTCCTCCTAGGCGCGCTTTTCGGATACTTTATTGTCGTACCATTGTCCATCAACTTTTTGGCAAACGTGTCTTTGAGCGATGAGATCGTCAATCAGATTACCATCGACAACTATCTCTCTACCATTGCAACGCTGACTTTAGGCTGTGGAATCGTGTTCTTGCTTCCGATCCTTGTATTTATCCTTTCCAAGATAGGAATTATGACACCTGAATTTATGCGTGCCAGCCGCCGTTATGCTACGGTTATTATCCTCGTCATCGCAGCAGTCATTACACCTTCGGCAGATATTATCACCATGCTTACAGTCGCAGCACCTATGTTCCTGCTCTACGAAGTCAGTATCATGGTATCAGCCGATGTCAAAAGAAAAAAATTAGCACAAGAAAAATAAAATACAATAAAAATGAGCACCGTAAAGAAAATTGCAATTGGAAGTGATCACGCTGGTTTTGAATATAAGACCGCATTGGTAGACTTTTTGAAAGAATTAGGGTATGAAGTAACGGATTTTGGTACCAACACTGCGGATTCAGTTGATTATCCAGACTTTGCGCACCCAGTTGCTTCTGCTGTGGAAAACAAAACAGCTGACGCGGGTGTCTTGATCTGTGGCAGTGCCAACGGTGTTGCCATCACGGCCAATAAACATCAGAATATTCGTGCAGCCATCTGCTGGCTGGAGGAAATTGCGGCTTTGGCCCGCCAGCACAACGATGCAAATGTTGTCTGTATTCCTGCACGCTTTATCGATCTGGATCTAGCGAAGAAAATCACTTCAACATTTATGACAACGGCCTTCGAAGGTGGACGTCACGCAAACCGTGTCAACAAAATTGCTTGTAGCTGATAACAAATTAACATATTTTAAGAAGCGGATGAAAGACCAAATATACTTTTCATCCGCTTTTTTTAGTTATATTGTGTACGAACTGATAGCTGTCATACCGATTACGGTTAAGTTGCCGGTCAGCAAATTTAGAAGTGGCTAAAGCCTGACAAGCGATGTGACGCTGCATGTCACCTATATATGAGAAAATAAACAGTGCATATGGATTGATCTGAGGCTATCAGCCCCAAAGAGTCCAGAAGCGATATGAAAATAGACAGATGAAGAAGATATACAACCTATTTTGGATTGCATTCTCCCTGATGAGCTGTGCAAAGGCGCAGGACGTAAATACCAGCTACGCCAATGAAATTACAGTTGAATCGACACAGAAACACCTGCGGACACTCGCTTCCGTAGATTTTGAAGGACGTGGAACCGGGCAGAAAGGGGGCCAGCTGGCGGCAGATTATATAGCGAACGAGTTCAAAAAATATGGCCTTTCGGCCCCTGTCAATGGATCGTATTTCCAGCCGCTGCAACTGATTCACAATAGTTTTAAAGTTAGGCAATTTAAGATCAATGATAAGCCCTTTCAACACGGGAAGGACATCTTTGTGATCGGCAATAACGAAAACAAACTTTTTGAAAGCCATGAAATTCTCTTCATTGGCTACGGCATAGACGATCCCAAGTACTCAGACATTGCGGGACTGGACCTTGCCAATAAAATTGTCCTGTTACTTAATGAGAATGAACCTACCGATGACAAAGGGAATTCTTGGATCACCGGCAAAAAGACACCTTCCGAATGGTCTACAAGCCGAAATAAAAAGATCAAAGAGATTTTAAAAAAGAAACCAAAACTTGTGCTGGCCATCAATAGCCAACTTGGCGAATTATTGGAACAAGCGGGAGACCGGGCGACTGAAGGCCGTTATAATCTGGCTGTAGACCAGCCTGCACCCGAAACCTCACCGATGATACCGGTGGTCAATATAACTGATCACATGGCCAATTACATTCTCAATCTTGCACGAACGAATCTCGCCGCCGTAGTTGGCAAGATTAACCGCTCTGGCCAGCCCAGCTCCTTTGCTATCACTACTACTTTTAAAGCAGAATTTGGCACCAACGCAGCAACATTGTCGGATCCTAATGTACTGGGTTACCTCGAAGGGACGGACAAGAAGGATGAACTCCTTGTCATCGGAGGCCACTACGACCATGACGGCAAAGACTCCAAAGGGAACATATTCTTTGGTGCCGATGATAACGCTTCGGGTACCACCGCAGTACTCGAACTGGCGCGTACCTTCGCCAGTGCTAAGGCGGCTGGCAAAGGACCAAGACGGAGTATCCTGTTTATTACCTATGCTGCTGAGGAGAAAGGTCTGCTAGGCTCCAAATTCTATACCGAGAATCCGATATTCCCACTGTCCAGTACGGTAGCCTGTATCAATATCGACATGATCGGCCGTGTGGATGATAAGCACCTTCATGGAAACCATGACTATATACATGCTATAGGTTCGGACAAATTAAGTTCGGAGCTCTACCAAATCAACAAAAATGAAAATGATAGACATACCAAGCTGGAAATAGATTACATGTATGATAATCCAAAAGATCCAATGCGCTTATACTACCGTTCGGACCACTATAATTTTGCAAAAAAAGGTATCCCGTCGATTTTCTATTTTTCAGGCTTACATCCCGATTATCACACTCCGGCTGATACCTATGACAAAATCGATTTTCCATTGATGGTGAAGCGGGAGAAGCTGGTCTTCTATACGGCATGGGAGATCGCCAATAGAGACAGCAGGTTGGTAATTGATAATCATAAAGAATAGGGAATAAAGAATATCAGCATGTAATCTTATTCATCTTCCGCTGAAAAAAGCTCTAGCGGCTTTTGTGTACCGGAACACACTTGTCCCGTATATGATCCAAGTTGTCGAAAAACAGAAACATTTCTTTGCACTTATTGTTATCTTTAAGATAAAAGAGGTTTAATTTATGGCGTTTGTAGACTACTATAAAGTGCTTGGCATTGATAAAACTGCTTCGGCGGATGATATCAAAAAAGCATACCGAAAATTAGCACGTAAATATCATCCGGATGTCAATCCCAATGACAACGAGGCGAAGCAACGTTTTCAGGAAATCAATGAAGCAAATGAAGTGCTGTCTGATCCTGAGAAGCGCAAAAAATACGATCAGTACGGCGAACATTGGCAGCATGGCGAAGAATACGAAAAAGCGCAGCAGCAATATCGTAATGCCCAATCTTCTGGCGGCAATCCATTTGGCTCCGGTGGCAATCCCTTTGGCGGAAGTGGCTCCTACGAATATACAGGCAACTTCGATGATGGCCAATTTTCCGATTTCTTTGAACAGATGTTTGGCAGCCGGCGTGGCGGCGGCAGGCAGAGCACGTTCAGGGGTCAGGATTTTAATGCCGAATTGACGCTGTCCCAGCAACAAGCCTATACTACCCATCAGCAGACCTTTAGTATAAATGGTAAAAGCATCCGTATCACTATTCATGCAGGTGTGGAAGATGGCCAGAAGATCAAATTAAAAGGCTACGGGGCCGAGGGAATCAATGGAGGCCCAAAAGGAGACCTTTACATCACGATGAACATTACGCCAGACCCAAACTTCAGACGCCAGGGCAGTGATCTGTATACTTCTCTGGATGTGGATCTGTATACCGCAATACTAGGGGGCGAGGCTACATTGGATACCTATGGAGGCAAAATCAAACTGAAAATAAAACCCGAAAGCCAAAACGGTTCCAGAATGCGACTGAGAGGAAAAGGATTTCCCGTATATCGCAAAGAAGGCGAGTTCGGCGATCTCTACGTGACATTGAATATCAAAATGCCTAGCAATTTATCAGATCAGGAGAGGGCATTATTTCAACAATTAAAGGATTTAAAACATTAGTCTATGGAAACGACTCTGATAAAAGTCATCGACTTCTGTCAATCCAGGAAAGTGGAAACCACTTTCCTGCAGACAATGGAAGAATATGGACTTATCCATATCATCATGCAGCAGGAAGAACAATACATTGACGAAGAAGAGCTCAAAAAACTTGAGCGTTTTTCAAATTTATATTACGAATTGGAAGTAAACCCTCAGGGAATTCAGGTCGCCAGTCACCTGCTGGAGAAAATAGAACAGCTGCAGAACGAAGTTTTGCAGCTTAAGAATAAATTAAAAGCCCTGGATTACTAGATCCAGGGCTACTTCGCCGACTTCCGGCAATGCCGCTAAAATACGATATCCCGTTCCGTATTCACCTTGGCCTGCCAGACGACCCTACCGTCTAGCGTGGTATATAGTATTTCATAATCCCCTTTGCAGACGACAAATGACCCACTAAAATCCTTGGGATTCATGAGTCGGTAAACCACCAGCGTTCTCTTTCCGTTAACATTGCCGTAAGCTTTCATCAGCATATAGTCTTCCCGATTGATTTTTTTATCCGAAATCTTATAATCCAAATGCGACCGGCTTCCGTCATCCGGACACAGTATTTCCGTCCGGCTAGGGCTAAACACATAGCGGTTGCGATACATCGCAACATTAGACATCACGATATCTTTTGCCCAATTCAGGTCATTGAAATCTGCCGGAAGCAGAAAGATCAGGCTGACCATCTTTTCCTGCCAGAGCCTATCATTAAAAGGAATCACAAAATGCAATACCTTTCGATCATTTGAGGTAGACACCGAATAAAAATAACGTCCCTCCTTATTTTCCTCCCGCTGGAGAACGCTCAGATCCAACAGGTGATTCTTCCGTCCTTTGACATTTGGGTAATTGTTTACCACCGCCAATAGATCATAGTCATATTTACCTTGGAGATGTGCCGTAAATAGCACACTATAGGCTGTATCAGAATAATGTAATTGTTTGAGCAGTTTGCTAAACCTACGCCCTACCTTTGACACGTTCAATGGACTTCTGTTCTGGTTCCAGTTATTCTCCTGAAGGATATCATCCCCCAGAAATACCGTCAGCCCCTTATCGATATTGACAAAATACTCGTCCCCTTCGATCACGTAGCCCTGTGGAACGACGCGGTAAGATTTGCAGGACGATAATACAGATAAAAATACCGCGACATATAATATAAAACACCTTACAATCTTCGACATCTAAATTTTGTTTAAAAGTTATTCGTACGCCCCTTGCCCACTTTTACCCTTTTATTCCCATCATTTATCTTTTTCCTGTACCAAGTTTAACCTGATAGGTAAAGTGTATGCGACACGTACTTTTCTGCCGTTCTGCATTCCCGGTCTCCATTTGCTGGCGCTACGTATCAACCTTAATGCGGCCTTGCCCGTGCCATATCCTAGATCTTTCCTCACTTTGACATGAGACAAGCTACCGTCCTTTTCCACGATAAAGGAGATTTCAATGATACCTTTCACACCTCTTTCCAAAGCAGCTTTGGGATAATCATAATTGTTGGAGACCCATATCATAAACTCTTTCATCCCGCCTATAGGTTCTGGGATTACCTCCAACTGAGTAAAAATTATAGGATCAGCAGCTATGGTATCATGCTGTGCTGGCTTGTCAACAGGGCCTCTCTTAGCTATTTTATCCTTGAGCGAACTCTTTACATTATCTAACGCTCCATCAAGCTTCCGCGCTATGGAACCTGCAGCCGCCTCCGTCCCTTCAAAACCTGCAGTCGCCTGTGTAGCTACCGGTACCTCGACCTGGTTAATGGAGCTCTCTACATCGCTCACGAGGCCCTTGGCCCTGCTTGTATTTAAAATAAGCGTCGAACCGGCAATGACCAGCACCATCGGTAGAATAGCGATATATAACAATTTATGCTTTCCCGCTGATCTATTCTTAAATAACATCATGATTCGTTTCTTTAAAAATGATTGATTTGAAAACTCATGCCTGAGTGGCAGCTGATTTGTCCGCAACGCATGAGCCACTAACAGTTCAGCATAAGCAACCTTGTCTGACGAACAGATTTCGTCAGCGATACATTCATGCTGAAACTTTAACTCCTTTTGAAAAAAATATAAAATCGGATTAAACCAGTTGAAAATTTTCAACAGCTCCAACAGAAGCAAATCGTAGGAATGGCCCTGTTCCACATGAACCAGCTCATGCCTTTCGATACTCTTATGATGCGCTAGAGCATGACCAATGATGATTCTGTTGAAAAATGAAAAACTATGATATCCCTGGCCATTGCGCAATTCCCCCAGTACACAAACGATACGTATAAGCAACCACACACAGCTCATCCCCACGCCCATCCAATAAACATAAGTCAGTATCTCCAGCAGATAAACAGGCTGAGTCTTCGATCCATTGATAGCATTGTGCAGATAACCGTCCAAATCCACCATGGGAATCCTATATTCCACCATTTCGCTATCCGGAAGTTCAATAAAAATGCCGATAGGTGCCAACAGCGAAAAAAATAGCATCCCGATCAGATACATCCGGTTCCACTGGAAAAACGTCAGTTTTCGAAAAATCAGCCAATAGAACATAAAGCTGATGGTCAATGATATATTGACAATCAATAAGTAAATCATAATCAAAAGTTTATAAAAGGGGATTGCTGTTAACTTTTATTGCGCTGAATAATGGATAAGATATCATCCAGTTCCTTCATATCCAGCTTATTCTCTTCCAAAAAATACGATAACATACGTTTTGGCGAATTATCAAAGTAATTGTTCAGCAGCTTGCCCGTAATTCCTTTTTTATATTCCTCTTTTGAAATCTTTGGCAAATACTGGTGGCTTTTGCCAAAAGACTCGTGCGCCACAAAACCCTTGGTTTCGAGAATGCGCACTATCGTTGACACTGTATTGTAAGCTGGTTTAGGCTCGGGCAATCGTTCAATGATATCTTTGACAAATCCCCGCCCCATCCCCCAGAGCTCATGCATAATCTGTTCTTCCGCTTTGGTCAGCTCTTTAAATTCTTCCATAACTCTTTAATAAATAACAGTACTGTTGTAATCGATTACAATACAATTGTAAAACTAAAAATTTAGTTTTACAACTACTATTTTAGTTCAAAATACAATACACTGATTTACTGTCATTTAATTTACAACTAACGCCTTCTATAGCACCATTAGTCATCAAATTTTTTCCTCCGGGAGGCTTTCAGCTGGGATTGCTGTTTCTTGCGGTCCAGTCTCTTTAAAACACTGGAATAGGGAATTTTAGTCTTTTTTCGTGCCTTTTCGGTAACGAGCGCACCTTTCAGTAGCCGCACAAAGCGTTCGACGGCTATTTCCTTATTTCGCTGCTGCGAACGGTCTGTATTAGACTCCAGCTGCAAGATCCCCTCTTTAGTGATGCGGTTCGAAAGTTTCATCATGATCAAAGTCTTCTCTTCCTCCGAAAAGCTAGCAGACTGCCTCACGTTCCATTGCAGCAGCACTTTAGACGAAACCTTGTTGACATGCTGTCCCCCAGCTCCTCCTGATCTCGAAAACTTAAACGTCAGTTCACTTATTATTCCTTCTATATTCATCTTTTCTTAAATTCCGCTTCCATTTCTGTCATTTTTCTCAGCAAAAAACTCAGTTTTTCCACCTGTTCACGTTGCACTTCAATCAGTTCCTGTTCTTTTCTGATGATCAAATGATCGATCTTTTCATGTAGTTCCCGTATCTCCAGTTCGGCTTTGAGATTCACCATGTAGTCATTTCGAGCACGTTCCCGGTCTTTATCTTCCTGTCCATTCTGGCTCATCATGATCACCGGCGCCTGTAGAGCAGCAAAGCTCTGTATCACCTGCTGGTCCAGCAAACTCAGCTGCCCGGACTCATCTTTTAGAAACTCGGTGATGTAAGCTTCTTTGAACGCATTGAGTTCGGAGATCGCCATGTACTTGTCCCTTCCGAAATCCGGATGCTCTTTTTTGATTAGTTTAAAAAGAGGCTGCCTAATGGATGCCCCCGACAAGCGCTGTTCCAAAGGGAACTGCTGTCCAGAAATATCGCTGATGAAATAATCCATATACCACTTAAATGTCTACTTAAAGATAATGCTTTTTAAGTACGCAAAAAATTCACAAAACTATGGCAATTGCTTTTTGTTATTTTAAGCATAAATAACCGAAATTAGCGGCACGAAAAATTAGATATTTCAAAACCGCCAAAGGCATGATTTTCTCCTTTCGGCAACACAGTATTGAATAATAACAGGGCATGCCACCCAGACCCATTGAAAGATAATGGATCAGGCATTAAAAACTAAATAGATGAAAATAGGAATTGTTTGTTATCCCACCTTCGGTGGCAGCGGCGTTGTAGCAACCGAATTAGGGAAAGCGCTAGCAGCCAGCGGACATGAGATCCATTTTATAACCTACCGGCAGCCCGCGCGCCTGGATTTCTTTTCCGAAAACCTTTATTACCACGAAGTCGCCGTCTCCCAATATCCGCTTTTTGACTTTTTGCCTTATGAGTCAGCGCTCGCCAGCAAATTGGTCGACGTCGTACGTTTCGAGAAGCTCGATCTGATCCACGTACATTACGCTATCCCCCATGCTTCCGCAGCATTCATGGCAAAACAGATATTGTTGACCACCTACGGGATAAACATTCCCGTTGTGACGACACTGCATGGTACAGATATTACCTTGGTCGGTAAAGACAAAAGCTTTAGTCCTGTGGTTACATTTTCCATCAACCAGTCGGATGGCGTGACGGCCGTTTCGCAGAATCTCAAGGATCAGACACTCCAATATTTTGATATCTCCCGTGATATCAAAGTGATCCCCAACTTCATCGATCTCGACCGATTTAGCAACAAAGACCGATCGCATTTCAAAAAAGCGATCGCTCCGGGCAATGAACGCATATTGGTACATACATCCAACTTTAGGAAAGTAAAGAATACAGAGGATGTCATCCGGATCTTTAAAAAGGTCAACGAAGTCATACCATCCAAGCTGCTGATGGTGGGCGATGGTCCCGAACGTAGAAACGCAGAAGAGCTGTCCAGAGAGCTTGATGTTTGCACAGATGTACGTTTTCTGGGCAAGCAGGATGCCGTAGAAGAAATATTATCTGTCTCAGACCTCTTCCTGATGCCCTCCAGTTCGGAGAGTTTTGGGCTGGCCGCGCTGGAAGCGATGGCCTGCCAAGTGCCCGTGGTCTCGTCCAACACCGGTGGACTGCCCGAATTGAATGAAAATGGCGTAACTGGATTTCTCAGCGATGTGGGAGATGTCAATGATATGGCCAAAAATGCAATCTACATCCTGGAAGATCATGAGCGGCTGGAAAAATTCAAGGAAGCAGCACTAAATCATGCTAAAAAATTCCAGCTGTCCAATATTATGCCACTATACGAGCACTATTATCAGGAGGTCATCAACCAGACAACAAAAGCACAATAAATATCACTTTAGGGCGTAAGGGATAAAAAAAATATTTTATCTTTGACCTTTGGAAAATTTCCAAAAAAACAATTATGAAATACAAACGTATCTTATTAAAACTTAGCGGTGAATCCTTAATGGGTGACCAAAGCTATGGTATCGATATTAACCGTGTATCACAATACGCTAATGATATCAAAGAAATTCACGATCAGGGTTTAGAAATTGCAATTGTTATCGGTGGAGGTAATATTTACCGCGGTTTAAGTGCAGAGAAATCAGGTATGGACCGTGTTCAGGCTGACTATATGGGCATGCTTGCCACTGTAATCAATAGCATGGCACTGCAGGATGCCCTTGAAAAAGTCGGAAAAAAGACACGTTTGCTAACAGCAATTAAAATGGAACAGATCTGCGAACCATTTATTCGTAGACGGGCGGTACGTCACCTCGAAAAAGGCCGTATTGTTATTTTCGGTGCCGGTACTGGAAACCCGTATTTCACGACCGATACAGCCGCTTCGTTGCGCGCCATCGAAATCAACGCCGATGCGGTATTGAAAGGTACACGCGTAGACGGCATCTATACTGCAGATCCTGAAAAAGACCCTAACGCGACAAAATTCGAAGAAATATCATTCACGGAGGTCTATGAGAAAGGACTAAATGTCATGGATATGACAGCCTTTACATTGTGCCAGGAGAACAATTTACCAATCATCGTATTTGACATGAACAAGCCGGGCAACTTGCTGAAACTTGCCAATGGAGAACATATCGGAACTGTTGTAAAATAAATTAAATCTGTAAAAAACGTAATCTTATATGAACGAACTAATTTCAATTGAATTGGACGATTGTAAAGACAAGATGTCCAAAGCAGTTGCTTACACCGAATCAGAATTAACAAAAATTCGTGCCGGTAAAGCTTCACCGTCTATGCTAGATGGTATTTCAGTCGATTATTATGGTAGCGCCACCCCACTTTCTCAAGTGGCCAACATCAATACAACTGATGCAAGGACAATTGTCATCCAGCCTTGGGAAAAATCGCTCATCAACGCAATTGAAAAAGCTATTACAGACGCCAACTTGGGACTCAACCCGCAAAACGACGGTATTGTCATCCGTTTGAACGTCCCCCCTCTTACCGAAGAAAGAAGACGCGAACTCGTAAAAAAAGTAAAAGAAGAGACTGAAAGAGGCCGTGTAGCTATTCGTAACATCCGTAAGGAGACCAACGAATCCGTTAAAAAATTGAAAAATGACGGTGCTTCGGAAGACGAAATCAAATCTGCAGAGGGAGAAGTACAAAAATTGACCGATGCATTTATCGTAAAGGTCGACAAATTGGCTGAACTGAAAGAAAAAGATATCATGACGGTGTAAACAGCCCGTGCATAAGCAATACAAAAGGTCTGATGTGTTCAGGCCTTTTTTTATTCATTAAACTTACCCCGCCCTGCCTTTCGGAAAATATTCGGATAGGTTTTATTGTTTTTTTACAAAATAATTGTACATTGTACACTAACAATAATCAGTTATATGATGAACAATTCTCGCCGTAATTTTTTAAAGCAAGCTGGAATAGGTCTTTCAGCAGCTTATCTGATGCCCAACTTTATCGCTTGTCAAAATAAAGCTGCAGCTGTCAGTGACAATCCATTGCAAAATATCGGGGTACAATTGTATTCGATCCGCGATCTAATGGATAAGGATCCTAAAGGGTCTCTGGAGCAAATAGCCAAGATTGGTTACAAACATGTTGAACTCTATGGCATTGACCCCACGGCCAAGCAATTCTGGAAGCTGCCGTACAAAGAGCTGAAAAAGATTCTGGATGATAACGGGCTGAAAACCTATTCCGGGCACTACGATATGTCCAAATATTTAAGCAGAACACATACCGACAAGGAAGATCTGTCGATCTATTTTGATGCAGCAAAAGAGCTTGGACAAGAGTATGTGATAGCACCTGTAACGCCGATGTTTGATCTCAATGCGCTTAAAAAAGATGATTATCTTTACGCGGCCGAACAGCTCAATAAGGCGGGCGAACAGGCCAAAAAGCTCGGATTAAAGGTAGCTTATCACAATCACTTCTGGGAGTTCAGGGATCTGGGCAACAACACCATGGGCGAAGAGGTCATGATCGCTTTTACCGAGCCCGAACTGGTTGATTTTGAACTCGATCTCTTTTGGGCCGAAAAAGCGGGGAAAAACCCCATATCACTCTTCGAAAAGTTTCCAAACCGGTTTAAACTCTGGCACGTCAAAGACATGGACAAAACCAAATCAAATCCCATCGAATGGCCGAAAGATGGTAACCTACCGGTCGAACAGATTTTCAAAGACATCAGATATACGGAGGTTGGAACCGGAAGTATCAGCTTCCCTGAGATTGTCCAGGAAAAGGCTAAAGCTGGACTAAAATATGCTTTTGTTGAACAGGACGACATTTATATGCCCAATAAAATGGAAAGTCTTAAAAAAAGCTATGATTATGTTCAGGCCAATCTTACGAAATAAAACGGGGAGCTTTGAGCTCCCCGTTTTATTTCGTAGATAAGTTTAGAACTGCGTATCTTCAACTTCTACCGCCGTTTCGATGACCTTACGGGCCAATTCTTCTTTAAAAGCGATAATATTTTTGCTTATTTCCGCATCATGCGTTGCCAATATCTGTGCAGCCAATATGCCTGCATTTTTAGCTGCGTTTAAAGCTACGGTCGCCACCGGAATGCCATTGGGCATCTGGAGAATCGACAGGACAGAATCCCAGCCGTCGATTGAATTAGAGGACTTTACAGGAACTCCTATAACTGGCAAATGCGTAATCGACGCCACCATCCCTGGTAAATGGGCAGCACCACCGGCGCCAGCAATAATTACCTTCAGCCCGCGGGACGCTGCATTCTGCGCATAATCAAACATGCGTTGCGGTGTACGGTGGGCAGAGACAATCGTCACTTCGAATGTTACCCCAAGAACTTTCAGGACATCGATAGCATCCTGCATCACCGGAAGATCAGATTTACTTCCCATGATAATGCCTACCTGGGCCTTATTATTGATTGACATAGTTTTAATTAAGCTTTAACTTTTAATATTTCCTGTACTTTTCTCGCATTCGAAATGGCCTTCTCGCGATCATCATTAACAATGCAAACATGCCCCATCTTACGGAACGGCTTCGTATACTTCTTGCCATAGAGATGGATATAGACTCCCTCAATCGCCAGCGCTTCCTCCACACCATCATATTTAGCAAGGCCCTCATACCCTTCTTCACCCAGAAGGTTGATCATCACCGCATTGGTCCGGCATCTGGTATCCCCCAATGGCAGATTGAATATCGCTCTCAGATGCTGTCCAAATTGAGAAACATAATTTCCTTCAATCGTCTGGTGCCCGCTGTTATGTGGCCGCGGTGCCAGCTCGTTGACCAGGATATCGCCATTTTTTGTTAAAAACATCTCAACGGCCAATAAGCCCACAATCTGCAGATCCTCAGCGATCTTTTTCGCAATCGCTTCCGCCCGTTGCTGTACATCAACACCATACAGCGAGGGAGCGATCAGAAACTCCACCAGATTTGCCTGAGGATTGAACTCCATTTCCACCATCGGAAATGTAGACACATCACCTCGGTCATTGCGGGCGACAATAACGGCAATCTCTTTTTCGAAATCCACCCACTCTTCAATCAGACTAGGCTCTTCGAACGCGTTCTGAATATCCGCCTCGGTGACGATCTTCTTGACACCTTTGCCATCGTAACCATCCTTACGCAGCTTTTGGATATACGGTAGACGCAATGAAGTATTGACAAGGTTATCACGATTTGATATCAGCTGAAATGCCGAGGTCGGAATATCATTCTGTTTGAAAAATTGTTTCTGCAATCCCTTATCCTGAATCAACCGAATGATACGGGACTGAGGATACACCACCACACCTTCCTCCTCCAGTTTTTCCAGCGCATCGACATTCACCTTTTCAATCTCAATAGTGATCATATCCAGATCTTTACCGAAATTGTAGACGGTCTCAAAATCCCCCAATGAACCACATTCAAATTTGTTGCACAGTTTGCGGCAGGGCGCATTCTTATCGGGGTCCAGCACATGAACGTTTACATTGTAATTAATGGCTTCCTGAATCAGCATCCTGCCCAGCTGTCCGCCGCCTAGAATACCTAATTGCAGTTCACCATAAAAATCTTTTGCCATAATTGATTCTAAAATCTTCTATTATTGTTTTTCTACGCTTGTTGATTGAATGAACAGCTGTTCCCCCAACAAACTCTCCTTATCTATCTTTTTCTGCAGTTCAATAAATGCGCCGATCAGCGCTTCCGGCCGTGGTGGACATCCCTGTACATACACATCCACCGGAATAACTTTGTCGACGCCCTTGACGACATGATAACCATGTTGCCAGTACGGTCCCCCACAGTTGGAACAGGACCCCATGGAGATCACATATTTTGGATCAGGCATCTGTTCGTACAGCTTCTTGATGCGGTCTGCCATTTTGAAGGTTACTGTCCCAGCAATGATGATGACATCTGACTGTCGTGGCGATGGCCGTGGAAAAACTCCCATTCGGTCCAGATCATAAGTCGACGCCATTGCTCCCATCATTTCTATCGCACAACAGGCAATACCAAAACTCATGGGCCACATCGAAGAAAGTCGTGCCCAGTTAAGTAGATCATCCAGCTTAGCTACAACGACACCGTTATTTTGTAATTGACTATCTAAACTCATGCTTACTCCGGTTTCTTAAATCTTGGTTTAAAAGCAGCCTTTGGACGGGCAATTATTTCTTCTCCCACTGACGTATTCAATTCAGCATCCGCCTGCGCAAGATCCTTTACCGCATATTCCATTTTATTTAAAGCATCATAGGCACTTTGTGGAATACCAACGCGGACTTTGGGTAAGGATACCTGTGGCTTTACCCATTCCAGATCTCCTTTTTTCCAGACAAACACTAGTCCGAGAACCAAAATCCCAATAAACATGGCCATTTCAACCAACGTAAACCACCCCCAGCGTCCATCTGCAGCGATATAATCTGACTGACCAAATACAGTTGCCCACGGAAAAATAAAAATAAGCTCCACATCAAAGAGCAGAAAAACAAGCGCAATGACATAAAATCTCGGGTTAAACTGTACCCAGGACGATCCAATGGGTTCTTCACCGCATTCATAAGTACCGGATTTGATGGGATTATTTTTTTTTGGAGAGATTAGGCGTGCTAGAAAAATGGTCGCACAGACTAACAGCGCCCCTACCAATAGAATGATAAGGATTTTGCCGTATTCCGATAATTGCGCGGGGTCATCCATAATGAATACAAATTTAACAATTATTTCCTTTACTCGAGTGAGGAACTTGAAATTACGAAATATTTATCAGAAAAATAGGGCATTATATCATGATACAATGCCCTATTGAAAATGGTAGTTTTGTTGCTTTTACATGTTTTACATGCGTCCGGGCATTTTAGGCATATTGCGCATTAGCTTAGCCGCCATCGCCGGATTTGACATCTGTTTCATCACTTTGCGCATATCACCAAATTGCTTCAGCAACTTGTTTACCTCATTGATATCTGTACCCGATCCTTTGGCAATCCGCATACGACGCTTTTGATCGATGACATCCGGATTCTCGCGTTCAAAAGGTGTCATGGAATCAATAATGGCTTCAATAGGCTTAAATGCATTGTCGTCCACCTCAATATCCTTCATCGCTTTGCCCACTCCAGGGATCATCCCCATCAGATCCTTCATGTTACCCATCTTTTTGATCTGCTGTATCTGGGATTTAAAATCGTTAAAATCAAATTTATTTTTGCGGATCTTCTTCTGAAGTTCAGCCGCTTGTTTTTCGTCAAATTGCTGCTGCGCGCGTTCTACCAAGGATACAACATCACCCATCCCTAAAATACGGGATGCCATACGGTCAGGGTGAAATACGTCCAGCGCATCCATTTTCTCGCCTGTACCGATAAACTTTATCGGCTTATTGACGACAGATTTAATGGATAAAGCCGCACCACCACGAGTATCACCGTCCAGCTTGGTCAAGACTACCCCGGTAAAATCCAGACGGTCATTGAACGTCTTGGCAGTATTGACAGCATCCTGACCGGTCATGGAGTCGACAACAAACAGAATTTCATCCGGCTTTGTCGCTTCTTTGACAGCAGTAATTTCCACCATCAATGGCTCATCAACCGCCAAACGACCTGCCGTATCGATAATGACAATATTATTGCCATTTCGTTTCGCTTCCTCTACACCAGCTTTAGCAATAGCAATCGGATCAGTGGATTCCCTATTCACATATACCGGGACACCAACCTGTTCAGCTAAAACTTCCAGCTGATCGATCGCAGCAGGACGATATACGTCGCCAGCAACCAGCAAGGGCTTTTTATTTTTCTTATCTTTCAGGTACAATGCCAATTTACCAGAAAACGTAGTCTTACCCGCACCGTTCAATCCTGCAATCAGAATAACGGTCGGATTTTTTCCGGTTTCCAACTCTGTAACAGATCCCCCCATCAGTTCTGTCAGCTCATCATTCATGATTTTTGTCAGCAATTGCCCGGGAGAAATACTGGTCAATACATTTTGACCTAAAGCTTTCTGTTTTACATCATCCGTAAAAGTTTTGGCAGTTTTATAATTCACGTCGGCATCCAGCAATGCTTTGCGAATTTCTTTCATCGTTTCAGCAACGTTGATCTCGGTAATACTACCTTGTCCTTTTAATACCTTAAAGGCCCTATCTAGCTTATCTTGAAGATTTGAAAACATAAAATCTGAGTCTTATTCTATATAAACAGCAAAGTTAAAAAAATTGTCTGTAGTAACCTCATTAACACCCTATAAAAAATGCGACTATTCAAAATAATCGCATTTTTTCACACCTTATGAGTGAATGCCCCCAATACTTAGTCACTTCTGCGGCCACCAAACAAAATAGAAGCATAGTACAACAGGGTTACCAACGCACTTAGCGCAGCGACCACATAAGTCATTGCAGCCCATTTTAAAGCGTCTTTGGCACCTTCATGTTCCTCTCCATTGTATGTAACGCCGGCATGATTCAACCAGGCCAAAGCGCGATTGGATGCATCAAATTCCACCGGTAGGGTGATAAATGAAAATATGGTTGTAATGGCCAGCGCACCGACTCCCACCGCGAGTAACCAGGGATTGCCCCCAAAAGCAAACAGCATCACACCGATCATCAACACCCATGAAGTCAGCTTAGATGCAACGTTGACCATGGGTACCATCGCCGAACGAAAACCCAGCCATTTGTAAGCTTTTGCATGTTGTACCGCGTGCCCGCATT
Organism: Sphingobacterium sp. InxBP1; assembly: GCF_026191775.1. Taxonomy (NCBI): domain Bacteria; kingdom Pseudomonadati; phylum Bacteroidota; class Sphingobacteriia; order Sphingobacteriales; family Sphingobacteriaceae; genus Sphingobacterium; species Sphingobacterium sp. InxBP1. Next base: position 265,395 of record NZ_JAINDX010000040.1, on the reverse strand, counting down.
CGTGGGCTGCTACTGCCGCCGCAGCTACACTACGCCCGCTATACACCTCCGGACTAAGGTTAACCGTTTTGTCTGAAGGATTATAATGGTCGCCAAGACGGTCTGGAATAGACAACACCTGCACATCATATATACCATTATCATGAAGCATCTTTTGTGCTATTTCAGCACCCGACATACCGTTCGATAACGGCATCTCTGAATACTTTTTAAATTTGTTTCTAAATCTTGTTTGGACGATCAGGCTCACCACCATGATTCCAATAAATAAAATCCAGTACATAGTTTCTAATTATATTTTTTTATATCAAGTACACCTTTATACATCAAAGTACGTTCCACGACGTACATTCCTGACAATTTAACTCATCCGCCCTGCACTCGGCGCAAAAAAGCGGTCAAAACCACCCCTCGGCGCATACTGAGATGACATTTTAACATTATAAATTTACGGAATATGGCGATCTTATACTAGCTTTTATACAGAATATTGATACTTCATATGGAAGAACCCGGTGTCAACAGTAGAAATATGGCTTAGGAAACTGCCGCTGGTCAGCAGCAAACACCAGAGGTGTGTAGAAGGAAAGTGCATGATATGCACCTTCCTTATGGTATTCTTAATAACCCATCTGGAGGGTAAGATCGGTTCCCTCGATCATTTTTCGCAGGTTGCTCAGCGCATAGCGCATCCTGCCCAGAGCCGTATTGATACTCACCTCGGTGATTTCGGCTATATCCTTGAAGCTCATGTCACAGAAATGACGCATGATTAGAACCTCCTTCTGGTCATCCGGCAGCTTCTGGATCATCTTCTTCAGATCCACATCCACCTGTTGTTTCAGCATCTTTGACTCGGTGCTCTCATCGCTGAATTCAAGTACCTCAAAGATATCAAAGCCGTCCGCATTAACAATACTGGGGGCGCGCTTTGCTTTCCTGAAGAAGTCAACAATCATGTTATGAGCAATACGTATAGCCCATGGCAGAAATTTCCCTTCTTCATTATATTTACCGGATTTTAATGTGTTGATGATTTTGATGAAAGTCTCCTGGAAAATATCTTCAGCAAGATATTCGTCTTTCACTTTCATATATATAGAGGTATAAATTTTCGATTTATAACGATTCAACAATGCCTCAAGGCCGGACTCATGGCCATCGACATACATTTGGATCAATTCTTGATCACTCTTACTTTTCAAAAGTCTCATACGTCACTTACTTTTTTAGCAGTTCGCAAATAAAATTATCAGTTCTGTTTTAAAATGTAAATGTTTGTCGTATAGTTATCCTTTCTTATTGTAAAACAATCAATTAATGTTATTCCAAATTACCGTAAAATTATTGAGTAATCAAATTTTTACATTTTATTTTAAGATTTTTTAACATTTACAGTCCATTCTTCCACCGATCATCAGCCCCCAGATAACCACAGCTGATGATGACTATTCTCGCGATTTATCTTTTGCCTCCCCCTCCTGCCCGTTTACTTTATCGATAAATCCAGTACTGTCTTCTCCCGTTCCAGTACATATACTTATCAACACCTTACACGATAAGGTCCCAGCAGGCAAAAAAAAAGCGGAGTCTCCTGTTCGGCGACTCCGCTGCTATGTATCTGATATAATAAATATTTATTTATATAACGGAAACTGCGCCATCATCGCTTTTACCTTACCATGGATTTTATCCAATGCAGCGTCATCCGAAGCATTTTTCAGTGCTTCATCAATCAGCTCACCGATCTGAACAATTTCATTTTCTTTGATACCGCGTGTTGTAATCGCAGCCGTACCAAAACGAACACCCGAGGTCACGAACGGTGAACGTGTGTCGAAAGGTACCATATTCTTGTTGGTGGTGATACCCGCTTTACCCAACACCGCTTCTGCTTCTTTACCTGAAATATCCTTGTTGCGCAAATCGACTAGCATCAGGTGATTGTCAGTACCACCAGAGATAATTTTATAATCTCTGTCTACGAAAAACTTCGCTAAAGCCGCAGCATTTTTCTTCACCTGAACAATATACTCCATATAGTCGTCCGATAGCGCTTCGCCATAAGCAATAGCTTTTGCAGCGATGGTATGCTCCAGAGGTCCGCCCTGAGTACCTGGGAAAACCGCTAAATCCAGCAATTGGGTCATTGTGCGGATTTCACCTTTTGGTGTTTTGATGCCCCATGGGTTTTCGAAGTCCTTACCGACCATGATCATACCACCACGTGGACCGCGCAACGTTTTGTGTGTGGTGGTCGTGACGATGTGACAATGCGGAAGCGGATCGTTCAATAAGCCACGCGCGATCAAACCCGCAGGGTGAGAAATGTCTGCCATTAAGATCGCACCGATCTCATCGGCAACTTTACGGATGCGCGCATAGTCCCAGTCACGCGAGTAAGCCGAAGCACCACAAATGATCATTTTCGGTTTTTCACGAAGGGCAGTTTCTTCCAGCTGCTCGTAATCGATCAAACCTGTATCTTCTTTTACACCATAAAATAATGGCTGGTAGATCTTCCCGGAAAGGTTTGCGGGAGAACCATGTGTCAGGTGACCTCCATGAGATAGATCAAGGCCCAGGATTTTATCGCCCGGTTTGATAGTCGCCAAAAATACAGCAGCATTCGCCTGAGCGCCAGAGTGAGGCTGCACGTTTACCCATTCAGCGCCGAAAAGCTGTTTTGCACGGTCGATCGCAATACTCTCAATCTCATCCACAACTTCACAGCCACCATAATAGCGCTTTCCTGGCAGGCCTTCTGCATATTTATTTGTCAACACTGAACCAGCAGCTTCCATCACTTGCTTTGACACAAAGTTTTCAGAAGCAATTAATTCAATACCTTCCTCTTGGCGTTTCAGCTCATCAGCTATCAAATTAAAAATGGCTTGATCTCTTTCCATTGTTTTTAAATGTTGTAAAGTAAATTTTGTATTTTATTTTAATGCCTCAAAGATAGCATATTCCATAAAGAATATCGACAAAAACCCATATTTTATTAAATGTTCTCAATGAAAACCCCCATATTGATGCGAATCGGCTAATCAGCTGTATATCTCCCGGAAAATATAGCAATAGGTTCATGAAAAGGGTTAGAACGAATGTTTTGAAAATGTCAAAAAATTCTTATACAACCAATTGCCATAAAAAATATGTATTTTTGTTATGAATTGGCTAAAACAATGATCAAGATGAGTACAGAACAGACAGCAATTGCTCCGATCTCCTTAACGCCGGGCGCAATCAAGGAACTCCATAAATTAAAGGATCAACAAGAAATTTCTGATGATTTTGGCCTACGTGTGGGCGTAGAAGGCGGTGGTTGCTCCGGCATGAATTATGTTCTTGGCTTTGACCAGAAAAAAGACGGAGACAACGAGTATGAGATCGAAGGTATTCGAATCTTCATGAATAAAGCTCATGGCTTATATTTAGCGGGCATGGAAATTGATTTCAGATCAGGACTCGATGCGAGAGGATTTACATTTAACAACCCCAACGCGACAAGTACCTGCGGCTGTGGAAGCAGCTTTTCTGCCTAAATAAGACGTATACCGTTTCAACAAATAAGAGGCCGCACTTAGCGGTCTTTTTTTTTTGCAAACATTAGCTGTTTTGATCCTTCACATAATTCATGGTGTTCATTCGAAAAATGATCTTCACTGCCATTTAATGATATTAGCGCAACAAAGGCCTCTTTCTTTTTCCATCATAAATCACTAAATTAGCGACCTTTAGAAAAGAAGCATACAAGAGTCTGATGTACAAAGAATATAAGCAGTTAAATTTGCCAGAAATCGGCAAAGAGATTTTGACCCGTTGGGAACAGGAAAAAATATTCGAAAAAAGTATCCATAATCGCCCCGAAAGCAAATCCTATACATTTTATGAAGGCCCGCCTTCTGCAAATGGGATGCCGGGCATCCACCACGTGATGGCGCGTACCATTAAAGATATTTTCTGTCGTTACAAGACATTGAAAGGCTACCAGGTAAAACGCAAGGGAGGTTGGGATACCCATGGTCTACCGATTGAGCTGGCTGTGGAAAAGGCTCTCGGCATTACCAAGGAAGATATCGGCAAAAAGATTACAGTAGAAGAATATAACAATGCCTGCCGCAAGGAAGTCATGAAATATACAGATGTATGGAACGACCTGACCACAAAAATGGGTTACTGGGTCGATCTTGAGCATCCGTATATCACTTATAAAAATGAGTATATCGAAACCTTGTGGTATCTGTTAAAAGAACTGTATAAAAAAGGGCTTTTGTACAAGGGCTATACTATTCAGCCGTATTCACCTGCTGCCGGCACCGGCTTAAGTTCTCATGAACTTAACCAACCGGGTACTTACAAAGACGTCAAAGACACGACGATCATTGCGGAATTTAGACTGATCAAGTCGCAGCTCCATCCAGCGATCGGAAAGTTGGTCGATGATGAAGACGAGGACGTCGCATTCATCGCCTGGACAACCACCCCATGGACCCTGCCTTCCAATACGGCATTGGTCGTAGGCAAGAAAATAAACTACGTAAAAGTCAGGACCTTCAATAAGTATACCGGAGCACCTGTATCCGTGATATTGGCAAAGGATCTTATCAGCAAACATTTTAAAGCCGAAGGCGAAAATGCGTCCTTCCAGGACTATAAACTGGGCGACAAAATCATCCCCTGGGAAGTAGCCGCTGAGTTTGTTGGTGAAGAACTAGTCGGTTTGCGTTACGAACAATTGCTGCCATACATTACCAATGAAGATCTGCAAAAAAATGCGTTCCGTGTCATTCCGGGGGATTTTGTGACCACCGAAGACGGAACAGGTATCGTTCACGCGGCACCTACTTATGGTGCTGATGACTTTAGAGTAGCCAAAGAACATGGTGTACCGGGGATTTTGGTGAAAGACGAAAATGGTAAAGATGTCCCAACCGTAGACCGTACCGGCCGTTTTGTGAAGGAAATTACCGACTTTGCAGGACGCTTTGTCAAAGAAGAATATTACAGTGCAGAAGAGCGCGCAAAGGAGGATTTTAAACCCACCGATGTCCTTATTTCGATCAAGCTGAAGGAAGACAACAAGGCTTTTGATGTGAAGAAATATGAACACACATACCCACATTGCTGGCGTACCGACAAGCCTGTACTTTATTATCCGTTAGATAGCTGGTTTATCCGTACCACCGCCGTAAAAGAAGATCTGGTGGCATTAAATAAAACGATCAACTGGAAGCCTGAAGCTACAGGGACCGGCCGTTTTGGCAATTGGCTGGAAAACCTGGTGGACTGGAACCTCTCCCGCTCGCGTTATTGGGGGACTCCGTTGCCGATCTGGCGTTCGGAAGACGAAAATGAAGAAATCTGTGTCGGTTCACTGCCCGAGCTTAGATCGCTATTAGAAGCTTCCCTGACTTCGGATGTGTTATCGGAGGAAGAGAAAGCAAAAAATAAAGCATATCTGGATAAGTTCGATACCGAACATCTGGATCTGCACCGCCCTTATGTTGACGATATTATTCTGGTTTCGGATGCTGGCCAAAAATTATTCCGCGAACCGGATCTAATTGACGTTTGGTTTGATTCAGGCGCAATGCCGTATGCGCAATGGGGTCTGGATCACGAGAAACTGGCCAAAGGCGAGGAGTTTCCTTTTAAAGCAGGATTTGACCACGCTTATCCAGCAGATTTTATCGCTGAGGGAGTTGACCAGACACGTGGTTGGTTTTTTACCCTCCACGCGATATCGACCATGATGTACAAATCGGTTTCTTTCAAAAACGTTGTTTCCAATGGTCTGGTGCTCGACAAGAATGGCAACAAAATGTCCAAACGTCTGGGGAATGGCGTAGATCCATTTGCAACGATCGATCAGTATAGTGCGGATGCAACGCGCTGGTATATGATCAGCAATGCTGCACCATGGGATAATTTGAAGTTCAACATGGAAGGCCTGGACGAAGTGCGCCGTAAGTTTTTCGGTACCTTATATAATACATATGCATTTTTCGCACTCTATGCCAACATCGATAAATTCGCTTACACCGAACCAGATATTGCCTTAGAGAATCGTCCCGAGATCGACCGCTGGATTATCTCCTTATTAAATTCACTAACCAAAGAGGTGGATGAATACCTCGCGGACTACGAGCCTACCAAAGCTGCCAGGGCGATCCAGAATTTTGTTGACGAACATCTAAGCAACTGGTATGTTCGTCTCTGCCGCCGTCGTTTCTGGAAAGGCGAATATAGCGAAGATAAAATCTCTGCATACCAGACGCTTTATACCTGTCTTGATACCATCGCGAAGTTGATGTCACCGATATCACCATTCTTTTCTGACAGGCTATTTTTGGATCTAAATGCAGCGACAGGCAAAGAGCAGGTCGAATCTGTTCACCTATCCAACTTCCCAGTATACAACGAAGCTTTAGTAGACAAGGATCTCGAAGAACGCATGGCGCTGGCCCAGGACATTTCGTCCCTGACATTGTCTTTACGGAAGAAAACATCAATCAATGTACGTCAGCCGTTAAACAAAATTCTTGTTCCGGTCCTCGACAGTGCCTTTCAGGAGAAAGTTGAAAAAGTAAAAGATTTGATACTTTCTGAAACAAATATTAAAGATATCGAGTTTATTTCCGACACCACAGGTATCATTAAGAAAAAAATAAAACCGAATTTTAAAGCTCTTGGCGCGAAAGTTGGTAAGGATATGAAGTTAGTCTCTTCATCTATCCAATCGTTGACGGCAGATCAAATAAGCACATTGGAATCAACTGGCGAGTTAGCTTTAGCGGACACGCCGTATACGATCTTATTGAGCGATGTAGAAATCATAGCAGAAGATGTGGAAGGATGGCAGGTAGCAAACTTGGGTAAGTTGACCGTAGCATTAGATATTCATATCACCGAAGAATTGAAGAAAGAAGGTTTATCGCGTGAGCTGATCAACCGCCTGCAAAATCTGAGGAAAGAAAAAGGGTTTGAAGTCACAGATAGAATTCATGTAAAGTTAACAATGGTGCCCGAAGTGACAGATGCAGCCAACGAAAATTTATCGTATATTTGCACCGAAATTCTAGCCGATACATTGGTATTTGAAGATTCACTAACTGAAGGAGAGACCATCGAAATCGATGGCAAAGAACTTAAGGCATTAATCCAAAAAAATTAAATTATGGCAAACAACAACGAGAAAACACGCTATAGCGATTCAGAATTACAAGAATTTAAAGAGATTATCTTGGACAAGCTTAGAATAGCAAAAGAAGAGCTTTCCTCGTTGACCGCAACGCTCAACAACAGCAATGCGAATGGCACAGACGATACCGCAGGTACTTACAAAACGTTGGAAGACGGGTCCGCAACCTTGGAAAAAGAACAGACCAATCAGCTGGCTGCACGTCAGAAGAAGTTTATTGACAACCTTGAGGCGGCATTGGTACGCATCGAGAACAAGACTTATGGTATCTGCAGAGAAACAGGAAAACTGATTCAAAAAGAGCGTTTAAAAGCTGTTCCACACACAACGTTGAGCATCGAAGCGAAAAACAAACAATATTAATTTGATAAAAATCATATGGTCTTTGCTTAGGCAAAGACCATTTTTATAACACAATGAAGGGTTATACTAAACCAGTCGCACTGATTGTCGCGATTCTTTTAATCGACCAGCTGTCAAAAATATGGGTCAAACTCTCAATGACAATTGGGCAGAGCCATCATATTCTGGGCAAATTCTTCCAGATCCATTTCATTGAGAACAATGGGATGGCCTATGGAATGGAATTTGGAGGTGACTATGGAAAACTTTTTCTAACCGTATTCCGGATATTAGCCGTAGCCGGTATCGGATATGGACTGCACTATATGATCAAGAATAAGTATAACCGCGGCTTTATCTTAAATGTCGCGCTCATTCTTGCTGGCGCTTTGGGCAACATTATCGATTCGGCTTTCTATGGGGTCATTTTTAGTGAAAGTACCTGGTACGATAAAGCCACCTTGTTCCCAGCCGGAGGTGGTTATTCCTCCTTTCTTCATGGAAAGGTTGTGGATATGCTTTACTTTCCACTAATTGAAGGTACCTTCCCGACATGGGTTCCTTTCTGGGGCGGCGAAGAGTTTCTGTTCTTTAGGCCAGTGTTTAACGTGGCAGATTCCGCTATATCGGTAGGCGTAGTGCTGATCCTTTTGTTCCAAAAGCGGTATTTCAAAACAGAAAAAGAAGAGAAACCAAGTATTCATAGTGAAATCGTCGAAGATTAACGATTACGATCTTATAAAAGCCTTGTTAATCTCAAGGCTTTTCTTTTTTCTTACGTAATGTAGTACACAGGCTCGGTCGCAGGCGTACAAGTGCAAGTCTATCTACTAAATGTCAAATCAAAAAAATGAAAAACATAAGTATGTTCCTAAGCATCTGCTGCTTTATCCTATTCAAGTCGGTGCATGCACAGCAGATTGAAATCCCGAATTTAAAAAAGCATATTTATTACCTAGCCGATGATAAGATGAAAGGCAGGGGTACAGGTAGCAAAGAGGTATTTAAAGCAGCAGATTATATTGAAAAGGAATTTAAGAAATATAAATTGCAGCCAAGAGGAGAAAAAGGTTACCGCCAGTCTTTCAAAGCGAAGGTTTGGAAGGTGAAAGTCGCGGACAGCATCCGCAATGCCGATAATATTATTGGCTATCTTGACAATGGAGCCGAGCTGACAATTGTTGTAGGTGCGCATTATGACCATTTGGGCATGGGTGGTCAAGGCAGTTCGAAAGATTCTCTAGGTGTAGGAAAAATACATAACGGCGCTGATGATAACGCTTCAGGTACAGCAGGTTTGCTAGAACTAGCCCGTTATTTTAGCAGCAATAATGTAAAGGAACCTTATAATCTATTGTTTATCGCATTCGGGGCTGAAGAACTGGGTTTGGTCGGGTCTAAATACTTTACCGAACACCCTACCCTTCCGCTGGAAAAAATCACAGCAATGCTCAATATGGATATGATCGGGCGGTACAATCCCGCCAATGGCCTTGCTGTCATCGGCTATGGCACGAGCAGCCAATGGCCGACCATATTCAATGATATTCAGGCGCCGATTAAATTCAATCTAAGCAAAGATGGTAATGGCGGTTCGGACCAAACTTCTTTTTACAAAAAGAATATCCCGGTTTTATTTTTCCACACCGGAGGCCATCCCGACTATCATATGCCGACGGATGACGCGGAAAAGATTGATTATGAAGCATTAAAGGCCATTCTCGATCTGGAAAAGGATGTGATTAACAATATCATGAAACAATCCGCCAAAATGGATTTTATCTGGACCAACTAAAGCAACTTGTATGAAAAAGATTCTCGTTACCGGTTCCAATGGATTCTTGGGCCAGAAGGTGGTAGATCTACTGTCCAAAGCCCCTCAATATGAAGTGGTCGCTATTTCAAAAAGTGCCAATAGGAACCCCAACCAGGAGGGCTATGATTTCAGCCAGGTTGATTTATTAGATAAAGACAGCGTGGATCACTTTTTATCGGCCCATGTTTTTGATGCTATCATCCATACGGCTGCTATGACCAGTGTAGAAGCTTGCGAAGCTGACAAAACAGCCTGTCAGCGGCTTAATGTGGATCTGGTTGAGACCTTGGCCAGCTATTGCGCAAAAAATAATACGCAGCTGATCCATCTTTCGACGGACTTTGTATTTGATGGTAGGAAGGGTAGCCTTTACATAGAAGATGATATTCCCAATCCGCAAAGTGAATACGGAAAAAGTAAATATGCTTCTGAGCAAATCTTATTAAAGACACATTGCCGTTTTGCCATCCTGCGCACCATTTTGGTATACGGTATCAATGCCGATCCCAATCGTTCCAATTTAGTGTTGTGGGCCAAAGGTAAATTATCTCAGGGGGAGGCTATAAAAGTAGTAAACGATCAATGGAGAATGCCTACTTTTGTAGATGATCTGGCCTACGCCTGTCAGCTGGCCATCGAAAGAAAGGCACAGGGAATTTTTCATATTTCAGGTTCCGAGCTGATGTCCATAAGCGAGGCCGTGTATCGGATCGCAGATTATTGGAAGCTGGATACGACATTGATCTCAGAAATCAGTGCGGCGAGTATCGGGCAAGCCGATAACAGACCTCGTCAGACGGGATTTGATGGCAATAAATCCAAAGAAGAATTGGGCTATGTTCCAACTCCTTTTCGTAAATCTTTAGAGATAATTGACAAACAGTACAACGAATATAGAAGATAATGGCAAAAACGATATTAGAGAAATTTGCGCGAGAGTCCTACACCGAGATGAACGAATTAGTCCTGCCAAATGATACCAATACGTTCGGCAATCTAATGGGAGGCCGTCTGCTCTACTGGATGGATATCTGCTCAGCCATTGCCGCGCAAAAGCATTGTAGCAATGTAGTGGTAACGGTTTCTGTGGACAATGTTTCTTTCAAGCGATCCATCAAACTGGGAGAGGTCGTGACCATCCAAGCTCAGGTAACACGCGCCTTTAACAGTTCATTGGAGGTCAGGATGGAAATCTTCGCTTCTAATTTACCCGAGGGCACACGGGTAAAAACCAATGAGGCCTACTATACCTTTGTTGCGGTTGACGCCGATAATAATCCCAAAGCAGTGCCTGCCCTGGTTCCGGAGACGGAGTCAGAACTCAAAGCTTACGAAGACGCTCTTCAACGCAGGGAGCTGCGTTTAATTCTCGCCGGTAAACTTAAACCCGAGAATGCCAAAAAGTTAAAAGCGTTGGTCAGTTTATTCAGTCAAAAGAACTAGCTTTTTAGTAATATAACAATAAAAAGTAAGGGACAAATCAAGGTTTGTCCCTTACTTTTTATACGGCCAGCTCGTTGTGTAAAAGCTTTGCCTTATCGTTGTCGTATCTATTGGTTGCCCAAAGCCAGGATCCTATCGAACTCTTCGGGCTTCAGCGTCATGACTGACAGCCGTCCCTGTCTGACCAAGGCAATATCCTGCAATTGCTCGTCCGCTTTGATCGCTTCCAGTGTCACGGGATTTTTTAGCGTTTCGACCGGAGCAAGATCAACAACAACCCAACGCTCATCGTCAGTGGTCGGATCCTGATAGAATTCCTTCACGACTTTAGCAACCCCAACCACCGCTTTTCCTTCGTTGCTGTGATAGAAAAGAACGAGATCCCCTTCTTTCATGGCCTTCAGGTTATTTCGGGCCTGATAGTTCCGCACCCCATCCCAAAAGGTTTGCCCATCTTTATTGAACTGCTCCCAGCTATATTTAAAGGGCTCTGATTTTACCAAAAAATATTGCATAATTCGGATTTCTTAAGATAGTTATCACTTATTGTTTTGGCATTAATACTTCCATCTTATCCGCAAAATGCGCACAATAATCACGTAAATCGCCAATAACCTTTTCCGCCATGGGATCACCGCCCGAAGCACGGATGAATGAATCTCCCAACGTCTGTAAGGTCTCATAGAAGAATCTCTTCATCTCATCGTAAGGCATATCTTTGGTCCAAAGGTCGATACGCATGGAGTTTTTGTAATGTGCATCCCATAAAGCCAGGAACATCGCTTTTGCGGGCAATTCCTCAGCATTGTCTCCATCCGTGGACGACCACATAATATTCTCTGGAACGTGGTTCTCATCCAGCTCTACTTGTAGTTTTATTTCTGCTTTCTTCATTTTAGTATATGAGTCGTGCACTCTCTCTTTTATTACTTTCTAATTTATTAACTGAATGTTGCCTTGACGATCAGACACGCTATGCTGGCCAAGACCAAAAACGCCAATTGCAATATCCACATTTTTTTATTGTCTTTGATCAGAACCCTGAACAAGATGTCGACCGCCAGCAAAAGCACCAGAAGTACTAAAAAGGCGCCCCAGGTAAACAGTGCCTTTTCGTCATCTCGATTTTCCATGACAAACCAAGCCACCAAACACGCGCTTGCGATATTTAAAGGAGTAAACCGCATGCAGCACTAACGCTTTTTAGAATTACGGTTCGTACCTGACGACCTGCTTCCAGAAGACTTCCCTTTACTTTTTGCTTTGGGCTTAAAGCCCGATGAACGCTGTGCTTCCCGCACTTCTTTCTGTTTGATGACAAATTTCTTTTCGTGGAAGGCACCCTGATAGTCCGGATCATCTTTTCGCTTTTGATTGTCAATCTCGCGGGCAATATCCTGTTTCTCCTGAAACGGAGTTTTCTCAACAACAACATCCTCAGGAATTGGATACACAGGAATACGCTGCTTGATCAGTTTCTCAATCTTCCGGATGTAGTACTTTTCGGCATCATTACAAAAAGTGATCGCATCCCCTTCATTGAATGCGCGTCCGGTACGACCAATACGATGTACGTAATCTTCAATAACGATAGGTACTTCAAAGTTGATCACATGACTCACATTCGAGACGTCCAACCCACGCGCTGCCACATCCGTAGCGACTAAAATCCGGATATTTCCTTCCTTAAACGCATTGATTGAATTGATCCGCGTATTCTGCCCTTTGTTGGCGTGAATTACCCGAACGGCCTCCTGGCCATATTTACGTTCCAGGAAATGAAAAACATTATCCGCAACCTGCTTTGTTTTACAGAAAATAATCAACCGTGTGAAAGCCTCATCGTCTTTCAAGAGGTATTGCAGCAGGTTTAGCTTCGTTTTTAGATTAGGTACAAAATACAGGGCCTGACTGACGGTTTTGGCCGGTGTCGCCTGCTCCGACACTTCGATGACCGTAGGGAAGGCCAAAAAATCACCGGCGATCTTACGCACCAGCTCGCTCATTGTCGCTGAAAACAACAGATTCTGCCGCTTGCGTGGAACGATTTCCAATACGCGATGGATTTTACTGATAAATCCCATATCCATCATTTTGTCGGCCTCATCCAAGACCAAAAACTTAAGCGATTTGACAACGATATGTCCCTCAAGATACAGGTCCAAGAACCGGCCGGGAGTCGCGACGATAATATCCACTCCTTTTTCCAATGCTTCTATCTGGGTTTTCGGTCCCAGTCCACCGTATAAAACAACGGAGCGTAAATCAAGGTAGGTCGAAAACAGCTGAATGTTTTGCTCGATCTGCATCGCCAGCTCCCGTGTAGGTGTTAAAATCAAAGCGCGCGGGTCATTCCCCTGCGCATACTTCAGCTTCATTAGCATAGGCAGCACAAATGCAGCAGTTTTTCCCGTTCCTGTTTGCGCTATGCCCATCACATCCTGTCCTGCTAATATTGGCGTAATAGCCTTTTGCTGGATCTCGGTGGGTTGTTCATATCCTGCCTCCGCGATCGCATTTAAGATCTGTCTATTGAATTTAAAATTTTCAAATGATTGCTGCATCTGACAAAGATAAGGAAAAGAGTCCACTTGACTTTCCTCGGGATGCTTTAGCACACACATTTACTTTTAATTGACATAAAAATTGGGAAATAGCACATAATAAAGTCTAATATTTTGGTTTTTAATAGAATTAAAGCATTTTTGTAGGGTACAAACAAACTTTTTATCAGGTTGATATGAAAAAATTATGGATGTGCTTGTTGCTGATTACAACAAGCTTCGCTGCATTTGCCGATGAGGGAATGTGGTTTTTAATGTATCTCAAGCGTCTAAATGAGGCTGATATGCAGAAAAAAGGTCTTCGTTTAACTGCCGAAGAGATCTACAGCATTAACAATTCCAGCTTAAAAGACGCTATCGTACAATTTGGCGGTGGTTGTACTGCTGAGATTGTTTCTGATCAGGGACTGGTATTTACAAACCATCACTGTGGTTACGGCGCAATTGCCGAACTTTCCACCCCAGAAAACGACCACCTCACAAACGGTTTCTGGGCAAAAACAAAAAGCGAGGAATTAAAACCCAAGTCGTTGTCAGTTCGCTTTTTTGTCCGTATGGATGATGTCTCCAAACGCATTCTCGGTTTAGTAAACAACAACATGCCAGAAGATGAACGCAACAAGATCATCGCTGCCGAGATCGCTAAAATCCAAAAGGAAAACAGCGAAAACGGCAAATATGTTGTAGAAGTAAAATCCTTCTACCAAGGCAATGAATATTACTATTTCGTTTATCAAGATTACAATGATGTGCGCTTAGTAGGTACGCCACCCAACAGCATCGGTAAATTTGGAGGAGATACGGACAACTGGGAATGGCCACGTCATACCGGTGATTTTTCAATTTTCCGCGTTTACGCAGATAAAAATGGTAACCCTGCCGAATACTCGCAAGACAACGTGCCGTTAAAACCTAAACACTTCTTACCTGTCAGCCTAAAAGGCATACAGGAAGGCGATTTTGCCATGATCTTAGGTTATCCTGGCCGTACCAACCGTTGGATGCCTTCAGGGGGTATCAACCAGAATGTTAAGTTTGCTTATCCAGCATGGGTTGAAGCCTCTAAAACGGGTATGGATGCCATGAAAAAATTTATGGACCAAGATCAGGCTGTGAAGCTGAACTACGCTTCCAAATACTCACAGGTAGCCAATTATTGGAAAAACCGTCAAGGAATGATCGATGCGCTAAGCCTGCATAAAACGGCCGATACAAAAGCTAAGGAAGAAGCTAAATTCGACAAATGGGCAAACAAAGCGGCTAACAAAGCCGAGTATGGTGATGTGATCAAAACCATCAATGCTTATTACGCTGCGACAAACGAGAATGCCAGACACGATAACTACCTAATGGGAATGTTGCGTTCAAGTGCGATCGCTGCATTGCCTTACTCCATAGGTTCAGGATTGGAAGTATATACTGCTGGTGACGAGTCAAGAAGAAAGGAGATTCTTCCAAGATTAAAAGCAGCTATCGACGCTGGTTACGAAAAAATGTATTTGCCTTTGGAAGAGCAGGTACTGATCGATGAGTTGAATCTGTACGCCAAAAAGGCGGGCAAAATCGCACCATATATTGCTGAACTGGCGGCGAAAAACAACAATGATTTTACCGCATATATCAAAGAGGCGGTGAAGAACAGTATTTTTGCATCTGCAGAACGTTTAAACAATTACCTCGAGAATCCAAATGCTACCGCCCTGGCCAACGATCCTCTTTATAAACTATCTTCAGCACTGATCGCGAAATATCGTGAAGAAGATCCGGCATTAAAAGCGCAACATGATAAATTTGAGGCAGCTTACCGTAAATATGTAGCTGGAGTACTGGCTTCAAACCCTAAAGGCAAGTTCTATCCAGATGCCAATAGTACGTTGCGCTTATCCTACGGCACGATCAAAGGCTTACCAAAGGATCCCCGAAACGATGCTGACAAAAACTATTACACCACACTTAAAGGAACAATTGCCAAGTACAAAAAAGGCGATGAAGAGTTCGATTTGCCACAGCGATTGATTGATCTGTACAATAATAAGGACTATGGCCGTTACGCTGACAAAAAGGGCTATTTACCAGTAAACTTCCTCAGTGACAATGACATAACTGGCGGAAACTCGGGCTCACCCGTTATAAATGGCAACGGCGAATTAATTGGCCTAGCTTTTGATGGGAATATTGAAGCAATGGCCGGAGATGTGATCTTCGATCACAAGCTACAACGTACAATTTCAGTTGATATCCGCTATGTCTTATTTATCATCGATAAATTTGCCGGCGCAACTAACATTATTGACGAACTTAAGATTGTTGAATAGTTTTTTTTGAGCTTTTTCGATAAAAAAAAACGAAATATATTTTCTATTTGATTCGTTTTTGTATATTTAAGGAGTGTTTAGAAAAAACCATAAAAACTAAAATTATAATTATAAAAAAATGGAAAACTACGTAAAATTAAAAGAGTTAGTAGCTTCTATCGAAGCTGATGCAGACAAGTTCTTCAACAATGGTAATTCTGCTGCTGGTACACGTGTACGTAAAGGATTACAAGAAATCAAAACCTTAGCACAAGAAATCCGTAACGAGGTTACTGCTAAGAAAAACAGCGGAAAATAATCTTTCCTGAGTTCACATAAAAAAGGCCTTTCGGAAGAAAGGCCTTTTTTATGTGAAACACACACTATTTTATGGTTTGCAACCCCAGCTTACAAATTGCCAAGCTCCATAATAAATTGCACCGTTTCCTTGTTCATGTGCTGTGAAAGTACACTCGTTAGCTGATCGGTCATCGCCTTTCTGGTCATCCGCTTCACCTTGCTGTTGTCAAACTTCTTCTTATCCATCGTCACCGCATTGCTCAGTTCGACCTTTGTGGCAAAATAGGAAACGTGCTGGCTGGGTACGACTAGGCCTAGGATCATTCCCGGCAATCCATTGATGGATTCAGGACCACCACTAATCGGTATCTCATTGCAGTAATATCCGATGACATACACAGAGTCGGGCGTAATACCATTAGCCCTGCGGCAGTTGTACCCCGCAATTTCCCGGTATTCATCGGTAATCTTCCATTTGATCCGCTTCATCGTGTCTTCGACAATGATCTTTTCTCCGACGATATCATTATATCGCAGAAAAGAACGATCCGACAGATTTGACAGGGTAGTCGCGTCGAAATCCAGAGCGAATATCATGATATACTGTTTGACCATCTCATCCAGTTGGTCGTTTTTGATCGGTTCAAACAAGGTTTCCTGACCATTAAACTTCAGGGTTTTCTTTAAGACGGCGTTTTCCGGTAGCTTGGGTAAGATCTGTTCGAAAAAAACCTTTGAATTATTATCAGCCTTGGCAATGAATTTCTTGCTGACAATGTTTTTCATGTACATGGTTTTATCGTAGGTAATACTTCCGGAACGGCCAAATAAGGTATATTGCGCCTTGAGCCCAAGTGCCGAACAGCATAAAAAGAAAAAAAAGATATATTTTAACATTGTGCTTCGATTTATTCTATAAAAACATTTTCGTAAAATCCCAGGATAGTTTAAGCATATAATACCTGCGTATCGTATCATACCGGCGCTGTGTAAAAACGGAAGTCGAGGCCGAACGGCTAAAACCTTTGTTCTGATCAAGCACATCGTTGACCGTAAAATCCAATACCAACGACTCGTTTTTGAGGAACTTTTTGCTTACTCCCGGATGCAATAAAAACTGCTCAAATTTTTGGTCAAAAGCTTTGGTCGCCGCTTCGTAAGTATAGCTATAGTTTGTATACAGCTTGAACGTTTTGGTAATGAAATATTCCACACTACCATTTGAACCGAACACAAATCCGTTACTATTGGTCGTGGGTTCCAGGCTGGATTTCATAATGCGGTATTGCGGACTAAGGTTGAGATCAAAATTGAGCCCCGTCTTCGTGTCTCTCTTGAAGTTATAAGTAAAATTAAAATTCGTCGTGTTTACCTTGTTCAGCTGTTGATTGAACATATTGTAATTATCACTCATATTCAAGTAGAACTGCGGCGAGTTGGACAATCCTAATTTCTTGCTCAGTTTAAAATACACCCCAGACCAGATATTGACCGAAGTATTCGTCTTTCCGTTCACGTTGTTCCAGGTATATGTATTGATACCGTCCAGGGTATCAATATTTTGGGTAATTGGATTCTTTTCCAGGGATACATTTCCGCCCACATAGAGATAATTGCCCGTCAGCACACGAAATGAGTTATAATTCAGATTTAATGAATTCCTAAAGGATGGTTTCAGGTTTTCATTTCCTAAATACCGGTTGATCTGATCCGAATTGTCAAGGATAGGCTGAATCTGGCTCATCGATGGCAGCTGATTTTTACCCGTGTAATTCATCCAAAGTCCTTTTGTTTTGGTAAAGGAATAGCCTGCGCTCACATTAGGGTTGTACGTAAAGTAGCTCCTCGAAAGACCCTGACTCGTATAATTGTTGAATTGTTTGAGCTTATCGTGATTAAAATTATTTGCCACAGTAAACTTGAATTTTTCCGTGGTATGGACAATAGCCAGCTTATATCTGCTACTATTTCTGTCAAAATCGTAATCATTACTAAACAGGGAGTCTAAATCCGTATAGTTTCCATTGCCGTCCTTGTTGAGAGATTGAACCGAAGACGAACTGTTACTCTGCTCTATCCCTGTCCCTAATACAAGATTCCAGACCTTCGACAAGGGCTCCGTATAAGAAATGGAAGCTCCCCAGACCTCGCTTTGATTATCCCGCACTTTACGTTGGTCCGTCGAAACGGTTTGTCCCAGATCATATTTATGTAGCTCCGATGTCAAATGTCCCGTACCGTTTGTCTCATTTCTATTCAACTGCCCATCCAGAGTAAAGGAGCGCCCTTTTTTTCTGAACTTATGGGTATAATAGGCGCTAAAGTTAAGTTCATTGATATTATTTTTGATGATCTCGCGCGTCTTCTCCGCCGTGGTTGTATCGAGGTCCCCCTGGCTATCCGGACGCTGTTTAAATTGAAACGCATTCCGCTCATTGTCTGACCAGAGATTTTTTCTGGAAATACCGCCCCTTACGGTCAGCATATTTAATGAATCGAACTTGAGATCATATTTTAAATTCGCCCGATGCTGATCATTTTCCGTATCCACCGTTTTTAATGAACGGTTATTGATCAGACCACTGCTGATGGTTTCGTCATTTCCATCGCTGCTCAGCCGGCCATACTTATAGTTGATGTTGACCGTATGTTTTTCCTTGTCGAATTTGTCGGAAAAATTTGCTCCCGAATTGATGGCACGGGGTACACCGATGACTCCCTGTCCGGAAAAAGGGTCGCTAAAGCTACTGATGGAAACCGATCCATCGTCGCCATAAGACACACCTGAATCGCCACCGTACTTTTGGGCGTCCTGCCAGTTCATACTCGTTGTACCGTTATTTCCAAATAATCCGTATACCGAAATCTTCTGGGATCCTTTGAATTTATTTAACATCAACTGCCCCATATAATAATCGTCCGTTCCGCCGCCGAAAAGGGCTTTACCAAACATTCCATTTTTGGAGCCGTCCTTTAACTTGACATTGATGGTTTGCTCCCGCTGCCCATCGTCCACTCCGGTCCGTTCAGCCTGCTCTGATTTCTTCTCATACACCTGCACTTTGTCCACCATATCCGAACGAATGTTTCTTGTCACCAGGGTTGGGTCATCACCAAAAAATTCTTCCCCATCCACAAGCACCTTCTTGACGGTCTTGCCCTGTGCCGTAATTTTGCCCGAAGCATCGACAGTGATACCCGGCAGCACTTTCAGCAGGTCTTCCACTTTCGCATTCTTTTCTACCTTAAAACTGCCGGCATCATACTCGGTCGTGTCTCCTTTGATGGTTATTGGAATTCTTCCGGTGACGATTACTTCTTCGAGTAGGGTCGCCGTGTTGGTCAACCCAATCGCAAGCTGTGAATAATCTCTCCCCGGCAGAATTTCTGTATAGAAGTCCCCATATTTTGGATAGCTCACAATCAACAAGTAAGAGCCCGTATCTGGCCTGGATAAGGAAAACGAACCATCTGCATCAGATCTCGTAAAACTTGTCAAAATAGAATCTTTCGCCGTCAGCAACATGACAGTCGCATCGGATAACTTTAGCTGGTCTTTTACATCACTTACTTTTCCGGCAATTCTGGATTGCCCTACTGCCAGCCCATGGGCTGCAAAGACGAAAAAGAAGAGAATTTGCAAAACTCTTTTCATAAAATTGTTAGATAGTACATGAATTCAATATAACATTAGTAGATTAAACCTATATTTTGTTACAATGAAATTAATTTTTTTTCTATAAAACCACCGACTGATAAAATTGTCGTAGTATGGAATTTAGTCGTTATCTTGGTAAATGGCTAGAAACCGCCAGAACTGCTGACAGAAGAAGCATATTAATATGGCAAACAATAGCTGGCAGCCTATGATCAGATAATTTTTATATGCACTTGTAATGTCTGCCACCTGCACTTTACCCATCAGATAATTATTCAGGATTATTCCAAACACCGTACCCAATAGAAAAAATAAAATCGCGTATTTTTTATTTTTTTTAGCCTGCGCCTTGACTGTATCCAGATCTTTGATACGCGCCATAAGACGGCTTTCGAAATCATCAAATGGCATTTCGACCTTGCCCATCTGCATGAGCTGTCTGAATTTTTCTTCTTGTTTATCCATAGTATTCTGATTTCCGGATTAATTGCCCTAAAACAATTTGCATATTCTTACGTGCACGATGTAAAATCACCTTGGCATTCGCACGTGTCCATCCCATTATTTCTTCAATTTCGTCGAGAGATAGTTCTTCCAGATAAAAAAGACGCAAGGCAACTGATTCTCTTGAAGGCAAAATGGCCAGGGCATCATTGATCATTTCCTTCCTTTCGCCTGCGATGATCTCATCAAGCACCGATGCATGGTGCGCTTGATCATGATCGGATAGATCTAGATTGACAAACTCCAACTTTTTATGCCGGATACTGTTAAAAGCCACATGTACAACAATTCTGTATAACCATGTACTAAATTTTGCCCTACCTTTAAATGAAGACAGCGACTGGTAGCCTTTGATAAAAGCGTCTTGTACGACATCTTGTGCCAAATGTTCTTCCTTCACGATGGAAAGCGCAACTGAAAATGCCATATCTTTATAGGTATTGATAAAATATCGATAAGATTCCACATCTCCGGATAGTACTTTTCGAATATAGATTTCATCCATCAGTGAGTTAAATATCTTGTTTTTTATCCAGATTATGGGCAACAATCATCGCCACTCCGGCACAGATGACAACAATGCCAACAGAGATCGAATGCTGGAGCTTCACCGTATTCAGATTGTTTAGAAGGCCGACAATAAACAGGCCCAGACCAATACCCGCGACCAGAATACCTGGTTTTTGCCAATCCGAAGGTTCCTTCGTCCTTTTTTCGCTTGGAATACCTACCGAAGTACTGCGATAACGCATGATAAAATAGACACATAACGTGATACAAGTAAATAAACCGATGCAGACTACTGCTGCTACTGACCCTTTTTCCATATTTCTTTTATTTAATTTTTACATTAGTCACAGGCTTTCCCGAAAAGGTTACAACAAATTGAGTTAAATATGCCGATTTGTGTAAATTTGTTTCAAATACAAACAATATGCAAAACATTAAAGAATATGTAGAAGCAAACAAGCAACGTTTTTTGGATGAGTTGTTTGATTTATTGCGTTTACCATCGGTAAGTGCTGATCCCAAATTTAAGGGGGATGTGCAAAAGACAGCTGAGTTCGTTGCCCAGAAACTGCGGGATGCAGGTGCTGACAACGTAGAGGTTTGTGCAACCGCTGGTAATCCAATCGTTTATGGCGAAAAAATTATAGATCCTTCATTACCCACCGTATTAACGTACGGACATTACGATGTGCAGCCGGCCGATCCATATGAACTCTGGGATACTCCCCCTTTTGAACCCACTATACGCGATGGAAAAATTTATGCCCGCGGCTCTGCCGATGATAAGGGGCAGTTTTACATGCACGTAAAAGCCTTCGAATATATGATGAAAAACAATGCTTTGGCATGTAACATCAAGTTTATGATCGAAGGTGAGGAAGAAGTCGGCTCGGCCAATCTGGGCACCTTTGTAAAGGAAAATACTGAAAGACTTAAAGCGGATGTGATCGTCATCTCGGACACTTCCATGATCAGCATGGAACAACCCTCTCTGGAAACCGGTCTACGCGGACTCTCTTATGTTGAAGTGGAAGTAACAGGACCAAACAGAGACTTACACTCAGGTGTATACGGTGGCGCTGTCGCCAACCCTGCAACAGTGCTGGCCAAACTGATCGCTTCTTTGCACGACGAAAATAATCACATCGCGATCCCCGGATTTTACGATGATGTCATTGAGCTGACTGAAGCAGAACGCAAAGCGTTGAATGAAGCGCCATTCGACATCGAAGCCTATAAATCGGATCTGGGCATTCAAAATATCTGGGGTGAAAAAGGCTATACCACCCTCGAACGCACCGGCATCCGTCCGACGCTGGAAGTGAACGGTATATGGGGCGGTTATATCGGCGAAGGTGCCAAGACGGTATTGCCTTCCAAAGCTTATGCAAAAATCTCGATGCGTCTCGTTCCGAACCAAAAATCCGAACGTATTACAGCACTCTTTAAAAAACATTTTGAAGGCATCGCCCCTGATTATGTCAAAGTAGAAGTAAAACCGCATCACGGCGGCGAACCGGTCGTGACACCAACAGATAGCATAGCCTATAAAGCAGCCGAAAAAGCACTGCATGAAACATTCGGTGTTAAACCAATCCCAACGCGTGGCGGAGGTTCCATCCCGATCGTTGCCTTATTTGAAGAGGTACTGGGGTTGAAGACAGTGCTTCTAGGTTTCGGCCTAGATAGCGATAACCTGCATTCACCAAATGAGAAATATGGAATTGAAAACTACCTCATGGGGATTTCTACTATTCCTTTATTTCATAAATATTACGCAGAACTAAGCAAATAATTTAGCTTTTCATTCGACAAAGGGTTATTTTTAAAATTCAAAAATAACCCTTTGTCGTTCTATGGATTTTGATTTTCGCTTACTCGTCTTTTATACAGCTGCTCAGCATCTTAATTTTACCAAGACAGCTTCAGCACTTTTCATATCGCAACCCGCTGTCAGTAAAAATATCCAGGAACTGGAAAAGAAGCTCGGCATACCTCTTTTTGAAAGAAAAGGCAATAATCTCAATCTCACCGAATCGGGGCAGATCCTTTACAAATACGCCCAGCAGATTATCAACCTGTACAATCAGGCAGGCCAGGAAATACAGGAGCTACAGCACGGCCGCAAGGGAAATCTAGTCTTGGGCGCCAGTACCACAATCTCGCAATATATATTACCGGCCTTGTTAGCCGATTTCCTGACGCAATACCCCAACAACCGTATCCAGTCATTTCAGTCGAATAGCCGCAGCATCGAAGAGCAGCTTATGGATAAGACACTCGATCTGGGCATTACTGAAGGATCCACGGACAACAGATCCCTAAAGTATATCCCTTTTATGAAAGATGAGCTCGTGCTGGTCACAAATAGCGGCAATCCCCTGTTAAAACAGCTAAAAGATCCGACACTCGTTGACATAACACAGCTGCCACTGGTACTACGTGAACAAGGATCAGGCACCAGAACAATTATTGAAAATGCATTAAAGGATAAGCATATAAACTTGTCTGAAATTCAGATCGAGATGATATTGCCCTCAACAGAGAGCATCAAAGCTTACCTGCTGCGTCGCAATAGCTTCGCTTTTCTTTCCATACACACGGTGCAGAAGGAGGTATTGAACAATCAATTGTGTATCGTCGACATCCCCGAGTTGACCATAGATCGCTATTTCTATTTTACCCACCTCTATGGCGGACTGGCAGGTACGCCCAACCAGTTTCTTCAGTTCTGCCTGCGTCAGAATTTCAAGGTATAACATTTGGTTATATCTCATAAGTAAAGTTCGCTTTATCCAATGCCGGCATGCCGGTAGATTTGTACAAACGAACAGATGAAATGGAATACAAAAAACTAACAAATTACTTAAAGGCGTTGAGCTGGATTATTGTCGCATTGTGTATCACTTGCACCACACTCTGTGTATTTCCCCTCAAACATGACACCAATAGCAGGAAGATCGACTCGCCAGCAGTTTCCAATGACTCGCTGATCACTCATGTATCCCAATTCAAAGAGATAACATTCAAAGACAATCCGGAAGGTGAAATGGCCAAGTATGGCGAAAAGTTAATAAAAAATACTTATGACTATTTTTATGATGGCCAAGTGAAGATCGGAAACAAACTGGCTTGTGCGAGCTGCCATCTCAATGGCGGAACAAAAGCCTTTGCAGCACCTTATGTAGGGCTGACCAACGTATTTCCGACTTATATTGGCCGCGAAAATAAAGTTGAATCCCTGGAGGAACGTATCAATGGCTGTTTTGAACGCAGCATGAATGGCCGCGCAATCCCGGAAAACAGCAGGGAAATGCGCGCAATTGTTACCTATATCAAAAACATCAGTGCCAATACACTCAATAAAGGCAGATTGCCCGGACAGGGATTTGTGCAGCTCGATATTCCAGATCGGGCAGCCGACCTCAAACACGGAAAACTCGTATTTGAAGGAAAATGCATCAGCTGCCATGGAAAGGACGGACAAGGAGTTCCGCAAGCTGGGGGAAAAGGATATATATATCCCCCGCTTTGGGGAAAAGACAGCTATAATGACGGCGCAGGAATGGCGAGACTGCTCACCGCTGCACGTTTTATTAAAGCCAATATGCCTTTGGGAGCCACCTACGACGCTCCCCAGCTCAGCGATGCCGAAGCTTATGATGTAGCCGCCTACATCAATTCCTTTGACCGTCCAAAAAAAACGAATAAAGAACTGGATTATCCTGACCTCGGCAAAAAACCAAAGGATAGCCCCTACCCTCCCTATGCCGATAACATTAGTTTAGAACAACATAAACATGGACCTTATAATTTTTAAGAAAATGAAAAAACACTTCACCATTGCCTGTATCCTGCTGGCGATAACAACCTTCAGGGCAAAAGCCCAAAGTGACAAATTACTGATTGCTAATCAGCAATATACCGGCGCTGTTGCCAAGGAACAAATATACAAAGCAATTTATCAGCTGGACAGCAATGACCCCAAAACCATTGAGAAAGCTATTCGTAACATCAACAACGTTTTGAAAGATCCTCGTTTGAAAGGTCGGTTGCAGATTGAACTGGTTGCCTTTTCGGGAGGAACAGAAGCCTACCTAAAAAAGAATAGCCAATACGAACAGCCCCTAAAGGAACTGGTCAGAAAAGGCGTCATCGTAGCGCAATGCCTGAACACATTGCAAGAGAAACATATCGCAAAGGAGGAATTATTTGATTTTATTGCATATGTCCCCAGTGGCAATGGCGAACTTATTCTCCGTGCAAATGAGGGTTGGATCATTGTTAAACCATAATAGCATGAGAAAATTTGTACTATCCAGCCTGCTTCTGGCCCTCTTGGCCAGCCTCCAGTTGCGTGCACAGGAACATCGTTTTGATCCACCATGGAACAATCCTCCCAAATCCGCACTCAACTTTACTGTGCCGGGAATCGATAATGTTCCCGATCTCTATGGTGATATTGAAAATCCACAGCTCACGATCTTTTTTGCCGGCAACCAATTTATGGTAGTGGATGATCTCCTAACCGCTTTTAGAAAAGAATATCCGAAGTATGAGCGTATATTTGTCGAAACCCTGCCTCCGGGAATCCTTGCCAAACAGATCAAAGGCGGCTCAGTTACCATCGGTAATCTACGCATTACCCATAAGCCTGACATCTATACCGCCAGTAAGAGGGCCATACAGGAAATGGCCGACTATTTCAGCCATACGCAGATATACTGTTACAACAACATCTGCCTGATGGTCCCCCGGGGCAACCCCGCAAATATCCAAACATTGAACGATCTAGGTAAGCCTAATGTGCGAATCAGCATGCCAAATCCCTTATGGGAAGGTATAGGAGAACAGATCAAAGCATCCTACAAAAAAGCGGGCGGCGAACAACTCGTAAAGAAAATCATGGAGGACAAAGTTCAGGATGGTCGCACTTATCTGACAAAAATTCACCATCGGGAAAGCCCCATGCGCATCCTATACAATCAGGCAGACGTAGCCCCCGTGTGGACCTCCGAGGTTGTCTATCAAAAACTCATTGGTCATCCTGTCGAGGGTATTACCATCCCTGATGCGCAAAATACAACAGCAACCTATGTGGCGGCAAAACTCAAAAATGCCCCTCATAAGCAGGCAGCAGACGACTTCCTTAAATTTATGGCCTCCTCCGTGGCCAAACAGATTTACAAAAAATACGGCTTTACAATCGACTAAAAAAAGAAAATGGGTATTAATATCCATTTTCTTTTTTTACTTTAGGTCAAAATTAGTCGAATTGTATGGTTCTATTGCTTAAAAAACTCCATCGTTACTGGTATTTTATAGCCGTTCTGCTTGTTTTTATCCTATTTTTCCCGTACCTCTATTTTTTAGCGCTGGAACCAAAAAAAAATTACGCCGCGATAGCACGTATGCGCCGCTGGATCTCGATCAGCGGTTCTGCATTAGCAGGAGTATTTTTTAAAGTCACCTACGAATCGCAGTTTAGCTGGGACAGGTCCATGGTACTCTGCCCGAATCATACATCAGTTCTGGATATCACCGCCTTAACCTACTTGTGCCCGATTCCGTTTTCATTTATTGGCAAAGCTTCACTGCTCAAAAATCCAGTTACACGCATCTTCTTCAAAACCATCGATATTCCGGTTACCCGAAGAAGCAAAGTCTCCTCATTTAAGGCCTTTCAGCGCGCTAATGAACTGGTTCAACAGGGCCGTAGCGTGGTCATATTTCCTGAAGGAAAGATTGATGACGGATTTCCACCTCAGCTACATGCGTTTAAATCTGGTGCATTTCGCATCGCCATCCAAAATGATGTGCCCATAGTACCGATTATTATCGAAAATGCCTGGGATATTTTCTTCGATGACGGAGCCGAACGAGGTTCGCGTCCCGGAATTGTCAACGTTCATGTTTTCAGTCCCATCGAGACCAAAGATTTTGATGACAACAATGCCTCCGAACTCGAGAAAATTGTTTACGACAAAATGCATTCTTATTGGATTATGAAGAATAAATCGTATTTTCAAAAACCAGAGAACGTCCAAAAAATATGTCAGGAAAGATATTAATCGAAATCAAGGATATTGCACGTGAATATCAGATAGGTTCAGAAACCATCCATGCACTTAGCTCCGTGACGCTCAATATTCACAAGGGAGAATTTGTTGCATTAATGGGCCCATCAGGATCAGGGAAATCCACACTTATGAATATATTGGGCTGTCTGGACACGCCTAGCAGAGGAGAGTATATCCTCAACGGTATAAACGTAAGCGATATGTCAGACGATGAGCTCGCCGAGGTCAGAAACAAAGAAATAGGCTTTGTTTTTCAAACCTTCAATTTGCTGCCCAAAAGCACGGCATTGGAGAATGTTGCCTTGCCGCTGATCTATGCCGGATATAACAAAATTAACCGTGAGCAAAAAGCCACGGCGGCCTTAGAGAGCGTAGGTTTGGGACATCGTATGGACCATAGACCCAATGAACTGTCGGGTGGCCAGCGGCAGCGCGTGGCCGTTGCGCGTGCACTGATCAACGATCCATCCATTATATTGGCTGACGAGCCTACCGGAAACCTTGACACGAAGACATCCATCGAAATTATGGGGCTGCTCGAAGAAATCCACTCCAAAGGAAACACCATTATTCTGGTTACACATGAGGAGGATATCGCACTTCATGCCCACCGTATTGTACGCATGCGCGACGGGCTAATAGAGAATGATTACGCCAATCCGGATATCAAATCCGTCTCGCCACGACTGAATGCCTTAAAGGAAAAAGGTAGTGACTTTGAGAATATTTAAAATATTATCTATCTAATATCCAACAATTTACATTATTTACAGAAAAATAACAGCTGATTTACTTGCTTAAGTTAAATTAATTGATAGCTTTGCGAAAATAGAGAACTTAAATTGTTTTTATATGTATTGGACATTAGAATTAGCTTCGCATCTAGAAGATGCACCATGGCCAGCAACAAAAGATGAATTAATCGATTACGCTATTCGTTCGGGTGCACCAGTTGAGGTGATTGAAAACTTACAATCTCTTGAGGATGACGGTGAGCCATATGAAAATATTGAAGAAATTTGGCCCGACTATCCAACAAAAGATGATTTCTTCTTCAATGAAGATGAATATTAAGCAATAAAAAACGCCTTTAGTAAAAGGCGTTTTTTATTGCTCAGATGTAAAAATACCCATTCGAAAGAGCCATTGTCGATTAATACAAACACAAATCCTTGTCTGCT
Organism: Sphingobacterium sp. InxBP1; assembly: GCF_026191775.1. NCBI lineage: Bacteria > Pseudomonadati > Bacteroidota > Sphingobacteriia > Sphingobacteriales > Sphingobacteriaceae > Sphingobacterium > Sphingobacterium sp. InxBP1. Next base: position 237,496 of record NZ_JAINDX010000040.1, on the reverse strand, counting down.
GATTAATCCATTGGATGGCATACAAGTCTTATATGCATGAAATTCAAGATAAAGGCATGGCTTTTAGCCTGTATAACCCTGTTCTGCTGCTCATTATTTGCACAGCAAAGTGCGGATAAGGATCCCAATGTAGCTGTGCTGAAGAACTTTGTACATCGCCTAAATGACCAAGATGTCGCAAGCGACATCATTTTGAGCCAAGATCTGTTAACCTCCAAAAATATGGATGCGGACATGCAGGAGTATCTCTTGGCCAGCATAGACGAGATTCGGATCAATATACAGAGTAAAGATAACAGTAAACTGGAATATATCAGCTTTACCCGGGCTGGACGTAAGGAAACCAATGATATCGACCTCGAAGGAATAGACCCACGACAAGTTTATTTTGTCCGGTATCTGAAACGCTTTGTTTTCGCAGCGGTTGTCCAAGATAAAAAAATAGCTTCTTTCACCCTGGTGTCCAAAGGTGACAATAGAGCCCATTTCGTTTTTTATTGACCGCATTTACACGGACCCTCAGCACAAATTTACCGTTCGATAACCTTGTGCCCCCGTGTCCTTTAGAATGTTTTAACAACAATTTTAAGTCGAATGCTGATTTTTTAGTTTTTTTTCAATAAAAAGACTTGCATTTTACAATTGTATCAACCATATTTGTAAAAACAAAAAAAGAAAAATGATACTGACCGTATTGAATAAAGCTTGGTGGTGGCACGACGAATAACGTTGTGGCAAACTCCTATTGCATTATTTGATATACATCAAGATATGGTGGGCTTGCCTGAATAAGGTAAGCCCTTTTTATTTAAAATAAATATGAAAGAAATTTTAGCCCATTTGTTTGAATACAAAACTTTTTCGCGGCAGGAAGCTTACGAAATCCTGACCAACATTGCCAGAGGTAAATATGACAGTCATCAGATTGCAGCATTCATGACCGCATATGGTATGCGCAGTATCCGCGTGGAAGAACTCGCTGGATTTCGAGACGCGATGTACGACTTATGTCTCAAACTGGACTTTGACGGTTACGATCTGATTGACCTCTGCGGTACTGGCGGCGACGGCAAAAATACGTTCAATATCTCTACAATCGCTTCTTTCGTTACAGCCGGTGCAGGTTATAAGGTTGCCAAACATGGAAATATCGGTGTATCATCCAGCTGTGGCTCATCAAATGTCATGGAACATCTGGGTTATCAGTTCAGCAACGACAAGGAAGAACTGACCCGCCAGCTCGACGAAGCCAATATATGCTTCCTCCATGCTCCGCTGTTTCACCCCGCCATGAAAACCGTTGCTCCCATCCGCCGGGCCTTGGGGGTGAAGACGTTTTTTAATATGTTAGGACCCTTAACCAACCCAGCCAATCCAAAATTTCAGTCTGTTGGCGTATTCAGCTTAGAGCTTGCACGCCTATATGGTTATCTGTACCAGCATACCGACAAGCAATACGCAATTATACATGCCCTGGATGGCTATGACGAGATATCCATGACCGGTGATTTTAAAGTCATCACCAACCAAGGTGAAAATTATTACAGTATGGAAGAACTCGGTTTTTCACCAATCCTCCCAGAGGATCTGGCTGGAGGTGACAGCGTTGCGGATGCAGCACAGATATTTTTGTCCATACTGAATAATCAAGGTACGGATGTGCAAAACAATGTGGTATTGACCAATGCCGCATTTGCCATTAAAACATTTCACCCCGAAAAGACGTTTGGCGACTGCTTTTACGAAGCGGAAGAAGCCCTGATGTCCGGAAAAGCGCTCCGAAGTTTTCAAAAAATCATTAAGCAATAAGCATGGCAGTTAAAGTAAAAGTGTGTGGGATGAAATATCCGGACAACATTGCAGAAGTAACCGCACTTGGGGTTGATTATATCGGCTTTATATTTTACGAGAAGTCCAAACGTTATGTCGGCACAGCACAAAGGGAATATATCCGCAACCTCGTGCAGCCCGCGAAAGTGGGGGTCTTTGTGAACACTGATCTGCCGGAGCTCGTTGATACAATTCATAATTTCAAGCTGGATGCCGTTCAGCTACACGGGAATGAAACAGCAGAGTTCTGCCAGGCCCTGAAAGCGGAGACATCGGCCATTGTCATAAAAGCATTCGGAGTCGATCATAGCTTTGACTGGAATCAGCTGGAATCCTACCGCGATGTCGTGGATTATTTTTTATTTGACACAAAAAGCAGCGCCTATGGTGGCACGGGTATACCCTTCGACTGGTCGCTGTTAAACCAGTATAAATTAGACTGTCCCTATTTCCTCAGTGGCGGATTAGGACCAGACAATATCGGAGAAGCCTTACAAGTCGACGATCCACGTCTGTACGCCCTGGATCTCAATTCAAAATTCGAAGTAGAACCCGGATTAAAAGATATCAATCTATTAACCCAAAGCATAAACAATATTAAAAGATGAGTATATATCAAGTTAATGAGAAAGGATATTATGGGCCATTTGGAGGTGCCTATATCCCTGAGATGCTCTACCCGAATGTGGAGGAGCTTCGCGAAGAATATCTCAAGATTATCGAAGAGAAAAGCTTTCAGGAAGAATTTAACCAATTGCTCCGCGATTACGTTGGTCGCCCTTCACCATTATATCATGCCAAGCGCCTGTCTGAAAAATATGGGACGACTATTTATTTAAAGCGCGAGGACCTCAACCATACCGGAGCACATAAGATCAACAATACCATTGGCCAGATTCTTCTGGCTGAGCGTTTGGGCAAAAAACGCATTATTGCGGAGACAGGAGCAGGACAGCATGGTGTAGCCACCGCAACGGTATGTGCGCTCAAAGGCATCCAATGTGCTGTCTATATGGGTGAAATTGACATACAGCGCCAGGCGCCCAACGTTGCGCGCATGAAGATGATGGGCGCAGAAGTTATCGCAGCAACCTCCGGTTCGAAAACGCTGAAAGATGCAACCAACGAAGCGCTGCGCGACTGGATAAACAATCCTATTGATACCCATTACATCATCGGGTCGGTCGTCGGACCACACCCCTATCCGGATATGGTCGCTCGCTTTCAGTCCATCATTTCTGAGGAAACAAAAAAGCAACTGCTTGAAAAAACGGGAAAGGCAACTCCCGATATGGTGCTGGCCTGCGTCGGTGGTGGATCCAATGCTGCGGGTATGTTCTACCATTTTTTGGATGAGGAATCTGTTCAGCTTTACGCCGTTGAAGCCGCTGGTCACGGTGTTCATTCGGGAGAATCTGCTGCGACAACCGCACTGGGAAAAGAAGGTGTGCTCCATGGAAGCAGGTCCATATTGATGCAGACTGAAGATGGCCAGGTCGTTGAGCCCTATTCCATTTCTGCAGGACTGGATTATCCGGGCATCGGTCCACAACATGCCTGGTTATTCCGCTCGGGCAGGGGGAATTACGTCAGCATCACCGACGACGAAGCCATGCAGGCAGGTCTCGAACTTACGCGACTGGAAGGTATCATCCCTGCGATTGAAAGCGCCCACGCGCTGGCTTATCTGGCGAAGATTCCGTTCAAAGGAGACGAGACGGTGGTCATATGCCTGTCAGGACGAGGTGACAAGGATCTGGACAACTATATGAAATACTTTGATTTTTAAACGCATGAGAACGATTGAAAAAAAAGCGGGCAACCCCTTATTATCGATATATTTTACCGCAGGCTACCCCGAGCTGGGAAGTACAGTCCGTATAGCTAAAAAACTGGAGGAAGCTGGGGCAGATTTTTTGGAAATTGGATTTCCTTACTCTGATCCGGTCGCAGACGGCCCCGTCATCCAGCACAGTTCACAGGTGGCGCTGGAAAATGGCATGACACTTAAAAGGCTATTTGAAGAACTGCGCGAGCTCCGTCAGCACGTACACATCCCCGTCTTTTTGATGGGGTATGTAAACCCTGTGCTGCAGTTCGGAATGGACAATTTTTGCGCAGAATGCAAGAACGTCGGTGTGGACGGCGTTATTATTCCTGATCTGCCCATGTATGAATATGAGGAACTGTATAAAGAGACTTTCGAAAAAAATGGCATTGCCAATATCTTTATTGTCACGCCGCAGACTTCAACCGAACGTATCAAAAAAATAGACAGTCTTTCCCGTAGTTTTATCTATCTGCTCTCGGCCAATGCCACGACTGGCAAAACCCTGGATGTAGGTGAAGATACCCATGCCTACTTTAAGCGTATACATGATCTGCAGCTCAAAAGCCCGCTAATTGTCGGATTCGGTATTTCGGATAAAGCGACATTCCAAAAGGCTAGTACCTATACTGCCGGAGCGATCATCGGCACTGCATTTGTTAAAAAGTTAAAAGAACAGGACTACATGGATCAGATTCCTGACTTCATAAAGTCTATCAAGGACTAACGACTCCAAAATGATTCCGGTTAGCGTCTGGGATAGGTCAACTATTAAGCCTTATACCCAGACACTAATTGTCGGATACAGGCCTGAACGAGGATTAACAAGCAAATAACATGGATACCAGAAGAGATTTTTTAAAGAAAGCGGCGATGCTTGCCGGGGGAGCCTCGCTTTCTCATGTCATTCCGCCGGCCGTTGCCAAGGCAATGGCAATCAACCCTGCCTTAGGAAGCTCCTTTTATGATGCCGAACATGTTGTACTGCTGATGCAGGAAAACAGATCTTTTGATCATGCTTTTGGTACCCTCCGGGGAGTTCGTGGATTCAACGATCCCAGAGCCATCCGGCAGCCAAACCGCAATAAAGTCTGGTTCCAGACGCAAAAAACTGGTGAAACATACGCCCCCTTCCGGCTAGATATCAAAGATTCAAAAATCACCTGGATGGGATGTCTTCCTCATAACTGGACGGATCAGACCGACGCCCGCAATGAGGGTAAAATGGATAAATGGTTAGATGTCAAACATTCTGGCTTTAAAGAGTTTGCAGACCTCCCCTTAACGATGGGCTATTATACCCGGGAAGATATACCCTTCTACTATTCACTTGCCGATTCTTTCACCATCTGCGATCAGCATTTTTGTTCCAGCATCACAGGTACCAACCCCAACAGATTGTATTTCTGGACAGCAAATATCCGCGAAAATTTAAACGGAAAGGCGCTGGTATGGAATGGTGATTCTGAATTTAGTGGAAAAGCCAACTGGAAAACCTTTCCCGAACGCCTGTCTGAGCTCGGAGTGGACTGGAAAATCTATCAGAACGAAATTTCATCCAGCAGCGCCGGTTATAGCGGTGAGGCCAATAGCTGGCTGGCCAATTTTGGATGTAATCCTATGGAATACTTTCCGCAATATGAGGTAAAATACAGCCCACGCTATCGTCAGCTGCTGCACGAAAAAAAGAAACAGCTGAAAGAAAAAATAAGTACTGCCACGACTGCAGATATGAAGCAAAAACTACAGCAGCAACTGGGACAGCTACTTGCTGAAATCGAGCAGTACAGCATGGACAACTTCGAAAAACTCGATGCACGGACAAGGGATATCCATCGGCGGGCATTTGTCAACAATAGTGCACAACCTGATTATATGCAATTGGAGACCATGCGCTATCAGGAAGGCGATCAGCAGCGGGAGCTACAGATACCCAAAGGAGATATCCTTTATCAGTTTCGAAAAGATGTTGAAGAGGGAAAGCTTCCGATGGTCTCCTGGCTGGCGCCACCCCAGCTTTTCTCAGATCATCCCGACTCCCCTTGGTTTGGCGCCTGGTACGTTAGTGAAATCATGGATATCCTAACGCAGAACCCAGAGATTTGGAAAAAAACGATCTTTATTCTCACCTACGATGAGAACGATGGCTATTTCGACCATTTCGCACCTTTCACGCCGCCAAATCCGTACCGGCCAGAAAGTGGCAAAGTCTCCGCGGGGATTGACCCGACCGTCGAATTTGTCCGCCGTAATGAACAATATTATCCGGAAAGTGGACGTGAGAGCGTGATCGGCCTGGGGTATCGGGTTCCGATGATTATTGCATCACCTTGGACAAGAGGTGGCTGGGTCAATTCTCAGGTATTCGATCACACCTCCAGCTTACAATTTCTCGAAAAATTCATTAGCCATAAAATCAAGAAAGAAGTCAGGGAGACCAACATCAGCGCCTGGCGAAGGGCAGTCTGCGGCGACCTCACCTCAGCCTTCAGACCTTACCACGGCGAGCTGATCAACAAACCATTAGTATTGGACCGCGAACATTTTATAAGAGGAATCCACCAAGCCAAATATAAAGGACTTCCAATGGGCTTCAAACCTTTATCCTCAGCGGAGGTCCAGCAAATAGAGAAAAACCCTACCAGTTCGCCTTATTTTCCAAGACAGGAACCGGGGCTTCGTGACTCCTGCTTGCTCCCTTACGAATTGTATGCGGATGGTGAATACCGCCCAGAAGGAAACTATCAGATTGCGTTCGAAGTACGAAATGATATGTTCGGTGATCGAGCCGCGGGCTCTCCCTTCACTGTATATCATGCTGCCCCTTATAACGGTGAAACCGGAACCTCCCGCTGCTATGCGGTGTGTCCCGGTGACCGCATCACCGACCAATGGAATATACAATCTTTCGAAAATGGAAAGTATCAGTTTGAAGTACATGGTCCTAATGGCTTTTATCGCGAGTTTAAGGGCGGCCCCACACATCCAAAAATTAAAATCATCTGCCGCTACGAAATAGATAAAAATACCAAAACCTTCACGGGTAAATTAATCTTCAGCTGTATGAACAGCGATGAGGTGGATCATCAGCTCCTATTTGAAGATCTGAGCTACGGTCGGGGAAACACACCTCTCTCGCTAAAAAGCGGGGAAACTGCGACTATTCGCTTCGACCTATCCAAACAATATCACTGGTATGACGTCCGTGTAACCTGCAAACAATATTCGGATTTTGCAGAACAATACGCCGGTCGTATCGAGACCGGAAAAAACGGAAAAAGCGACCCATTGCTAAGCCGATCATAAAAAACGGAGCTGCTTATTAAGGCGGCTCCGTTTTCATAATCAACAATCAAAGTCCATTAGCCCGCTCCCCAAAAGGAAAGCCATCAGAAACGCTTATTCCTGAATACGGCGGACGACATGATAAAATCCTTTATACAATAGCACTGCACTGACGATCAAAAGTACAGCTAGCAGATATAAACTAATGGAATTAATGAATAAAAGACACATAACATCGGTAGTTTTTGGTTATAAATTCTGCAGTACAAGTTATAACATTTATTCAAAATATTACAAAAAAAACATATAAATTTTATCTACATTTGTGGAAATGAAGAAGATCGCACTCTTTATCGGCTTATTTTTCTATCTGCTCGCAGCAAGCGGTGCGACTTTGCATCTTCATTTTTGCCAGGGCGAACCTCAGGCGCTGTCACTGTCAGAAGACCAAACGGCTCATTCATGCCCCTTATGTGCAAAATCGGATAAAAACCAGCAACATTGCCATCAGGAAGGCAGCTGTAAAGATATACGCATAGCTGCTCAAAAAGTGGATGACTTCAATCGTTTATCTCAGACTCTTAACTTCAATAGTTTCTCCCCGGCGGTTATCATACGCCATTGGATGATTAACTATTTTCAGTTTGCAGCCGAAGAAGACAGCTCATTACTCCAGGTAGCTAGTTTCGGAAACTTTATCCAAAAAGATAACCAGCCTGTCTTTATTCTTAACCAAAACTTTAGAATCTGATTCATTTCTTCATTATACTGATGTATTGATGGATTTTTTCATCGATAGGCATTGCTATGCAGCTTTTTTTAAGACCGTATACTATTAAAGAATCATGAATCAAATGTTAAAAAAAATATACACAACAGCACTAATCTTATTTATCACCATCACAACCCTTTGGGCACAGAGCGACAGTACAAAAACACTAACTGTGGCCGGCAACTGCGCCATGTGCAAAAAAAGAATTGAAACTGCAGCCAAACTGCCCGGCGTAGCTAGCGCAGTCTGGAATGCCAGCAACAATCAGCTGCTCTTAACCTACGATGCAGAGAAAGTGCAGCTGGAAACGATCAAAAAAAACATCGCTGCAGTCGGACATGACGTCGACAACCTAGTGGCAAGCGAAGAGGCTTATGCCAAGCTGCATGAATGCTGTATGTACCCACGACTGATCGACGGAAAATCACCTGAAAAACAACCTGCTACAACCGAATCAGAACATGACCACCCCCATATCATTACAGGTGTCGTGGTGGAAGAGAATGAAAAAGGTGAGCTCAAACCAATTGTAGGTGCTAACGTGCATTGGGCAAATTTACCGACAAGGAATACCAGAAGTAATGAAAACGGTGTGTTTAAGCTAGAGCACAAAGACGGTTTTGACAAACTGGTGGTTAGCTATGTGGGCATGCGGTCCGATACCATCACCATTAAAGACCCCCATGAGATTGTCATGATCACCGCCAGAGGCAATGTCCTGATGGAAGTCGAAGTTAAAGGGACACGCCGGTCAAACTATATCGACAGGATGACACCCGCCAGACTGGAAGTACTCACCGGCAAAGAACTATTCAAAGCAGCCTGCTGTGATCTGAGCGAAAGTTTTGAAACCAATGCTTCCGTGGACGTAATCAGTGCTGATGCCGTCACCGGCAGTAAACAGATCCAGATGCTAGGCCTCAGTGGAATCTATACCCAGCTGACTGTCGAAAACCTGCCAGGCCCCCGCGGCTTAGCCTCACCACTGGGCCTAAATTCCATCGCTGGCACCTGGATAGAATCCATTCAGATCGCCAAGGGGGTAGGCTCCGTCGCCAATGGCTATGAAAGCATGGCCGGTCAGATCAATGTCGAACTAAAAAAACCACAAAACTCAGAAAGGCTGTTCTTTAATGCCTATGCCAATAATATGGGGCGCACTGACGTAAATCTGAACCTTTCCCAAAAAATTGGGCACCATTGGTCCACATCGGTCTTATTACATGACAACTTTATGTATAATAAATCCATGAACTTTAGCCACAATGGCTTCCGGGATGTGCCCATCGGAAATTTATTTTCCGGGGTAAACCGTTGGTTATACGAAAACGGAAAGGGTCTTATGGTACAATTCGGCATTAAATACCTCAATGACGACCGTACCGGCGGACAAATAGATTTTGACAAGAAAAAGGATAAAGGCACGACCAATCGCTATGGACTCGGCTTTGACATCGAGCGTGTTGAAGGCTTTGCCAAAATTGGTTATGTATTTCCGGGGAATAAACATCGTAGCGTTGGCTTGCAACTGGCGGGATCCAACTATAATCAGAAAAGCTACTTTGGTCTGAACAGCTACGATTCTGAACAACAAAACGGTTATGCTAACCTCCTCTTTCAGGACATCCTCGGTACCGTCGCCCACAAATATCGGGTCGGTGTGTCCGTCAATTACGACAACTATGACGAATGGTATCTCAAGGACCAGAATTTTAAACGCAAAGAGGTGGTCTCGGGAGCATTTGCAGAATATACCTTTAGTCCTTCCGAAAAATTTGATGCCGTACTGGGGTTACGCCAGGACTATAATTCATTATATGGCTGGTTTACCACACCGCGGGTGAACCTGCGCTATGCACCTATATCCGGAACAACCTTACGCGCTAGTTCAGGAAGGGGACAGCGAACAGCAAATATCTTTGCAGAAAACACCGCTGTACTGGCAAGTAGCCGAAAACTGGTCATTCAGTCCCCTGATATTCATCAGAAAGCATATGGCCTGCAGCCTGAAGTATCATGGAATACCGGCCTAGCCCTGGACCAGAGCATGCGAATCTTCGGAAGAGAAGCCTCTGCTTCTGTCGAGTTTTTTCACAACAGCTTCTCCAATCAGGTTGTTGTAGATTACGAAAACCCAAGGGAGATCAATTTTTATAATCTAAGTGGCAAATCATTTTCCAACAGCTTACAAGCAGAGTTCCGTTTGATGCCCGCCCCACATTTTGAAACGCGTCTCGCTTATCGTCTCCTGGATGTACAGACCGATTTCGAGAGCGGCAGAAAAACCAAACCACTGTTGGCCAAACATCGTGGCTTTGTCAACCTTGCGTACAATCACCACTCGGGCTGGAGCCTGGATTACACCTTGAATGTCGTTGGACCAAAACGTATACCTTCAACGCTAGACAACCCAGTAGAATACCAGATGCCAGCAACATCCAGAACCTATGCGACAATGAATGCGCAGATCAGTAAAACATTCGGCAAAGACAAGAACTTTACGGTCTATATTGGCGGTGAAAATCTATCCAACTATTTTCAGAAAACCCCAATCCTTGCTGCGGATCAGCCCTTTGGAAACTATTTTGACACCTCGATGCTGTGGGGCCCGCTAACAGGACGCATGTTTTATACAGGAATCCGTTATTTCATCAAATAGCGGGTGAATTGAGGCCTCATGCTTCCAATAATCGACAGCTGGCAAAATTAGTACATGTCCTCTCCGTTAAAGATACCATAGAGCGTGCATCGATTCCTATATGAAAAAGGGAATCGATAACACAAATTGTTTTCAAAAAAAGCGGCTATACAGCCGCTTTTTCTATGTTAAACCTTTTAATTCCTGGTAGAGCTTAGCTGTTGGCAAGCCCACCACATTGTTGTATTCCCCCTCTATTTTCGCGATTCCGATCAAGCCGATCCATTCCTGGATACCATAGGATCCCGCTTTGTCCAACGGTGAAAAATTTGATACGTAGTAGCTTATTTCTTCCGAATCCAGCGGATAGAAGTGAACTGTTGTCGTCTCCACAAAAGAATGGACACTACCTTTCCATTGGATCGCCACTGCCGTCATGACCAGATGCTTATCGGCGGACAGACTCCAAAGCGTCCGTTCGGCCTCGTCCCTGCTTTTGGGCTTACCCAGAATCTCCCCCGCAGCCGAAACAACAACCGTGTCTGCGCAGATCACCAGGCTGTCCGACCGGTCCGCAAAAGCCTTCAATTTTTGCAAGGCAATCTGACGGACAGCTTCTTGAGGCGTAAGCGCAGGATCCACATATTCATCTGTTTCTCTCACTTCGACCTCAAACGGAAAGCCCAAACCTGCTAATAACTGTTTTCGCCTTGGCGATTGGGAGCCTAGAATAACCGGAACATTTTTTAAATTCGCTAACATACCTATATACTCTTTATCATTTCATCCTCATACCAGTTGCCCTGTAGCTTCAAAACTTTCTCGATCAACTCGCGCACAACGCCTTTCCCGCCTTTCAATGCCGATACATAATGCGAAATTTTCTTAATGTCCTCGACAGCGTCGGCCGGAGAGACAGCAAGCCCCACAGAACGCATGCAACTGAAGTCCGGAATATCATCTCCGATATACATCAGCTGACTCAATTCTAACTGATATACATCTGCAAGCTCCCTCAACCTCGTCAGCTTGTCAGCTACCTTTAAATGAACTTCACGGACGCCAAGGCCCTTTAAACGATGTTCAACACCACGGGAAGCTCCGCCGGTAATAATAAAAATAGGGTAACCTTGCTTAATGGCCAGCTGCATCGCGTAACCATCTTTGATATTAAAGGTACGCAACTGCTCCCCGCTTTCGTTTACCTGCACTGTTCCATCCGTCAAAACACCGTCCACATCCAGTACAAACCCTTTTATCTGTTTAAATTCTGTCAATACCATCAAAATATATTTTTGTAAAAGTAAGGGATTTCGACCAATAATCCGACTGTCGGCTCTTACAGAGACGAAACGTTGACGGTCATATTTTTATTTAAATACGCCAAATATCATTTATATGTCACAACATAGTTGTATTAGCAACTTATTGTTAAAAATATTTGGAAGGAAAGGACTATTTACTGTATCTTTGTAGAAGATAATTAAAGGTTATCTCGCTATGAAAACACTAACAGAACGCTTTTAAGCACATTTATTTTAAAAGCATATATAAGATTAATAAAACAATCATTCTGGTTTTCAGGCAAAAAAATACAGCAACTAAAGTTAATTTTAGGAGCTCTTTAGGAAGTCTTTTCATAATTTAGGTTTATAATTGGTTAGTAACAAACCCTGGTGCCCATCATCAGGGTTTTGTTTTTTAAGTATTTCACGTTTGCACCTGACTATCTTGTATTTTTCTGTATTTTAGGAATAGTAAGTTTTTTCGTTATTTTACATACATCTTTTTCCCGGTGTGATAACGGCAACTACCCGCAGAAAAATGAACATTAAACGCATTCTTGCATGGATCAAAAAAACTATAAAAAGCAGATTACCATCGGAGTAGTGATTTCTTTTTCACTAATTTTTATTTCCGCGTTGTGCTTTTTTATCTCTCTGCATCATATATTGGATAATGAACGTACGATTGTCCGGATTGCCGAAGAGCGGTTTGCTCTTATTAACCGGATCAGAACAAACGTGGATAATGTCAATGACGCCAAACTTAACTATTGTATAAAAAAGAACACCGCGCTCTTTACTCCCTATCAGCAAGACCTTAGGCGTAATGATGAGCTGTTGAACGCATTTGACACCGACGATGGGTTTTATACATTCCCGGCGCAGCAGATAGCCTTACTCCGCAAGGAAATAAGGGCATTCTATGATTTTGAGCAAGATATGTACGAGATCGCGCACAATGAAGATCTTTCTAAGCGGATTAGTGTCCAAAAAACAGCCATTTTTAATCAGATTGATATACTCTCCAAAGATCTTCTCGCCCAAAGGGCTAATTTACTGGAGAAATCCGCCAACAGTCTTCAGCTTGCCCAGAACATTACTTACTTGTTTATTGCGATCGGATTAAGCGGATTTTTCTTTATTTTGGCCAAGATCTCTTCCATTTCCAAAGTACTAAGGGCGACCGTTAAAAGTCAGAAGGAATCCAATGATCAACTGCGCACACTGCAGGATCAGACCAATAGCGACAACTGGATCCTGAATGCCATCAACGATATCGACGAGCAGCTACGTGGCGATTATACAGACAAAAAAATTGCGACAATCAGCTTGGAAGCCATTATCCGTACGACCAAGGCGCTAGGTGGTACCGTCTATGTATTTGATGACAATTATCAGGAATACCAGCTATCGCACAAAGTCGGTATTTCATCTTCGCAGCTCAAACAGACCTTCAAGGAAAACGATGGCATCTTAGGTGATGTGGCCTGCAAAAACCTGGTCGTAAAAATCAAAGACATCGACCATAGCCATCTGCTTCTGGAAACTTCTTTGTCCAGCAGAATCGAGGCCGAAATCTATATCATCCCTTTTACTTATGAAGGTCATTGTGTCGCAGTGATGGAAATCTGCTGTCCGATCGTTGGCGAAAAAGAGGAACAGCTTCGGCTCAAATTCCTGGATAAGGTGAAAGACAATGTTGCGGTCACTCTAAAAGTAGCTCAGACTCATGGCAAGCTTGCCGAACTTTACGAAGAACTTCAGCAGCAGACAGAAGAGCTTGAAGCGCAGCAAGAAGAATTAAGGACAACCAATGAGGAGCTGATCCATAAAACCCATCTGCTGGAAGCCTCGGAGGAGGAATTGCGGGTACAACAGGAAGAGCTTATCCAGACAAACAATGAGCTGGATGAGAAGGCCAAACTGCTATTCTCTCAAAATGAAGATCTGGAAAAGGCACGGCTGGCTGTCGCCCAAAAGATCGAAGAAGTAGAACTATCCAGCAAATACAAATCGGAATTTATGGCCAATATGAGCCATGAACTGCGGACTCCCCTCAATAGTATCCTTATTCTGGCCAAACTGCTGCAGGACAATAAAAAGCAAAATTTACATGAGGATCAGATTAAATACGCATCTGTCATCCATAGCGCCGGTTCTGACTTGCTTCACCTCATTAATGAACTGCTGGATTTAGCCAAAATAGAATCCGGAAAAGTTGAAATACAGAACGAACCCATCAACACCGGTGATCTGATCAGCTATATCCGGGACTTTTTTCACGACACTGCCGAATCGAAACATATCCGGTTCGAATTACAGCTCGAGGAAAGTACACCGCAAGAATTCGTCAGTGACGAACAACGTATACAGCAAGTGCTCAAGAATCTCCTGTCAAATGCGTTCAAATTTACGGGCGAGAACGGTACCGTATCGCTCAAGATAGCAGCTGACAAAGAACATCTTTATTTTACGGTTAGCGACACCGGAATTGGTATAGCTCCGGACAAACAGGAACTGATCTTTGATGCCTTTAAACAAGAAGATGGCTCTACAAGCCGCAAATATGGTGGCACAGGGCTCGGCCTGTCGATATGCCGCGAAATAGCAAATCTTCTGAAGGGCAAAATTACACTCCACAGCAAAGTGGGCGAAGGAAGTACCTTTGTCTTTGCCCTTCCATTACTTTTGGATACCCAAAACGCTGTATCCACCACAGTGGACAAGCAATCGCCCATTACTCCTGTAATATCCCCAAAAATTGGGGAAGACAACGCCACTTACGCTGATGCTGCAAACAAAAACAACAGATTGCTGATCATTGAAGATGATTTCATCTTTGCGGACATCTTAAAAGATTATGCCATTCAGAACGGCTATGATGTCTACCTCAGCTACGATGGACAAGATGGGCTCAACAAAGCCCAGAACCTTCTGCCTGCAGCAATCATTCTGGATATCATGCTGCCTAAAATGGATGGCTGGGAAGTGTTGCGCAATCTGAAGAAGACTACGGCAACCAAGGATATTCCCGTTCACATGATGTCAGCGGGGACCTTCCTCCATGATGAACCTATATCCGCCGGTGCCATCAGTTTTATGTCTAAACCAGTATCGGAAGAGTCCCTGGCCGAGACCTTCCAGAAGATCAAAGCCTCCACTAGTCATCCCCTGAAAAAAATCCTCTTGGTGGAAGACCAGGAAATTCAAAGTGATTTTATAAAACAATCCCTTGAGGAGCAGCATATACAGATATTTCAGGCTTATGACGCCCAGCAGGCGCTGGATCTTCTGTCTCAGGAAAAGATATTTGACTGCATCATTATGGATCTTAATTTGCCTGACAGGCCAGGGATCGAACTGCTCAACGAAATCAAGTCCAATAGCCAGTACAAGGAGCTGCCGATCATTATTAATACAGCGATGGAGCTAAGTCCCGAACAGACTTCAGAAATTGTGCAGCATAGCCAGGCTATGGTGTTAAAATCAGCTAAGTCCAACAACCGCTTAATAGACGAAGTGAATTTATTTTTAAATAACATCCGGAGCAACAAAAAAGCATACAGTCCATCTACCCCCGGCTCATCGGTGCTGGCCGAAAATAATCTGGCGAACAAGACAGTGTTGCTGGCAGATGACGATATGCGTAATATCTTTGCGTTGAGCACCGTATTTGAAGGATATGAAATCAATGTTGAGATCGCAAATAATGGACAGGAAGCACTCGATATCCTGGAGCGAAACGAACACATAGACCTCGTCTTAATGGATATTATGATGCCGGTTATGGACGGTTATGAAGCAATTGAAAACATACGGGCCAACAAGCGCTTCGCAAACCTGCCGATCATAGCGGTAACCGCCAAAGCTATGAAAGGCGACCGGGAAAAGACCATAGCTGTCGGCGCTAACGACTACATCAGCAAACCCGTCGATGTAGATAAACTGATTTCTTTAATGCGTGTATGGTTGAGTTAAGCAGTAAAATGGCAATAATGTTAACATTCGAAGAGCTGGAGGAAATAATTGATGTGCTCAAAAACCTTCATGGTTTTGATGTGTCAGGCTATACACGGTCCTCGCTCAAAAGACGAGTAGCCAGAATAATGGAACTCAATAAGCTGAATCTGCTGGAATTAAAATCCAACTTGATCAATAAACCGGGATATAGCACCTACTTCTTACAGGAAATTACCGTCAATGTCACGGAGATGTTCAGGGATCCCGAGTTCTATAAAGCCTTAAAAGCAGAGGTGTTTCCCTACCTGGCTACATACCCGCATATTAAACTCTGGAGTGCCGGATGCTCAACAGGCGAAGAAGTCTATTCCCTGGCCATTCTATTGAAGGAAGCGGGCTTGTACGAACGCGCATTTATTTACGGAACGGATATCAATTCGAAAGTGCTGGATAAAGCCAAAAGGGGTATCTACTCCCTGGCAAAAGTAAAAGAGTACTCAGAAAATTTTATTAAAACAGAACCAAAAAGCTCCCTCTCGGATTATTATACCGCCATGTACAATGCAGCGACTATTCATAACAGTCTAAAAAAAAATATACTTTTTTCACAGCATAGCCTCGTATCAGACGGTGTATTCAATGAGTTTCAGGTCGTCAGCTGCCGGAACGTACTGATTTATTTCGATACTGAACTTCAATCAAAAGTCCTGGATCTGTTTTACCATTCTCTCTGTCATCTCGGTTTTCTATGCCTTGGATCGAAAGAGTCATTAATCAACTACAAAAATGCGGCTAAATTTAAAGTTGTGAATAAAAAATACAACATTTACCAAAAAATCGGTTAGCCATGGAACGGAAAATTCTCTTATTGGCAGGATCTGCAGGCGGTTTTAGCGTTATCTTAAATATTCTAAAAGCTTTGGAACGACCTATACAGGTCCCTGTAGTCGTCATCGTACACCGCAATCCTAAATATGCTTCAAGCATTGAGGAGACGTTGTCGAAAGCCTTGGTACAACGCATAAAAACAGCGGATGACAAGGAGAGCATTGAAGATGGAACGATCTATTTTGCACCTGCTGGATACCACCTGCTCATTGAGCCTGATTATAGCTTTTCGTTGGACATCTCCGAACCGGTCCAATATTCCAGACCATCGATTGATGTGACATTTGAATCCGCTGCCGAAATATATAAAGAGAACTGCACCGCAATTTTGTTCTCAGGGGCCAATCAGGACGGCGCGGCAGGGCTATTAGTGATCAAACAATATGGCGGCACAACCTATGTGCAGGATCCGGATACAGCAGAAGTCCCCATGATGCCCGAGGCAGCTATACAGCTCCATGCGCACGATAAAATCCTGAGTATAGAAGCCATAAAAAACTACATTGAGCAATTCACCTAACTTGTATTTAGATTTTGATATAATGAAGAAGATTAAGATATTGATCGTCGATGATAAAATCGAAAATATCATCAGTCTCACAGCTTTGCTGGAAGATATCGAATATGTAAATATAATTAGCAGCACCGATCCCAACGAAGCCTTGAAAATATGCTGGAAAGAACAGATCGATCTGGCACTGGTTGATGTACAGATGCCCGAAATCAATGGTTTCGAATTCGTGTCCTTTCTTAAGAAAAACCCCAAGACGAACCACATTATCCCTATCATGGTCACCGCCATCTCTAAGGAGGACAAATACCTGATCCAGGGGCTCAACAGTGGTGCTGTAGACTATCTCTATAAACCGCTGAATCCCGAAGCGACCGTCGCAAAAGTCAAATCTTTTGTGCGGCAACTGCTCATACAACAGGAAATTAAAGCGAAAAATATAGAACTGGAAGAATCCAAACAAGCTATCCTGAAGGCAAAAGAAGAGGCTGAACTGGCCAGAAAATCAAAAGAGACCTTCCTGGCCAACATGAGCCATGAGATCCGCACGCCGATCAACGGTATCATGGGGATCACACAAATGTTGAAAAATTCACAGCTCACAGCCGAACAGGAAAACTGGATCAATAAGCTTGATTCAGCATCTCAGAACTTATTGAATATTATCAATGACATTCTGGACCTCTCCAAGGTCGATTCTGGCATGATGAAGCTCAATATGGAATCTACATCGGTGCACGATATTACCGATGACCTCAACAACCTGTTTATAGATAAGGCAATTTTTAAAGGTTTACATTTTTCCATTGACATAGATGAACGGATAAACAGCTATTTTTTGACAGATCCTCTTCGGCTGAAGCAAATTCTATCCAATTTTATATCCAACAGCTTTAAATTTACCTCTACAGGTTCCGTAGCGCTAAAAATCAGCCTGCTCGATGAAACCAAACAGCAGATCAGCCTGCAGTTTCAGGTCATTGATACTGGTATAGGGATCGCAGAAGAGGCTTTGGAAAAAATATTTATTGCCTTTGAACAAGGTGAAGATAGCATCACCAAAAAATTTGGTGGCACAGGACTCGGGCTGGCTATTGTCAAGCGCATCGCAGCCCTGTTGAACGGCAAAGTATTTGCATCCAGCACATACGGCAGTGGAAGCACATTTTCCTTTGAATGTACTTTTGATAAAATAGAAGATAAACCCCTAGAAAAAGAAACCCAAGTGCTTTATACGGAATTACCTAAATTTAATTCACCTGTCATTCTGATCGCGGAAGACAACGAATTGAATAGTTTTATGTTAGCCAACATCCTGAAGAGCTGGAACTGCGAAATCGTACTGGCAACGAATGGGCAGATTGCGCTCGAGGAAATCAACCAACGTGCCATAGACCTGGTCTTTATGGATGCCCATATGCCTCTGATGAGTGGCTTTGAGGCCATCAAAGAAATCCGTAAACACAGCAGTCCTTCGATCGCAAACATGCCTATTATCTCTATTTCTGCTTCGGTATTACAGGCCGAACAACAAGAAGCCTTAGATGCTGGTGCTAACGAAGTTGTAGGAAAACCTTTCGATCCCATCAAATTACACAAAACAATTGATACTTTATTGTCAAAATTGAAATGATAATTTCTAAATATCAATGAAATCACTATTTTTAAAGAATTATAAAACACAATGATGAATCCGTCATGAACCTCCGTCCGGGTAAAAGCTCGAATGACGGAGTTCGCGGCAGCTTCATTGCCATTAAAAACAAATTATTCTAATGAAAAAATTTTTTGTGATACCAGCGGTTGCAGTTGCTTTGTCGATTGCATCATGTGGCGGAAACGCAGAGAAATCTGACAAGTCAACAAGTACAGAAACAACAACTTCAACAGAAAACCAAGCAGCAGAGACTGTTCCCGGAATTGAAAATGTTGCTATTTCGAACAGCTTGTCTTTAGAAGGTAATGACCAAATGAAGTTCGATAAGGATCTATTCCGTGTGAAAGCTGGCGAACCAGTGGAGTTAACCTTCAAAAATGCGGGAACCATGCCAAAAGAATCCATGGGACATAATGTAGTTATTCTGAAGCCCGGTGTTGACCTACCCACTTTCGGAGCAGAGGCAGCTGCGGCAGCAGCGGACGAATATATCCCTAAATCAGCTTTATCTTCGATAGTTTCCCATACCAAATTGTTAGG
Organism: Sphingobacterium sp. InxBP1; assembly: GCF_026191775.1. Taxonomy (NCBI): domain Bacteria; kingdom Pseudomonadati; phylum Bacteroidota; class Sphingobacteriia; order Sphingobacteriales; family Sphingobacteriaceae; genus Sphingobacterium; species Sphingobacterium sp. InxBP1. Next base: position 218,301 of record NZ_JAINDX010000040.1, on the reverse strand, counting down.
TCCCGGCGAAACGGATAAAATCACATTCACCCTCGAAAAAGGGGTCTATCCTTTTATCTGTAGTTTCCCTGGTCACTACGGTGTGATGCAAGGAAAAATCGTCGCAGAATAAAATATAGAAAAGGATATTCAGGGTTTGAATATCCTTTTTTTATGCTTCAGCACTTCCCTCTGGGTACAAATCGTAAGTTTTGATTTCCTATCCCATTAATAATCATTAAATTTGTACTACAAAAAATTAAAACGTAATCAATGCAATACGACGTAATTGTAATCGGAAGTGGTCCAGGCGGATATGTAGGAGCTATCCGTTGTGCCCAATTAGGATTAAAAACAGCTGTTATTGAAAAATATAGCACATTTGGTGGTACTTGTCTCAACGTTGGATGTATTCCTTCAAAAGCGCTTTTAGACTCCTCAGAGCATTACCACAATGCTGCCCACAATTTTGATGCCTTCGGCATCAGCTTAAAAGACCTAAAAGTAGACATGGCAAAAATGATCGCCCGCAAAGACGATGTTATTGCCCAGAACACGGCTGGTATCACTTTCTTATTTAAGAAAAACAAAATTGACAGTTTCCAGGGTGTAGGTTCATTTGTAGACAAAAACACCATTAAGATAACAAAAGCTGACGGTACAACCGAGCAGATCACCGGTAAAAATGTAATTATCGCAACCGGCTCGAAACCAACGTCATTGCCGTTTCTGCCTGTGGACAAAAAGAGAATCATTACCTCCACAGAAGCACTTAATTTAAAAGAAGTACCCAAACACCTTATCGTCATCGGTGGCGGTGTGATCGGACTGGAACTAGGTTCCGTATATGCACGTCTGGGCTCAAAAGTTTCTGTCGTAGAATTTGCAAAATCCATCATTGGTACTATGGATGGAGGCTTAGGCAAAGAATTACAACGTGTCCTCAAAAAGTCATTAGGCATGGAATTCTATCTAGGACATAAGGTCACCGGTGCTTCGGCCAAAGGTAAAACTGTAAAAGTGACTGCGGAAGATCCAAAAGGACAAGAAATCACGCTCGAGGGAGACTACTGTATCGTAGCTGTAGGACGTACAGCTTACTCGGAAGGCCTGGGCTTGGAAAATATCGGTATCACGTTAGAAGAGAGAGGCAAGAAAATTCCGGTCAACGAGCACTTGGAAACACCTGTGCAAGGCGTCTTTGCAATTGGTGATGTGATCACAGGTGCAATGCTCGCGCACAAAGCAGAAGACGAAGGCGTATATGTTGCAGAATATATCGCCGGCCAGAAACCACATATAGACTACAACTTAATTCCGGGTGTGGTATATACATGGCCTGAAGTTGCTTCTGTAGGCAAGACTGAAGAACAACTGAAAGAAGCAGGCGTAAAATATAAAGCCGGTTCTTTCTCTTTCAAAGCGTCCGGCCGTGCAAAAGCTTCCGGCGATACGGATGGTTTTGTAAAGGTACTGGCCGATGCGGCTACAGACGAAGTCCTGGGCGTACATATGATCGGTCCGCGAGCTGCTGATATGATCGGCGAAGCCACTGTAGCCATGGAATACCGGGCTTCAGCGGAAGATATCGCACGTATTTGTCACGCACACCCAACCTATACCGAAGCGCTGAAAGAAGCCGCATTAGCAGCTACAGCGAACAGAGCAATACATGCATAATTGTTAAATCAAACATCAAAAGGGGAAAAGGAAACTTTTCCCCTTTGTTATAAATACCTATATACCGAAATGAATTTTTATACGCGAAAATGGGTTAAACCTGAAGACCTTAACCCCAATGGCACCTTGTTCGGAGGAACACTATTACGTTGGATAGACGAAGAGGCAGTCATCTATGCGATTGTGCAGCTGGGCAATCCAAAAGTAGTCACCAAGTTTATCTCCGAAATCAACTTTGTGAGTTCGGCAAAACAAGGGGATATTCTGGAATTAGGCATCGAAGCCACCAACTTCGGCACCACGTCATTGACCATGCGCTGTGAGGTGAGAAATAAAATCTCCAGAAAAACAATTCTCTCTATTGAAAAGTTGGTGTTCGTCAATCTGGACGAAGACGGGAACCCGACACCTCATGGGAAGGACAGTATTACCTACGCTTATATGGGCATCGAGAAAACAGGAAGAGATGAATAAGCCATCTCTCCTGTCTTTAAGATACTCATAATCTCTTTATAAACCATTAAGACTTCTGTCTCTTTCCCTCAATCTCCTTCTTAAGATCCAATTCAACCCAAAAGCCGAGGACAGGAACCAACGATGCCAAAAAATACTTGACGGCTTTCAGCACCGGCCATTTGTACTCGATAGTGGACATGATAAGCATCACGACGAATATCACGACAAAAAAACCATGAATGGATCCTGCAATCTTAACCGCTTCGGGAATCCCAGCGAAATACTTCAAGGGCATGGCTATAAAAAACAAGCAAATCGTGGAAATAGCCTCCCACAGCGCAATTTGTCTAAATATTCTTAACATAATGATAAACTGTGAATTGTGAATGTCAAAAATAAGACTCTCAGACGGATGTCTTATTTATTTTTTCCCCTTTTACCAACGCGTGACATTGCCTTCCCTACAACGACAGCGTTTTATTAAAAACCGCCAATTTTACAATAAATAGTTCATTTTCATCAGAAAAATTATGTACTTTTGAATGAATATAAGGTTCACATACTTGGTATTTGAAGCTATAACACTCAACTACAGAATATTTATTTATATGAATTACGACATCATTGTAATCGGTAGTGGTCCAGGCGGGTATGTTGCTGCCATTAGAGCCGCTCAGTTAGGGTTCAAGACAGCAATTATCGAACGCGAATCATTAGGCGGAATCTGTCTAAACTGGGGCTGTATCCCTACAAAAGCATTATTAAAAAGTGCTCAAGTATTTGAATATTTAAACCATGCCGCAGATTATGGCATCAATGTTCAAGGTGGTGAAGCTGATTTTGAAGCTATTGTCAAAAGAAGCCGCGGCGTTGCTGAAGGAATGAGTAAAGGAATCCAGTTCTTGATGAAAAAGAATAAAATCGATGTCATCACCGGAACTGCTAAAATTAAAAAAGGCGGTAAAATCGAAGTCAAAGGTGCAGACGGTTCTACTAAAGAATATGCGGCTAAGCATACCATTCTAGCGACGGGAGCCCGTTCACGTGAGTTACCGAACCTACCACAAGATGGCAAAAAAATCATCGGCTACCGTCAGGCAATGACACTTCCTAAACAGCCTAAATCTTTGGTTGTTGTTGGTTCAGGAGCAATCGGTGTCGAATTTGCTTACTTCTACAATGCCATCGGAACACAGGTTACTATCGTTGAATTTATGGATAGAATTGTTCCTGTTGAAGACGAAGAAATTTCAAAACAGTTAGAAAAAAGTTTAAAGAAACAGGGTATCAACATCCTAACCAAATCAGAGGTGCAATCCGTTGACACTGCTGGCGAGCTGAGCAAAGTTTCCATCAAAACCGAAAAAGGTACTGAAGTGATCGAAGCCGAGGTCGTCTTGTCTGCGGTGGGTATCACCCCTAATATTGAAAATCTGGGACTGGAAGAGGTTGGTGTCAAAACAGACCGCGGCCGTGTTGTTGTGGATGATTTTTACAAAACAAACATCGAAGGCGTATATGCCATCGGTGACATTGTCAAAGGACAGGCATTAGCTCACGTAGCCTCGGCAGAAGGTATTACTTGTGTTGAAAAAATTAAAGGTTTGCATGTAGAGCCTATCGATTACAACAACATTCCGGGATGTACTTATTGCTCCCCAGAAATTGCTTCTGTAGGATATACCGAAAAAGCTGCTAAAGAAGCTGGCTACGAGATCAAAGTTGGAAAATTTCCGTTCTCCGCCTCTGGAAAAGCTTCAGCAGCCGGAGCAAAAGACGGATTTGTCAAGGTTATCTTCGATGCCAAATATGGTGAATTTTTGGGTGCACACCTGATTGGCGCCAATGTGACCGAAATGATTGCAGAGGTTGTCGTAGCACGCAAACTGGAAACCACCGGCCACGAAATGATCAAATCAATACACCCGCATCCAACGATGAGTGAAGCAATAATGGAGGCATGTGCTGACGCTTATGGTGAAGTAATTCATTTGTAAGAGCACGCTATACAAACAAAAAAAGGCAAATCGACGATTTGCCTTTTTTTGTTTGTATACATATATCCGTTTACATCACCAAGCGGGATTTAAAGACGATCTGTTGATCGGCAGCGTCAGGACTTTCGATACGTTCAAACAAAATTTCAGCAGCTTTGCGGGCCTGCATTCCCGGAAATTGCTCAATACGCCCCATTGGCGGGTTTTCCATATATTGCCACAACGGATAATTTGCATAGCTGATAAAGAAAATGTCCTGATTTAAAACCAGGCCCCTATGACGTGCTACCTTCATGAGATCCAAGGTGACGAAATCATTAAAAGAAATAATTGCGGAAGGCCGCTCAGGCATTGCAAAGATACACTCCATGGCTTTCTCGTTTCCCTCTGTACTCAAATCTGTCTCAATAATATTCTTTTCGAGGATTTCCATGCCATTCCTTTTCATTGCCGACAGATAGGCGATTTTCCGGTCCTCACTCGCCGGTAAAGTTCTGGGGCCGTTCACCAGTGCAATAACCTTGTGTCCACGTGCCACAAATGCGTCCACGGCTTCGTTCATGCCTGTAGACAGATCGCTCTGCACTTTGTTGATATGCGGTAAACTGGGGACGCAATCGAAGAAAACAACCGGAACACCGGATGATTCCAGCTTCTCGATAAATTCCAGATTCGTCGTTTTCTTGCCGATAGACATCAAAATACCATCAACACGATGGTTTTTAAATGTTTTCAGGATCTGCTCCTCCCGGTCTGGATCATCCAGAGACTGCCCCATCAATACGGTATATTGATGTGCCGATGCTACATTTTCTATTTCACTGATGGCAAAAGAAAAAAATGGTTCCGATAAACTCGGCAAGATCACAGCGATGGTGAATGTCTTGCGCTGTTTAAAGAAAATTGCTGTCTGATTGGGCTCATAATTCAGTTCCTCAGCCATTTTTTTGACCCGCATTGTCGTCACCAATCCAATACTTGGATGATCATTCAATGCTCTAGATACCGTGGAAGGACTGATTTTCAGCTTCTTGGCAATTTCCTTAATCGTAGCGGGCTTATTCACTTTATTCATAATCCAAGGGCTTTCTATAAAAATAGGGCTTTTAAATCCCTAATCATAATTTTTTTCAATAATATGCGGGTGTATGTTCAACAACAACATCCAGCTGGTAGATGACACAAAGATAGTCACTGCAAAGCTAGTCCACAAATTGTATTGCAGCTGGTTCCACGGAAAATTCGTCTGCCAGATATTCCAGCGGATCTATTTGACGGAAGAGAAGTTCATCCTTAAAATAAACCTTGATCATATCAGCAAATTCACCCCAGTCCACAAATTTCACTTTATTCAATTGTTCCAAGGGATTTCCCTTCGTGAGAATACAGATCTGCTTACCCTCGTTTCTCAGTTGGGAAAATAAGGTGACGATGTGATCGAATAGATGAAGCCGCAACGGCAGCACGGCGTTCACATGCAGCCGCTCAAAATTCTCCTTGTATTTCTTATCAAACGCAAATGCCTCTTGTGTACGCTCAAACAGGAGCTGCTCACCTTGCGTCTCCAGATGATTTTTCATAAATTCAACCAGCTCACCTTGAGGTGGGAAGGTCTCTGTGAATTCGATAAAATTGGCAAAAAGATAATAAACCTGCAGCAGATAGTCTTTCTTAGGAAAAATAACATCGTCTAATTCAAAGACATATACTTTCTTTTCTTTCGGAAATATCATTTATTGATAGCGTACTATTATTAATTATATGCAAAATGTAGATGTCTGCCGCAGCGCGACAGCTGTACAATTTACGACTTGGACACACAGGCCAGCGCATAATCTTGTCCCGAATCTGAGGTCACAAACAGACCATCAAGCGTCTGTTCATAATGCCCGGCTGCAAATACGTCTTCTCCTTTATTGAGCAGCACGTATGGCAGTTCAGCCGGTGGATTTTCCATCAGCGGGATATCCGCCAGTTTATCTTTATCCGGGACGAGAAGCGAGATCTGGTATTCTTCAAACAGCATTTTCGCTTCAGCCAATGGCTCCAGTTCAAAACCACCCAATGGCAGCACATAGTCGACCTGCTTGTCCAGACTCAACTTAAGAAGCTCATGGGCAAACGTGGGCTGCAACCCTTTTGGAATACGGAAATACTTTCCCGATCTTAGGAGCAACTCCGGAATCTCCTCAGAACTCGCATACAAAATCTCAAAATCTTGAGCTAGTCTTTTGGCAACACGCATGGCCAAAGGCCTGGTGCCAAAGGTGATTAATATTTTTTTCATTAAGAGATGCTATTCTTTTTTTTTTTTTTCGTACATTACTCCACCACCAGCCCATCACGCATATGAATGGTGCGGTCAGATATACGTGCCAGTTCTTCATTATGTGTTACAATGATGAAGGTCTGCTGGAATTGATTACGCAGGTCAAAAAATAGCTGGTGCAGTGCGGCCGCGTTTTCTGAGTCCAGATTACCTGAAGGTTCGTCCGCCAAAATAATTGACGGATTGTTCATCAGTGCGCGGGCGACAGACACCCGTTGCTGCTCACCTCCCGACATCGCAGCAGGCTTATGGTCAATACGATGCGAAACCCCCAGGAGATCCAGCAGCTCTTTAGCTCTCGTTTCAGCCTCTGCCCGTCCCTGTCCATGGATAAATGCTGGAATGCATACATTTTCCAACGCAGTAAACTCTGGTAGCAGGTGATGAAACTGAAAGACAAAACCGATATGTTCGTTTCGAAAAGCGCTCAATTTCTTTGCCCGCAGTTTCTGAACATCCACGCCATGAATAGATATAGATCCCTGATCGGGCTTGTCCAGCGTACCGATAATATGCAGCAAGGTGCTTTTGCCAGCTCCCGAAGCCCCCACAATACTGACGATTTCACCTCTTTCAACAGCGATATCAACACCTTTGAGAATAGGTAATGAACCGTATGCTTTGTGAATTCCTTTGGCATGTAACATCATAGGGCAAAGATAAATAAATTTACGATATCAGGAGTTTCAATAAAAACTCCTGATGCACTTCTTCTTTATACCGGAATTGTCAAAAAATAGATAAAAGAACAATTTATTCCTTGTCTTATCCCCCAAAAAATTATATTTTTACGCCAAATATTTTGCAAATGAACATTCACGAATATCAAGGAAAACAAATACTAAAGAGCTTTGGTGTGCGCGTACAGGAAGGTATCGTAGCAGATACGCCAGAGCAGGCTGTGGAAGCGGCTAAAAAAATGAAAGAAGACTACAATTCTGACTGGGTTGTTGTCAAAGCTCAAATTCACGCTGGTGGCCGTGGTAAAGGTGGTGGTGTCAAGTTGGCTAAAAACTTGGATGAAGTCAAACAAAAAGCAACTGACATCATTGGAATGCAATTGGTAACGCCTCAAACTGGACCTGAGGGTAAAAAAGTAAACAAAGTTTTGATCGCTCAAGACGTTTACTACCCAGGTGAAAGTGAAACCAAAGAATTCTACATGTCTGTATTATTGGACCGTGCAAAAGGACGTAACATTGTTATGTACTCGACAGAAGGTGGTATGGACATCGAAGAAGTTGCAGAGAAAACACCGCACTTGATTTTCAAAGAAGAAATCGATCCTAAAGTAGGGTTACAGGGATTCCAAGCACGTAAGATTGCTTTCAATCTTGGACTTTCTGGTGCCGCACACAAAGAAATGGTAAAATTTGTTGCTGCACTTTACAAAGCATATGAAGCGACTGACTCTTCGATGTTTGAGATCAATCCGGTATTAAAAACTTCAGACGACAAGATTTTAGCAGTTGATGCGAAAGTAAATCTTGACGAGAACGCTTTGTACCGTCATCCTGATTACGCGGCTATGCGCGACGTCACTGAAGAAGATCCAACAGAAGTTGAAGCTGGAGAGTCAAACCTGAACTACGTGAAATTAGATGGTAACGTGGGTTGTATGGTGAATGGTGCGGGTCTAGCCATGGCTACGATGGACATCATCAAATTAGCTGGTGGCGAGCCTGCCAACTTCCTTGATGTTGGTGGTACAGCAAATGCAGAAACTGTAAAAGCTGGTTTCAACATCATTTTAAAAGACCCTAACGTGAAAGCCATCTTAATCAATATCTTCGGTGGTATCGTTCGTTGCGACCGTGTTGCGCAAGGTGTAATCGATGCTTACAACGAAATCGGCAATATCCCTGTGCCTATCATCGTTCGTCTTCAAGGTACAAATGCCGAAGAAGCCAAAAAATTAATCGATGAGTCTGGCCTTCAGGTTTATTCGGCGATCCTATTGAAAGAAGCAGCCGAATTGGTGACTAAAGTGTTGAAAGGTTAATTCTTTCCATCCTTATAAAACATAAACGCGGGCCAGACTGGCCCGCGTTTTTTTATGGCCAGTTCCGCTTGCTTCCATTAGAGCCTCAGAGCGGGGATCCTTGCACATGAATATCTCAAATTTATAGTCAATAAGCCAAGAAAATAGCTTATTTTTGTTGCTTACAAAAGCATCTTTTACAAGTCATTCTCCAAAACTAAAATGGAACACACAAGAATAAAAGAATTATTGAATGCCACAGAATTTGGCAAAGAGGTCGTTGTTAAAGGTTGGGTAAGAACTTTCCGTAACAATCAATTTATAGCAATCAATGACGGTTCGTCTATCAATAATATTCAAGCAGTAGTCGACTTTGAAAATACACCTGAGGATGTTTTGAAACGTATCACGACTGGAGCTGCGGTACGTGTCAAAGGTCAGCTGGTAGAATCACTGGGTAAAGGACAGAAAGTAGAAGTAAAAGCTTCTGAAGTCAGTATCATTGGCGATTCAGACCCTGAAAAATATCCCTTACAGCCGAAGAAACATAGCTTGGAATTCCTTCGCGAAATTGCACACCTGCGCTTCCGTACAGGGACATTCAACGCAGTATTCAAGGTCCGCAATGCTTTGGCCTTTGCAGTACACAGATTTTTTCAGGAAAATGATTTTGTATATATGCATACCCCTATTATCACGGGTTCGGATGCAGAAGGCGCCGGTGAAATGTTTCAGGTGACTACCTTGGATCTCAATAATCCGCCACGAACTGCGGATGGAGCTATCGATTTCAAAGAGGACTTCTTTGGCAAATCCACTAATCTAACGGTATCCGGCCAATTGGAAGGTGAACTGGGCGCTCTGGCCTTTGGCAATATTTATACGTTCGGCCCCACATTCCGCGCGGAAAACTCGAACACCACCAGACACCTGGCGGAATTTTGGATGATCGAACCTGAAATGGCCTTCTACGAATTAGAAGACAACATGGACCTTGCCGAAGCATTGTTAAAATACGTCATCAAATATGCACTCGAAACATGTCCGGAGGAAATTGAGTTCTTAAAAAATCGCTTATTGGAAGAGGAAAAATCAAAACCGGCTGCAGAACGTTCGGAATTGAACTTGGTCGAAAAGCTCAACTTCGTGCTGGAAAACGATTTCGAACGTGTAACCTATACAGAGGCCATTGATATATTAAAGCGTAGCAAACCGAACCAGAAGAAGCAGTTTAAGTATTTAATTGATGACTGGGGGGCTGACCTTCAATCGGAACACGAACGTTATCTCGTTGAAAAGCATTTCAAGAAGCCGGTAATCCTTACGGATTATCCGCGGGAGATCAAGTCATTTTATATGAAACAAAACGAGCCCGATGCGCAAGGGCGTAAAACCGTCCGTGCAATGGACATCCTATTCCCCGGAATCGGCGAAATGGTTGGCGGCTCACAACGCGAAGAAAACCTGGACCGTTTGTTGGAACGCATGGCCGAGGTAGGTATCCCAGCCGAAGAAATGGAATGGTTTCTGGATACCCGCCGGTTTGGTTCCGTGCCGCATTCAGGATTTGGTGTAGGCTTCGAACGGCTCGTCCTATTTACAACAGGAATGACAAATATCCGCGATGTTATACCTTTTCCGCGCACACCGAAAAACGCAGAATTTTAACAAAAGAACAACAGCCAAAACAAAATATTTTGGCTGTTGTTCTTTTATCAGATATAGACTCCCCCGCCACTCTGGCTGGAGGAGGTATGGTTAAAACGCTATACAATTATCCAACATGCTGATCAAAATATATAACGATAACCCTAATCCAAAAGCCATTGCACAGGCGGTCGAAATTCTCCGGCGCGGTGGCGTGATCATTTATCCCACCGATACGGTCTACGGAATTGGCTGCGACATCACTCAACAGAAAGCCATCGAACGCGTTTGTGAGATTAGAGGCCTAAAACCGGAGAAAGCCAATCTGTCCTTTATCTGCTATGACCTGACGGATATTTCGCAGTACACAAAATCTTTCGACACGACGGTATTTCGGGTATTGAAAAAAGCACTTCCAGGACCTTTTACCTTTATCTTTAATGCAACGACCAAGGTTCCGAAACTGCTAAGTTCAAAAAAGAAAACTGTTGGTATCCGGGTGCCGGACAATAATATCGTCCGTGAGATTGTGAAACAGCTGGGCAACCCGATTGTTACAGCCTCCATCCATGACGAGGATGAAATCATAGAATATTCAACAGATCCGGAATTGATCCATGAGAAATACCAAGATCTCGTGGATGCAGTCATCGATGGCGGTTATGGAGATAACGTAGCCTCTACCGTTGTGGATGTCACCGACGGTGACTTCGAGATTATCCGTGAAGGAAAAGGTGACTTAGAACAGTATCTCTAATAGGGCTTAATACCTTCTTCCAACATTGGCCAAATTTCTATCTATCCAAGCTGACTTATTCACAACAACAAGCACTTATCCACATCCATAATGTGGATAAGTGTAACTGCATCTCATATTTATTCACACGCAAATGTGAATAACGTTAAAATCAGAAGGCGCTGTAGAGGAAAAATGTGCAAAACTCTTTAGTTATTCACACAAAAATGTGAATAACACAAATCGTTCAATGTACACTCTCCCGAATAAATGTGCATAATTCGACTATATTAACACTGCACTGTTGAAAACCCGTTCTCATTTTCAACACGTCGTTTAATAGCCAAATTGAAAAGTTCAAATCCATGAGCTGTTTCTAGCAATAGCTTTGTACAAAAAGGAATTAATATGCCGGAAAACAATTCGCCTTGAGTTAACCTAACTTGATCTGTCCCGACCTTTTCCAATAGAAAATAATGTTCCCCATCAAAAATCCCCGGCACAAGCAGATTGCCTTTCCAACGCAGTTCAACTCCGGTATCCATCCGTAGAATACGTGGATTCATCGTTATTTTAAAACCGTTGGGTTGCTCCAACATCACCTTACAACGCTGCCCCACCACCGGTTTTTGCGCAAAGTATTTTACCGTTGGACTCCATGTTGGATAGGACTCAAAATCCACCAATACTTGCCAAACTTGTTCTACAGTTCCTTTGAGTAGAATGCTTTTCTCTATACTCTTCATGATCTTAATTTTTATAAACACCATTCCGCCGATCTATTACTAAAGACCGATGGACAAAGCTAAGACATGATGAAGTGAGCGCTCTTGACTTTTATCAAGAAGTTGATTTAGCCCGGATACGGCTTAATGTTTCAGGACTCATGCCCAATACAGAAGCCACATACTGGAGCGGGACGTGTTGTAAAGTGGATTTATGCTGTTCAAAATAGTGGTGGTAACGCTCTTCTGCAGTTAGACAGATAAAGTCCGCTATTCGTTGTTCCATTGCAGTGAAGCATTTTGCCAAAAATGCTTTTTCAAATGTATTCCACTCGGGAATCTCGGATTCCAATTTTTGATATTCGGATTTAGACAAACGGTGTACGGTACAATCAGTGATACAGTGGAAATTCCATTTGGAAGGAACATTAAAGATAAAAGATGCAAGATCCGTGACAAAATGACCCGGTGAGCCAATCCATTGTGTAAATTCCCCTTTTTCACTCCATGCATACTGACGTACCAAACCAGATTCTATGACAAACAAGCTGGAGGAATAATCAGCCTCTTTAATCAGAAAATCGCCACGTTTCAACGTTATCCGTTCGAAGTTTTTAAAAAATTTCGTAGCTATGGAATCCGGTACAGGAAATAGATGCTGAAGTAATTGGTTTAACATCGGGTAACGCCGCAATTCTATAAAATGACCACTTCCTCAATGATTACATGGCCTACATATTCATTTACGCGGCCAAGGATCTGTCTTCGCATCAAGGCGAGTTCATTTTTGATCACGGCAGACTCTACGCGCACAAAGAGCTTTTTATCGCGCACATACAGCTGCTGCGTGCGGTTGGCGATCGCTTTGCCTATCAGTTGAGGCCATACCGATGCAATGGAGGTTTCGTCAAATTTTCGACGCAGCTTATAGGCTTCAAGGAGTCGCTCCACGCCCTGCTTAATGGTCATATCATCGCTAGACCGGATAAATTCTAACCCATTTTTTGGTTTATTATACATTCACTTGTCCTCCTTCGATGTCAAATATACGAACAGGACGATTGATTTCATCAAAGATTCGCTGAATTCTTTTGGAGTCGGTATCCGTCAGAAAAATTTGCCCGAAATCATCCTCGGAGACCATCTGCATGAGCTTGCGGGTGCGGCGGTCATCCAGCTTGTCAAAGATATCATCCAATAGCAAGAGAGGCTTAAATCCTTTTTTTTGTTGTAAATAGGAATATTGGGCAAGCTTTAACGCAATCAAAAACGATTTTTGCTGGCCTTGAGAACCAAATTTTTTCAGCGGCATGCCACCATGGATGGTAAATATCAGGTCATCTTTATGAATTCCCTGAGTGGTACGTTCGAGAATACGGTCACGTTCGAGATTTTTTTCAAGAATATTGATAAATGAGTCGGTCATAAGTGGTGACTCATATTCCAGTTGCACAGATTCCGCCGCCTCCGTCAGAAACCGATAATGCCGGTCAAATTCGGGCTGAAATTCTTCCATGAACGACCTTCTCTTCTGAAAAATAATATTGCCTACCTCTTCAAGCTGAAAATTGAGGATTTCGACTAAGCCCAGATCCAATACGCTGGTTTGACGTGCCTGCTTCAGCAGGCTGTTGCGTTGAACGAGATACTTATTATAAGCGATCAGTGTATCCAGATATCTGTTGTCCGTCTGTGAGATGACGTTATCGACAAACTTCCGTCGTTCTTCACTACCATCCGTCACGATAATACTGTCGTTGGGCGATATCATTACCAAGGGAAATAACCCAATATGATCCGCCAAACGTAGATAATCTTTTTTATTCTTTTTGAACTGTTTCTTCTGATTCTTTTTTAGGCTACAGGATATGACATCGGAGCTGGATTCTTTATCAAATTCACCCTGCACCATAAACCAGTCATTTCCAGTTTTGATGTGCTGGGAATCGATCGGATTAAAATAACTTTTACAAAGAGATAGGTAATGGATTGCGTCCAGGAGATTGGTTTTTCCGACCCCATTATTGCCGGTAAAAGCATTCACCCCGGGAAGGAATTCCAAAAACGATTCTGAGTAATTTTTAAAGTTTAGAACAGAAAGTTGCTTGAGCCACATGGCACAAAGATACGCTATTTAAAACGCTAAAATTATTTTATTTCCTCAAAATCCACAAACTCGCCGGCAGTCTCCGTTCCTTTACGTTCGGGAGTTTCTTTCGGTGGTATATAATCCACCTGGATTTTCCCTTCTGATTGTGGTCGTTTACTTTCCTGCTGAGTCTGCCCCCTAAATTCATAATAAAAAGTGCTGCCCTGACCTTGGCTGCTATATGCTCCCCCCTGCTGCTGCGCTTTCTTCATCAGCTTTTCAGCTGCCTTGCGCATGGCGAATGGTAAGAATAATCTAAATAAATACCTTACTATAAAGTAAACAGCGATTGTAACAAATATAAATTTCAAAAATGCCATAGTTATTTCGTTGCTATTTTCTCAAATTTAACCAATAACGAGGTAAACTGTTGTCTTTAAATTGTCAGATCCGAAATTATTAACATATTTTAAGACTTTGCCAGCCGAGCTTTCGCTTCCAGTATTGTACGATAGAGCTCTTCCTGCCGTTGTGTACCCAGTACATAGGTCAATCCATCTTTATCTGTCAGGAAAACCGCATTCTTTCCTCCTGCGTAGAATTTAATTTTCCCTTTCGTATGCAGGTTATAAACGGGATTATTAAAAAAGAAAGAGCTATACGGTGCCTTTTCGATCTTTGTTATCGAAGCCAGATCTATTTTCACAACACGGGTCGACCAGAGGCCGCTGATCAAAATATGGTCCTGAAATACTTCGGTGCGAAACAATACCATGTACATCATGACGATAGAAGTCAGGATGATCCCTACTCCCACAATAAAAAATAACTGGCTGGAGATCAGATGGTCCAGATTCAGATAAAATGCTGTAAAACAGAACAACACCAGCACTAAACGTACGCTTATCCAAACACGGTCGCGCCCGAGGTATTGGTTTTCAGAATAGAGTACACCTTCTTTCATTTCTTTTATTTATTGAGATATCAGATATGGGTATTGAGATCACAGACTAAAGTAAGGACTTTTTTTGTATTGGCGGTAATCTTATAGCGATTGTCCATACGATAATTGGCGACCCAAAGAATATCCCCATTTCCATTGACTAGGATTGGAATATTTTCCTTTTCAAAAAGACTTATTTTTTTGTTGATAAAGAAATCGCTCAATTTTTTCCGGCCTTCCATGCCCAGTGGGTAAAAGCTGTCTCCGATCTTCCATGAACGGACTGTCAGGGGAAATACCAGCAGATCATAATCAAACTTTGCCACATTCTTTGCCCTGATGATTGCAAGATCATTTGATATACTGGCATGGAAGCAATATTGCTTCCACTCTACTGTGGCCGTCTCCGAAGTGATCAATGCTTCGTCAGAAGATATAAACTCCTTCTTCCGTATAAAAAGATCTTCTCTGTCCAGTAGCATGTGATAACAATCAGACTGAAACACCCGTCCCGATTCTTTTGTCCAGGCAGCCTGCAGGTCGGCCAGCACAGTCTTGGAAAAATTAAAAGCCGAGAAAAGCTCATACAATAGGGGTAAGTTGTGAAGGTATTCCTCCAGGTCTTCCTTCCGCACAAGCCAACCTTCTGCAGTAGGCAAAAAAAGCTTTTTCCGAATAGGGTCAACAAACTGCTGCAGCAGCTGATAAGATTCTTTAAAGTGAGTGATATTCTGTTCAAATACCGCCTCAAAATCAGGCTGTAGTTTTTTGAAATGTGGAATGATATCAATCCGTATTTTATTTCGGGCATACTTTGTGGAAAAGTTGGACTGATCATCGCGATAGGCAATACCGTACTCATTGACATAATGCTCGATTTCGCTGGCCTTTAAAAATAACAAAGGCCGGATTATGCGATCCCGTAAGGGCAAGATCCCCTGAAGTCCCTGTAAGCCAGTTCCACGTGAAAGATTCAATAAAACCGTTTCGATGTGATCGTTGAGATGCTGGGCAACAGCAATCCGGTCAAACTGAAGTTCGCGTCGAAGCTGTTCGAACCAAGTGTAGCGCAGCTCCCGTGCCGCCATCTGAATCGAAATCTGTCTTTCCTTGGCATAGGCTTTCGTCTCAAAATGGTTGACATATATTGGAATACCATGTTCCTTGGCAAACCCGCGGACCAACGCCTCATCCAAATCAGAATCTTCACCCCGCAATTGAAAATTGCAATGGGCAATGGCAATGTGAAAACCTGCTTTCGTAAATAAATGTGCCATCAGCATCGAATCCTTACCGCCACTTACGGTGAGCAATATTTTCTCATGAGGCATCATTAAATGCTCCTTTTCGATATAGCCCATTAATCTTTCCAGCACATTCATATAACAAAGTTACGGTATATTTTTCCGGATTGATAAATTCGTATCTTAAAATTTGTGAAATCCAATAAAGTAGCCATTAAAATCCATATTTTTGCCCTTGTGAAACAATACATTTTTACCCTTATTGTATTTATTTTAACAGGCTTTGCGGCGCGGGCGCAAAAGCAGGACGAATTGCGTCTGCTATCATCTTCCTATAGCGTATTCAATTCCAAAACAGGCAATGCCATGTTTTACCGCCCTGTCTATGAGCACCTGGGCTCCACGTTATCTTCCGATAGCGGTTACCTGCACAACGATAAAATCGGCCGGCAATTTTTCGAAGCCTATGGCAATGTGATTATCACTCAACCAGACGGCACCCAAATATTTTCCAACAAATTGCATTACGAGGCCGCCATGCAGCTCGCAACCTTGACAGGGACAGTGCGCATGGTCAGCGCCAATGGATCCACATTGACGACCGATCACCTGGTTTATAATATGCGAAGCAAAATCGGAAACTACTATAGCGGCGGCCGGATCCTGTCGGGGAGCGACACCATCACCAGCCAACGTGCTACTTATTTCGAAAATACAGGTGAGTCATATTTCAATCAGAAAGTAGTCGTCCGGTCTACCAATGTCAAAGTATACACTGACTCGATGAAATATAACGGCAACACCCGCATTACCGAATTCTATGGCCCGACCAACATAAAGGGTAATAAAGGCGAAAACTTATATACGGAAAAGGGTCGTTACCATATGGCTACTGGCCAAGCTTATTTTTCGAAAAACAATCTTTATACTGAAGGAACTAAATTTCTGAAAGGCGATAGCCTTTTTTATGACCGCCAGGGCGGCATTGGAAAAGCGGTCAAGAACGTGGTCTTTGTAGACACGTTGGACAAGTTTTATGCTTATGGAGGCTATGGTCTCTATAATAGCAAAAGTGAATCCATCACGATGACTGACAAGCCGCTGGTGGTCTCTGTTGTTAAAAAAGATTCGTCCCAAAAGGATAACACTGGATCCCCGTTTTCTCCTGTACAGCAAAAAGCGGACACCACGGAAAAAAAAGAAATCAAAGCGAACAAAAAATCGGAAAAGGAACCTCAGCAGAAAAAAGAAGCAGATCGCAAAACCGCAGCACCCCAGACGGCGGCTACTGACAAAACGAAAGGCACTGTTCCACGAGAAAATGATCTACCTGAAAGTTCCCAGATGGATTCGGTTTTCATGACCGCTGACACCTTATTCTCCCAGCTGATTTTGCGGAAGAACTATATTGCCCGCGATTTTAAACTGGACCGCGAAGGCGGAGCCATCGAAGACGACGATGAGGTCGACTACGGCGAAAGTGACTCCACAATGACCGGTACCGATTCGATCGGCATCAAAAATATCGCCGATAGCCTCCAAAAAAGTACAGATACCCTACTTAAAAAGGAGCTGAAAAGGCCTGCTATCGAAAAAACTGACAAAAAAACACCCGATACGATCACGGCAGGCAAAACTCGTGCTCCGAAAAAAACACCCGTAGTGGCAGGCGACCAAAACCGGATCGAGATTGAGAAAAATTTGAAAGCCGACAGCGTACTGCGCCGGAGAGCTGTAATCCCCAAAGGAGGCGAGTCCGACAAGTTAATGGGTGATGCCTTAAAAAATGCGCAAGCGGGACAACGCGATTCTGTTCCTCAGGATACCGCCAAGACAAGGATCATAAAAGCTTACTACAACGCAAGGCTATTTAAATCTGACCTTCAGGCTGTAGCCGATTCCATGTACTATGGTATGCAGGACTCCATGTTCAGACTAATGGGTAAACCGATGATGTGGGCTGAAAATTCACAGATTTCAGCCGACACGATATTCCTGCAAATAAAAAATCAGAAACTGGACAATTCCCTTCTGGTCGGAAATGCGTTTATGGTCAATGCGACCAGCGACTCTCTGAAGTTTAATCAGATCAAAGGAAGAAAGATCACCAGTTTCTTTACCAACAACCGTATGGAGCGGCTATTTGTAGATGGCAATGCCGAAAATATTTTCTACAATATCGACGAAAAAACGAATATTGCGACTGAGCTGGTCCATGATCGAAGCAGCCGGTTTAAGATCCTGATGGAGGACAATAAGCTCAAGGAATATGTTTCTATCCGGAAAGTGGACGGAAAGGTCTATCCGATCGCCGAAGTCACTGCCGACAAAGAGTTCCTGCCCAACTTCATCTGGCGGCCGGAAGATCGTCCCAAATCAAAAGAAGATCTTTTAAATAGAAAACGGGATCTCTCAAAAGCGTCCTTTACAGTTCCTACTGAAAAAGAGGGACAAGACGGTGGTAATAGTAAAGCTGAGCAGCAGGGCGGAGTCAAGGCTGGCGGCAGCGCAAGCGAGAATAAAGCCAGCAAAACAACAACAGAAGCCCCAAAACCAGCGAACGCAACGGACAAAACGCCGGCAAAGCCAGCTGAAACAGTGAATAAGCCCTCAAAAAACCTCACGGCCAAAGATTCTGTAACTACCCGCCCCGCGGTCGTACCAGTCAAAGCTGATAAGCTAGGCGACGACAAACCGAAAGAAACAAAATAAAAAAAGAGCGGATCTCAGCATATGATCCGCTCTTTTTATATGCGTTGCCCTCAGCTCAACATGGTGTTATATCGTCTTCAGGAAATCGGCTAGCTTACCGACGGCTATCGCTCGATGGCTAATGGCATTTTTTTCTACAGCACTCATCTCCGCAAATGTCCTGTCATAACCTTCCGGAATAAAAATGGGGTCATAACCAAAGCCGTCTGAACCGCGTCGGCCGTCGACGATCCTGCCTTCAATACTCCCCTCAAAAAAATGCTGCTTTTCATTGAGATACAGCGAAATCACCGTTTTGAACCGTGCTTTGCGATTGGGGTTATCGCCGAGTTTTTCGAGCACAAGATCAATATTCTTTTCCATATTGCGCGAACCCGAATAACGGGCGGAATAGACCCCTGGCTCTCCGTTTAGGGCATCAATCTCGAGACCCGAATCATCGCCAAAGCAATAAAGACCATATTTGTTGACCAAATAATCTGTTTTTTGCTGGGCATTTTCTTCAAAAGTCTTTCCGGTTTCAGGAATATCATCGTGGCAGTCGATATCATTCAGGCTTTTAATCGTAAAAGCATTGCCTACGATTGCCTGGACTTCTTCCAGTTTATGGGCATTGTTGGTGGCAAACACAAGTTCTAGCATCTTCTGATCGTCTAAAATTAAAAAAGCAATTAAGAATTAATAAATGTTTTGAATTCATTCCAGAATAGTTTCTTTTTCTGCACATCGGCAAACATTTCCTCAAAACTGAAAGTATTGAACACGGTGGCGACCCGTCCTTTCATATAGGAATTATGCGCTATGGCGGGCAGTTTCAGTGAGGTTGGCTCTACCCCTAACAAAATAATCTTCGTAGGCTGAAAAAACTGCATAATGCGCTTGAAGTCATTCGGATTATGAGGATTTGCCAAATTCACGACCGCCACAGTTTCTTTTGTTAGCTTCATGGCACCGATTGTTTTTTCAAATGCATCAAGCGCTGCCGGAGAGAAGTATGGATACTGCTCGTAGCGCAGGATAAACAGTATCCCCTGCTCTTTGCTTCCCTGATAGGTAAACTCACCGCCCAGTACTTCGAGCTGATTTACCGAAGCGGTCAATGGAGCAGTCCCACCGGCTGAAACGGCTAATTCTTCATTGACGCCAATAGCAATATACGTCGCGTCCTTCTTTTCCGGATCTGACAAAAGCGACTCCTGTCCTACCGACGTGGAAGCTGCTTGTTGTACCTGTAGTTTATTTAATTCTGACCGAAAATCAAACCCACTGGTAAAAATCGTTTCACCCATTAAAGCTTGAAGCGCTACCGGATTGTCTGTCGTTAGATTGCTCATTACTGAAAAATATTAACGAGGGTAAAGATAAGGAACATCGTCCAAAAGAAAGAAGGAGCGATCCCTCGCTCCTTCCTGTATGTTCATCTGATTAATGTCCTAAGATGTAAGAGAAAATCAGCGGCGCGACGATCGTTGCATCAGACTCGACGATGAATTTCGGTGTATCGACATCCAATTTTCCCCAGGTGATTTTTTCATTAGGTACTGCACCTGAGTACGAACCATAAGAAGTTGTGGAATCCGAAATTTGGCAGAAATAAGCCCAGAAAGGTACTTCTTCCCATTCCAGATCCTGATACATCATTGGTACAACACAAATCGGAAAATCTCCGGAGATACCCCCAGCAATCTGGAAGAACCCTACCCCTTTGCCCCCTGAATTATTGCGGTACCACTCTGTCAGATATACCATGTATTCGATACCGGATTTAACGGTGCTTGCCTTTAACTTACCTTTGATGACATTTGAAGCAAAGATATTACCGGTGGTGGAATCTTCCCATCCCGGACAGACGATAGGCAAGTTTTTCTCGGCAGCTGCAACAATCCATGAATCTTTCGGATCAATTTCATAGTATTGCTCCAACACACCGGAATTAACAACCTGATAAAGGAATTCGTGTGGCAAATAGCGTTCTCCTTTTGCTTCAGCGGCATGCCATACATCCTCAAGATGTTTCTGCAAACGGCGAAAAGCCTCTTCTTCTGGTATACAGGTGTCTGTGACACGGTTATAATGATTATCCAGCAATTCTCTTTCCTGCTCTGCAGTCAGATCTCTATAGTTTGGGATTCTTTTGTAATGCGAGTGCGCAACAAGGTTCATCACATCTTCTTCCAAATTGGCGCCAGTACATGAAATAAAATGTACTTTATCCTGACGAATCATTTCTGCCAAGGAAACACCCAATTCGGCAGTTGACATCGCTCCACCCAGGGAGATCAACATTTTTCCACCATCCAAAAGATGCTCCTCGTAACCTTTCGCAGCATCTACCAATGCTGCAGCGTTAAAGTGACGGTAATTATGCTCAATAAATTGAGAAATAGGTCCTTTTTGAGTACTCATGATATGTTCTAACTTTTATAAAAAAATAAGTACCGCAAAGGTACTGAATAATATCTATTTTAACTCCTTATCGGCATCAAAACAGGTCGAGGCCACCCATTTTTTAACAAATGTAAAAAGACTGACCAATTTCATTTTTTCAGCAACTTTGAAAAGAAGAAATAGGCAGCGGCCAGAAAAATTATAATAATAACGAGGACAACAACTTCCTGTGTACCGATTCCCCAACTCATACTATTCATCGTAACGTTTCATTATACTGTCCATCGTTCACATTTATCCAAAAATGAACTGCTGATATCCGCGCCTATTCCGGGCTCATCAGCAATATGGATTTTATACCCCTCATATTGTATGCCTCCGATAACAGGATCTTCGAGGTGTCCTACCATACAGGTGTCCAGGTCAAATAACTTGACATTCGGAGCTGCATAGGCAAAGTGTACTTTGGCGGCCAGAGCCAAGCGGGACTCCAGCATGCCACCGATCATGCAGGCGATCCCATACTCCTCAGCCACCTGATTAATTTTTAGAGCTTCCTGTATCCCGCCAGATTTTGAAAACTTAATATTGATGTAATCACAGGCATCGGCTTTGCAGAGACGTTCGGCATCATGATGCGAGTACACCGATTCGTCGGCCATAAGTGGGACAATCGTTTCTGATCTAAGCTGTGGAAGCAGTGCGTCGTTCCATGTACGCATCGGTTGTTCACAAAACTGGATTTTAAACGGTTCCAGGCCTTTCAGGGCTTCCAACGCATCTTCATATGACCAGCCCTGATTGGCGTCGATTCGGATAGGCATCTCGAACCCCACAGCTTTGCGGATCTCACGAATACGTGCCACATCTGTGCTCGGATCTTTACCCAGCTTGACCTTCAACATCACGGCACCTTCATCCTGCAGACGCCGCGCTTTTAGCGCCATTTCTTCCGGACCTGCGATTCCTAGGGTAATATCCGTGGTGATCTCCCGGCGGCTACCTTTTAAATACTTATACAACGGAAGCCCCGCATGCTTTGCGGCCAGATCATGTAGAGCCATATCAAAAGCAGATTTGATCGTCCGGTTGCCGGCAATGTAAAGATCCAGTTCCGCGAGCCTTTCGGAAATCGCCAAAGGGTCCTTTCCTTTCCAGATCTGCGCAAAGTCGCGGGCCAGAACCAGACAGGTATCCTGTGTCTCGCCCACAATCATTGGAAAAGCCGAGCATTCCCCGACCCCATAGATAGCGGTGTCTGTATGTATACGGATGAACGTGTTCTGCGCGTAATCCATCGTCCCCGTCGCAATTACAAAGGGCTCCATCGGGATGCTCAATCTATAGATATCAATTGCTGTTATTTTCATTGTACGATATAAATATAGGTATAGCGCCAAATTACGTCAAAAATAGTCAGCAGTCAAGTAGGTATCTCAGATTCATTGCCAAATTAAAAGCCCCTACAAGATGGAGAATCCTGTTAAGGGGCTGACTAACTATTAAGATATGTAAGGTTACACGAAGATTAAGGCTTTAATAGCCACATGACCTGATTGACTTCATCCTCGCCATTAAATTGCCGCTTTACGGCCTCATTCACGTTGGCCCGATTTTTTTCGTATTCAATATTTGGATATTTCCAGCGAACCGGAATCTTCGACGGCTCATTGACATTCATATTGGATGAAGGATTGATCTTCCATTTCGGATAACCTGTACGGCGGTAATCGTAATAAGGAATGATCAGTCCCTGCAGAAAACTTGCCAGATACTTTTGGGTAATAATTGCTTCGATCTGTCCCTCGCGTGCTGACGGAAATGCTGTAGCGTAATTTGCGACAGCCGCGGTAATATAAGCCGCATCCAAAGGCATTCCGTGGTGATACTGGGCTGTATTGGGTGTATTGTTCCCAATAAAGGTCATCGAAGCCTCGATTCCTTTTTTATACCAGTCGACAGCAGCATCCGCAATCCAGCCACGCGCCGCGGCTTCTGCAATCACAAAACAGAGGTGAGCATACCCCAGTTGCTGGGTAGGTTCCCCCTCCACCAGTTCGGTATAACGGTCGTTCAGCCGTGAATAATCCTTTGTTTTCATAATGCCACTGATCGAAGAGAACAACACCGCAGGATCAATACCTGTATAAGCGTCAAAATCACCCGCTTTTTTGCCGTTATCTAGCTGCAGCTGGGATGGATTGGCGTAATAGAACAAGCGACGGTCTTTCCATTGTTTCAGCCTGTCTATGATCTCTGTAGACACCGCAGGATAGATGATAAAGCTGTTATCTATCTTATAAAATGGATAGGTCTGTCCGGCTTTGTCCGAATGTGTCACCTGAAAGTTATCATCATTTGAGGTAAAGACGGGCTTTTTAGTCAGGATCTCTTTGAAACGGCTTTTTACCTGAAGATCTACGTCATTTTCCTTATTGCTAAGCTGTATCAGGACATGCAGTGCAAAACTGTTGACGATCTTCCGCCAGCGGCCGGTATTCCCGCCAAACAGGGGATCCCCCGCGAAGTTAATTCCTTCGGAAAATAGCTTGTCAGCGAGCTCCAGTTCATTTAATATGCCCAGAAACACCTCCTTCTGACTATCGTATTTCGGAAAATAAATTTTCTCCGTCTCCCCTTTTAGTGCCTCTTTGTAAGGTATCTCACCGACATGCATGGTCTGATCAAAAAACTTCATGGCGCGGGCAAAATGCATCAAGGCATCGTACGATTTCGCCAAGCCTTCGTTTTCCGCAAACTTCGCCATGAAATGCGCATCATTGATCCCTGTCAAGGAAAGATCATAGCTGGACCATCCGTTATATTGATTGGCATCTCTGGCCTCTGACCATATCACGGATTTGGTGAGCATATAAGGCTGCATAAATCCTTTGGTGCGAGACTGCCTCGTCAGATTCAAAACGATCCGTGTGGCCAGCTGCGAAGATTTGACGGTCTCAGGCGTCTCGGGATTCGTATTTATCTCATCAAATTTGGAGCAGCCCGCTGTGGCCATCAGGGCCAGCAACGCAAATGAAGTCCATAATCTTTTCATATTTCTATAATTAATGAATTAAAAAGTAAGGTTTAAATTAAATCCGATATACCGCATCGAAGGTGAATTGAGATCTTCTTTTCCCCGGTCTGGATCAGAAAAACGATATTCTTTGGACCAAAGAAGAAGGTTTTGCCCGGTAATACCCACACTGGCACGTTTGGCCCGTAGTTTCGAAGCAAATTTTTCGGGCACGCGGTAGTTCAGCGAAAGTTCACGGAGCTTAATAAACGTTTCATCCCAGTAGTTCCAGCGTCCACCGCTCGCATTCCTATAATAGGTCTCATATGAAACGGTCTGGTCATTGGGTGCAAATGTCCTGGTATCCTCGGTAATACGGCCGTAATCGTCATAGGTTACACTTCCAGAGGTGATTTTGACTCCGGGAGCGATAAAGGTCTGTTTACCGTTGACTACCTCGTCATAGCGGTATTGGGTATCTGAATCCACATGTGCTCCAGTATTCCATAAGTAATCGTTCGTCGTCGAATAGGACATTCCCTTGATTCGTCCGTCAATGCTTAAGCTGAATGAAAAATCCTTATAGCGGAATTGATTGCTAAAACCCCAGAACCATTTAGGGGCCGTGTATCCAATGACCTGATCTTTGTACTGCGCACTTACCGGCAGACCGTCGTCCCCTATGACCAGCTGTCCGTCCGGCGACCATTCCCAGTCGCTATACGCGATGTAGTCGGCCCGCAGGCCTTTGCGCACATACAGCGCATCTACAGAATATTCGGGATCTATCTGATGGAAATATCGCATGTTCTGCGAGAAGTTCAGCATCATATCCCATTGGAAATCTTCACGTTTGATCGGCGTACCGCCCAAAGTGATCTCATGCCCCTTGGTCATCTCCTGTTCCCGCGTATTGATCAGGCGTTCGGTAAATCCGGTAGTTTCGGAAAGTTCTGTTTTAATAATTTCATTCTTCAGCAGACGATAATAGCGTGTATAATTACCATATAAGCGGTTCCGCAGCAGACCAAAGTCAAAACCGAATTCCGTTAAATTGCGCTGTGTCGGTGAAATCGAATAATCCTTGATCAGATTAGGGTAAGACGCTGTCGGCAATCCGTCCCAGACATTCGGCGTCATCGTGAAAGCCCTGTTGATTTCATACGGATCGAGGACAGATTTGGTGACCGCCCAGGATCCACGGACTTTGAACAGATCCAGCCAGGCCGGCCTGCTGGACAAAAAGTCACTGACAACAACACTTCCCGAAACAGAAGGATAAAAATAAGAACGGTTGGCCTGTGGCAATGTGCTGGACCAGTCATTCCTTCCGGTTGCTTCGACAAATACAGCATTGCGCCAAGAAAGAGACAACCGGCCATATATGCCGTTGCGCATTTCCTTGATCCGGGACTCTACCGAATTGACCGGCCCGATTGAGTTACGAAGCGAGTAATATCCGGGAATAGAAAGTCCGTTGACCGTCTTTGAGATCAAATTATTATCCTGTCGATAAAAAATCGAACCACCCATCAGACCATCGATACCAAAATTTCCAAAATTCTTTTTCGCGGTGAAAATAAAATCATTGGTGGTACTGAACGCATCATAGTCACCTTTCATATATTTTCCCTTGCTGTCAAAACCACCCCAGTCTTTGAAACCACCACGTGTACCGTAAATACCGATCGGATTTCTTTGCGTTCTTGATTTGCCCTGATAGTCATAGCCCGAACGAACCATGAATTTTGCCCAGTCATTGAGCTTATAATTCAGAGTTAATGCCGCATTCATTTTGTTGATCAGCTCGGGTGTTGTCTTTTCATAAGCAATCAGGTACGGGTTATCATACCAGCCTTTATACATCCAGTTCTGCTGCTGGTCCTTCACCAGCCAGTAATCCTTATAATCCCGCAAATCATATTCCGGCCCTGTCCACACCAGGATATTATAAATATACCCTTGGTCATTGTAACCGCTACCAAAGTTCGTCGAAGACGAGCTTCGATTGTATCCTAAGCGAGCTTCCAGATCAACTTTATCGCTTAGTTTGGTTGTCCCTGTCACCGAAATATTTGTCAGATTTAATTTTTGGTTCGGATACTGCCCTTTATTGTAAATGTGGTTGATGGATGTACGGACACTCCCATGCTCTCCTTGGGTGGTGAAACTTACCGTATTGTTACTGATGAAACCCGGTTCCAGAAAATTCTTGAAATTATTTTTCCCCCTGGAAGTCAGTTCCTGCTCTTCAATCTGCTTTGTAATCGGATTCCATTGCTTTGCCCGGCGTCCAATATCCAATTTATCTCCCCATACATAATCATTATTATTGAATTGACCGCCCTCTCCGGCCGAGTAACTATGCTGCACCTCGGGAAGCGCAAGATAGCCTGAGAAGAACATATTATTTGTATTTACCGTAATCTCTGTTCCTTTTTCTGCCAGGCCCTTCTTGGTTGTGATCATGATCGCTCCGCCCGATCCCTTACTACCATAAAGCGCCGTTGCAGTTGCGCCTTTCAGAATCGTCATATCCTGGATATTGTCAACGGGAACATCCCGCAAGGTCATGTTTTCGTAAGAAACACCGTCAATCACCAAAAGTGGGGTCAGCCCCCGAACCTGGATTTCAGGAGTGGAATTAAATTCAGAGCTATTCAATACCCGCACGCCCGACACACGTCCCGTCAAAGTGGTGCCCACATCGACGCCTTTCACACGTGTCAGTTCCTCCCCTTTCACACTCTGTGTGGCGTACCCCAGCGCTTTCTGTTCTCTTTTGATCCCCAATGCCGTGACAACCACTTCACCCAACTCCTCAGATGACTTGACCAGCCGGATCACTTTAGCTGAAGAGGCCGGAAGGTCGACGCTCTGATATCCGACGTAGGAAATTTGCAAAACCTCTTTATCCGTCACACCACGCAGCACAAAAGAACCATCCTCTCCTGTTGTCGCCGCGTTTGTCCCCCCTTTGACCCGGATGGTAACTCCCGCCAAAGGACTGCCGTTTTCCTGATCAAGGACAAGTCCGCGGAGTTCTTGTTGCTGTATGGACTTCCCAACCGACTTTTTTACTGGGGCAGCCTTTTGGCCATTTGTCTTTTCCTTGGCCGTAATCAAATAAAACGTATCGTCGATCCGTTCCACGGTCAATGCACCATTGGATACCGTATGGATAAAGGACGCCAGGGTTTCCTTTTTCACCTTATCGAGCGACAGGCCCTGATGAATAGGTACATGTGCAATCGATGCATCGTAGCCAAATTTAATATTCAGCTTTTTCTCCATCCGGCTGATGATCTGGGCAAAATCATCTTTAGGCGCCTGATTGGCGATACTGCTGAACGCCAGAGACTGCAACAACAGGGTACAGCCGACCAGCTTTAAGAAGGTATTGGTTCTTTTCATATATTATTTTTTATAAATGATTGTTGTTTTATATGCTTTATTTAGGATAAGAATTGTTTTTTCGAGACTGTCAACCGGCAAATAACCGGAATACGTTTTGTGTGAATAGGCGGGATCCAAATGCAGATTTACCCCATATAGACGTTCCAGATCGGCCACCAGATCGCTCAGCACCTGTTTGTCAAAATACTTTAACCCGCTCTTCCAGGAAGAAAAAGCCAAGGTATCCACCGCCTCGATATCGAATCCACGTCCAGCGGTATATTCTGCCTTCTGCCCCGGGACAACCACAGCCTCCCTGTTCGCTTTCCTGACCCGGACCAGCCCTTTGCTGAGGACTAACTGCCCTTTGCCCGGTAGATCAATCAGGTTAAAGGCGGTACCCAGCACCCGGACCTCAAAGTTGGTTTTACTTTCGACGACGAAAGCCTTGGCAGGGTCTTTCCTCACCTCAAAAAAAGCCTCGCCAGATAAGCGGACCTTCCTTAGGTCACTGGTTTTAAAGTCGGAAATCTGTGTCAATGTCGCATGACTGGCCAAGACTACACGTGTGCTATCGGGCAATACAATCGTTTTAACAAACGGACCGGGATTGGAATATACCATGTAGGTTCTATCCTTTTGGAAAGTGTAATAGAAGACTGCACCCATCGACAATAGGACAAACAGTAATACGGCCGCAATTCTGCGCAACATCGTAA
The DNA here is from genome assembly GCF_026191775.1 of Sphingobacterium sp. InxBP1. Lineage (NCBI taxonomy): Bacteria > Pseudomonadati > Bacteroidota > Sphingobacteriia > Sphingobacteriales > Sphingobacteriaceae > Sphingobacterium > Sphingobacterium sp. InxBP1. The sequence goes on along the minus strand of NZ_JAINDX010000040.1, from coordinate 190,264 downwards.
ACGGTTTTTTACGCATCGGGATGATAGGCGATGAATCGGAAAGTATCCGGCTAAAAACCGCTTCTGTTTCGGCAGCTTCGAGCTCCATACCCTCAACTACATCGAGGACCTCTTCAAAAGAAAAGAATTCCCGTTCCAGCAGATCAGGCAAAAGCAGCTGGAGCAACTTCTCTTCGTTGCGATTGCACTCTCCTCTTAAGTATCGGCAATAAAGCGCTTTAAGATTATCTTTGTTCATCTTTTCGTTCCGTATTATAAGAAAGACGGCCGGGACTCCCGGAAAGACGATGGGGAATTACAAAATTTTTAAAAAAATCAGCAGCGCAAGGGAGCTTCCCATCCGCGAAAGGATAAATTGGCGTACCATTTTGTTTGATTTCACAATCTGATCACGGACCGTATTGATAGATATCCCTAGTAGATCTGCAATTTCCTGATTGGACAAATGCTCTTCCTTGCTGAGTAAATAGATACGCTTCCGCGCATCAGGAAGCAATTCCAATGCTTCACGATAAAGCCTTTCCAAATCCTTAAATTCGATATGCTCCTCTCCGGAATTATCGCCGCCCTCATTCGCCATTCGCTGCTTTTCCAAAAAGTTCATGCGCACCTTTTCTTTGCGGATCTCATCAAATACAATGTTTCTGGAGACAGTATAGAGATAGGACTGCAGGTTGTTTGGCTCCTCGCCGGCGGTTACCTTTTTCCAGATACGTGTAAAAGCCTCCTGCACAACATCGACGGCCATGTCCTTATCCTTTAAATGGGAAAAAGCATAGGTATATACCTTGTCCTTATAGGTCAGATAAAATTCACGGAATTTTCTTTGTTGGCCGGTATACTGTATGGTCGTAGATGTAAAGTCCATTTCAATCGATCTTTAAAGATATCCACTACGATATCCTCGATATCAAAATGTAATCTGCTCACGCAGATTCGATAATACTTTTATAAGTCAGCAAGATACAAATGTAGAAAATCCTATTGCAAAATGAGATGCCCCAACAGTCCGGCGATTTCATCAACAAATACAACTTCGTTAACAAAAAGAGATTAAAATTAAAATACATCAAATAAAAAACAGAATATTTACAATTTTTATAAGGATTTACATTTTTTATTCCTATATTAGCAATTATAATTATTTGAAAAGGAAAGATGATCGAACAGAGACCGAAAACGGAGGGCCTTTACGACCCTAATTTTGAGCATGACGCCTGTGGGGTAGGCTTCGTCGCCCATATCAAAGGGAACAAATCACATGCACAAGTAAAAGATGCGTTGACCATGCTGGAAAACATGGAGCACCGCGGAGCTTGTGGTTGTGATCCGGAGAGTGGCGATGGCGCCGGTATTATGATTCAGTTGCCACATGAGTTTTTATGGGAAGAATGCATCAACTTAGGCATACAGCTGGAAGAACCAGGATACTATGGAACCGGAATGGTTTTCCTGCCTAAGGAAGAGACCATGAATAGGATCTGCCGTGATCTGATTGAGGAAGCGACAGTGGAAAGGGGCATGAAATTCCTTGGCTACCGTCCAGTACCCGTTAATCGTGAGGGTATTGGACCGACAGCGCTCAGTGCAGAACCTGAAATCGTCCAATTTTTTGTCAGCAGACCGGACGGCGTTTCTAACACTGAAGAATTTGAACGCAAACTTTTTGTGCTACGTCGCCTGATCATCCAAAAAGTTAAACAACAACAAGAATACCCTCTCCCACTCTACTTTGCATCACTTTCTTGCAAAACAATTATCTACAAAGGACAATTAACAACATACCAGGTCGGCACCTATTATCTTGACCTGCGTGATCCACGTGTCGTGTCCGCCTTTGGTCTGGTACACTCACGCTTCTCCACCAATACCTTCCCTTCATGGTCGTTGGCACAGCCATTCCGCATGTTGGCCCACAACGGTGAAATCAATACCTTAACCGGAAACCTCAACTGGTTCTACGCCGGCATGCGCTCACTTTCATCACCCTATTTTACGGATGAAGAGATGGAAATCTTGCTGCCTGTGGTAGATCGGGGGCAGTCGGACTCCGCCTGTCTGGACAATGTTGCTGAGCTGCTTTTGCATAGCGGACGTAGCCTTACCCATGTCATGCTCATGCTGGTACCTGAAGCTTGGGATGGCAATACACAGATGGATCCGTTAAAACGTGCCTTCTACGAATACCACGCGACACTAATGGAGCCTTGGGATGGTCCAGCAGCGCTTTGCTTTACGGATGGTAAGCACATCGGAGCCACATTGGACCGTAACGGGCTACGGCCGCTACGGTATGCCGTAACCTCGGATGACCGTGTGGTGGTCGCCTCCGAAGCCGGAGCTCTTCCCATTGACGAGTCCACCATCATTAAAAAAGGCCGGCAGCAAGCCGGCAAGATCTTCCTCGTGGACATGGAACAGGGTCGTATCCTGACAGACAAAGAGGTAAAAGATCAACTGATCAATCAGCAACCCTATGGCGACTGGTTGGATAATTATAAAATCAAACTGGAAGAACTTGAAGAGCCGCGTGTCACCTATACGTATCTTTCCAAAGAATCGGTTTTCAAATACCAAAAGACATTTGGCTACAGCAGGGAAGACCTGGAAACGATATTAACGCCTATGGCCTTGACAGGTTATGAACCTACCGGTTCGATGGGGTCAGACGTGCCGTTAGCCATTCTTTCAGATCAGCCACAGCATATCTCCAGTTACTTCAAACAGTTTTTTGCTCAGGTGACCAACCCGCCGATCGATCCGATACGCGAGCGCTTGGTGATGAGTCTGGCTACCTTTATCGGCAATGCAGGCAATATTTTGATTGAAGATAAAAAATTCTGTCACTGTGTGACCTTGCCACATCCGATTCTAACGTCCAAGGAACTCGAAAAATTACGTTCGATAGATACTGGATTATTCCAGGCAAAGACCATTCAGTCCTACTTCCGGTCAGACGGAAAACCGGGCTCCCTGGAAGCAGGTTTGGAACGCTTGTGCAGATATGCTGACGATGCCGTACGCGACGGATTTGAAGTTCTGATCCTTTCTGACCGCGCCATTGATTCTAAACACGCCGCGATTCCATCGCTGCTCGCCGTATCCGCTGTGCATCACCATCTGATCAAAACAGGAAACCGAGGTGCCGTAGGACTTGTCGTCGAAGCCGGCGACGCCTGGGAAGTACACCATTTTGCCTGCCTGCTGGCATTTGGCGCTACGGCCATCAATCCATATATGGCCCTGGCCAGCATCCGGACCATGAAAGAACAGAACACGCTGGATACCGAACTCACATGGCCAGAACTTTCTAAAAACTATGTCAAGGCAGTAAATAATGGCTTGTTGAAGATTTTCTCCAAAATGGGAATATCAACCCTGCAATCCTATCATGGAGCACAGATATTTGAAGTACTTGGCATCGACAAATCCGTTGTCGATAAATACTTCTGCGGTGCTGTGTCCCGCATTGGCGGCATGACATTGGATGACCTTGCCAAAGAAGCACTGTCCAAACACTGGCGTGGATTCGAAAAAAGCCGGACACCACAAAACCTGCTGCCAGAAGGTGGTATTTACCAGTGGAAGCGCCGTGGTGAAGGCCACTTATGGAACCCCGACACCATACATCTTCTTCAGCAGGCCTGCCGTACCGGCGATTATGCCACCTATAAAAAGTACGCAGCCAAAATCAACGAACAGAAAGAGCATATGTTTACCCTGCGTGGATTGCTGGATTTTGCCAAACACCGCAACTCCATTCCTTTGGAGCAGGTGGAACCGGCAAGTGAAATCCTCAAACGTTTTGCAACAGGTGCAATGTCTTTCGGATCCATCTCTCACGAGGCGCATAGTACATTGGCCATTGCCATGAACCGTATTGGTGCAAAATCCAATACCGGTGAAGGGGGGGAGGATGAACTACGTTATCAGCCACTGCCAAATGGCGACTCGATGCGTTCGGCAATCAAGCAGGTAGCTTCTGCACGCTTTGGTGTTACTGCCAACTACCTGACACAGGCCGATGAACTGCAGATTAAAATGGCCCAGGGTGCCAAACCGGGTGAGGGAGGCCAGCTGCCGGGCCCTAAAGTGGATGCATGGATTGCTAAAACCAGGCACTCCACACCTGGCGTAGGCCTGATTTCGCCACCTCCGCATCATGATATCTATTCGATCGAAGATCTGGCCCAGCTGATATTCGACTTAAAGAATGCCAACCGGCAGGCGCGGATCAATGTAAAGCTGGTTTCCAAAGCCGGCGTCGGCACAATCGCTGCCGGTGTGGCCAAAGCCCATGCAGATGTGATTCTGATCGCTGGTTTTGACGGGGGAACAGGCGCATCACCAATTAGCTCAATCAAACATGCCGGGCTTCCTTGGGAGCTCGGACTTGCCGAAGCACACCAGACGCTCGTCAAAAATAAATTGCGCAGCCGCGTTGTACTGCAGGCCGATGGTCAGGTAAAAACCGGACGCGATATTGTAATTGCCACGCTGTTAGGTGCCGAAGAATGGGGAGTATCCACCGCAGCACTGGTGGCCGGCGGCTGTATCATGATGCGTAAATGCCACCTGAATACCTGCCCTGTCGGCGTTGCAACACAGGACCCAGAACTGCGGAAATTATTCTCCGGCAAACCCGAAGACATTGTCAACTTATTCACCTTCCTGGCGGAGGAGGTACGTGAAACGATGGCTTATCTGGGCTTCCGCACGATCAATGAAATGGTCGGCCGTGCACAGTTCTTGAAGAAACGGGAAAACATCGACCATTGGAAAGCGAAGAAAATTGACTTTACGGACATACTGCACGTGGAACGTAACGAGCCGGGCCAGTCCCTGTATAATACGGAAGAGCAAGATCATGGAATGGCCATGATTCTGGACTGGGGCTTGTTAAAACAATCCAAATTGGCTCTAGAAAGCAAAACCCCTGTCTTTGGTACCTTCAAAGTAAAAAATACGGATCGTACCATCGGAACGATGTTGTCCAACGAAATCTCCAAATTGTATGGATCAGAAGGCTTGCCTGACAACACGATCAATTTCAAATTTGAAGGTTCTGCAGGTCAGAGCTTCGGTGCATTTGCCACCAAGGGACTTTCATTCGAGCTGCAAGGCGAAGCCAACGACTATGTGGGTAAAGGACTATCCGGCGCCCAGTTGGCCATCTACCCCGCACCTGAAAGCTCGCTTGTACCTGAAGACAACATCATTATAGGCAACGTGGCATTATTCGGAGCCACCTCTGGCCATCTATTTGTCAATGGACAGGCTGGTGAACGTTTTGCGGTACGCAACTCCGGAGCTACAGCGGTCGTTGAGGGTGTCGGTGATCACGGCTGTGAATACATGACAGGTGGACGCGCATTGATCCTCGGCGCAACAGGTCGCAACTTCGCTGCCGGCATGAGCGGCGGTATCGCCTGGATTTACGATATCAATGACGACTTCCGTGAAAACTGTAACCAGGAAATGGTTGACCTCGATCCATTGGAAAGCGAGGACGAAACGGCAATCATCGCTCTATTGAAGCGTCATGTGCTGCTCACCAACAGCCGTCGGGCGGACTTCATCCTGCAGAATTGGAGCCGCGAGAAAAATAAATTTATTAAAGTATTCCCAAGAGAATACAAACATGTCATTCGTCAAAAATTAGTTGAAGCATAAAATAGGGAGCACAGATCATGGGAAAAATTACAGGTTTTAAAGAATTTGAGCGCGTGCTTCCACCCAAAGAAGCTGTTGAAGCCCGCGTACAGCACTTCAAAGAGTTCAATAAAGGTTATTCCGAAAACGAGCTGAACAAACAGGCTGCACGGTGTATGGATTGTGGTATTCCATTTTGTCATTCAGGATGCCCCCTGGGCAACGTAATCCCTGAATTTAACGATGCTGTTTATGACGGCAAATGGGAAGAAGCATACCAGATCCTGACCTCCACCAACAACTTTCCAGAATTTACAGGAAGGATATGCCCTGCTCCCTGCGAATCAGCCTGTGTGCTGGGAATCCATAGCAATCCGATAACCATCGAGGAAATAGAAAAACATATTATTGAGATTGCATTTAAAAAGGGCTATGTCAAACCTCATAAAAGTTATCTAAAGACGGGCAAACGTGTGGCTATCGTAGGCTCAGGCCCTGCTGGGCTTGCCGCAGCTGCACAGCTGAATAAGGCTGGCCACGATGTCGTTGTCTTCGAACGCGATGATCAGGTCGGTGGCTTGCTCCGCTATGGCATCCCTGACTTCAAGCTCGAAAAATCAGTCATTGACCGCCGTGTCAATCTGATGAAGGAATCAGGTATCGAATTCAGAGTGAATAGTGAAGTAGGCAGGGATATCAGTTTTTATGAATTGAAAGCCTATGATGCCGTCATCTTGGCCACCGGGTCTACCGTTCCATGGCACATGCAGCTGCCGGGACATGACGCCAAAGGCATACATTTTGCCATGGAGTTCCTCACCCAGCAGAACAAAGAAGTCAGCGGAATCGCTGTCAGCGGCGAACGCATTCTGGCCACGGACAAGCATGTCGTCGTGATCGGCGATGGCGATACCGGATCGGATTGTATCGGGACATCCAACCGCCATCGTGCGAAAAGCATTACACAGATTGCCCGTAAACCCATGCCGTCCAAAGAACGGCTGAAAAATAATCCATGGCCCTTGGATAAAGTTACTTTTGGCACCTCCTCTTCTCAGGAAGAGGGCTGTGAACGACTGTGGGCAACAGAAACACAAGAGTTTGTCAAAGATGAAAATGGTCATATCAAAGGAATCAAAATCAAGGAAGTGCAATACGAAGTGGATGACTTTGGCAGAAGAACACGTCTTGGCGAGTCCGAAGTCCGTGAAATCCCAGCAGATCTCGTCTTATTGGCTATCGGGTATCAACATACGGAGCATACGCTTCTCGAGCAGCTCGGAGTAAGAGTGGACGAAAAGGGCAATATTCTCGCCAATGACCGGGATTACCGAACCACTATTGACAACATCTTTACGGCCGGTGATTGCCGTAAAGGTCAATCTCTGGTGGTATGGGCAATTTCCGAAGGCCGTGAATGCGCAAGGAAAGTAGACGAATACCTGATGGGCTATTCTGAACTGGAAAGCAAAGACTTTCTGACCGCTCAGCATGCATAACAGATTATAAGTTGCAAAAGAGTGCTCAGGTTATCCTGACGCTTTTCCATACGATAAAAGCACCTTAGGGTGCTTTTATCATATTCGGTCCTTCTCCACTATTCTGCTCGGGTAAACAACACCCATTTTAACCTAAACTCCTATCCGTTCAACGCAGCCTCCTTATCGTTTGTAGCGGACTGCAGGCTTTTTACGCCAATCTCTATGCAATTTGCAGCATACTGCCATTCGTCTATCACAACGACAAGCAGTCTAGCACATGCTCGCTGCACCTCCAACGACGTCTTTCGGAGAGTCTAATGTTTTAATGCAATTTACGAATGATGAGCCCCTTTTGTCTTTTATCCAGTTTTGTTTTAATATACGGATAGGTGAAGACTGCCCCCAGCACAATACATGCTCCCAGATAAAATCCACCACTCATGGTTTCTTTCTGTCCAAAAATCAACACCGCCAATAGGATGCCGTAGACCGGTTCAAGGTTAGTGGTCAAGGCAACGGTAAAAGCCGAAAGTTCTTTCATTACCGCAACTCCCATCACATAGGCCACTGCTGTGCAGACCACTCCTAATAATAGCAGATAGATCAGGTCCTGCTGTCCCAACAGCATCGCCCCATTAAAGTCACCCGTATATAGCATCAGTAGGCTGATCCAGAAACATGCTCCCACCATTTCATAGAACGTGATCAGTGTGGGGCTTGACTTTTTAACCATGCGGGCATTGGCAATGGAAAATATGCTCGCACAGAAGGCGCAGCCAAGGCCGGCCATCAGACCCACCAGATAATGTGTTTCGAAGGAGAATATAGTATAAATGCCCAAAATAATGACCAGTCCAACGACAATATCAAGCAAGGCAATACGTTTTTTATTGACTATAGGTTCGAGTATAGCGGTAAATAACGTCACTGACGACAGGGTCACCAGCGTGACTGACACAGTCGATACCTTAATGGAGTAAAAGAAAAGCACCCAATGCAGGCCCACAACTGCGCCAACCATAAAAAATTGAAGCGCCTGCTTTCCGGCAACTAAAATCTGCTGCTTAGTCACTAAAAAATATACCAGCAATGAAACCGAAGCTATGGCCACACGGTACCAAACCAGATGAATGGCAGAAACAGAAATGAGGCTACCCAAAATCCCCGTGAATCCCCAGATAAGTATAGTCAAATGCAGAATTAAAACATTCCGATTTAGATGAAGTTTGGCCATTTTCCCTTAACCCTTAATATGTATATATATCGCGATCAGCGATCTTTGCTGTTATTGTATTCCCTTATGTTTTACCCTTCCGACCTGTCTGCATCCAATAGAGTTATTTCGGTGCTTTGATCGCTAGATATATGGCCACCAGCAGAAAAGTGACGTTCGGGATTAGCACGGCAATCAATGGTGGTAATCCCCCTTTTAATGAAAACATATTTGCAAACTGAATGAATACGATGTACGTAAAACTGAGGCCGATCCCGATTCCCAGACTTAAGCCGATTCCGCCCCGGACCTTTTTCGAAGAGAGAGCAACCCCCATAAGCGTCAGTACGAATGCCGAAAACGGGTAAATATAACGTTTGTACTTTTCCAGCAACAAATCGGTCATCACACCCGTTCCCCTGATCTCCTCTTTACGGATCCGGGTATTCAGCTCGCGGGTATCCATCGCCGTAAACATATTGTCCCGCAATTCAAAATCCGAGGGCTTCATATCCAATGTGGTGTCCTTGACCGCACCTTTGTCCATCCGCTCATGCAGACCATTGATGACCCTGTTGGTATATCCTTCAATCTTCCATTTGGTCGCCACCGAATCCCAGGTAATCCGGTCCGCCATCATTTTCTCTCTGAGTGTGTCCCCCTTAAAGATTTCGAGAACAAACCCATATCCGGTCTTGGTGGTATTGTCAAAGTTATCAATATACACGTAGCTGTTTTTATCAAGCTGCATATGGGTCGAGACCCTTGAATTGTCCTTTAAAGGTTTAACATAAATGTTCTCAAAGTCCACCTTCATTTTATTCGTATGCGGAATAATAAAAATATTGAACACCAGCGAGACCGCAAAGATCAAGGTTGCCGCGATCATATACGGACGGAGCAAGCGGTTAAAACTATACCCCGCACTCAATATTGGAACAATTTCGGTCTGATCAGCCATCTTGGACGTAAAAAAGATAACCGCAATAAAATTGATCAATGGACAGAGAAAATTGAGATAAAAGGGAATAAACCCTGCATAATACTCAAAAATGATCTTGTCCAGCGGTGCTTTGTATTTCAGAAAATCGTCTAACCGTTCGGATACGTCAAAAACAACCATTACCACGGTAAATATGGCCATGGTAAACACAAAGGTCGTCAAGTATTTTTTTATGATGTACCGGTCAATTAACGAAAGCATATATTTAGATTTGAGTATTCATCTCATTTATTTTATCCGACTCTATTACAAACGCTGATCCAGAATTTTCACCATTTTATTTTTCCAGTCATAAAATGTACCTGCTATAATTTTCTCCCTAGCCTGATTGACGAGCCAAAGATAAAAATGCAAATTATGCAATGAGGCAATCTGCGCTCCCAAAATTTCCTGTGATTTTATGAGATGGCGTAAATAAGCCTTGGTATAGAACTGATCCGCATGCAGATCACTTTCCGCTTCAATCGGCGAAAAGTCATCTTTCCATTTTTCGTTTTTAATATTAATAATACCGTTCTGCGTAAAAAGCATTCCATTTCTCGCGTTACGTGTCGGCATCACACAGTCAAACATATCCACACCCAGCGCAATATTCTCAAGAATATTGACAGGTGTACCCACCCCCATCAGGTAACGGGGTTTGTCTTTTGGCAGGATGTCACAGACCACCTCAGTCATCGCGTACATCTCCTCTGCAGGCTCGCCAACAGAAAGACCTCCAATCGCGTTACCTTCCCGATTGAATGAAGCAATGGTTTCAGCAGATTTAATTCTGAGATCCTTATAGACTGATCCCTGCACAATAGGAAACAAGGTCTGCTCATATCCATACAATGGATCGGTGCTGTCAAAGCGGTCCACGCAACGTTTCAGCCAGCGGTGTGTCATGTCCAGCGAACGGCGTGCATAACTGTAGTCACAGGGATACGGTGTACACTCATCAAATGCCATAATAATATCTGCGCCGATAATCCGTTGCGTATCCATCACATTTTCGGGGGTAAATAAATGCTTCGATCCATCGATATGGGAACGAAATGTCACCCCTTCTTCTTTAATTTTACGGACTTCGGTCAAGGAGTACACCTGATAGCCACCTGAGTCGGTCAAAATCGGACGGTCCCAGCCGTTAAATTTGTGCAAGCCACCAGCCTTATTTAATACCTTCAGCCCCGGACGCAAGTAAAGATGATAGGTATTCCCCAGGATAATCTGGGCTTCGATATCATTTTTTAATTCGTGTTGATGGATGGCCTTTACGGTACCTGCCGTACCAACCGGCATAAAAATAGGTGTTTGGATGGGACCATGTGCAGTTTCGACAACACCTGCACGTGCTTTTGACAATTTATCTTGTGCTTGTAGCGTAAATTTCATGAATATATTCCTCTGAGACTAATTTGACTTTAACGGAAAGGTTATCCAGGACAACTTTTTCAAAACTGTCCCAAACTTCCAACAAAGGCTCACAGCAATACCTTCCCCTGCAGGTCCGATTGCTTTGTCCCAATGGCTTAGACCTATCTCCCTTAAATATGTTGCAAAAATACTATAAAAAGATTTGCAAAGAGGATGTTTCGGGAATAAATTATCATTTTCCTTTATAAAAAGATTAGGAATGCGCGTATCTTTGTGGGCTATGCTTGACCTACATGTAATCTTGGCCAATCTTCCCGATATTGCTTTTGGGATATTAGGTCTTCTCCTATTGGTACAATTATATTACATCTTATTTGTTTACAGCAAATTGAGCAGTTATCAGGTGGAGCACCACAACGAGACGGATTCCCTTCCGCCATTGTCGCTGATTATCTGCGCCCACAATGAGGAAGATAATCTTCGTGAATATTTGCCAGCTATCCTTACGCAGGATTATCCCGAGTTTGAGGTTATTGTAGTCAACGATTTCTCTACAGATCATACCCCCTGGATCCTGCAGGAATTCAGCCAGCAGCATCCCCATCTTAAAATTGTGGATATCAAGGAGCATATCCGCCTGAAACACGGAAAAAAATTCGCCGTAAGCATGGGGATCAAAGCATCCAGATTCCAGACCCTGGTTTTTACAGATGCAGACTGTGCACCACAGTCCAATCAATGGCTGCGGGACATAGCCGGGGCTTTTACGCCCGGGACCGAAATTGTATTGGGTTACTCCCCTTATTTCAAGAAAAGGGGCTTATTAAACCTTTTGATCCGGTTTGAAACCACACATACCGCCATGAGCTATTTATCTTACGCACTTAAAGGAGATGCTTACATGGGTGTGGGACGCAATATGGCATACAAAAAGGAACTCTTTTTCCGTAACAAGGGGTTTGCTGCGCACATGCACATTAAGTCCGGTGACGACGACCTCTTTGTCAACCAAAATGCAACAAGGACCAATGTCAACATTGCCCTGCATCCGACATCATTTGTATATTCAGTGCCGAAGACCACATGGAAAAGCTATTACAAGCAGAAAGCCAGACATTCGGGAGCCTCCACGATCTATAAAAAACGCCATCAGCGCATGCTTGGCACGCAGTTGGTTTCGGCGGCGCTGTTTTACCTCGCTGCCATTACCGTCGCCATTGTATTCCCTGCATTTTGGTATGTCCCCTTATCAGCATACCTACTTCGCCTGTTTGCGCAATGGGCTGTATTTAGCAACATTTATAGAAAACTGGAAGTAAAAGAATTGATTTGGTGGCTACCGTTGGTAGACTTCATCTACTATTTTTATATTTGCACCAACGGTTTGTTCAGCAGAAAAAAGAAAAAAATAAGCTGGAAATAATTTACTCTTAAATTTTTACGTTTTGAATCCTACAGTCGATATCATCTACTCTTATTTTCCGAAAATGACGGATATACAAAAAGAGCAATTTGCCCAGCTTGCTGAGCTATATACTTTTTGGAATAGCCAGATCAATGTAATCTCACGCAAAGATATTGACAGCTTATACCTTCACCATGTCCTGCATTCGCTGGGAATAGCTAAATTCGTTCAGGAGCTGGCACCAGGAACACGCATCCTTGACGTAGGCACAGGCGGGGGCTTCCCGGGGATCCCCATGGCCATCTTATTTCCTGAGGTCAGATTCCATCTGGTCGATTCGATCGGAAAAAAAATCAAAGTGGTCCGCGAAGTGGCGGCGGGACTGGGCCTCCAAAACGTTGAAGCCGATCATATCCGTGCCGAACAGCTGGATGATAAATACGATTTTGTGATTTCAAGGGCCGTAACACGACTGGGAGAATTTGCCCCTTGGATACGCAATAAATTTCAAAAAAAGGATAAAAATGGTATTCCCAACGGTATCCTTTACCTCAAAGGCGGTGACCTTAGTGAAGAGATCAAGGAGTCCAGATTAAAAGCTGAACTGCATCCCTTGTCGAGCTATTTCAGAGAAGAGTTTTTCGAAACGAAATATCTGGTATATGTGCCGATGTAATTAAGGTTTTACATCGCCTCCCGGTAAACTGAGGCGGCTGTGGATCAGCTCAACAGAATCAAGATAGCATTTCAGACAATGCTGTATGTAAGCTATCTTTTCGTAATTATCCTTTCCGCGCAACCATTTTAGGGTGGGCTGATAATACATCCTAAATTTGGTCAGCGAATCGCCCGAAAGGACAGTATACTCCTTGGTCAGCGCAAACCATTCTTCACGTACTAGATCCGCTTCGTATTCGCGTTCAAATTGACGCTGTAGTCTTCTGGAATGACGGCCCTTGCGACTAAATTTGTTATAAAGCTTATTGAGATTGACCGCAAGGCCACCCTGATGGGGCAAAGTTACCATGTCCTTGGTGTCCCCCCAAAAGTAAATGGACTTATACTCCGACTTCTTCTGATCGAACTTATCTTTTGCAGTTGAATTGATGCCTTTTAGCTGGACGGTATCGAGCCGCAGCGTATCCCCCTTTTTTGTAGTATCCTGTGGCATAGAGTTTCGGGAATGAGCTACAACCGATCGATCGACAGTGAAACAGAGGCCGGCAAGCAGCAAAACGAGAAAGCTAATACGTACCATGTGATAATTGATTACCCTAAAATAGTCAACTATCCATCAAGTGAGTATGGATTTAACGATCTTTAACGCCTGTTAAAATCCCAGCTCTTTCTTTATCTCTTCGCCGATCAGATTGATCTCCTCATCCATGCCAAACATGGGTAGTTCAGTCTCTGGGTTTAATTTCAGCCAGCTGGTATCGGTGTCCTTAATGATTTTCACATATTCTGTGCCGTCTTTGAAAATGACATAAGTATCCTCCTCCTCGGGGAATATAGAATAAATCACATCACCTAATTCAATATCGAAGGGTTCTTTCGTGTTCATAACATTACTTTTCTATCCACAAAGCTAGCAAATATCGCGCATCTTCCCAAGGCATGTGCATGGCCGGAGTCACTTCTGCAAGAAGCTCAACCATGCAAACCATACTAAAAAGTTATACAAGGAGTTATAATTTTCACTATCTTTAAAGTACCCAATTATGAAACTGATCTATCCCATAGCTTTGACCAAAATCAAGGGCATTGGCCCTCGGACAGCACGGCGTATCCTTACGCATACAGAGAACCTGGAAGACCTTTTTTCGTATTCCAAAAGAGAATTAATGCAAATACCGGGCATGCGGGAATCTGCTGCCGATGCGATACGCAGCAGAACCTACCTGCAAGACTGCGAGCGTGAACTTGAATTTATTGATAAACATCAAATTCAGGCACTATGGGTCGAGGACGAACAGTATCCGCAACGGTTAAAACAATGTGACGATGCTCCCCTGCTGCTTTACTATAAGGGCAACGGCAACCTCAACGCTAAAAAGGTAATTAGCATTGTGGGTACAAGACATTCCACCCCCTATGGGCAACGGCTATGCGAAGACTTTATCCGCCAGCTGGATCAGAACGGGGATATCCTGATCGTGAGCGGTCTTGCCTACGGCATAGACGCCTGTGCGCATCGGCTTGCACTGAAAAATGATATTCCCACGGTAGCAGTGCTCGGTCACGGTCTGGACCGGATATACCCTGCCTCCCATCGTGAACTCGCGTCCAGAATGTTGAATCAAGGGGGCTTACTGACGGAATTTGCGTCCAACACATTGCCCGAGCGCACCAATTTTCCCATGCGTAACCGCATTATTGCAGGGCTTGCGGACGTCACCGTTGTTGTGGAGGCTGCAATCAAAGGCGGTGCATTGATTACCGCAGAGATCGCCAATAGTTATCATAGGGATGTCTGCGCATTCCCGGGAGCAATTTATGATAAAAGCAGCGAAGGTACCAACTACCTGATCAAGACTAATAGAGCCCATATGATCAGGCACGTGCAAGATCTGGAGTATTTAATGAACTGGGACATCAGCAAAGAACAGGCCGGCCAACAGCTTGAACTGGGCTTTAAACCGGAAAAAGATCAGGAAAAAGTGCTTGCGCTGATCCATGATGCCGGACAATTGGGGATCGATCAGCTGATCGAAAAGCTCGAATGGCCTCAGAGTAAATTAGCACTGGTCCTGCTGGAACTGGAAATGCAGTCCTTGGTTCATGCCCTTCCCGGAAAAATGTATAAGTCGGCCGGACGGCCCGCGGAAGCCGCTGGACCATTGGGACGATAAGATCCAAGAATGATATAAGCTATTTTATTTACATGCATAAACCAAACTAAACCCACAATTTAAATGAACGAAAACAACACAAAAAGCATCTGGAAAGTCATTGGCGCCTCCTCTATGGGAACACTCATTGAATGGTATGACTTTTTCATCTTCGGCAGCCTTTCCATCGTCATTTCAACCAAATTTTTCCCGGCTGATAACCCAACCGCTGCGTTCCTGTCAACATTGGCTACCTTTGCAGCCGGTTTTGTGGTAAGGCCCTTTGGGGCGCTCTTTTTTGGCCGCCTCGGCGATATCATTGGCCGTAAATACACGTTTATGGTGACTCTTCTGTTGATGGGAGGTGCCACCTTTCTGATAGGATGCATTCCCAGCTATGAAAGTATAGGTTTCTGGGCTCCGCTAATTGTTCTGATTTTAAGACTCCTGCAGGGACTCGCTTTGGGCGGCGAATATGGTGGTGCCGCGACGTATGTGGCCGAACATGCACCCATGGGACAACGTGGATACTGGACCTCCTGGATACAGACTACCGCCACTTTTGGTCTATTTATTTCCTTGGTCGTTATTCTCCTGACAAAGAGTTTTCTGAGCGAAACACAGTTTGACAACTGGGGCTGGCGGGTCCCCTTTCTACTGTCGCTGGTGATGGTATACGTATCCTACCTTATCCGTAAAAAAATGAAGGAGTCGCCCGAATTTAGTAAGGCTAAAGCCGAAGGCAAAACAAGCACAAACCCCTTAAAAGAGAGCTTTGGACATCGTTATAACCTTAAATTTGTCCTACTTGCCCTCTTCGGAGCGGCAATGGGCCAAGGCGTTGTCTGGTATACCGGCCAATTCTACTCGATGAGTTTCATGAAGACCGTCATGCATCTACAGTCGGATCAGGCTGACACCATCCTGGGGATCGCCTTGTTGCTTGGGACACCCTTTTTTGTTGTGTTTGGTTGGTTAAGCGATAAAGTCGGCCGCAAATGGATTATGTTGGCCGGAATGCTGCTCGCCGTATTGACGTACCGTCCTATTTACAAATCGATGTACCATCTCTCCGACATTCAGCATAAAACCAAAATAAACGAGACAAGCAAGCCACCACAGGCCGAAGAGGGCACAGCGGTCTCCGTCACGATAACTGACTATGACGATGGCACCCAGATGAGCAATGCTACGACATACCATCATGAGGGTGATCTTAAAGGAAAGGAGAGCGTCAAAACGACCGTCCACCTAAGCGGCAAAAATTACGTATGGTTAATTGCCCTGTTGTTCATCCAGATAATTTATATCACCATGGTGTATGGCCCCATCGCAGCTTTTCTGGTCGAACTGTTCCCGGTAAAAATCCGGTACACATCCATGTCCCTGCCATATCATGTCGGTAACGGCATATTCGGAGGTCTGCTTCCAGCGGTCTCCACCTATCTCACGACAAATGCGGAAACAGCCCATGCATCTCAGTTCTACCTGGCGGGATTATGGTATCCAATTATTATTGCAGCCGTCTGTTTCGTCATCGGAAGTCTCTATATCAACAACAAATCAACTCCTTCAAACCATGAATAACCTTAAAAAACTACTCGGAATCGTATGGATCATTTTGGCCATATACACCGCATATTTTAGCATTTTCGAACTTGCCTTACCAAAAATTTCTACAGGGCATCAGGAAGATCTGGTGTTCGGAATCATTATCCTCTGCATATTGACGCCCATTATATCACTAGGTTTAGGCCTATTTGGTTATTATTCCCTTTTAGGTGAATACGATGACAGCAAAATGTAAGAATCGTGCTGTCCAATGGCTGGCCACCTTCTTGATACACGGCTTTGTTCTGTACACAGCGTGACCCCAACGGAAGTCTTCCCATACATTCAGGATGGGAAGACTCCTCTCTATAAAGGGTGAGATGTCCGTAATCATCGGTGTTAGCTTGTGGTAAAGGCGCCTGCAGACAAATTATTTCAATGGGAATCAATGAAATACAATAAAAACGCATTTTTTCTTTCCAAAAACTGTTTTTTTTTCTACTTTTGTGGCGGGTAAGTCTTCTACGACCAGCTCCCATTGACTCCCCCAGGTTGGGAACAAAGCAAGGGTATTTGGTTGAGCGGTGCGATAGGAGTAGCTTACCCTTTTTTTGTGTCCCAAAATTTAAAACACCAAACCTGAGATCTCCTCCTCTGCCTTATCGATACAAATAACAAGCCCAAGCTCTATCTGTACTATCCCTCCACTGCAATATACAAACGTATTCATGAAACCGCTGGTTAACTGCTGCTTACATTCAACGCAATTATAATTGTATATAAAAGCATTTTTATATAAGTTTGTAGTCGAATAAGAACTATCGTATGAGTTGGTTTAAAAGAGAAAAAGCTGGTATTAGCACAGCTACCGCTAATAAAAAAGAAGCACCAGATGGCATGTGGAACAAATGTCCTACATGCAAAAAACCTTTGTTGCATCTTGAACAAGTAGAAAACGACTACGTTTGTCAATATTGTGGCCACCACTTAAGAATTGGCTCCAAGGAATATTTTTCAATTTTATTTGACAATAACGAATTTACCGAACTATTCGCTACATTAAGCTCAGGCGATCCGCTGGAGTTTTTCGATTCCAAACCTTATCCTGAACGTTTGAAGGAAAGTCAGGCCAAGACTGGACTTAAAGATGCGTTACGCTCCGCCCATGGCAAAATGAATGGTCAGGACATCGTTATTGCCTGTATGGATTTTAGCTTTATCGGCGGATCGATGGGATCTGTCGTGGGCGAAAAAATTGCGCGCTCGATCGATTACTGTATTGAACATAGACTACCGTTTATGTTGATCTCCAAATCAGGTGGTGCGCGAATGATGGAAGCGGCTTTCTCCCTAATGCAAATGGCAAAAACCTCGGCTAAATTAGCCTTACTTGCACAAGCCGGGCTCCCTTATGTCTGTCTGCTGACAGACCCAACAACGGGAGGAGTGACTGCGTCTTATGCCATGCTGGGGGATATTAATATTGC
Organism: Sphingobacterium sp. InxBP1; assembly: GCF_026191775.1. Classification (NCBI taxonomy): domain Bacteria; kingdom Pseudomonadati; phylum Bacteroidota; class Sphingobacteriia; order Sphingobacteriales; family Sphingobacteriaceae; genus Sphingobacterium; species Sphingobacterium sp. InxBP1. The sequence goes on along the minus strand of NZ_JAINDX010000040.1, from coordinate 172,282 downwards.
CGAACCGGGAGCCCTGATCGGATTTGCTGGCCCCCGCGTCATCAAAGAAACGATCAAAAAAGACCTTCCAAAAGGATTCCAGACATCTGAGTTTGTATTGGAACATGGATTTCTTGATTTTATTGTCGATCGCAGACAGTTAAAAGATAAAGTAGCAACCTATCTTAGGTTAGTTGGATAACAATCAAGGCACATTATACAAGAGCCCGCTGCGCAATAACGCCGGCGGGCTTTTTTTTAGAGATAGCGCCAAAAAGACCATAGCTTTCTCCTGAGCAGATAGTCGGGGTCATGCTCCTGCTGATAAGCTTCACGCTCAAAGGATATATTTCGGTATGCGCGGTCAAAATTCTTAAATCGGATAAAGCGAAGTACAAACTCACAGAGATACCACAGATAAAAAAACACAATACCCAATTCAAGGGCTTGCCGCAGATGGATGCGCTCGTGACGGATCAGTTGTTCATCCAGTTTGAAAATGCGATACCTTAAGAAGATAAAGGGAAAAATCGTGATGGCATTGGCTTTGCCAAAAGAAAATACAATTGTCCAAAATTTGCTAACGATAATCATGCGATCGTAAAACGTCTAAGCATCATCAAACTTAGCTAATTTTACCGTCAATTACAATCAGTATTCTTGGCCCCTGCCCCCCCTCCCCTGATTACTTCCTGTACCACATCGATTTGTTTTCCCCGACAGCAAAATAAGAACCAGCAAAATTTCTTTTAGAACTGGAATTTTTATTAAGTTTGCTATAGAATAAATTGCAATAATATGCCGTACAAAGAGCGTGAGATAAATAAACTGTATTATACGATGGGAGAAGTTACTGAAATGTTTGACGTTAACGCTTCCCAGATACGTTTTTACGAGCGTGAATTTGATATTCTGCAACCCAAAAAAAATAAAAAGGGAAATCGCCTTTTTACTCAGGATGATATCGCCAACCTAAAAATTATCTTTAACCTGGTAAAGGAGAAAGGTTACACCCTGCAGGGGGCAAGAGATTATCTCCGTGACAATAAATCCGAAGCAAAAGAAAATCAACGCGTTGTAGACTCCCTGGAACGTCTAAAAAGTTTCCTGATCGAAGTGCGGGACTCACTCTAAGCTACATTTCACAGCTGTGGCCACAGCTTACAAGCCACAGTGATAGCATTATCAGGCACTATGAACTGAACGATGAAAATTGATACAATTTCACCATCAAGGAACAATGGAAAGAATTTGTAAAAAAATACCGAGCCGAACTTGTGCATCTCCCACAATGATCTGACTTCCTGATTACAGATCTCTTCTCCCTATCTTTCCTTCAGCTCTATAACTTCGAGATTTTCAATCTTGTCTTTATTGATTTCAAAACGCATGAGCGTTCGCACTTTATGCCAGCCATGTTTGCCGGCGGCGCCTGGGTTTAGATGCAGACAATGGATTTTGGGATCAAAAATGACTTTAAGAATATGAGAATGCCCCGTGATAAATAGTTTCGGCGGATTTGCAATCAATGCCGATTTGATGCGGGGTGCATATTTACCCGGATAGCCGCCGATATGCGTCATCAGCACGTCCACCTCTTCGCAAGTAAACCGGAGATCTTCCGGAAACCGAATACGAAGGTCCCTGCCATCAATATTCCCATATACGCCGCGCAAGGGCTTGAAGGATTCCAGCTGGTCGGCCACCGCGGCATCACCGAAGTCACCAGCATGCCAAATTTCATCACAGTCAGCAAAATAGCTGAATACAGCTTCATCTAAATACGAATGTGTGTCAGAGAGGAGTCCAATTTTTGTCATGATCAAAATGCTAAAAAGTAAGGTGCTAGTGCTCTTTTATAGGATTCGGTATAAATTCCCCTGGACTGATAAATAATAAATTCCCGCCGTTCCGCCTCCATCGCTGCATTCCGCGCCAGTGTAATAATTTTACGAATAGCAGGTTCTCCAACAAACGAATGGATCTCAATCTGCCCGGTACAGTACAGCTCGATTCCGGCGGCCAGCCCGACTACAGTGTCTGCGAGCTGTACAGGAAGGATCATCGTCAGCTTCCCGCTGGCACTTAGATAGGCTGCCGCAAATTGAAGAAGTTCCGCAAAGAAACCCAGATCGGTATGTCTGGCGAGTTTCTTGCGAGCATCCGGATTATGCAGCGAATCGGTATAGAAAGGTGGATTTGAAACAATAAGATCGTAACGGGAAGTTGTTTCCAGTTGCTGAAAAGCCTTGGCATGTATCGATAACCGGTCACGGAAAATCGAATTATTAAAGTTCCTGCCAGCCATCTCGGCAGCTAACGGATCTATTTCGACTGCTTCCACCCGGCTGTCCGGACAGCGCTGCGCCAGCATGAGTGCAATTACACCGGTACCCGTCCCCACATCCAGTATACGCTTGGCACCCGTCGCATCAGCGAGGGACGCCAGCAGTACCCCATCCGTATTGATCTTCATTGCACAACTGGACTGGTCCACTTCAAACTGTTTAAACCGGAATATCGAGGCCATAAGCAACGCGTATACTTACCTAATTTTTCAGCAAGCGCTGTATTTCGTCCAATTTCATCAGTGCTTCTACAGGAGTAAGCGAGTTGACATCCAAGTTATTGAGCATATCCCGAATCTTATTCAGGACCGGATCATCAATGGCAAACATCTGTAACTGATAAGCCTGCTTCTGGATTTTGCGCATACTATCCTTGATCTGTTCGCCGCCTGTGCGCTCCTGTTCCAGCCGCTTTAAGATCTGATTGGCACGGTTAAGCAGTTTTGGCGGCATACCCGCCAGTTTGGCGACATGTATTCCGAAGCTATGTTCGGAGCCTCCTGGTACAAGCTTCCGTAAAAAGATCACTTTGTTATTGACTTCTTTCACTGTGACATTGTAATTTTTAATACGGTCAAGCGAAGTGGTCAGCTCATTCAGCTCGTGATAATGGGTGGCAAACAAGGTCTTTGCCTTAGCACTGGGATGATTATGCAGGAATTCGGCAATCGCCCAGGCAATGGAAATCCCGTCATAGGTGCTGGTACCACGTCCGATCTCATCGAGTAGAATCAAGCTTCGGTCGGACAAGTTATTCATGATACTTGCGGTTTCGTTCATTTCCACCATGAAAGTAGACTCTCCGGAAGAGAGGTTGTCCGAAGCTCCCACACGGGTAAATATCTTATCCACAACACCGATCTTTGCTTCTTTGGCGGGCACAAAACAACCGATCTGTGCCATGAGCACAATCAGTCCCGTCTGGCGTAACAAAGCCGATTTACCGGCCATATTCGGACCGGTAATAATAATGATCTGCTGTGCACTGGGGTCGAGAAAGGTATCATTTGTGATATAATCCTCCCCTATGGGCAAGTTCTTTTCAATGACTGGATGCCGGCCACCTTTGATATCCAAAATCTTGCTGTCGCTGACTTCCGGCTTCACATAGTAGTTCTTTTCTGCCACAACAGCAAAATTGAGCAGCACATCCAGCTTCGCAATGAGCTGGGCATTGAGCTGTACCGGTTTAATAAACTCAGCTATAGCCGCCAGTAACTCGGCATATAATCTGGTTTCCAGTGCCTGTATCTTTTCCTCAGCACCAAGAATCTGCTCTTCATATTCTTTGAGCTCTTCGGTGATATAACGCTCAGCATTCACCAGCGTCTGTTTGCGGATCCAGTCAGCAGGGACCTTATCTTTATGCGTATTGGTCACTTCGAGATAGTAACCAAAGACGTTGTTAAAAGCGATCTTGAGTGAAGGAATGCCGGTTGACTCAGATTCTCTTTTTTGAATTTCCAGCAGATAATCCTTACCGCCAAATGCAATCTTCCGCAGGCGGTCCAACTCAGGATCAACACCTTCGGCAATGACACTACCTTTATTGATGGCCACTGGCGGCTCGGCCTGCAGCTGCTGTTCGATCCGGTCACGGATGGCCGTGCAAGCGTCCAATTGCTGGGAAATGGAACGAAGCGCTTCGGCATCCTCACGGTCTGTCAATTCCTTTAGTTTCTCAATCGCGTAAAGAGCACGTTTTAATTGCACAATCTCTCTAGGATTTGCTTTTTGAAGACCAATTTTGGATATCAAACGCTCTAAGTCTCCCACTTGTTTGATCTGGCCAATAAGCTCGTCCCGCAGGTCCCGGTTGTTGTAAAAGAAATCAACGACATTAAGCCGTTCCTGAATGCTCTTTCTATCTTTCAGGGGCATCACAATCCACCGCCTGAGCAATCTTGCTCCCATCGGACTGGCTGTATGGTCGAGGACATCCGACAAGGTGACTGCATTTTCATTCATCGAACCGATCAGTTCCAGATTGCGGATCGTGAACCTGTCGAGCCACATAAAACGGTCTTCTTCGATGCGGGACAGTGTAGAAATATGCTGCAGATTACGATGTTCGGTTTCATTCAGATAATGTAATGCGACTCCGGCAGCGACAAGCCCCACAGGCATGCGGTCTACCCCGAAGCCCTTCATGGAACTCACCTCAAAGTGCTTCAACAGGGCCTCAGTTGCGTAGTCGCCGGTATAAGGCCATTCATCCAGAAAATAGGTGTAATATTGTGATCCAAATTGCTCGATAAAATCCTTGCTCTGCTTTTTGGGGAGGATGATTTCAGTTGGTTTAAAACCCTGCAGCAGTTTATCGATGTAGGCAGCATTTCCTTGCGCCACCAAAAATTCACCCGTAGAGATATCTAAAAAAGAAATCCCGATCTTATCCTTTTCGGTAAAAATGGAAGCCAGGTAATTGTTGGACTTTTGTTGAACAATGTTGTCATTGTAAGAAACCCCTGGTGTTACCAGTTCTGTGACCCCGCGTTTAACAATTGTTTTAGTTGTTTTGGGATCTTCCAGCTGATCGCAGATGGCTACCCGTTGCCCTGCGCGCACGAGCTTGGGAAGGTAAGTCTCCAGTGAATGATGCGGGAAGCCCGCCAGCGCCGTTTCGGATTCCGAACCATTGCCGCGTTTCGTCAGAACGATGCCCAAAATCTGCGCAGCCTTGATCGCATCCTCACCAAACGTCTCATAAAAATCGCCAACACGGAACAGCAACAATGCGCCAGGATACTTGACCTTGATCGCATTATACTGCTGCATCAACGGGGTTACTTTCTTTTCTTTTGCCAACTTCTAAAATCAAATTTGTGAAGCGTAAAAATAGGATAATATAGTCGTTTTGGCAAACAATACCCACAAGTTCTCGATAAAATCATTTCCATTAAAGGAGAATATAAATTAAGTTTGTATCCGAAAAAATTGAGTCATGGCCATCAAAAGATCCGGTAGAAAAAACACCTCCAATAAACAGAAAAACAGCTTCAAAACAAAGTCCTTCAATCCGCTGAAGTCCATAAAATCGCCGATACTACGCATCCTCAGCAAGGTGATACTTTACTTTGTCGGGATAAGCCTTTTTTGGGTTATCAGTCTACGTTTCATCAACCCGCCGATTACCTGGCTGATGATACAGCGCGGCTTTGAACTTAAAGAGCAAGGAAAAGGCTTCAAGCTTGAGAAGAACTGGCTAAACTATGACGAGCTTTCCGATAATCTGAAACGCGCGGCCATCGCTGGAGAAGACGCACATTTCATGACTCACTGGGGATTTGATTTAAAGGGCATACAGAACGCCATCAAGAAAAATGCTGCAGGAAAAAAATTACGCGGTGGGAGCACCATCAGTCAACAGGTAGCCAAGAATGTTTTCTTATGGCCGGGACGCTCATGGTTACGAAAGGGCTTCGAAACGTACTTTACCGTTTTGATCGAAACGTTCTGGAGCAAAAAACGTATTCTTGAAGTTTACCTGAATGTTATCGAAATGGGGCAGGGTATTTATGGTGCAGATGCTGCTGCAGGTTATTACTTTAGCAAAAATGGCAGCAATCTCTCCAAAAAACAGGCCGCATTAATTATTGCTATCCTACCCAACCCACGTCAGTGGGATGCACGCAACCCCTCCGCATATGTCAACAGAAGGGCGAATGTTATCGCGAAATATATGCACCATTATACCATTCCGGAGTAGGCACGTCGCCATCGGCAATCCTGTACAGCCGATTTCGCTGGCTTTGTTGGAGCATCTGTTACGCCGAAAAAAGATTCCTTATGAAAATAAGCGCTTATGCCAGCTCGCCTTAAATGGAATAACCCAAGCGTTCTCCAGCTGATGATCATAAGTAATCGTATTATCAAACACAAGTGTGTCATCGTCGATTTCGCCATTGTGAAGGGCCTTTTCAAAACCCGCACGGTCCAAGACAGCTATGCCAGTGGTAGATTTGTAGGCAAAGCACATCCGATCAAAAAGCCGCACATCATAGCGCTCTTCTATCCCTTTCAGAAAACGGACGGAGCTGTCGATTGAACAACCGGAGGCTACAGCTACTGTTTCATCCACCTTTAAAATAATAAAAAGGCTATCCCGCAACTCGGCGGAAGCCGATAGGGGTTCACCGTGTACTTTCCACTGTGCAGCAAAATCAGCCAGTTCGGCAGAAATCTGCCGACTCTCTTCTTCGGAAAGCACGCGGTCAGCTTGATAAATCCATATACGTTTCATATGCAAATCATTATAAATGTCGGCTCTTATGGCTGTGTATCGAGCCGATACACTTGGTTTGTTTTTATTTCCAACCGGAATATCCAGTCTTACTGGTCATGATTCCTCAGCCTCGTGGGCCGATCATACCCATCGAGAGGGTTATCTAATATAATAAGGTGAAATCATCAAATAAACAATGACGCCGGTCACAGCCACGTACAGCCACATTGGATAGGTGATCCGGGCGAGCTTCTTATGTCGCGCATAGGAGCCTGAAATACCTCTTACAAAGGTAAAAAGCACAAACGGGATAATGATGATGGAAAGTAAAATATGACTGATCAAAATAAAGAAATAAATCGGTCTTAAAATACCTTCGCCTCCATATTTTGTTTCAATTGAGGTCATATGATAAGCCACATACATAGCGAGAAAGGCCAGGGAGCAACCGATGCACACCTTCACCAACCTTTCGTGCAGGGATTTATTGCCGTTCTTGATGGCCGCAACGGCCCAGACCAGCAAGATCGCCGTTATGCCATTGATGGTGGCATAAATAGGCGGAAGGAAGGTCAGTGGCTTTACATTATAGCCCAGTTTCTGCAGATTGACCGAAAACAGAATTGCTACGACCAATGGGATCACGATAGACAGCAGCCAAATCCACTTGCTGTATTTTTTCTCTTTAATAAGACTCTCTTCCATATATCAAATTATCTCCTTTGTTCTATTGTAGCTGGATGCTGACGGATCTCTTCCACGAGCAATAGCTTAATTTCGTCTTCCAGTCTGTCTACGTCCGTCTTCACATTAATATCGTACATTCCCCTGATCCGACCCCTGGAATCAAGCAACAAATAGTTGGACCCGATGATAAAGGGCTTCGTTGGGTCAGCTGTGGGAATAGCATCCTGTAATAAACTCTCTTTTGCAAACTTAAAGATATCGGTGCTGGGATCTGTCACAAAAAACCAAGATTTGGTCCATGGTTTGTAAACTTTCGCATAATTCGCCAGTACCGCCGGTCTATCATACGCGGTGTCGACTGTAATGGAATACAGCTTTACCTTTTTGTTTTGCATAAAACGATTGGCAATCTGATCCAGCTTCCGGGCCATCATCCGCGAGAGTGAAGCATCCCGCGTATACATTAAATGTACCACAGACAAACTCGTATCATTGCTAAGCAACCGCACAGGTCGCCCATCATAATTAACGAAATCCACTGGGGGAACGGTGTGATAGATTGTATCGGGGATATCACGGCCCCATTTGCGATGAGTGGTGCCCGGTACTTCCTTTTTGCCCAAAATAGGTAAGGAAGCATAGCTATTAGAGCCACTTTTATTTAGTATAAAATATAAAAATCCTGGCAATAAAAGAATTACTGCCAGGATCAATATTGTTTTAATACCTTTCTTTTGTCCAGTATTATTGTCCATTCACTTTATTTATTTGGGAATAGCTGATGCTCCTGAAAAGCACCTGCCAAGAAACCGCCTTCAACTAACATCAGGACGATAAAATAAATAATAAAAATAAACACTATTGCTACGGTAACGATAAAGCTCGATTTCTCGAATTTTAAGTGCATGAAGAATGCAACAATGTAATAGGCTTTAACCAAAGTTAAAACGATATAGATTGTATTGACTAGAGCACCTTTCGCCAGAATCTGCCAGTGGTGAACAAAACCCAATGCAATTAAGAACTCCAGACAAGTTAGCGCCAAAAGTACGCCAAATACGCTCCAGATGGCTTTTTTATCCATCCCGCCTTCATGAGCGTGCTCTCCATGAGCGATATTATCTTGATATTGTGACATAGCGATCTAAAATTAATAGTTCAGGAATTAGATTAAGTAGAAGAATGTAAATACGAATACCCACACTAAATCCACAAAGTGCCAATATAAACCTACTTTTTCAATCATTAAATATGAACCGCGATTTTCAAACGTATTATTCAACGTCATGCAAAGAACAATGATGTTCAGAATAATACCAACAGTAACGTGGAAACCGTGGAAACCGGTAATGGTAAAGAACAAGTTTGCGAACTGCAATGCTGAAGTATAGGAAATATCGTGGGTGAAATAAGGTGCCAATGCCGTTTTAATCGCATCACCTTCTAAGCCTGTTGCAGGGTTTTTGCCAAACCAGAAGCCCATATGGTGCAAGTGGGTCCACTCAATTGCCTGACAGCCTACGAAACACATCCCGCCGAGGATTGTCCAAAGCATCCATTTCACCACTTCCTGTTTTGAATTACGATGTCCAGCCTCAACAGCCAAAACCATAGTTACTGAAGACATGATCAAAATAAATGTCATCAAACCTACGAATACCAGCGGTTGTCCCGACTCTGCAAGACCTGGGATAGATTGGAAAATCTTATCAGGATCAGGCCATGTTGGGTGAGAAAAGCGTTGTGCGCCGTAATAAACCAAAAAAGCAGAAAATGTGAAGGCATCCCCTACCAAGAAAAACCACATCATGATTTTTCCATACTCTAAGTTCCAAGGTGATTTTCCACCATTCCATGGACCAGTTTTAACCTTATCCAATTGCGATACTGTTGTACTCATTGTTTACTATTATTGATTCAAAAGTAAGAAAACATATATATAAATCCATAAAAGATCGAGAAAATGCCAAAAAATACTGGCAAGATCCATGCGGAAAAGATTGCCGTCCTTAGAAAGCTTATTTGCTCCTATAACCGCGCCAATCAACACGATCAACCCCGCAATAATATGCGCCAAGTGCATCCCTGTGAAAATGTATATAAAGGATTGTGATGCGTTATTATTCACAAAATAAACACCTCGTTCCGTCAACACATTCCAAGCATGAACCTGCAATGCAAAAAACACGACGCCCAAAACAAAAGTGACCAGTAATAGCAACTTCTGTTTGGAAGAATCACCATTCTTAGCGGCTTTATGCGCTAAAAACATCGTAAGACTGCTGACCACGATCACGATTGTACTATAAACAAATGTGTCAGGCAATAACGTCTTGATTCCCTTGTCCACGCCACTTGCTGTGTATACAATGAAACCACTGGACAACGCAGCAAACATCATGAACATGCCCAGCATACCCAACCAAAGGTTGAATTTCTGTGCTTTTCTCTGTACTAACTTCTCGTCAGTCTGTGCTTGTTTATCTAACATTATTTCAAAGGAATAAAGTTAAGCAATAATACGAGTTGTGTTACAGGCAGGTAGATAAACGAGGTAAACATGACTTTCTTTGCCGAAGGAATATCGCAATTCTTAAACAGCAAAAAACCATAATATCCAAACATCAATCCACCGATCACGGACACTATCGTAAACCAAATTCCACCAAAGCCAAAGTAATACGGGATAAAACCAGCTGGAATCATCAGCAATCCTGTGATGAAAACCATAAAAGCGGATACTTTATCCCTTTTTGTAGTCGGCAGCAAGCGGAAGCCAGCCAATTTATAGTCATCATCCACCACCCAGGCAATTGCCCAAAAGTGCGGAAACTGCCATAAAAACTGAATGGCAAACAGAACAAAGGGAATTATAATAATTGCCGCCTCGTTATGCCCGCTATAATAGGCCAGATCATCTTGCGAAAACGCGGCATAGTAACCAATCAATGGTGGGAATGCCCCCGGAAATGCACCTACAAATACGGCTATTGGTGATTTTCTTTTTAAAGGTGTATAGATAAATGCATAGAGCAAAATACAGAACACCGACAATAGGCCAGCGACAAAATTTAAACGTACCAGCACCAAAGTACCCAGAATCCCCATAAAGACACTTAATACCAAGGCCTGACCGGTCGTCATCCGCCCTGAAGGTAGTGGTCTGTCCTCTGTACGCTTCATCAATTTATCCAAATCTTTTTCAATAATCTCGTTAAAACCGTTTGCGGACCCTGTAACAAGAAAACCGCCCAAAGTCAACAGCAACCAGTTGAACCAGATAATATCACCCTGTTGTTTTGATCCGATCAGAAAAGCAATCGACGCGGAAAAAACCACAGTCAATGTAAGTCTAAGCTTAACTAGCTTTTTGAAATCTGAAATAAATTCTTTCATAATTAAAAGAGACCTCCTACTATCAGTGTTCTCAAATATGTACCGTTACACATAATCCCGAATTCAAAATTAATGCCTCTGCTTATTCAACAACAACAGCAGATAGAACTGAGCACCAAACAACAGGGTGCCCACAACCAGATGTGTCGTCTGCGCAAATGCAGGTATTGCAAATCGGGCTAAGATAATTCCTGATAGCATTTGGATACACACGAGGATCAATGTGATAAAAGCAAACTTAAATTGCTTCGATCCTGTCTTGAAGCTAGTGCGGACCAAAAAGAATAATACAATAACTAAAATCAAAGAACAATATGCCAACCAGCGATGTACCTCGAACTGCTGGCCAATAGTTGTTATAAAGTCTTCGCGGGCTATATCCGAACCGGTCAATATGTCCACTTCTTCCCTTACACCCGTGCCGATAATCACCTGCGTCAGCATCACCACCAAGGATAGCAATGCAACTCCTTTCAACACCCCCAAAGAACGATTAATCAATATTGTTTTGTCGCGTAGTGTAACTGCCTTAAAATACGTGTATATGCTTATACAAACAATTACTAACGCCAAAAGCATATGTACCGTGATAATCCAGGGCATCAGATTGGTGGATACAACGATCGAACCCAACCAGGCCTGAACGACCACTACAAAAAGATTAACCACTGACCAAACAACGATCGAACTTTTTGATTTCAGGTAAGTGAAAGAATAGACCGCCGTAAATAACAAACAAAACCCTGAAACAACACCCACCAGACGATTGATATATTCCGTCCAGGTTTTGGCAGCATTAAACTCCTCGTGCTGCAGGATACTCTTGTCTGTACGGAGCTTGTTAGCCATTTCTTTATCGCCAAAAAATTCAACAATTCTGGCGAAACGCTCGTTCTTCTTTGCTCTTCCCTCAATATAATGCTGTTCGTACCCTTGCGGTAACTGGGAGACATCTGTCGGTGGAATAATGCGGTTAAAACATTTGGGCCAATCGGGACATCCCATACCAGACCCTGTACTCCTTACCACCCCTCCAGCAATAATGACCAGAAACAACACGATGATTGTTATAAAATTGGTCTTTACAAATCGCTTTTCAGCTGCTGGAAACATAATACTACCCCTACCTCTTAAAATACAAACTTGTATAAAATAGAGTAGGCCTCTGCCTACTCTATTTTATGTTATCTTGTTAATCTTTTCTACCATTCTGCGCATTCCATTCTGCCTGGATACGCTCAGCTTCCTCATCCCCTTCAAAATCATGAGGCAAGTTTGAACTCATCGTTTCAGAGAAAGGAACGTTCTGAGGAATGAAGTCCTCACCATGACCTGGCTTGCTATAGTCATAAGGCCAACGGTGTACTGTTGGGATCTCGCCCGGCCAGTTACCGTGGATGTGCTCAACCGGTGTAGTCCATTCCAAGGTATTGGACTGCCAAGGGTTTTGAGGAGCTTTTTTACCGAAGAAAATCGAGTAGAAGAAGTTCCACAAGAAAGCAACCTGACCCAAAGCAGCAACGATGGCCGCCCAAGTCACCAATTGGTTTACAGATACCCATTTCGCCATGAAAGCGAATTCAGTAAATGCATAGTAACGACGAGGTACGCCATCGATACCCATAAAGTGCATCGGGAAGAATACCAGGTACGCACCGATAAAGGTCAACCAGAAGTGCAAGTATCCTAATTTCGTGTTCATCATACGGCCAAACATTTTAGGATACCAGTGATATACACCACAAAGCATACCGAAAATAGATGCCGATCCCATCACCAGGTGGAAGTGAGCCACAACAAAATACGTATCATGCAAGTTGATGTCCAATGCTGCGTTACCCAAGAACAGACCTGTCAGACCACCGGAGATAAAGAAAGATACCAGACCTATGGCAAACATCATAGCCGGTGTGAAACGGATATTACCCTTCCACAGTGTCGCCAGGTAGTTGAAAGCTTTTACAGCCGAAGGCACAGCAATAATCAAGGTAGTGATCATAAATACCCCTCCCAAGAACGGGTTCATACCGGTCACAAACATATGGTGACCCCATACGATAAATGATAATACGGTAATACCGATCAACGAGTAAACCATCGCGTGGTAACCGAAAATCGGTTTACGTGAGTTGGTCGCGATAACCTCAGAAGTTAAACCCAAGGCAGGCATCACAACGATATATACTTCAGGGTGACCCAAGAACCAGAATAAGTGCTGGAATAAGATGGGCGAACCACCTTCGTTAGGTAAGATCTGGCCTTGTACAACCAAGTCAGACAAATAGAATGACGTACCAGCGGCACGGTCAAAAATCAATAGCACAACTGCGGATACCAACACGGGGAATGACAACATTCCCACGATCGCAGTCAAGAAAAACGCCCAGATGGTCAAAGGCATTTTCCATAAATCCATACCCTTTGTACGCATGTTCAAAATCGTACTCACGTAGTTGATACCACCGATCAACTGTGAAGCGACGAATAGAACCATACTAACCAACCACAAGGTCATACCCGTTGCCGATCCCGCGATTGCTGTAGGTACCGCGGATAAAGGTGGGTAAATTGTCCAACCGGCCGATGCAGGACCACTTTCAACGAAGAAAGAAGCGACCATAATGACCGATGCAACGAAAAATAACCAGTATGACAACATGTTCATAAACGGCGACGCCATATCGCGTGCACCGATCTGGTATGGAATCAGTAAGTTACTGAATGTACCCGATAGACCCGCTGTCAACACGAAGAATACCATGACAGTACCGTGAATGGTCACCAAAGAGAGGAAAAAATCAGGCTTAATACGGCCACCTTCAGCCCATTTGCCTAAGAATACTTCTAATATAGGGAACTCTTTATCCGGCCATGCTAACTGGATACGGAATAATACTGATAAAAGCATCGCAAAAACTGCCATGATGATACCAGTGATCAAGAATTGCTTGGCAATCATCTTGTGGTCACCAGAAAAGATATACTTCCTGATGAAGGATTCCTCGTGATGATGTCCGTGCGAATCGTGATGTTCAGCGCTATGCGATATTACTGTACTTGACATATTCGATTTTATATTCAAAAATTCTTAATTAGTTCAAAGATGCTGTAACTTGTACGCTATCCTTTTTTACGTTAGCTGTTTTACCGCTGAACTCCTTCTGTAGCTCCTCAGTAAAATATTTGTTTTGCTTAGCTAACCACTCTTTATACTCAGCCTCTGTAACCACGACTACTTTCTTCTGCATGTTGTAGTGGCCTTGACCACAGATTTTATTACATAACATGACAAAATCATAGTTGTAATCTCCCAGACGATCACGCATCTCTTCTGTGGTTACCGTAGGGGTAAACTGAAAATAGTTGGTCATCCCCGGTACAGCGTTGATCTGAACACGGAAGTCAGGAATATAAAACGAGTGAATAATATCTTTCGAAATGATATGGAAACGAACAGATTTGTTTACAGGTAATACGATATCAGAAGCTTGAATATCATCCCAGGAGTTCTTATCATTGAAATCAATACCATAAGAGTTGGTTGGTGTCGTCATTTTATAGTTACGCTTACCAATCACGCCATCGATACCAGGATAACGCACCTGCCATTGGAACTGCTCACCTAACACCTCCACTTGAAGAGCGGATTTCTGAAGATCTTCAGGGATATTTGTAATTGATCTCCACGTAAAGAAACCAAATAATACCAACACCGTCAATACAACAGCGGGAACGATGGTCCAGATTTTCTCTATCGTATTGTTGTGCGGATAATAATAAGCCTGACGTTTTGCACGCATACGGTACAAGAATGTGAACGTCATCAACAAGATGTGTGTGATGACCAACACAAATGTCGTGATCGCAGTCGTGATGATAAACATGGTATCAATACGTTCACCATGCTCAGTCACCGCTGATCTCCAGTATTCAATACCCCAGTGTGTATACGTCCAATACACACCGTATAGGAATACCACCAAAAAGATGAAGAACAATACCGACTGGAACGTGTTGTTCGCAAACGGATTGTATTTACCGTTCATTTTTCTTGTCAGTTCATAGATCGAAAGCACTTTGCCGATAACTGCAACCACTGTACAAACAACCAAGAACAACAGGACATAATATGTGAAGTTTTTATAAACCTGAGGATCTATCTGCTTCACTTCTTCAGCAGCAGGAGCAGCTGCGCTAGCTTCCGTAGAAGAACTAGCAGATGCAACAGCAGCAGTACCTGCTGCAGCTGTTGTATCTTTTGCAACGGAATCCGCAGCCACAGGAGCAGCTACCGCAGTAGTCGCCACTTTAGCAGAATCAGATGCTACTGTATCTTGTTGACTCGCTAGGATAGGATTTGCAAAAAGCAACCCTAGTGCAAGCACAAAACCCGAGATGGATTTGAATCTATTATTTAATTTAAAGCTCATTTCTTTTATAACGTTTTTACGTAACCTTCCTGTAAAACTATATTTGGTGATGTAAACTCTCATCCAAGAACGGATGGTTTTTAGGCACCAATGCTTGTTTACTCAATTTGCTCATCACCAAAAAGACAAACAAACCTAAGAAACCAAGTGTAGTTCCGATCTCGATGATACCAAATCCTCTGTGTTCTGCAACAGTTCCGGGCATAACCATGATGTAGTAATCCAACCAGTGACCAGCCAACAACAGAATTCCTACAAACAACATCACATTCTGTTTACGTTTTGCATCGCGATCCACCAAAAGTAATAATGGCGCAACAAAGTTAATGATAATACTCAACCAAAACCAAGGTTTGTATTCGGGTTCCCAACGTTTGTAGAAATAAACTGTTTCCTCAGGAATGTTCGAATACCAGATCAGCATGAACTGTGCAAACCACACATAAGTCCAGAAGATCGAGAAACCGAACATGAGTTTACCCAAATCGTGCAGATGGTTTTCATTTACCCAGTTCATATAACCAGCTTTCTTCAATACGACCAGTATGACTGTAATGGCACATAAACCACTTACCCACATGGCGGCGAAGTTGTACCAGCCAAACATGGTCGAAAACCAGTGCGCTTCTAATGACATCACCGTATCGAATGCCCAGATCGGCGTCGTGAATCCGAAGATAACCAAAAAGATTGCTGACAATTTGAATGACTTTTTATACGAAGCCAATCCGCCTTCCAAATCCTCTTTATAAGAAAGTTTCGCAAGGATGACAGCAAAAATGCTATAAACACCTAAAAAGATAACCTGACGAGCTAAAAAGAAAGGTACATTTAAATAAGCCGACTTTCCTTCGATGATCGGGTCGTAATTTGGACTACTTTTATCCAATAGACCTTCACCATGCCAGTGGTGGTAGAGATTATGAGTAGATAAACCCAATCCAACAATAACCACTAACAAAAGTGCCGCGATTGGCAATACACTCGCCATAGCTTGAGGTATACGTACCAGACCTGCAGACCATGCAGACTGTGTTACATATTGCAAGGCAACAAAGAATGCTCCAGCTGCGCACACACATGTAAAGTAATAACCCATCAATAACAAGTTGGCGTAAGTACGCTCTACAGTTGCGTGATCGCCCGAAAGCAACCCGATAGCTACAGCAGCTACGCCGAGTACAACAGCGACAATACTGAACATTTTAGCTTTGCCAGCAAACTCGTATCGCTCGTTGAAATTATAATCGTGATGATGACTGTGAGTTCCCATTTATATATCTGATGTTGATTATTTCTTTTGTAATTCGTGAACATACATAACAACTTTCCATCTCTCTTCCGGAGACAGCTGAGATGCATGAGATCCCATGGAGTTGTGACCATAATAAATCGTATGGTAAATTTTACCATCTGTCAAGTCAGCCATCAAACCACCTCTTGAAGAGTTTGCCGCGTCCGTTCTATGATAAGATGGCGGCGGCGGAAAGTTCTCTAATTGACGAGTACCTCTAGAATCAGTTACACTACGATCTTTGGTCAACGGGCCATCCCCCTTACCCTCTGCTCCGTGACATACCGAACAGTAAGTTGTGAACAACGCTTTACCTTTCTCCAGGTTTTCTGCGTTGACAAGCAACGGATTTTTAACTTCTCTTCCAGCACGTTCGTAATCCTCTAACGTATTGGCATACTCAAAGCGAGTGAAACCAACAGGATCGGTACCCTTAGGTGGCGTCTGTGCTGTTTTTCCATCAGCAAAATTCGCATTGGGCTGATCCGGATTGAACGCAAGTGGATCGTACATGTTGCGAGAAAACTCCAAACCTGTACTACGAGTTGTTTTATCACCACAAGAAGAAACAAGTGCTGTCAATGCTACAGCTGCGCATACAGTTCCAAGTAAATTCTTCTTATTCATAGCTAACATATTTTCTATCATTGTACTTAACTTCAACAGCACCCGCTTCTTTCAACAAGCTATCGATCAAAGCGTGATCTGTATTTTCTTTGGCATCTACAGCAAGGATGAAACGGTCATCTGTTGCTCTCAGGTCCATTACACGTGGCGCACGTCCAGGGAATAAATGGTTACGGAAGAAAAACGTAGCAACCATACCCAAAGCACACAATAAAATGGTAACCTCAAATGTTACAGGAACAAAGTTTGGCATGGCAAAAGAGGGTTTACCACCAATATTCATCGGCCAATCGTATACCATCGTATAATACAATAGACTGAAACCCAATGTCGTTCCTAATGCTCCAAAGCAAAATGCTGCAATCGGTAAGCGAGAAGGTTTTACACCCAACTTCGCTTCGATGCCGTGAATAGGCATCGGAGTAAAGCAGTCATAAATACTTATATTGTTTGCTTGCAATTTGTCGATCCCATGCATCAAATCATCCGGATCCGCAAAACTACCTAATATATATTTTGTATTGCTCATTGCTGATTATTTTCTAACTGATAATTCTTTAATCTCTTCTTCTGTCACTGAATCATATTTCTCTAATGATTCCTGGAAGTACTCAACTTGCTCTGCAGGGAATGCGCCTTCCTGAGCCAATTTAGTTTTATGCTGTAATGATGATGATTTCAACAACAGCTTCACTTCGGCGATAGCGATACCTGGCAAGAAACGTAAGAACAACAAGAATAACGTGAAAAATAATCCAATTGAACCTACAAAGATACCCACGTCTGTCCAAGTTGGGTAGAACATTGCCCAGGATGAAGGCAGGTAATCACGGTGCAATGAAGTCACGATGATTACAAAACGCTCGAACCACATACCGATGTTCACCACAATGGATAAGATCCAGGAAATTGGAATACTTGTACGAATCTTTTTGAACCAGAATAACTGCGGAGAAATTACGTTACATGTCATCATCGACCAGTATGCCCATGCGTATGGACCCAACATACGGTTCTCGAAAGCGTACATTTCATACTCCGAACGAGAATACATCGCGATAAACAACTCCGTTAAGTAAGCCACACCCACGATAGAACCGGTGGTCATGATGATGATATTCATGGATTCGATATGGAACATCGTGATGTAGTTCTCAAAATTCATGACCTTACGTAAGATCAGCAATAAGGTCTGTACCATCGCAAAGCCCGAAAAGATCGCCCCTGCCACGAAATACGGCGGGAAGATCGTTGTATGCCATCCAGGGATAACGGATGTTGCAAAGTCCATGGATACGATGGTGTGTACAGAAAGTACCAGTGGGGTGGAAATACCTGCCAAGATCAATGACACGATTTCGAAACGTTGCCAAGTCTTCACAGAACCATTCCAGCCGAATGATAAGATAGAATATACACGTTGTTTTAAACCAGTGGCACGGTCGCGGATCGTCGCGATATCCGGCAACAAACCACAGTACCAGAAGACCAAGGATACCGTAAAGTAAGTCGAGATCGCGAAAGCATCCCATACCAATGGTGAGTTAAAGTTAACCCAAAGGGATCCAAACTGATTTGGAAGCGGGAAGATCCAGTAAGCCAACCAAGGACGTCCCATGTGAGCCACAACGTATGTGGCCGCACAGATTACCGCAAAGATCGTCATCGCCTCAGCGGAACGGTTGATGGAGTTACGCCAGTTCTGGCGGAAAATTAATAATACAGCTGAAATCAACGTACCAGCGTGACCGATACCTACCCACCATACGAAGTCGGTGATATCCCAAGCCCAGCCAACTGTTTTATTCAGACCCCAAGCGCCGATACCTGTCCAAAAGGTATAACTAACGCTCACTACCCATAATAAAGCACCTAATACAGCAACGGTAAAACCAATCCACCATGCTTTATTCGGTTTATTTTCAACCGGTAGTAAGATATCATCCGTAATTTGTGCATACGTGATGTCCTTACCGGTCATTAATGGTTCTCTTAATATTGATTCGTTATGCGATGACATAGTATTTTTATTTCAAATATTGTACAAGATTACGCGTCAAAAGTGTTTCTAACTTTTGTCATATAACCGATACCCGGCTGAACATTGATTTCCTCAAGTACGTAATAAACACGCTCGTTGCGCAACGCTTTGGATACTTCAGATTCAGGATCATTAGCATCACCAAAGATAATTGCATTAGCCGAACATGCTTGTTGACAAGCCATTTGGATATCGCCATCTCTCAATTTGCGATTTTCGATTTTGGCCTGCAATTTACCGGCTTGGATACGTTGGATACACATTGAACATTTCTCCATTACCCCACGTGAACGGGTTACCACATCCGGATTCAATACCAACTGTGTAAACTCATTGTTCAGGTAGTTGTCAAAGCGTGAATCATTCCAGTAAGCGAACCAGTTGAAACGACGTACTTTGAACGGACAGTTGTTTGCACAGTAACGAGTACCGAAACAACGGTTGTACGCCATGTGGTTCAAACCTTCTGAAGAGTGTACTGTTGCCAATACCGGACAAACCGTCTCACAAGGAGCGTGCCCACAGTGCTGACACAACATCGGTTGGTGAACAACCGTAATATCTTCAAAATCCAGATCATCTGAAGCTTTTGCAATTTCTTTTTCTTTGGTCAGATCTTTCTCTTTGCCCTCGATCGTATAATAACGGTCGATCCGCAACCAGTGCATTTCGCGACGACGACGCACCTCATCACGGCCTACTACCGGAATATTGTTCTCCACATTACAAGCGACGATACAAGCACCACAACCTGTACAAGCATTTAGGTCGATCGCCATAACCCACTTGTGACCTGGCTGCTCATATTTATTCCAAAGATCGTACGTTTTGTGATTATCTGTAAAACGTCCCGCCTCCGAGTTCGGATCTTTCAAATATTTCGCAAATGTAGTCTCACGGATCACATTACGACCTTCGATGGTGTGGTGTGTCTGTGTCTGAGCCAATTGATAAGTACCAGAAGCTTTCGTTACCGATGCTTTCGCAACGCCTTGTACAGTACCGTTGATGATCGACGCGAAAGGAAACGCATTTTTACCTACGTTATCACCAGCTTTACCTACTTTGGTACGACCATAACCCACTGCAATGGATACGGTGCCTTGCGCCTGACCAGGTTGTTGTACTACGGGTAACTCCAGTTCGACACCGTTTGCTTTTACAGTGACTTTGCCGTCTTCCCCTAAGCCTAATTTCTCAGCGTCTTTTGGATTTAAAGCAGCATAGTTGTCCCAAGTTACTTTAGACACCGGATCTGGTAATTCCTGCAGGTATGCGTTGTTGGCATAACGGCCATCGCGAAGACCAGCAGGTTCGTAAAGTTTCAATTCAAATTCTCCTACGATAGCTTTGCTCGTGGCTTCAATAGCAGATGCAGCAGCAGCAGCATTTCCTGTAAACGCAGGAGCAGTCGCAGCTTTCGCACCTTTATATTCAAAACCGGTTTGCAATACAGCATCCCAATTTTTGGTAGAACCTGCCAAGATTTGTGTAGACCACAAGTTCTTAACAAAGTTGTACATGTCTGTGTTATTTCCTGCCCAAGTCAACAAACTTTGTTCCGCCTGACGAGTTTGGAAAACAGGGTTGATTGTAGGTTGAACAATGGAGTACAATCCTTCTTTCGGATTGGCATCACCCCAAGATTCCAAAAATGTAGATGCTGGAGCAATGGCAGTCAGTTCAGAAGCCGTTTCATCCGCACGTGACGAGAATGATAATGTGAAAGGAATCTGTTTTAGAGCAGCCTTCACATCGTCGGCTTTGAAGTAGTCATAGACTGGGTTGCTGTTCAAGAAGAAAGCGACACCAACCTGACCTGCTTTCGCCGCTGCCAGGAAAGCCTGAAACGCTGCATCGGAGCCTTGATATTGCTTGGAGTAGTTATCCAGGTCGATGATCGTACCATACGCACCCAAAGCAACGTTGATGGCATTTACCAATACCTGCACATTCACATCGTTTGAGCCAGCCACAACAACGGCTGCACCCTTGCTGTTCACTAATTCTTTTGCGGCTAATGCCACACCTTTTTGCGCTTTCTTGTTGGTGGTAGCACCAGGAAGTGACTGACCAGTAACCGCGTTATATAAGGCGATCAGGGTAGCTCCTTCTTCCGAAGGTTTGATAGCGATACGCGCGTCAGCGTTGGTACCAGTCATGGATAGACCAGACTCAAACTGCACGTGACGTGACATTTTACCGTTCTTCAACGATTTGTAATCACGGTTTTTAGCGTATTGCTGTGTATGTTCTTCACCAGCCAGCCAAGTTCCTAAGAAATCAGCAGCTACGGAAACGATAACGTTTGCTTTATCAAAATTGTATGAAGGGATAACAGCTCTACCGAATGAAGCTTTATTTGCTTCAATGATACCGCTGTATGATACCGCGTCGTATTGTACATGGTTTACTGTCGGGAACTTACCGGCCAATGCCGCAATAGCTGCCAAGGTAGAAGGACTATTTACCGTGTTGGACACAATGGTAATCTGCTTGCCTGAAGATGCCGCAGCGTTCAATGCTTTGACCACTTCAGCGTCTAATTTAGACCACTCTACATCCTGTCCTTTCAATTGCGCCTGCTTCAATTTAGACTCATCATATAGGTCCAATACTGAAGCTGCAGCAGTTGAATCCAAACCTTGGTTGAGACCAACCGCATTCGGGTTAGGCTCCACATTGATTGGACGGCCTTCACGGGTTTTCACCAAAATGCTCTGTCCATTAAATGTCGAAGCATAATAGTTAGGAATACCTGGAGTAACCTCTTCAGGTTTAATTAAATAAGGAACTGCCTTATGCACAGGTGTACGGTTACAAGCCGCTAAAGAAACAGCACCCAAACCAAAACCTAATGCTTTCAAGAAGTCACGGCGGGGAGTTTTAGTACTCAAGCCAGCTTCGTTTAATACATCTTCTACAGGAATAGATTCGGCAAACTCACCTTTGCTTCCCTCAACAAAAGCAGGAGTCTGATTTAACTCTTCCAAACCTTTCCAATATTTTTTATTGCTATCCATTTAAGCTGTATATAAGATTGCGTATTTCAAATAATTATTAATAGTGACATTTACCACACTCAAGACCACCGATCATGGCTGCAGTCATTTTTTCACCTTTCTTAATTCTCTCGTGAGCTTTGATCAAATCTTCATAATATTTGTTATCCGATTTGATATCTGTCTTCTTGTGACAATCCACACACCATTTCATAGTCAATGGAGAGTATTGATACACTTCTTCCATATTCTGGATCGGACCGTGACAAGTCTGACACTCTACTCCTGCCACCACAACGTGTTGTGAGTGGTTAAAGTAAGCAAAGTCAGGCAAGTTGTGGATACGGATCCATTGAATTGGCTTTGGATTGTTACCGTAAGTACGCGTTTCAGGATCCCAGTCCAATGCACGGTAGATCTTCGCAATTTCTGGAGAAATTTCCCCATCATAATGCTCAGAAGCCGTAATGGTATTGTGACAGTTCATACATACGTTGGCCGATGGAATCGAAGCGTTTTTCGACTTATATGCACCACCGTGACAGTACTGACACTCAATTTTATTGACACCAGCGTGAATTTGGTGCGAGAACTTAATCGGCTGAACAGGTTTATACCCTTCGTGAACACCAACGTTCCACATCGTTTTCCAACCACCTACAGCTAATAATGCAACCAGCATCAACACCGTGAATCCAACTAACTTTTTGTTTTTAACAAATGCTTTCGCAAACTTCACAAAACGCTGACTATCTTCCGGCTCTTGTTGAGCTTCGATAGCAGCCTGATTTTTAGCAATTACATTTTCTAAGGTACGGATCACACGATTCAACACCACGATAACCACAACCGCCAAAACAACAACTGCGATCAAGCCCAGGATCATGAACGTTGAAGCATTATCATCTTTCGCAGCAGCACCAGCAGCACCTGCCTCTTTTGGTTTTTCGACAGACGCATCTTTAATGTATGCGATCACCGATTTAATTTGGTCATCAGACAAATCCGTAAACGAAGTCATCACCGACTTGTTATACTCTTCGAAGATCTTAATTGCTTCAGCATCGCCAGAGGCAATTAATGCCTGAGAGTTACGGATCCATTTGATCAACCATTCTTCAGACTTTGTATCCGGAACTCCTTTCAAAGCAGGCCCAACTACTTTTCTGTCAATGGCGTGACAGGATGTACACTTAGATTTGAAGATTTTTTCACCTTCCTTGACATCTTGCGCATGCAACGTCGTAACGGCAAATAATAGCATCAAACTCGTTGACACCACCCTCGCAAGGCTTCCCAAAACGGATGAGATAGTTCTCATATTTAGCACTTTATACTATTTATTTGTGAATGTAAAAAATTAAATCCCATGGTTAAAGGAGCCACTACCCCCCTAACAATGCCACAAAAGTATGATTTATTAACAAATCGCTGACAATTTTGTGACCTTTAATATCAATTTATAATCATTCTAAACAATTAATTTAAAACAGCCACAAAATCGATTATTTTCCTTACTAAAGTAGTATTACAGCTACAACTTTTCATCGGCTATCCATTCAAAATTAAGACATTTTCATGACAATCTAAAATGAGTAATTCAGATAGCTTTCAGGGCTAGTGAAGCGGCCTTGTTTGCATAAATTTTCCGTATCTTTACAGGTAAGGAGCACAGGTCACCTGCATGCCGGATGTGATGTCTCGCAGCAGTTTTCGCGCTCCAGGCAGCATAATAATTAAAAAGGTCATGGAAACAAACAGAAAGTACAACACGCTGAGCAAAGAAGAAGAGTATGTCATCGTTCACAAAGGAACAGAGCGTCCATTTACTGGGGCGTTATTGGACAATAAAGCGAAGGGCACTTATATATGTCGGCGCTGTGACAGCCCGCTCTACCGGTCGGAGTCAAAGTTTGAATCTGGTTGCGGGTGGCCGAGTTTTGACGACGAAATCCCCGGAGCCATCACGCGTGAGACGGATGCTGATGGACGGCGGACCGAGATCCTCTGCAGCACATGTGGCGCCCACCTCGGTCATGTTTTTAATGGCGAAGGGTTCACCGCAAAAAACACACGTCATTGCGTGAACTCCATTTCGATGAAATTCGTAGCTGACCCTATGCCGTAAGTTTGGGTTTGGTCGATTCGCGGATTTTCAGTTCGCAGGGCAACACCATCTTGCGTGTTGCTTTTATTTTACCCTGCAGACGCAGCAAAAGGATATTGATCAGGTTTTCCGCAATCTCTTTGATCGGCTGGGAAACCACCGTAATAGATGGCTCGAGCAATTTAAATACAGTATGGTCGTCGAAGGCAATCATCGCCGGCATGGCAAAACCATAGCTTTTAGAAGCCTTCAGTCCAGAGATCGCCAGATAGTTGGTCGAAAATAAAACGGCATCCAAACGGTTCTCGCAGATAAAATCTCGCAGGGACTCCATGGCCTCTTCATCCGAAGCGTCCATTTGCACCTTCTGGATGAAGCTCTGCTGTTTGTTGTTATCCATGGCCTTCAGATAGCCTTCAGAACGTTCCTTCATCTGTGTCTGGTCTGAATATAGCGACACAAAGCCAATACGCTTGTATCCCTGCTGGCAGAGGTGGTTGCTGGCATCAAAAGCTCCCTGAAAATTGTCCGCGCCCACATAGTCGGTTTCCAGCGACGGAAAATAACGGTCAAAGAGCACCACTGGAATATTATTTTGCTGCAGCTGCTTCACCGTGTCTTCCAGACCGTCTGATGGCGTGATAATAAAGCCATCGACCTGGCGGTCGTAAAACATCTGGATAAGCTCCTTTGCCTTCGCAACATCGTTGTTAGTACTACAGTAAATAATACGGTATCCCTGCTCATACACTTTGCTTTCGATCAGACGTGCGACGTTTCCAAAAAAAGGATTGGAGATATCTTCGATAATCAAACCCAGAATCTTGGTCTTGCCCGTACGCAAACTCTTCGCCAGTTCGTTTGGCTTATACCCTACTTTCTTGACATAGTCCAGTACGCGCTTGGTCAAAGCTTCACTGATACGCTTTTCCTTCGCCTTGTCATTCAAAATAAAAGATACGGTGGTGACAGAAATTCCTAGCGCCTTTGCGATATCACTGATCAGAATACGTTTCTTCATGTAGAGTAGGTTTGTTAAGTTTTTATTTCGAAGATTACTAAAGTAAAAAAATAAAAGACAATTTACCAAAATAATAATAAAATTGCGCTAAAAGGTTTTATTTACTAATTTTAAGCAGTTTCAAATACCCGAAAACAAAACCTATGACAGGAAATAAACTATTAAAAACAGTACTGGGCGCAGTATTTCTACCATTTTGCGTTCAGGCACAGCAAAATTTAACAGCATATGTCAACCCCTTTATCGGGTCGGCGGACCATGGTCACGTCTTTGTCGGGGCCAATGTCCCCCTGGGAGCAGTTCAACTGGGGCCTACTCAGATCCCGCAGGTGTGGGACAAATTCAATGGATGGGACTGGTGTAGCGGTTACAACTATAAAAGCCAGGAAATATTAGGTTTTACACATACCCATCTCAGTGGAACAGGTATCGGCGATCTGAATGATCTGATGATCGTTCCGGCCAACGGAAAACTGCAGCTCACGCCTGCAGAATTCAACAAGATGCATACAGGCTATGGTTCGTCCTTCAAAAAAGAAAAGGAAGTGGCACGTCCGGGCTTTTATAGCGCCTATCTGGAAGACTATCAGGTGCAGGCCAACCTGACTGCTACAGAACGCGTGGGATATCACCAGTACAAATACGATAAAACGGACAATGCGCACATTCTGGTCGACCTTGGCTATCACATCAACTGGGATAAACCGACAGACACTTACATCAAACAGGTCAATGATTCAACCTTTGTAGGTTACCGTTTCTCCACAGGCTGGGCCAGTGATCAGAAACTCTATTTTGCCATCCGGACATCGCAGCCGATACAGAAGGTAAGATTTTTCGACGGTAAAGATGAAAAACTTGGGCAGACCACATTCAAAGGGCAGGCGATCAAAGCAGCGCTTTTCTTTGATGCTGCTAAAAACAGTACCATGGAGCTGAAAGTCGGAATCTCGCCGGTCAGCTCAATCAATGCCCTGAATAATATCGAGGCCGAAACACGCGGCTGGAATTTCGAAAAGGTAAAGCAAGAAGCCAATCAGCGCTGGAATAAAACTTTGAACAAAATCCAGTTTGAAGCAGACAAAGAGACAAAGACCATCTTCTATACCGCGTTATACCACACTTACTTTGCACCGACGATCTTTAACGATGCCAACGGCGATTATATGGGGACCGATAAGCAGGTATACGAAAAACAGGATTTTGTCAATCATACCGTATTCTCGCTGTGGGACACCTACCGTGGGCTGCATCCGCTGATGACAATCCTTGAAGATCGCAAAATCAACCAGGACTTTATCAAAACCATGCTGGCCATTTATCAACAGCAGGGCAAATTGCCCATGTGGCATTTACAGGGAAATGAGACCAATACCATGGTTGGCCTTCCAGCCATACCGGTCATTGCAGATGCGCTGCTCAAAGGGATTATAGATGAAAAAGATTATCCCTTGGTATGGGAAGCGGTCAAAACAACGGCCATGGGCAACGATCATGGTTTAAAATACGCCCGCGATCTGACCTACATCCCTATCGACAGCATGCCAAATGAGTCCGTGGCCTGGGCATTGGAGTACGCCATTGCGGACTTTGGCGCTTATAAAATTGCGGAGAAACTTGGGAAGACAGAAGATGCCATCTACTTCAAAAAGCGTTACAAACTTTATGAGCAATATTTTGATAAGGAAGTCGGCCATTTTGTCGGACGCAAAGCCAATGGTGAGTTCCGCCGCCCCTTTGACCCGTTAATGGCCAAGCACCGTGAAAACGATTACTGCGAAGGCAATGCATGGCAATACACCTGGCTGGTGCCACAGGATGTCAAAGGCCTGATCAGTCTTTTTGGGGGTGAAGAGAAATTTTTAAAGAAACTAGATTACTTCACAACCATGTCGTCAGACCTGGGCGGCGAAGCTTCGCCGGATATCTCTGGTCTAATCGGTCAATATGCGCAAGGCAACGAACCGAACCATCATATCCCCTATCTGTATGCCTACGCGGGCCAGCCATGGAAAGGGGCTGCACTCGCGCGTAAAGCAATGACCGAATTCTACACCAATACACCAGCCGGACTTTGCGGAAATGACGACGTAGGCCAGATGAGTGCCTGGTACGTCTTTTCAGCGATGGGATTCTATCCGTTAAATGCGATGAGTGGCGTCTACGTCTTTGGTTCACCGATGATGGACCATGCCAACATCAATCTTCCAAATGGCAATACCCTGTCTATTAAAGTGAAAAACCAGGGCAAAACAAACACGTACATCAAATCGATCAAATTAGACGGCAAGCCCTATACAAAAACATTTATTACCCATGCTCAATTATTGCAAGGGGGTGATATGGAAATTGAAATGAGTGCAACACCCAATAAGAACTTCGGTAAAAACAAAGCAGACTGGCCCTCGAGCGTAGACAATAATTAACTGAAATATTGTCAGTAAAACCTTCGTGGATTAATATTTGTTAATACCTTAATACATATTAAGGAGAACAACAATGACAGATTACAAAAACATCAATATACAGGACATCCCCGATGGTGGCGATAATCCAAAGGACTTCTATGAAACTTTCAAAGAAAGACTGGAAGACATGGAAACATTTCCTAAAGATTATACATACAAGTTTATCTTACCGAAAGACCAGGATCATTTCAATCAGATTCAGCGAGTATTCGATGATACAGATGCCAAATTTGATTTCAAGGACTCCAAGACAGGTAAGTATACTTCCATCACGGTAACGCTGCCCGTCAAGGATGCCGATCAGGTTATTTACTTCTACAAGGAAGTCGCCAAGATAAAAGGTGTAATTATGTTATAAAAAACAAGAAAGGCTGTCGAATTGACAGCCTTTCTTGTTTTACTTCTCCCCCACTTAACGTAACAAATAGCTCGATCTGACTATCTCATTTAGGCAAATCAACACATCCCTTGTTTTCGAAACTGCAAAGCGAATGGTGACACAAGTATTTTTATCGCTTAACATGCTTATCTTTGATGATACAAAAAAGCCCGCTTTCCAGCGGGCTCTTTCAGTATGTTAAGAAAATACTTATTCTTGACCAGCGCCAGCTATTGGAGCTTCGCCTGGAGTTTTATCCTGCTTTGGTTTTTCTTCTTTTGGAGGACGAGGCAACAATGCTTTCCGGGAAAGCTTCATTTTACCCTGTTTGTCAATATCCAGAAGTTTAACAGTTACTTTATCACCTTCTTTGAAAATACCGTCCATCGTTTCAAAACGTTTCCAGTCAATTTCAGAGATATGCAACAAACCATCTTTACCTGGCATAATTTCCACAAAAGCACCGAAAGGCATGATCGATTTCACTTTACCTTCATAAGTCTCACCTACCTCAGGTTTAGAAGCAATTGCCTTGATACGGCCCACAGCATCGTCAATAGAGGCTTTGTTGTCCGCAAACACCTGAACAACGCCTTTATTGTCCACTTCTTCGATCGAAATCGTGGCACCAGTCTCGCGTTGCATTTCCTGAATGATCTTACCACCCGGACCGATCACAGCACCGATAAACTCTTTATCAATCAGCAACTGAACGATACGTGGCGCATGCGGTTTGTAATCCTCACGAGGAGCCGCTATTGTTTTCTTCATTTCACCCAAGATATGTAGACGGGCTTCTTTTGCCTGATCTAGAGCTTGTGTCAACACCTCCCATTTCAGACCATTGATTTTCAAGTCCATCTGGCAGGCAACGATACCTTTTTCAGTACCGGTTACTTTAAAGTCCATGTCTCCCAAATGGTCTTCATCGCCAAGGATATCAGATAGAATAGCGTATTTACCGGTTTTTTCGTCAGAGATCAATCCCATAGCGATACCCGAAACAGGAGCTTTTAATTTCACACCAGCATCCAAAAGCGCCAAGGTACCGGCACATACTGTTGCCATTGACGATGAGCCATTGGATTCTAAGATATCAGAAACAACACGGATCGTGTAAGGATTTTCAGAATCAGAAGGCAATACCTGCTTCAACGAACGCATGGCCAGGTTACCATGACCAACTTCACGACGGCCGGGCCCTCTATTCGGTCTCACTTCACCTGTAGAAAATGCGGGGAAGTTGTAGTGCAGAATAAATCTGTTATATCCATTGATAAACGCGCCATCAATCATCTGCTCATCATCCTTGGCACCCAAAGTGACCGATGTCAATGATTGCGTTTCACCACGGGTAAATAGAGCCGAACCATGTGCTGCTGGCAGATAATCCACCTCAGACCAGATCGGACGCACTGTGCGTACATCGCGGCCATCCAAACGGATACCTTCATTCAGGACCAGGTTACGAACAGCATCGTATTGTACGTCGTGGAAATATTTTTTGAACAGAAATTCGGTATCCTCGTCCAGCTCTTCAGGCATCGTCGCTCTATATTCTTCTGCAATTTTTGCGAAGCTCTCCGAACGCTCATGTTTCGCCGAAGCTGATTTGGCAACCGCATATACTTTGTCATAGGTAGCAGCGTAAATCGCCTCTCTCAATTCGAGATTTTCAGGCTCGTGGTTGTACTCACGTTTTACGGTCTTTCCAACCAAGTTGGCCAGTTCCACCTGAGCCGCAATCTGCTTTTTGATCGCTTGGTGTGCAAAGGCGATTGCTTCGACCATTTCAGCTTCCGAAATCTCTTTTGCCTCACCTTCTACCATACCGATATCTTGCGCAGATCCAGCAACGATAAATTCTAAAGTAGCCTTTTCAAGCTCGGACAATTTCGGATTGATCACCAGCTGGCCATCAATCTTAGCGACACGAACTTCTGAGATGGGACCATTAAATGGAATATCGGAAACTGCAATGGCAGCTGAGGCTGCCAGTCCGGCCAATGCATCCGGCATGATCTCTTTGTCTGCCGAGATCAAACTGATCTGAACTTGAGTTTCGGCGTGGTAATTCTCGGGGAACAATGGACGCAATGCGCGGTCTACTAAACGGGAGATCAATACCTCATAGTCGGATAATCTCGCTTCGCGACGTAAGAAACCACCCGGGATTCGGCCTGTCGCCGCATATTTTTCTTGATAGTCTACTGAAAGTGGCAAAAAGTCCACACCAGATTTTGCTTCTTTGGCTGAAACGACTGTCGCCAGCAACATCGTATTGCCCTGTTTTAATACTACGGCGCCATCAGCCTGTTTAGCCAACTTGCCTGTAGACAATTCGATCTGGGTGCCATTACCCATATCGATGGTCGTTTTAATTTCGTTGTAATTCATTTAATCTTATTTGTGACATGCTTTTCATCTTTTGGCAGCATGCCGATATTTTAAATACATTAGATTTCAGCACAAAGGTAAATTAAAATATTAAGATTAATGCAATTAACAGCAGGCGAAATTACGCAAATACCAGCACTTCTTCACATTTGCCTTCTAAGCCGCAGGGTCAACGCATAAAAAAGATTATCCTAAATAAACCTTAGGTTGAATAATCGATTCTATGGTACCTCTATAGTACCCCCCTTTCTGTTCCCACCGAATCCGTTATACATTTTCCAAGTAATGCAGGACGACATATAACATTTCGCGGCGTTTAAGCTCCAGTGCAATGAGTTTCAGCAAGAATATTTTTGTTACGCAAACGTAGGTTCTCTCTTTCAATTTTAGAGGTGAAGCAAACGAAGATCAGATGAGTATCAAACTCTGCCTTTTAATAGTGTTTGTTCAGTGTTTGTTCAGTGCTTGCTCAGTGATTACTCAGTACAGACTGTATAAACATTGACTAAATACTGTCTAAAAATTGATTAAAAAATGTCATTAGGCAAAACTTGATACTAAGATGTTTCCGTTTTAATGCTTATCTTGATTATCTATTTTCTAATCAGTTAGTTATGATAATCATCAAAAATGGCTGACACCAGATCTTATGATGCCTTCTTAATCCTCGATAACACAGTAAATAATGAGGTTGAATATCCATTTTTGACGAACAACTCTAAAAACAGCTTGATAGCTGGCAAACAAGGTATTATTATTCCGGGAAATGGAAAGGAAGCGACCTATGAAGTACATACAAACAAAAAAAAGCCATCCAGAATCTGGATGGCTTTCAAAATTTTTATCAAAAGCTTATTTTATGATATCACGCAAGCCTAAAGCTTTGATGATAGCACGGTATCTTTCAATATCAGTTTTGTACAAATAAGCCAACAAAGAACGACGTTTACCTACTAGTTTTTGTAGGGCACGTTGCGTACCGAAGTCTTTTCTGTTTTTTTTCAAATGCTCAGTTAAGTGAGCAATTCTTTTTGTAAATAAAGCAACTTGACCTTCAGCAGATCCAGTGTTGGTAGCTGATCCAGCAAATTCTGCGAAGATATCAGCTTTGTACTCTTTACTTAAATACATCTCTTGAATAATATTAAAGCGTTTAAAAATTTATTAATTGCGTGCAAAGGTAGCAAAAACTTTGGGATTATCAAATTAAATTGGCAGCTGAACATCACACCTTCACATATATCTTCTTCTTATCCAACGCATAACAGATAACCCACATCAATACCAGAAAGCACAATGAATACACGAACGAGCCGATTTCGGGAATACCCGGGATTTTGGCACAGACATATTTATAAAACCAGCCAAAAGCATCTATATAACGCGCAGTGCCATCATCTTTTGTCCCATCGGGAATACGGAACAACCCGAGCAGGCGTGGCAAAATACCACTCAGCACAAATATAAACAGTGGGTTCTTACCAAAAACATCAAAAAATTGTGTCAGCTTATTTTTTACGCCCTGCACCTCAATAAACCAGATCATGGCGCCAATGGTCATTATTGCCAGACCTGTTGTATAGAGGACATAAGAACTGGTCCATATTTTTTTATTGATCGGGAAGCCCAAAGCCCACACCCATGCCACAACAAGCAGGATAAATCCCGTCACAGACATACCAGAAAGCAGTTTGAAATGCGATTCATTCGAAGCGGGCACCTTCGGCCACAGCCAATCCACCTGACCCTGTTTTTTTATGAACACCCCCACCAGATAACCAAATGCGACCTGCACCACAACTGGTAGGGTACTCATCAGCCCTTCGGGATCGAATGGCACCCCCTCTCCCTTATACACATGTGGTAATCCAAGAATAGCAATATCGTATTTAGTACCAAACCATCCTTCCAGGCTATAAGGATCAGCTCCACCAGCCAATGCGCAGATCGCCCAGTACAGCAATAGAATAATAGTGGATATCGTGATAATTGCCTTCTCTTTAAAATAATAGGCTAGTATGGAAGCAAAACAATATGCGATGGCAATACGCTGCAATACACCGAGAATACGGATACCACGGCTCGGATCCAGTGGATCTACCCAGTGTTTAAAGACCAGTTCAGCTCCCTCCCATTTGACAAAAGGCCACCAATTGATAAAAAGTCCTATCGCAAAGATCAACACGGTGCGCTTAAGCACTTTTTTCCAGAAAACCGCCGGCCCTGCTTCCTGCAGCCGCGGAATCACAAAGGACATGGCATTGCCAACCGCAAATAAAAAGAAAGGGAAAACCAGATCTGTTGGCGAGCAGCCATGCCAGGCTGCATGTTTAAGCGGTGTAAACATGTGCGCCCATGTCCCGGGATTATTCACCATAATCATCAGTGCTACAGTAGCTCCACGAAAAACATCCAAGGAATAATAGCGTTGTTTTATCATAAATTAAGTGATTAGTGAGTAAATATAAGATATTTAAAATACATTTTTATGCAAAATATTTTAATACAACAGCACAATAACGCTAACCCTATCCGTTTCTGTTCCATCAAATGAAGTGAGTATCCTGACCATTTACACCCCCTACATATGCCATACAGGGATTATTGATTTAAAGATTACCTGCACACAGTGGACATTGATAGATTTCGATAATTTTGTTACAATCCCCATATCTTTACCTCTATAAACAATAAAAAAACAATACTTTTTAAATATGTTTAAAAAGTATTTGCAACTTGATTTTATTTTAATATATCTTTAACAAAAGTTTAACCAACTTTATGAACATTGAGACCAATGGAAAAAGAAATTTTAAAAAGCCTTTATTTTGATGCAACCCTCTCGATTGCGGAGCTCGTAAAAAAGCTAACGAAAAGCACGCCCTCCGTTACAAAGGCTATTAACCGTCTGTTGGATGAGAAAATTATTATTGAATGTGGTTTCGCGGAGTCGACAGGTGGAAGACGGCCTATTCAATTTGCGCTCAACCCCGATCTAGATTTTTACATACTAACTATTTCAGCGGATCAATACTTTTCTACATTTACACTAACAAATTTAAGCCATGTCGTTATAGCGGAATTCCGGGACGTTCCCCTAGAATTGAAGGGCAGCAATTCTTCGAACCAACTCTTGTCTGAAATAGAAAATATTTTAGCTTCTTCTTCCATACATATAGATCGATTAATTGGTATTGGCCTAAGTATGCCCGGTTTCGTCAATTCAGAACTGGGAGTCAACGAATCGTACCCTGTCCAGCACCCACTTTATAAAATCAAAAAAAATATAGAGAAAAAATATGGGGTACCTACCGTAATCGAGAACGACTCCCGCTGCATTGCACTTGCCGAAAAAGAATTTGGTCTCGCAAAAAATATCAAAAATTCGCTGATCATTAACTTAAACTGGGGCGTCGGATTAGGAATCATTATTAATGGAGTCGTATTTAAAGGAGAATCGGGATTTGCGGGAGAATTTAGTCATATTCCTCTCTCCGACAATAATACCCTTTGCTCCTGCGGGAAACGGGGATGCCTGGAAGTCGAAGCCTCGCTCAATGCTGCTATTAGAAATACGGAAAACGATATAGCAAACAATGAATATTCAATCTATAGTACGTTTGTAAAAAGTAATCTAAATAAGATCGATGCACTGATTGAGTCGACCAATGCAGGAGATCAAATCGTCATCAACAACCTTGGAAAGATAGGGTACATGCTAGGAAAAGGCATCTCCACTTTAATTCATATACTAAATCCAAAACAGATAATTATCAGTGGCAGAGGTGCCGAATTCGGACGCATACTAAATCCACAGATACAGATTGCAATCAATGAATTCTGCATCCCCGACATTGCAAAAACTACACAGATACAGATGTCTGAATTGAATAAGCAAGCACAAATAAAGGGCACTGCTGCTATAGTGGTCGAAAGCCATATCAACAGTATCCTAACTAAATAATTATTAACAAAAAACTAAACAATGAGTCTATTCTACAAAAAAACAGCTGGTTTAGCGTTATGCACTCTCTTCAGTGCATCTTCACTATTTGCACAGCAGGGCATTTCTGGAACAGTTTCAGATGCCCATGGGCCAATCGCGGGGGCAACCGTTTCTGTCAAAGGAACAAATAGGGCTACTCAATCAAACGCGAATGGGACATTTAGTATCCAAGCGGCACAGGGGGAAACACTACGCATTTCCTTGGTGGGTTACAAAGCACAAGAAATTGTGGTCGGTGCAACTAAAACGATTAATATAACATTGACAAACGATGAGTCCACTTTAGGAGAGGTCGTTGTTACGGCGATGGGCGTAAAGCGCGAAAAGAGAAGTCTCGGCTATTCTTTTCAAGACATACAAGGCAGCGCCCTTACTGATGCCCGAGAAAACAATATTGCTAATGCGCTTGCAGGTAAAGTATCCAGTCTTCAAGTTATAAAAGGGTCAAACGGTCCTTCCTCATCGTCTAAGATTATTCTCCGTGGATTTAACTCCATTACTGGTGATAACCAGCCTTTGATTGTCGTCGACGGAGTACCAATGGACAACTTCGCGGGAGCCAAAAATAACGACTTTTGGAACCCAAGCGCAGATATGGGAAGTGGACTGGGAGATCTCAACCCAGAAGATATCGAAAGCATGTCTGTATTAAAAGGAGGAGCAGCGTCCGCTCTTTATGGTTCAAGGGCTTCAAACGGGGTTATCTTAATTACTACTAAAAGTGGTAAAGTTAAAGATGGTGTAGGGATCTCCTATTCTACTATCACCGGTATAGAAAATATTTTTATGACACCTAAGCTGCAAAGTGATTTTTCACAAGGCGATGGTGGCGTCTACGGTAAGCTAGCCACCGGTTCCTGGGGTGAAAAAATAGCTGGACAAGAAGTAGAACTATGGGATGGCACAAAAACAAACCTGAAAGCCTATGATAATATTGGCAATTTTTTTAGAACAGGATTCAATACAACACAAAACATCAACTTTCAACAGGCAGTTTCTGAAAAAGTCAATGTTTATTCCTCTGCCACGTATTTACACGACAACAGCAAATCACCAGGCCAAAAACTAAATCGTCTAAATTTGATAAACAGAGTAAGCGCTAAATTTGGTCAACGCAATCAGTGGAGTACTGATGTAAAAGTTCAATATATGCGTAACATGGCCTATAACCGGGCTGTTGGCGGTGTCAATGCCGGCAACTACTACTCTCAATTACTAACATTTCCAAGAAGCTTAGATATTACCCAGTTTAAATCCGGAATGGATGAACTCGGTGTAAAACAAACATGGTATTTAGAAGATTCTGGAATCAATCCATATTGGGCAGCACATAATAAATTAAGTCGTGATACCCGCGATAGATATTTAATGAATGCGACCGTGAAATATGATTTCAATGACTGGCTAAGCGCGGATATCCGTGTAGGATCAGACAACTATTCTACTAAATATGAAGATAAGACCTACACCGGTTCACATATAAACAACTCTTATGGCACCGGTACAGATAAGTTCTATGAAAATAATTACATCATAAGCCTGCAAGCTAGGAAGGATAACCTGTTCGGTAAATGGGGCGGTAGCGCTGCACTCTACGGCCAGATAATGGACAGAAACCGTACTTCATTGAGCGCCAGCGCGGGAAATTTAAGGGTACCCAACCTATTTACAATTGGAAATAATATTGGTAACCCAAGTATCACAGAAAGTATTAATAGAAAACAAATCAACTCTATTTATGGAAATATTGATATCAACTATGATAATATTTGGTATATCAGTTTAACCGGTAGAAACGATTGGACCTCTACTTTGCATCCTAACCATAATAGCTATTTCTATCCTTCAATAAGCACATCCTTCGTATTATCAGATTTGATCAACAAATCTGGACGTATGCCATCATGGTTCAATTTCGCTAAGGTAAGAGCATCATATGCTAGAACAGGAAGAGATATGGATGCCTATCAGCTATACAATACGTATATTATCGGTAATGACCCCAATAACAATACTACGGCTTCCAAAAGAGATGTCCTTTATGATGAAAATGTTGTCAATGAATTGCAAAAATCAATTGAGGTGGGTTTAGAAACCAGGTTTTTCAGTAACCGCATTGGATTAGATTTAACGTACTACAAAAACAATTCAACAAACCAATTGATCGATATACCAATGAACAACCTCTCAGGATATAGAGCTTTTAAAGCGAACGCAGGGAATATTCTAAATGAAGGCTTTGAAATTACTTTAAATGCTGATATAATTAAACACGAGAATTTTAGATGGAATTTAAACGCAAACGTCTCTAGAAACTTTAATAAAATTCTCGAACTACATCCTGAATCTAAACGCATGACGTTAGGAGGATATGACAATTTCACCATATATGCCGCAGAAAACGAAAGATATGGCGCTATTTTTGGAACCAAATTTCTACGTGTGGAAGACTCAAACAGCCCCTATAATGGGCAACTTATCCTAAGCGGAACAGGCTTACCACAGGCAAAATCCAATGAAGCCGAGTTTTTGGGCGATCAGACCGCTCGAGCACTCGCGGGTTTAACCAACTCCTTTACTTATAAAAATTTTGGTTTAAGCTTCCAAATCGATGGCAGATTTGGCGGAAAGTTTTTCTCCGGGACGCAACGCGCATTGCAGGCAAGCGGTTCTTCGGCAGAAACCGTTGTCAATGGCAATCGTGACAAATTCGTCGTGGACGGAGTCATACTAAAAGATGGTGTTTATGAGAAAAGCAACATTGAGGTAACCCCTCAAGATTATTGGACAACTGTATCCGGAGCTAGTGGCAACTTGGGTATCACTGAACAAAATCTTTATAACGCAACTAATATTAGGATAAGAAATCTACAGTTAAATTACGCGATACCTAAAAACGTTTTAAAATCAACCATTGTTAAAAATGCTAAAATAGGTGTGTCTGTTAATAACTTAGTTATGCTAAAAAGTTATGCAAATGGTGTAGATCCTGAATCTACATATGCAATGAGTTCAAATGCCGTAGGATTTGAAAACCTATCATTTCCTACCTCACGTTCTTATTTTCTTAACTTATCGATTGGCTTCTAATCTGTATTATCATGAAAAATATATTATCAAAAATAGCGCTAGCAATACTGATCGGAAGCGCAACTATCTCTTGTACAAAACTTGAAGATATCAATATTGATCAAACTGCTGCAAATGACCAGCAAGTGAAACCAGAATACTTTTTAAATAATTCTATTATTGGCGCTCAACAGGACCCTGGATTAGCCGAACGTTTGTTCATTTATTCCTGGAAAACGGCTGCACACCAACAATACTTTAACTTCATCAATATCGGACAGCAAAGTGACGAATTCAACTCTCTTTATTGGTCTAGCATCTCAAGCTGGTTAAACAATGCCAACGCTGCCATTGAAATTGCTGACAAAAAAACACAAAATGGAACGGCTGCGAGCTACAATGGAAACATGATTCAGGTGGCAAGAATATGGAGAGCTTACCTGTTAAGCGAACTGAGCGATAATTTTGGGCCAATCCCAACAAAAGGTTTCCAAGGAGTCAATCCCGAGTTCGACTCCGTTAAAGATGTCTACTATTATCTATTGGCAGAATTAAAAGATGCGCAAGCGAAGATTGACCCGTCAGTCAGCAACTCAGGTATAGAAAACTATGATGCTGCCTACGGTTTTAAATGGGAAAATTGGATTCGCTATGCAAATTCAATGCGAATGCGTTTAGCAATGCGTTTATCAGAAGTAGATGCAAATAAAGCAAAAGCCGAGTTTGAAGACGCTGTCAAAACCAATAAGTACATTGAGATTGCGGCCCAAAATTTCGGTATCCAAGAAAAAGATGGTTGGGATCCATTGACTGGTGTGATGAGCCGCTCATGGAATACACAGTTGCTTTCTGCTACTTTGAACAATATTTTTATAGGATTGGGAGGCATCAAAACTGCGGAACAATTTACCGAAGCTGACGTTTTAAATAAAATTAAAAATGAAGATGATTTTGGTATCCGTTACCTAGACAACTTCTCGACAATGTCCAATGACCCCAGTCAAGGATATTATTTAGATGGTATTCCAAATAAAATGGACCCTCGCGCTTTCAAAGCATTTTTCATTCCTGGACATACTTCAGACCCCGAGTATTGGTCAGCAGCTAGTATTCAGGACGCAGAGATCAAAAAGCCGGACGGTGCCACTTTAAAATTCAAAACCTCATACACCTGGAACGCCTTTAGCGCTGGAACATGGGGAGCAAAGTCATCCAACATCGTTCTTAGAGGCCAAAACGGCAGAATCCCAGGCATGATTAATAAGTTCAGAACTAGCACGCAAAAAAGACTTTTCTTCGCATCATGGGAAAGCTACTTTCTGATTGCTGAAGCAGCATTAAGAGGTTGGAATACTCCTATGTCGGACAAAATTGCCTACGAAAAAGGGATCTCAGAAAACTTTGCTTATTGGGATGTTTCTTCTTATCTCACTGAATATTTAGCGTCAGAGAATTATAACCGGGTCGGAACTTCGGTAAAATATGATCATACGACCGAACCTCCCGCAATGTTTACTGTCAAATTCAAAGATGGATATACAAATGTAGCAGGTACTGCCAACATCAAATATCCAGATAACACCATCTATAAAAACGGTACGGTAAAGAACGATAAACTTACAAAAATTATTACGCAAAAATATATTGCATCATTTCCTTATCTATGCCTTGAAGCTTGGAATGACCACCGCCGCTTAGGACTTCCTTTCTTTGAGAACCCAGCAGTTGAAACAGCTATTGCTACAATGCCCCAACTTACAAATGCAAATTATATGAAAAATCAAATTGACTTTTTTCCACAGCGAACAAGTTATCCTTCGTCATTTAGAAATGCTGACCAAGCCAACTATAACAAAGCTGTTTCTCTATTGGGAGGTACAGACGGTGTATTTACACCAATTTGGTGGGCAAAACAAAAATAACAATGTTGTACAAATAAATTACTTAAGCCGGCTTAATGCCGGCTTTTCACTTTCTAACACTAACATTAACTATCTCACTTTTGTTACAATTTCTTTTCCTTTGCAGGCCAATACAGCCACCTTACCGATTTTCTAAGGTGATTTTAAGATTTCTTTTTAAAAATTTTAAAAAGAATTTTGAACTTAATAGAATAACTATATATCTTTAATACAGAAAACAAGCGTAAAGTCGATTTGATATTTGAGACTATTGCACACTAACTGGTAAGATTGATACCATTTTTAAACTGAAAACTCGAATAATTACTTATTGAAGTTGAACCAAATTATGGTCGTTGATATTTTAAGAAATTTATATTACAAGCCAATGCAACCGATTGCAGAAATCGCAAGTGCATTGTCGCGAAGTATACCTTCTGTTACGAAACAAGTAAGTGAGTTGATCACCAAAAATATTGTTATGGAGAAGGGCTACGCAGCATCTACTGGTGGCAGGAAGGCTATCCAATATATGTTAAATGAGGATTTAGACTTTACTATCATTAGTGTTTCCATTGATCAATTTTACACTTCAATAGCTTTATCTGACCTTAAAGGCGAAGTATTCTCAGCGGAAAATAACATTCCTATCGACCTGACGGAGACAAATGCTTCTGCGCGAATCTTAGATGCAATAGATAGCTTTATAACGGCCAATCAACCTGATCTGATACGCGTTATAGGAATCGGCATCAGCATGCCTGGTTTTGTCAATTCTGAGACCGGATTGAACGAATCGTATAGTGATGAGTCGCCCCTATATAATATTAAGGAACAAGTCGAGCTCAAATTCACCATTCCTACCGTCATAGATAATGATTCTCGTTGCGTAGCTTGGGCTGAAAAGAAATTTGGGGATGCACGAGAATCGGATCATTCATTAGTTATTAATTTAAATTGGGGAGTTGGCTTAGGCATCCTTATTAACGATGATATATTTAAAGGCACGTCGGGTTTTGCAGGTGAGTTTAGCCATATTCCCCTTTCCGAAACGCTCACCTTATGTTCCTGTGGGAAGCGCGGTTGTCTGGAAGTAGAGGCGTCCATTAGTGCAGCCATTCGTAATATTCAAACTGATATTCAAAGAGGCGAATATTCGATATACGAAAAATTAGAGAAAGAACATGTTAATCAAGTCGAAGCTTTGATAAAAGCTGCACAAATCGGAGATCAGGTTGCCATAAATAATATCGGAAAAATCGGCTATCTACTGGGAAAAGGGATATCAACCTTGATCCATATTTTAAATCCCCACAAAATCATCATCAGTGGTCGCGGGGCTGAAATTGGTCATATTCTAACTCCACATGTACAAGTCGCGATCAATGAATATAGCATCCCAAAAATTGCAAAGAAAACAACACTTAGCATCTCCAATCTACACAAAAACGCACAGCAAATGGGAACCACAGCCTTAGTCATAGAAAAATTTATTGAAAGGATCATCAACTAATATTTTACACAAATACCTAAAAACATGAGTCTATTTTACAAAAAAACTGCGGGATTGGCTTTATGTACACTATTTAGTGTTACATCGCTCTATGCGCAGCAAAGCATCACTGGAATAGTTTCAGATGCTAACGGGCCGATATCCGGAGCCACAATTTCGGTCAAAGGAACAACCAGGGGAACTCAGACAGCGGCTAATGGATCCTTTACGATCCAAGCTTCACAAGGTGAAACCCTACGTATCTCCATGGTTGGATACAAATCACAGGAAATCGTCGTAGGGTCTACTAAAACGATTAATATCGCGCTAGCCGAAGATGCGTCAGCACTAGAAGAGGTAGTCGTTACAGCTATGGGAATCAAACGTGCTCCAAAAGAGCTAGGATATGCCATGAGCACCGTCGACTCCAAGGAATTAACAAAAACAGGATCTCCAAATTTTGCAGGTGCATTATACGGTAAAGCCCCAGGAGTACGCATTTCTGCTGCCCCAGGGGGAGCTACTTCCGGTATTAACATTAATATTCGTGGTACAAATTCAATCACCGGGAATTCTCAACCACTAGTTATCATAGACGGGGTTCCCATGCGCCAGACTTCATTCAATAACTCAGATTATTGGGGCGACCAACGTGCTCGGGGGAATGGCCTAGAAGATCTAAACCCTGAAGATATCGAAAATATCAGCATCCTTAAAGGTGCGTCGGCTGCAGCGCTCTATGGTTCAGAAGCAATGAACGGTGTTGTCCTTGTAACGACTAAATCGGGGAAAGCAGGAAAAGGATTCTCTGTTGACTTCAACGCGACTTACACGCACGATCAGATCGCCTATCTCCCTAGATTCCAAGATGTAAGAGGTCCTGGATACTCAAAAGCATATCAAAATGACAAGCAATCGGATGATATGTTCCATTACTATAATAACAGCCAGGCGGTCAATGGGGTTACCCGAGGGGTGATGAATACGAGTCTCAATTTTGGGCCCGTATTTGACGGAAAAGACATAATTTCGTGGGATGGAAAAGTTCGTCCATATTCCGCTCAAAATTCCTATAATAAGTTTTTCAATAATCCAAACAATAGCATATTCAATTTAGCAATCGGCAATACTTCCGAAAATTCGAATATTCGATTCTCTATCACGCGTCAGGATAATCAGATGACTGCGTTGGAATCATATAATAAGAAAAACATTGCAAATCTAAATGCGAGCTTTACCCTTTGGAAAAACTTTAAGAACGATGTTGTTGTCAACTTTGTCAATCAACATACGCATAACAGACCGTTCTTAACTGACCGCTTAATTAACAACTTTGCCGGTATGATTTCAACATTCGATAACCCAGAATGGTATTTTGATAAATATCAGACTAGTTTGGGATATAAATACGTCATCGAATCGGCAACGGCTCAAAGTCTTACACCAGCTGAGAATATACGCTACAATGGCTATCGAGGCGACGTCTTGGAATATGTCTGGAATTCCAGAGCAAAACAATATGATGAATATTCGAATCGATTAATTGGATCATATACAGCTACATGGAATGTAACAAATGATTTATCTCTCCGTGCCCGCGTCTCAGCAGATGTAACTTCCCTGAAGACAGAAGATAAGCAGCCCAATGAAATTCCACTCGTATTCGGCAATTCAGGATTTTTCTCCTTAGGCAATCAAAACGCAAATATATATTATACGGATTTGTTAGCAACTTATAACAAACAACTTAACACTGATATAAAAATAGGCGTAATAGGTGGTTATACAGCGACTCGATCCGAAGATGTCTATGTTCAAAATCAAACAGATGGAGGGTTGACAGTTAGGAATTGGTTTGATGTCAATGCATCGTTGAATCAGCCAAAACGTGAAGATCGCTACAACTACAGAAATTACATGTTGCGGGACGCAGTCTTCGGAACTCTGAATTTTAATTTAAAAGAATTTTGGAACGTAGAAGGTACATTGCGCCGTGAACGTATTTCTACCATGCATCCGAGTGACAACGTGCTTTATTATCCATCGGTAAATTCAAGCCTAATTCTCTCAGAAGCATTTAAGCTACCCGAGTTTTTCAACTATGCCAAGCTTCGCGGATCTTGGGGAATTGTGGGCAACTACCCTACCATTTACCAAAGTGCATTGTCTTACACACAAAAGACTTTAGGAACGCAGGCTGAAGGTGGAGCATCCGTGATCTATACGACGGTGCCGACGACAGCTTTTGGGAATGAAAAAATCAAGCCTGAAACAAAAAATGAGGTTGAATTTGGACTAGAAACTAGAATGTTAAATGGCAGGTTAGGTTTGGATGTAACTTACTACAATGGACTCGTGAAAGACCAAATACTGAATTATACCCTACCGATTAGCTCCGGTTCAAATTCCATACTAGCGAACGTCGGTACCCTACGCAATACAGGTTGGGAATTCGCCATCAATGGTACTCCTATTCAACGAGAGAACTTCAGATGGTCCACAACCCTAAATTTCTCAATGAATAAAAATGTGGTCAAAGAGCTGCCTGGTAATACAGGAACTTTATTATTGAGGGATTATGATGGTAATGCTGCACAACTTGTCGCCAATGTAGGTCAATCTATGGGCGATATTATGGTTAGGCCTATTAAGACCGACGAAAATGGCAATAAGATCGTTTCCTCAAATGGTTTATATGAAATTGACGGCGACCGTTGGATAAAAGCGGGAAACGCAATGCCTAAAGCGGTAGGCGGCTTGATCAACAATTTCAGCTACAAAAACTTCAGCTTAGATCTTTTGATGGATTTCAGACTCGGAGGCAGTGTTATGCCTACCGGTATCAACTGGATGACGAGCAGAGGATTAACAGAAGAAAGCTTGAACTACATGGATGCCGCTCATGGTGGGTTAAGTTATTACATTTCCAACGACAAGGGTATTGCGACGACCGCAGCAACAGGACCAAATGGAGAAACTGTTTATCATGACGGTATGCTAATGGAAGGTAAGCTAGCAGATGGTTCCGATAATAATAATATTATTTCTCAAGCCACATATTATGCAAATACTTATAATTGGGGTGGGCCACAGTATTCTCAATCAAGATACGAGTTGTATGTTCAGAAAAATAATTATGTGAAGATGCGCGAGATATCTCTAGGGTATCGCTTGCCTGCGTCTGTTGCAGCAAAATTAAAAGCAAAAAATGTACAAATCTCTGCATTCGGACGCAACCTTTTCTTTATCTACCGATCAATCAAAGATTTAGATCCTGAACAAATGACTGGTGGATCAAACTGGGTTAATAACGTTTCAAATGCAGGTACATCACCCGCTACTAGAACTTATGGTTTAATGCTACGTGCTAGCTTCTAATTTAATGACAATGAAAAAGTACCTTTTATTCTTGGGGCTCTGTGCAGCTTCATTAACAACTATAACATCGTGTAAGAAAGATTCTTTTGCGGATGACTACAAAAACCCAGGTAAAGTATCTGAATCAACACCTGAAAAGCAATTTACAGGCATGATCTATGAATTTAGAGCTCTTATTATTCCAACTTATGGACATTATTTCATTACGCTAAGGCCTACCATCAATCTGTATATTCAGAATCTGGGTTCTATTAATCAAGCAAACCAACTCGTACCTGGCTCTGCTGCTATTGAGGAACGTTGGAATAAATATTACGCCGGGCTCGCCCA
Source organism: Sphingobacterium sp. InxBP1 (assembly GCF_026191775.1). Taxonomy (NCBI): domain Bacteria; kingdom Pseudomonadati; phylum Bacteroidota; class Sphingobacteriia; order Sphingobacteriales; family Sphingobacteriaceae; genus Sphingobacterium; species Sphingobacterium sp. InxBP1. The sequence continues at coordinate 127,705 of NZ_JAINDX010000040.1, read as the reverse complement.
ATACAAGGAATTCGTTCGTCTATATGAAGCATTGAGTCCTGAAGACAAAGAACAGAAAAAAGTGATGGCTTTGGCAGCTAAAATCTTATTTTACGACCAAACCCAACAAATGGTTGACCTAGTAGGAGATATCCCATGGTCCGAGGCCGGAAAATTAATGGGAAATGGTGGGGATTATACTATTTCTTATCCTAAATATGACAAGGCTATCGACATCTATACAACGATGCTGGACGAGCTGAAATCTATCAGTAACGAGTTGAATTCAATAAATATCCCATCTAGCTTCCTGACGACTTTCAAAACGCAGGACCTGATTAATAACGGTGATCTACAACTTTGGAAAAAATACTGCAATTCACTACGTTTAAGGATGCTTACTCGTTTATCAGGGAGCACCCAATTTTCGGCCAGGGCGAACACTGAGCTGGCTGAAATTATAAATGATCAAACAAAATATCCGTTAATATTGGATAACACCGATAATGCTCAAATCGATATCTTTAACCTAAGTTCCGATATCAAATCGGAAGACATTAAAGGTGCGTTTGAGGCAGACGGCTGGAATGCCAACCTTGCCAGCAAATATATGATCGATGAGATGAATAGAATAAAAGATCCGCGCCGCCAATTGTTATTTGAAACGGGCGTAAAAGCAAACAAAGTGTATATCGGTTTTGATCAAAGCTTAACATCCGCCGAGCAAAATATCATTGCTAGAGATTCCGTGACCAGTTTCATCCACCGTCATACCGTTTCTCGAAATAAATTCCTTCCTGGTTTGTTATGTACGGCATCGGAAGTAAATTTATTGTTAGCTGAATACTACAGTAAAAATTCGAATAATAGCGCTGCTAAAATGGCTTTTGAAAAAGCACTTAAAGAATCGGTTGCACTGTATATTAGCATTAGTAAAAAAAGTGATGATGCGACTGTGCCCGCAGCTGCTATCCCAACGAACGAAGAGATAAATACTTTTGTTAAAACAGTCGACTGGGACGGTGCTAACAATAAAATCCAACTAATTGCCACACAAAAATGGTTGCATTTTAACCTGTTCCAGGCCGTAGAAAACTGGTCGGAACAAAGACGTTTAGACTATCCGAAATTTACTATTCCGACATTTACATCAGATAGACAAAAAACCGTGCCTTTTAAGTTGACACTGCCACAGACAGAAGCAACTTATAACACTGCGAACTACAATGAGGTAAAGGATCAGGATAATCCAAATGTAAAACTCTTCTGGGACGTAAACTAAACTACAATTTCAATGAACTGAAAGCCACTCTTGGGTGGCTTTCTTTTTTGTCATTTTCAGTATATTTATACATGCAAAAACTCACAACAATTCTATCCACCGTTCTACTGGCTACCGTTTCGACGGCCGCCTTCGCACAGGCGCACAACGTATCTGCCGGCTACCAAAAACCCACTGATCCTTTGGTCATCGAAAACCTCGAACAGTGGCAGGACATGAAATTTGGACTTTTCATGCATTGGGGCACCTATAGCCAATGGGGTATTGTGGAAAGCTGGAGCCTGTGTCCCGAAGATGAGGGTTGGACGCAACGCAAACCGGAACACGGAGCAACGTACAATGAGTACGTCAAAAACTACGAAAATTTGCAGACAACCTTTAACCCCACAGATTTCAACCCGCAAAAATGGGCCGATGCGGCAAAGGCAGCCGGAATGAAATATGTAGTGTTCACAACCAAACACCATGACGGATTTGCAATGTTTGACACCAAACAGTCGGACTATAAAATCACTTCTTCAAAAACGCCCTTTTCCACAAACCCCAAAGCAAACGTCACCAAAGAAATCTTCAACACCTTCCGCAATGACGGTTTTAAAATCGGAGCCTACTTCTCAAAACCGGACTGGCATACAGACTACTATTGGTGGCGGTATTTTCCTCCGAAAGACCGCAACGTAAACTATGATCCACAAAAACATCCTGACCGCTGGCAGAAATTCAAAGATTATACCTACAATCAGATCAATGAACTGACTTCGGAATATGGCAAGGTAGATATTTTATGGCTGGATGGCGGCTGGGTACGTCCTTTTAAAACGATAGACCAATCTGTCGACTGGCAGCGTACGATCAAGGTCGAACAGGATATCGATATGGACCGTATCGGCAACATGGCGCGCAAAAATCAGCCCGGAATCATTGTTGTCGACAGGACAGTACCCGGAAGCTGGGAAAACTATGTTACCCCCGAACAAGCAATTCCGGAGCATCCTCTGGATATTCCCTGGGAAAGCTGTATTACCATGGGCGATTCCTTTAGCTATGTGCCTAATGATAACTACAAGCCAACGAAAAAGATCGTGGAAACATTAATAAAAATCATCTCCCGCGGTGGCAACTACCTGCTGAATATTGCCCCTGGTCCCAACGGAGACTACGACAAGGCTGCCTACGACCGTCTCCACGAACTTGCGGCATGGATGAAAATCAACCAAAGCGCTGTATATGCCACGAGAACTATCACACCATACCACCAAGGCGATTATTATTACACACGAAGCAAGGACTCCAAAATAGTCAATGTCTTCCATCTTTCTGAAGGTGATGCTTATGAGCAGCCCAATGAATATGTTTTTCAGGTTCCTGATAACTTCAAAGTCAAAAAAATCACTATACTGGGCCACAAGGGCCGCGTAAACTGGTCTCAACACGATAATCAGATCACGCTGAGAAGTCCAAGCACCCGTTTCAATTACGCGACTGCCATACAGTTACTCAGCAAATAAGTTGAATCCTCGGGATTTTTTCCGAGGATTTTCAACATATTACCGGTCTTTAAAGTATGCTAACCGAAGCTATATTATGTAGCCGCTCTATGCCGCCTAAATTCTTTCAGTACCTTTTACACAACAGACTATCCTTGCTCAACAAGTATTAATATCTCATTCCAAATGAAAAAAATTGTGTTTCTCTCCGTTCTATTGCTGGCTTTACTATCCGCCTGTTCAAGCTATAAACCTCGTTTGCTTTTGTCCGAACAGATCTTTCACCCAGGACAGGTGGACTTCAAACAATGTCATGCATCCACCATCCAGTCCATTGGCAAAGACAGCTTATTGGTCGCCTGGTTTGGAGGTACGCATGAGTCCAATCCGGATGTTGTCATCTGGAGCTCGCTTTTCGCAAACGGACAATGGCAGCCTCCCTTGCAGATTGCAGATGGCATTGTTGGTGATACTCGCTATCCAACCTGGAACCCTGTCCTATATCAATACCCTTCCAGTGATTCGCTGTATTTATATTATAAAGTTGGTCCTAACCCACGTGAATGGGCCGGCTATGTGAAGTATTCTCTGGACAGCGGCCGGCATTGGTCGGCAGCTTCCCGTCTACCTGCTAAAGTCCTCGGACCGATCAAAAACAGGCCCCTGACACTGGCTGATGGCTTGACCCTGTCTCCTTCGAGCACAGAGTCAAAAGATGAAATCTGGAAAGCACATATAGAAGTCAGCCGTGACCAAGGGAAGACGTGGACCATCAGTCCTATACGCCCAGACACAAGCATCCAGGTGATCCAACCGAGCATTATCGAACATGCAGACGGCCGCATTCAGGTGCTTTGCCGCAGTAAAGAAAACCAGGTCATGACAGCTTTTTCTTCGGACCAAGGACAAACCTGGGGCCCATGGCAATCGACCAACCTGCTGAATCCAAACGCCGCTACGGATGCTATACGATTGAAAAATGGCGTGTTTATGATTGTTTATAATCCATCGACTGCCGGCAAGCAATGGTGGGAAGGCCGGACGAAACTGCATGTAGCCACCTCCAAAGACGGTTTGCAATGGAAAGATCGGCTAACGCTGGAAAACGGGGTGGAAGGCGATGAATACTCCTACCCTACGATTATACAAGATAAAAGCGGTCTGATCCATATCACTTATACCTGGAACAGAAAAGGTATAAAACATGTGGTAATCAAATAATAAAGGGGGATCTGCTTACTTGAGATCCCCTTTATTAAAGGAATTTATTAAAAGGAATAATCTTTCGAAAGTACAATTTCGGTTTCGAGACGGATGTCGTCGGATGACGCTCCTATCAGTAGCTTGAATTTACCTTTCTCGGTCTTCCATACGCCCGACGCATCCCACAGCTTCAGGTCTTCCTTGCTCAGACGAAAAGTATACCTTGCCTTCTTCCCTGCCGCAATAGGTTTCCGTTCAAAGCGTTTCAGCTGCATAATCGGAGTGACAACCGAGCTGACCACATCGACGACATATAATTGTGCGACCTCTTCTCCGTCAAGGTGCCCGTTATTTTCCACATCAAAGGATATATCGCAGCTAAAATCAGCTGCCGTCTCATTTACGTTGACATTCAGGTTAGAATATGCAAACTTAGTATAGCTCAAACCATAACCGAAGGAATACAGTGGTTTGGCAGACATCTCCACATAATCATGATGCTTAGGCTTCGCGTGATTGTAGTGTACAGGCAGCTGACCTACGGAACGGGGCACAGAAATTGGCAGACGCCCCGCAGGGTTATAATCGCCAAAGAGCACATCAGCGATAGCCAACCCACCTTCTTGTCCCGGGTACCATGCATTGACAATTGCCGGAATATGTTCGGAAGCCCAGTTTAGGTTCAATGGCCGCCCCATAATAGTTACCAGAATTACAGGCTTTCCTGTCGCCTGAACCGCTTTCAACAGCTTCAGCTGATCTCCCATCATATCCAATGACACCCGGTCAAATCCTTCACCGCTTTCCATATCACTGACTGTATTCGGATCAACATTTGCCGCGCCTGTCGCCTGATAAGAAGTTTTGAAATCCCGTGCGCTTGATCCACCGAGTACAAGCACGACGGCATCTGCCTGAGCAGCAGCGGCGACGGCCGCCGCGATGTTGGAATTGGCAGTATCGCGGATAGCACAGCCCTTCACATAGTCAACTGTTGTTCCTTTGGACACTGCGGCCCGGATTCCTGCCAATACGGTCTGAATTTTTCCATCCGCCTGTGGCGCAGTATAATCGCCTAACTGATTATAGGCGTTATCTGCGTTGGGTCCAATAACTGCAATCCGACGTAACGATTTACGCAATGGCAGCGTATGCTGTTCATTTTTGAGCAGAACAATGGATTCTCTGGCTACTTGTCTGGCTACAGCTCTATTTTCGGCTGTCGCCACCTTCTGTGTCACCAGCTTTTCGTCTACATAAGAGTGCTCAAATAATCCTAGATTAAACTTCATGCGTAAAACCCGTGCCACCGCGGTATCCAATACAGCAGGCTCAACCAGTCCCTGTTGTACGGCCTTGAGCAAATTATCGCCATAGCCCGTTCCGCTCAGGTCAACGTCTAAGCCTGCGTGGATACTCTGCGAGGCAGCATCCATACCAGTCTCTGCTGTAGCATGTCCGCCGTTCAGGCCGGATATACTCAACAGATCGGAGACTACAAAGCCATTAAACCGCCATTCTTTGCGCAAAATTTGCTTTAACAACCATGGGTTGGCCGAGCAGGGAATGCCGTCAATGCTGTTATATGCCGTCATGACCGAGCCCGCCCCCATCCTTACTGCCCGCTCAAAAGGCGGTAGGAAATAGTGACGAAGACTACGTTCACCAAAAGATACAGACTCTCCATTATGCCCACCATCGGGCGCTGCATAAGCAACAAAATGCTTTAAGGTGCCGATTATCTTATCTGGCTGCCCAAGTTTTTCGCCTTGGAACCCACGGATCATGGCAGTTCCCATTTCACCGATCAGGTATGGATCTTCGCCATAGGTTTCCTCTGTACGGGACCAGCGTGGGTCACGTGCAAGGTCCAGCACTGGGCCATAGCCGTTTTTCCCTCCCACAGCAGCGGTCTCCTTCGCGATCGTGGAAGCCATTTGTTCAATCAGCCCCGGATTCCAGGTACTGGCCTGGCCGATTGCTGTGGGAAATACAGTCGCACCAATAGCCATATGTCCATGCGGAGCTTCCTCAGAAAGCAATAACGGGATGCCGAGACGCGTGCTATCTACCATATAGCGTTGAATAGCATTGGTTGCACGGGCGGCTTCCACCGGACTAAGGCCGTTCAATAATGTTTTTTGCGTCCAGGGATCGGCACGCAAAGTCGCCCATAACAAACCGATGTGCTGCTCTTTCACCGCTTTCCTTAATTTGTCACTGACACTGATATTCTTCCCTGTCTTAACATACATGTCCCATCCCAGCAGCTTGCTCAGCTGCCCTACTTTTTCCTCTACCGTCATACGCGCCAAAAGATCATTGACCCGTTTTTCGGTAGGTAGATGACTATTTTTGTAGGGTAGTTGTTGTGCGTTAAGCTGGGGATGAAGCAGTGATGCCATCACCGTCATGCAGAGTATTCGGAGTTTCATTTCGTTAATTTATCGGAGTTATGCAACCGGTTTCAAATTACTAAAATAAAGGATTTAGCAACAATAAACAAGCATATTTTACACTAAAATAATCAACAGCTGCTACCTATTCTGCTAACTCCAACCATAGCTTGGGACAATCGGTCTGAACGATGCGTACAAAAGGGTATTTGTTCAAAAAAGAGCGATAGACTTTTACACCCTCAACGCGCGCCAGTTCGTCTTCGTCCCCCAAGCTGTTCATCCAAAAATAAATACCTTCGCTGCGAAGCACATTCAATCGTTCGACATCGGTAAATGAGTCGTCGATATGAACAATCGATGTCATTTTCGTTTTTAGAATGGCCTCGAGATCCTTCATGCTCCGGGCCCGCGGGAAAAGCGTGATCTTTGGATTAATTTTATAGCCACGGGGCATGTCCTTGTAATCATAAAGGAAGAATAGAACCTGATCTTCCATGCCTTCTTTGGCAATAAGTGCGTAAGCCTTATCGATCAGATTCTTCTTCTCTTCTTTGAAATCAATGTCCACAATGATTTTTCCTTTACACAAATGTAGCGCTTCCTGTAAAGTCGGAACGGCCATTGTCGATGCATTTCCATTCGGTCTTTCACGTAGAGACAGCTGCTGTATTTCAGCATATGTATGCTGAGCTACGTCCCCCTGGCCAGTTGTCGTGCGGTCCAGTGTCTTGTCGTGCATCAGAACCAATACTCCATCCTTGGTTGCTCTGACATCGAGTTCAACGATAGAAGTCCCGAGCCGAATGGCATCCTCAATGGCGGGAATAGAATTTTCCGGATAATTGTGGTGGCTACCCCGATGTGCAGCAATATGTATACTTTTTTGCTCAAACTGTTTGAGCAGGTTCACTGACTGGGCATGTGAAGAGGATATGGCCACGAGTATAAAAAAGATGTGGCAATAGAAGGTTTTTATCATTTTGACTGTTGGTTTGAGTTCATTCTTTTAAGAAAAGTTACATCCAATACGATGGAAGAATATACCGTCTTTGCAATCTGAATTAGGTTTCTTTTATGGATAACATGTCTATTTTTCCGATAGTTCAAAGGAATCAAACAATTGTCCATTGAGCTTATAGCTTGCCACATAGAGCTTATTCGCCTTGATTTTTATCACTTGATACAACTGTGTATCCGATGCGCTGACATCCATCCATCTTTCCGAATCGGACGCATACATTTTCGGTCCTGCAACAGACAGCAGGTATACCGGCCGCTTTCTACCAAGACTGCCACGCGCATAAGTATGATCGTGTCCCTGTAACACCAGGTCGACACCATATTTTTCGAAAATCGGTTTGAAACGTTCTCTTAAAATGGTATTGTCTCTATTTTTTGCCGTAGAATACACCGGATGGTGCATTACCACAATAGTCCATTTTTTTGGAGAGGCCGACAGTACCATTTCCAACCATCGTTCTTGTTTTTGCGCAGCAGCTGAGTCCAGCATAATCAATTGTGAATTGAGAGAAACCATACGCAGGTCCTGGTAATCCAGGTAATAAACAGCATCCTGCAATCCCTGCGGTCCATTTTTCGGCAGATTAAACTGTACGTTCCAGTGGGGGTCCAGAACGAGACGCTCCAGCGAGTCCCGGCGATATTCATGATTGCCGGGGGTGGGTACTGCAGGTATCATTTGGTGGATAAATCCGGCGCCCTCATGCCATTCTGCCCATTCATCATCGTTATTGGAACGGTTGATCAGGTCGCCGGCATGAACGATAAAACGGGCATTTGCCTCCTGCTGAAATGCACGACGGATAGTGCGGGACCAGCGCGACCTCAAATCATTCTGCGCGTCGCCGAGATAGATAAACGAAAAGTCACCAGATTGTGCAGCTGTCCTGAATTGATTCCATGCACTCCAGTTGCTTCCATCCCCTACACGATAGACATAAGTCGTCCCAGGCTTTAGATCACGAAAAGTTACCTGATGATAGAAATCCTCCCCGTCACCTCTAGCGAGACGGAGCTGCCTGCCCGTTACCGACACGGCTTTCGCGTCGATATCCGGACTACTTTGCTCTTCGGCAATCTGCCCAATAATGTTATCCGTTTTGGCAGCTGTACGCCAGGAGACCGATTGCGTACGGGAAGGATCGTCGGACCAGGTCAACGTTATACGGTCGGGCTGCTTTAGTCCAGCAGTTGATTGGGCTTTTCCATTGTAAAAAACGCAACTTATGGCGGCGGCTAAAATAAAATCTCTTATTCTCATCTGAAGTTTTGTTTATATAAATTATTCATCGGTTATCCTATTACCAAGGCTTCCCTGTGCCTTGTAACAGCCAAGGTTTAGACCAGGCACTATTTTCATTATCCGCCTGCGAATAGGCCGTTTTTTCGATACGGCTTAATGCCTCCTCTGCATTCTTCTGGTTAACACTCATTTCTGTCTGCATATAAGGGATACGCAGTGGCAGCTGGGTGCGGATTGCGGCGGGGCCGGCTTTTAGCACAGGGTACCCTGTTCTTCGATAGTCGAACCATGCCTGTGCGCCCGCAGACCAGCTTGCAATCCATTTTTGTTCAATAATCTGTGCTTGGGTATTCTCGAAGGACACTCCTTTTTGCTGAATATATGCTGCAAAATCAGCAGCTTTACCCCAGCTAGACAGGGATTCCTGAATGCCCCGCTCATAATAGGTTTTGGCAGTCTCAGGCAACTCCCAGCCTTTCCATGCGGCTTCCGCCAATATAAAATGAACTTCTGCTGCAGAAAGCAGCCGGGCTTTGAGCAGATCGCCTTTTGCTGCACGGTAGATATCATGGAGATAAGAAACATGCGGATTGATAGAAGTCTGTCCGGGTGTGGGATTCAAGTTGAATGCCGAGGGATTTTTCGACACACTTGGTGGCAGTCCGACATAATCGCTATCCGTATCGACAAGCACGCCCTTGACGACATCCGGTGACACAATACGAACCCCATTGACTATTTTATCTGTTCCACTTGGTTCTGAGTTACGGATTTCGATCGGTATCTCGACTTTCTTTGCCCATACTCCCAGTCGCGGATCTCTCAGTACCTGCAACCGGTCTACCAGCGTCGCACACATCTTCATCCTTCTGAAATTGCTTCCACTCGCGTCATATACCGTATTGGAAGGCCAGGAGTCCGCTGCATTGTTACCTACAAAATTCATCAGTACATCATCTGCCGAACTGCTAATGATGGGAAATTTATCTGGGTTTCGCAGCATGTTTTCGATTCCCTGCCGGGCAAAATCACCAGCTTTTTCAGAGATGCGCATATAATATCTCAGTGCTAAGGAATTGGCAAAGCGGCGCCACTTTGAGGCCTTTCCGGCGAAATACACATCTGCATTTGCCAATACTTCATAAGAGGCATCCGGTCGCGACAACAGCTCATTTGCCTGTTTTAACTCGTCAATTATTCCCTTATAGATAACTTCCTGGCTATCGTATTTCGGAAAATTGTATTTCGGATCCCCAAGCTCCGCCTTCAGTGCGTCGGTATAGGGGGCATCGCCCCATAGATCGGCAATCAGTCCAAACAGATAGGCGCGCATGGTGAACGCTACCCCGACATGGAAGTCCGATCCCAATGTTTCCGCTCTTTTGCGCATGAGCTCATTGTCCCGCAGAAATCCATAATAAGCGTCCCAGCTTAAAATTCCACCTGTCCATTCATAATCATTATGCGCGTTAAACCAAGCGTCAAGCTGTGTGTGCTGTATGACGCCACCAAGGTCCGAGAAGCTCAGTTCATTGTACTTTTTTGCCGCCCCAGTCAATATGGTGGGGAGCAATAGATTGGGATTTGCATCTTCTTCACTAATGCCATTAGGATTAATATTAAGCTCTGTCAAATCCTTGCAGGCACAAATATATAAGACAGTCGTCGTTGCAAGGAACGCTGTCATTAAAGTTCTCAACTGTTTTTTCATGTTGTTTCACGACTTAAAATGTCACATTTATTTTAAAACCTACCGGCATTGCCCAAGGTGTAACGTTATACCGCTCAATCCCTTGTTTAAATCCAACCCCAGTCTCCGGCTGAAATGCCATTTCGGGATCTATGCCGACTTTCGCCTTTGTCCAGAGAATTAAATTGCGCGTATATACGCCCACGCTGCCCTTTTCAATCCCAAATCTCTTTAGCCATTTACCCGAGACATCATAGCTGAACGAAAGTTCACGTAGCTTGATAAAAGAGGCATCAAATGTTGCTGCATTCATGAAGTCCCAAGGATAGTTATCGGAGTATGCGATGTATTTAGTACCTTCCCCACCCAAATTTTCAGTATATCCGGTGATATTGCCCTTATCATCGTATTGAGCAATAACTCCGGGATTAAAAACACCGAAGTTTCCGGTCACACCACCAACATTGACCGGATAGCCACCATATTCCTCTCCCGGTCCGCCAACAATGGGATACCGATTATCTTTGACGCGCACGAGGTCATGATCGACAAGGTAGTTCCGAAGGGTCTCACCCGTCATCCCATTTGGATTGATTAATTGGTCAAGAAAACGCTGTGTCGTCAGATTGGATTCAAAATACCTGTAAGTTTGGGACATAAACTTTCCGCCAAACCGCATATCCGCGGCAATGTTCATGGTCCATCTCTTATACCGCAGGCTCGACTGTAGCCCCATGGTAAAATCGGGGTTAAAATTGCCAATTTTATTGCGGCTATTGTTGATTCGCACAGCTTGCCAGGAACCATTTTTATTCAATATCGGATAACCATAATATGGAGAAGACGGATCCTCGACGGTGACGAGTTTAGAATCGTATAAATCTCCTATTTCCTCGCCTACGTATGTACGGGCACCTCCTCTTCCGTCGGTCCAAAACGTATAGAATTCCACACCTTCTGAAAGCTCATCTATCCGGGTACGGTTGCGATGCCAGTTTACACCTACATCCCAGGACCAATGTTGACGGGCAATAGGGCGGCCCGAGACCGCCAGTTCGATACCTCGGCTACTCAACAGACCTGCATTGATGTTTTTAGAATTAAAGCCACTCGAACCCGGCAGCGTCGTAGATATTATCTGGTTTTTATTGTCCAGCTTGTAATAAGTACCTTCAAATTTAATGCGGTTGTCCCATAGTGCCAGATCCGCTCCGATTTCATAGGAGGTCGCTATCTCCGGTTTTAGATCCGGAACCAAAAGGGCTCCGGAACGCGTCAATCTCAACACATCACCCCAGCTGCCGGGGTTGCTCAGTACATTGGACAAATTATACGGATAGGTATCGTTTCCTACCCGCGCTACTCCGCCTCTGATTTTCAGCAGCGCAACAGTTTTGGGTAATGATAACATCCGGTTGGCCAAGACACTCAACGAGGCAGAAGGATAAAAGTAAGACCTATTATTGACTGGCAGGGTGCTGGACCAATCATTACGCCCTGTCAAATCCAGGTAAATCATGTCCCTGTAGTTCAGATTGATCAGACCATAAATACTGTTTATGGCTCTTTCGGAAATTGCGCTGTTAAAATCAAGATTCAGCGGACTGATATTGGCGAGGGTATACAATCCCGGAGTAATGAGCCCGGCGCCGCTCTTTGAAATATTCTGTACTGACTTACCTCGATTGTACCGCAAATTGCCCCCCAGGGAACCTGAAGCCTGAAAGTCAGCCCATTTTTTAGTATAGGTTGTCAGGAAATCGATGTTCTGTTCCATATTCATGAGATTGACAATGCCGTAAGCACCACGGGGCTCGTTCGTGTAACTGTAGGGAATTTTTGTTTCCCGATTCTCCCAATATATATCCGTTGCGTACCGCAGCATCGCCGTCCAGTCTTTTCTGATCGTCCAATCCAGTCTCAGATTACCAAAAACGCGGTCTCTCGTAAAAGCATTATTAACACCGTAGGCCAGGAAATACGGATTGTTATGATTGCCGACAGACTGCGACCGTTGTTGTATCTGTTCCTGCCCCGGTAGCCAGTAGTCTTTTAGGTCGAGGATATTAATATGCGGTGCCACCTCATACGCTGCCTGCATGGGATTCGTTCCGCGGTTGCCTGCCGGCCGATTATTGGAGTTATTTCTACTGGCGTCCAGGGAGAGCCCCAACGAAAGATCCTTCCGCAGACGCATGGTCGAATTGATATTCAGTGTATTCCGAAAGAGGTCTGAATTCGGGATAATACCCTTGTTGGCCATATTTGAATAAGAGAAGCGATAGTCAAGTTTCTCGCTGCGGTTGCTCAGCGAGAGTCCATTTGTACTGGTCAGACCTGTCCGTACAAAATTTTTGATATTATCGGGATACGATTTTAATTCTGTCGGAATGGGCTTTCCATTTTCATCAAGGGGGCTATTCCATTGCACCGCCTTGTATCCCTTGTCGAGTGCCGGTCCCACCATGGCACTCGATGATTCTTCGATTAGTAGGTCTCCCGGCTGGTCTCCCGGTCTCCAGGGCATGGTTCCACTGGCAAACTTGTTGTGCAGGCCGATAAATTTGTAAGGGATGTCAAACACGGTGTTACTGGTCAGCCCAATCGTCATCTTCTCAACACTTCTACCGGTCTTTGTGGTGATCAAAACGACACCATTGCCTGCCCTAGAACCATACAGGGCAGCCGCACTGGGTCCCTTTAAAATGGATATATTTTCTATATCCTCTGGATTGATATTGGCTATGGCGTTCCCATAGTCCACCTTATTGTCATCACCGATCTCACCAATATTATTTAAACTATTCATTAATGGTACGCCATCCACCACAAACAGCGGCTGGTTATCGGTACTTAAGGACGAAGCTCCCCGAATGACCATATTTACTGTTGACCCTGTGGGGCCCGTAGCACTAATGGACACTCCCGGAACTTTGCCCGCCATCCCGACCAGAAAGTTATCGTTGTTCACCCGATTGAGATCGTCACCTTTGATCTTGCCAACGGCATAACCTAAAGAACGGTCCTGACGCTTGATGCCAAGTGCTGTCACAACCACTTCGTCAAGCGCTTTATCCTTACTTTTTAGTGTGACCTGCTGCACAACAAGGTGATTGGCATCCAGCCTTAAATTGTACAGTTCTTTTTTTTCATAGCCAATATGTGTAACCACGAGATTATATTCGCCAGCTGGCAATTTGATGGTCACTTCTCCCTTTTCGTTCGATAAGCGGCTTTGCCCTGTTGTGAGTTCGCGTACAGAAGCCCCCGCAATAGGACGCTGCTGTGGATCCGAGATCTGTAGCTTCAGGCCATAAGATTGTTGCTTTTCGGCATATCTAACTAACACAATACCCCCAGAAACTTCTTTAGGACGAATATCAGTGCCTTTCAGGATGTAATTCAACACCTCATCAAAACTCGCGTTTCTAAAGACCTTTTCGGCAACTGATATGCTTTCCAGCGCAATCGTATTCCTGTCATAGCCTATTGCCCGACCGGTTTGCTGAGACAGCTGGTGTAGAGCCTGTGCTGCATGACCTGCGTGTAGGCGAATATTGATATTATCCTTATTGATGAGCTGCATATACCCCGTGGATCCGGCCACGACTACTGTTCCGCCGAATGAAAAAACAGAACAGAGTACAAGCTTCGAAGCCATACGGTTAAGCTTTGAGATTTTATACATATATTTGTGTAAATGTTTTTTTAACATGACTTATAGGGCGTTCTCTGGTGGATTTAGCGGTTTGCCAGATGAGCCCTTTCTTTTGATTACCCATTATCTGCTGTTCGTAAACCAGCTATTTATATAAAATTATTTCATTGTGTTCCCTCCTATATTTGAGTTGATGAATAGCGCAGACCATATCTAAGACCTGATTCAATGAACGGACCTGAGGTATGATCAGTGAATAATTGAAGCGATCTGTATCGAGCTTATCCGCCCTCAGTAAGACACCGTAACGGTTATGGAAAATCTCTTTTAACCCGTCAAAGTTTACCTGATTCAACCACAGTCCGCCCTGGGTCCATAAATTCACATGACCTGGATTTCCTTGAAAGAGGCCCTGCTGCTTTCCAGTATGACTGTAACGGATTCCTTGGCCACGTGTCAGGATATGAAAGCGATTATCCTCCTTTCCCTGGACCTTCACGCGACCAGTTTTGACTTCAACAGTAACCTCACCTGACATCGGTGAGTTGTTTATATTAAAGGATGTACCGAGCACGGCTACGGACACAGCGCCCGTCTGTATAGTGAAAGGATGCGCGGTGTCACGCCTGACAGAAAAGAAAGCTTCTCCCGAATCCAGAAAAACTGCCCTATTTTTCACATAACTTAGTTCGTCATAACGGAGCCCTGTATTGCCGTTCAGGAATACTGACGTACCATCGGGCAACGAGATCTCCCGCAATTCGCCTGCTTTTGTCACATTTTTATGAAATACAACAGGAGTAGATGTCTGCGGAAGAATGGAGAATGGCTGCCGGTAAAACCATAGTCCTGCCAGGGAAAACAACAGCGCTGCTGCTGCAACAGACATCCAGTGAAGCTGCCGGATACGGGCTTTCCTCGTTTTTCCAAATGTCGAACCTACAGCAATACGCTCGAATAGGTCTTCTTTGACCGCCTTACGATGCTGCAAGTCCTCAAAAGGGCTAATATCCTCGTTCGAAATGGACTGATACCAGACATCGACCCGGTCTCTCTCCTTGTCCGTTACTTGTCCTTGCAGATAGCGCTGTAGAATATGTTTAAAGTCGTCTAAATTCACTGCGATTAGTTTATTGTTAATACAAGTGAAGGCAGGCGAAGTACTTTAATTAAAGATGTTTTTTATATTAAATAATGATGAAGCAGATAGCTTCCCGCCAGAAGAAGAAATACAGAATCCTGGTCTGCAAAGCGACGGGTCAATTCGCTACGTAGCAGTTTTTTCGCTTCCGAAAGATAGTTTTTGACCGTCTGTTCGGCAAGGTTAAGCTCCTGTGCAATCTGCCGTATCGAATAGTTTTCATAATGCAGCAAAAAGACGGATTTCATCATTTTCGGCAATCTGGCGACAGAATCGTCCACAATCGCTTCCAACACCTTGTACTTAGCCAAGCTATGGTCATCTAGAGTGAAAAACAGTTCCATCCGTT
Source organism: Sphingobacterium sp. InxBP1 (assembly GCF_026191775.1). Taxonomy (NCBI): domain Bacteria; kingdom Pseudomonadati; phylum Bacteroidota; class Sphingobacteriia; order Sphingobacteriales; family Sphingobacteriaceae; genus Sphingobacterium; species Sphingobacterium sp. InxBP1. Next base: position 112,254 of record NZ_JAINDX010000040.1, on the reverse strand, counting down.
CAACCGACCTGTCCAATACCTGCTTCCGGACCCGTTCTGCGGCATAGTAGTTCAGCAGTTTATTTTTAACCGATTTATATAAATAGGATTTTAGCGAACCGTACTCGGTACGCAGCAGTTCTCTTTTTTCCCAGATATGTATAAAAACTTCCTGAACCAGATCCTTTGCCGGAGCTTCGTCCTGAAGATGACGAAAAGCGGTGGTGTAAAGTCCTTCCCAATATAGATCAAAAAAATAGGTAAAAGCTTTGGGATCACCTTTTTTAAAGCGTGACAAATAGTGGTTGTCTACATTGGCCCCGGTAGTTTTCACCTTACAAAGATAAAGGCTTAAGATTATGCCTATGTTAATTTTTTGACTGGGTTTGATCCGATGAACAGCAATATGGGCCCCTACAGATAAGTGTGCAGAGACAGCACCAATTTTGTTGATAAATATGTTAATTTATTGATAATCAAAAGCATTTTTGTTAACAACCAACACACGCTTAAATACCTTATCACGCTGCACTACATTTTCAGCATATGCTATGCCCCCTTATAAATAAAAAAATATAACTTATCGACAAGGGTCAAGGCGGAGTTGGCTGTCATAGAGATAAAGCTTAATCTATATGAAACTATCATCCATCGTAATACTTGCGTTATGCGCCCAGACGAAGCTGTCGTTTGCCCAGCAACAGGATTCAGCCAAAGTAAGCCGGCAGGTCGTGACTGAAACCGTCAAGGGAACAATCCTTGACAAAAATACCAGACTACCTCTTGCCGGAGCGACTGTCACCCTATCTTCCCGGGGCAATAACAGGTCGGTCAGTTCAGACCGGGACGGTGTCTTCCGGATGACAGATGTGCCTGTGGGACGGCAATCCCTCCAGGTCCGGATGGCAGGTTATAGACAGGAAGATCTGTCCGAACTACTGGTCACCAGCGGGCGGGAGAATGTAGTGCATATCGAACTGGAACCACAGGCCAACACGCTGAACGAGGCCGTGGTATATGCGCATACAGGCAAACAGCCCCTGAATCAAATGGCAATGACGAGCGGGCGTTCCTTTTCGCCGGAAGAAACCAACCGTTATGCAGGTGCATTTTTTGACCCAGCAAGGATGGCCCAGAGCTTTCCGGGTGCGGTTGCCGGTGGTGATGACAATGAGATCATCGTACGTGGCAACTCGCCCAAGAGCCTACAGTGGCGGCTGGAAGGTATCGAGATCGTAAACCCCAATCATTTTGGCGCGGAAGGGGCTGCTGGTGGCGGCATTAGCATGCTCAACGCCATGGTGCTCGGCAAGTCTGACTTCTATACCGGCGGTCTGGCCGCAGAATATAACAATGCCACCGCTGGGGTCTTCGATCTGAAGTTCCGGAAAGGGAATACGGACAAGCGGGAATATACCTTTAATGTCGGTGTACTGGGTGTCGGTGCTACGCTGGAAGGCCCTTTTAAAAAAGGGAGCGATGCTTCTTATCTGATCAGCTACCGCTATTCCTCCTTAAGCCTTCTGGAAAAGGCCGGAGTCAAAGTGTCGGACACTGGCATACCCAAGTATCAGGATCTTTCCTTCAACTTTGTATTCCCCACCAAAAAAGCAGGTACCTTTTCACTGTTTGGAATCGGTGGTTTGGGCAAACTCAAGGAAACAGCCGAACGCGATTACCAAAAGTGGGAAGAACGCACCGATGCCCAGGACATGGATCTGACCTTTAATGCCGGGAGTGCAGGACTAAAACACCAATATATCGCCAATGACCGCTTATATTTCACAAACATCATTTCCATGTCGGTAAGCCGTAATTCGAATACCACAGACACCCTATCACGGGACTATATCAGCAGCTTGTACCATAAGGATAAATTTACCAACACTGCTATCCGCTATGCGGGCAGCTTGAATTATCGGGCAAACAGCAGCAACACCATCCGTGCGGGTATCAATGCGACTTTATTGCGCTACGATCTTTATGCACGCAGCTATGACACCGAACTTGCCGCCTTAAAAGAACGGATCAACGAAGATGGAAGCACCAGCACATACGACGCATTCGCACAGCTTAAGACCACTTTGAATGATAAACTCACTCTAAATACAGGAGTGCATGCGAATTACTTTGTATTGAGCAAAAGCTGGACCGTGGAACCCAGAATCGGCCTTAATTGGCAGATTGCCGCGGATCAGACAATTTCCTTCGGCACGGGTTTATACAACCGCTTAGAACCGCTTACCTATTACTTTGCAAAGAGCGGCGATGGTCAGACCAGCCACGAGAATGTGCCCTTATCACCGACCCGATCAGCCCAGGCAGTGGTGGGCTACGAAAAGAACCTCAGCCGTACCTTACGCTTGAAAACCGAGATGTACTACCAACATTTGTATGATGTACCCGTCTCTTCAGATCCCGAAATCAATTTTTCGCTGCTCAATGTATCTGATATCGGCGCCATCGGCACCTCCACTTACCGCCAGCTAGTCAATAAAGGTACCGGCAAAAACTACGGCCTTGAGCTGACACTCGAAAAATCACTGAGCAAAGGCTACTATTTTATGGCAACAGCCTCGTTATTCGATTCGAAATTTAAAGCGTTAAACGGAAAAGAATTCAATACTACTTTCAACACAGGCTATGTCAGCAACTTGTTGCTTGGAAAAGAATGGACTGTTGGGAAAAATAAGAATAATTTATTTGGCTTAAATGGAAAGCTCATCTATGCTGGCGGAAGAAAGTACTCGCCGGTACTTGAAGAGGAGTCGCTGCGACTGGATGAGGAGATCGTCGATCAAAACCGGATCAATACCCTCACAGCCTCACCTTATGTCCGGGTCGATTTTTCATCGAGCTATCGCATCAACCGAAAGAAAGTAAGTCATCTTTTCATTCTTGACATTCAAAACGTCCTCAATAGAGAAAATACCGTCGGCATGCATTACAATTTCAGCAAACGCGTGATCGAAGCCCAAAAATGGACAGGCATTATCCCTACCATAAACTATCGCATTGAGTTTTAAGGAAGCGCGAAATCGATTGCGACAAAACTGTATGGATCCTTCTTCCTAAATCAGTATATTCATCGCAACATTGATCAGCCCATAGAAGGAACCGCGGATGTGATCGCGGCTCCTTCTATGGGCTGCCCCAAGCCTGAATAAGAAAAATGAAAAGACACGTTATACTATTCATCTTCTTCTGCCAGCTCACGTTTCAATGTGCGCTGGGCAAGGAGCTTAACCTGCTGACAGGGACGTTTAAACAAGAAGATGTCAGATCCTATTTAAAAACAGGAAGATCCTGGATCCCCTACCCCGAATATGCCGACCGCGCGGGCTGGGAACAATTGGTGGCTCCTTTCAAAGAACAGATTATTGAGAAGGGCAACAGTGTGCTCAGTTACCAGTGGCAGGTAGTCAAGGCGACGGATTACCTGGAATACGAACGTTCGGGCAACCGCACCATCATGGAAAAACCGCTGAACGAAAACGTCAGCGCCCTGTCCAGCCTTATCCTGGCGGAACTGGCGGAAGGCAAAGGACGTTATATAGACCAAATTATCAACGGGAGCTGGCACCTGACCGAAATGTCCACTTGGTCGCTCTCTGCACATCTACCTGCTTTTCAATCCTCCAAAAGGTCTCTGCCGCAGCAACGTACACAGGTCCTCGACCTAATGGCTGGCGACTTGGGTTCTTTACTGGCCTGGACACATTATTTCTTTCGGACCGAATTTAATAAAATTAATCCGGCGATCAGTCTCCGTATCAAACAGCAGATCCACGAGCGTATTATCGAGCCTTATCTGGACCGCAACGACATGTGGTGGCAGGCATTTGAACTCCGGGAAAACCAGATTGTCAATAACTGGAACCCCTGGTGCAATTTTAATGTATTGACCTGTCTGCTATTGACCGAAGACAACCCGGATACTCAGCTTAACGGTATCTATAAGACCATGTCTTCGGTGGACCGTTTTATCAATTATATCAAAAAAGACGGCGCCTGCGAAGAGGGGCCATCGTATTGGGGACACGCGGCAGGCAAACTATATGATTATCTGAAAATACTGTCCATGGCTACAAACAATAAGGTCAGTATCTTTGACCAACCCTTAATCCGTGAGATGGGCGAATATATCTCGCAATCCTACATTGGCGGAGATCAATGGGTGGTTAATTTTGCCGATGCGTCTGCCAAAGGTGGCGGCGAGCCGCTGCTGATCTACCGTTTTGGACAGGACGTACACAGTAACGAAATGATGCAATTCGCTAGATATATCGAGGAGATGAACGACAAAAAAAATGTTTTCAAGCCTTCCCGTGATATCTTCCGCGCATTTGAAGACCTGAGATGTCACCCGCAGCTGGATAAGGTTCAGGCTAAGCTTCCGGAAAATAACGCCAAGTGGTATCCCGAAACACAATTTATTTACCTGAAAAAAGCAGATTACTTCTTTGCTGCAAAAGGCGGCTTCAACAATGAAAGCCACAACCACAACGATGTCGGCAGCTTTATCTTATATCGAAAACACCAACCTTTATTTGTTGATGCGGGTGTAGGCACTTATAATAAAAAGACATTCAGCAACGAGCGGTATAGCATCTGGACAATGCAGGGCGCCTATCATAACCTCCCGCTGATCAACGGTACGGATCAGGCTTTTGGCAAAGAGTACAAGGCCAAAAATGTAATATTCACCCCAGAAAAGCATACCTTTCAGCTCGACATCGGGGGCGCTTATCCCGACTCGGCGCATATCGACCACTGGACGCGCAGCTATACGCTAACCGAAATGGGACTCACCATACAGGAGGAGTTTAAAATAAATAAGCCATCACAGGCTAATATCATCCATTTTTTGGTGGCCGGGGAGCCGCATATCCATTCAGGTGAAATCACCTTAGGCGATGGTCTGGCGGTACTGCAATTCAATACCCGCCAGTTTGATGCTTCTTTCGACACCATCCCCCAAGATGATCCGCGCTTGACCAACGTGTGGGGAGACCGGCTTTATCGCATTAATCTCAAGGCTAAGGAGGTAAAATCCAATGGAAAATATACATTTGTCATTCGTGAGCAACAGATGTAAAATTGGATTTTTTAGCTATATTGCTAAACATCCAACGCAAAGCAATGGGGATAAAAGTAAGAAATCAGATCGCTGCCATAGCGCGGATCTTGGTCAGCGCACCTGATCCTTCGAGTTTGAAGGAAGCGCTTCGCGTGCTCTTCGAGCAAGCCCCATCACCTGAGCTCTTCATGTTTGCCTCAAAATGGTCGTCTGAAAAGGCTGCGGAAATACATTCAGGCCAAGCTATCTGGGCTGACCTGAAGCAGATCATTGCAGACCATCCTCAGCACGGCTTTGCACTGATAGAGGGCAAAAATATACACGATATACCTAGTTTTTACGCAGAAATCAACCGGGTTTATATGTCCGACGAAAGCTGGGCAATTGGTTCGCTCGATGGGTTTAACGATTTACTATATGGGGGATTTGGTAAGCTAAGCGATGCAGATAAGCATACCATGATCTGGAAGGATATCACTTATAGCCGTGAAAAACTGGGTGTGGCGGTGACCTTACAGTACTACCGGAACAAACTGGCCACGGGTTCTCCCTACAATCGGACCTATTTCCAGCAGAAACTAACCGACTTACAAGCGGGCAAAGGGCAGACCTACTTCGACATCATCACGGAGATCATTTTATCACACAACAAGGTTGACTGGATGTATTAGTCATTTATCGCTTACAAAATGTTATCTTAGAGTACCTAATACCGTCATATGAAACATTTATTCAACGTGCTATTCTTTTTCGCTCTACTGGCTCAACAGTCGGCATATGCCGGCGAACTGCTTAAAGTTGCCGTAGCGGGCCTCAACCATGATCATGTCTATCTATTACTCCATTTATATAAGGAGAAAAAAGTGGATATCATCGCTGTGGCAGAGCCCAATAAAGTTTTGGCAGCAAAAATCCAGTCTGAGCACCATCTTCCTGAATCGGTGTTCTACACAGATCTGAACAGCTTGTTGAAACAGACAAGGCCTGACGTTGTACTAGCTTATAACCCCACCAATGAACATATCCTTGTCGCCGAATCCTGCCTGCCACTCAAAATACCTGTTATGGTTGAAAAGCCCCTCGCAACGACGTTGGCAGATGCCAAACGTATTGCTGCACTGTCAGTCCAATACGACACACCGTTTTTAGTCAATTATGAAACCACTTGGTACAAAAGCAATCAACAGTTAAAACAGTTGGTTGATAAAAAGGAAATTGGAAATATTACACGAATGATTGTGAAAGACGGCCACGAAGGGCCTAAAGAGATCGGCTGCAGCAGTTATTTTTTGGACTGGCTGACTGATCCTCAAAAAAATGGTGGTGGTGCAATGATGGATTTTGGCTGCTACGGGGCCAATTTGATGACTTGGCTCAAGGATGGTGAGCGCCCGGTCTCGGTCACTGCTTTTACCCATTCGCTTAAGCCTCAGGTGTATCCAAAGGTGGAAGATGATGCCACAATCATACTCAACTATAAAGACGGCAGCACAGGTATCATTCAGGCGTCTTGGGCATGGCCTTATAGTGTCAAAGACTTTCAGGTATTTGGCACAAAGGCGCAGCTTTATGCTAAAAATGACAAGGAACTGTTCAAATATTCACAGCACAACGATCTACCGTCGGCTGTTCCGTTAGACTTACCCTATTTTGAGCATCATATTGCTTACCTGGAGCAAGTATTGAAAGATAAAAAAGCAGTGGAAAAGGATCTGGGATCCATCAGCAATAACGTCATCGTTGTCGAGATATTGGAAGCAGCAAAGCACTCCGCCAAAGAAGGCAGGTCTATCATTCTGGAATAAAACAACGAGGTATGTGATACACATACCTCGTCGTGCAAAAGTCTCCATTATTATAGGGAGTTTCGCCTGTTGTCCCGATGGTGCGTGCAGTATTCTTTATTCAAGACCAGAAAAAGATTTTCTTCATACAACTTTGCATAAAGTCCTATATTAATACCCAGGATTTTGATACATGCGCTCCGGATCCAATTTATATTCATCAAATGGGATGGGATAGTATCTATCCTTGGTGGAGATATTGGATATCTTGGCATTGCCATACTCCGATTGCTTCTTGGTTTTAAAATAATTCACCAATTCCTGCGGGTTGTAATTGCGGATCAAGTCAAACCAACGATGATTCTCAAAGGCCAGTTCCACACGGCGTTCGTGCAATATTGCTTCCTTTAATGTTGGATATTTGCTACGGTAGCTAGCATTCAACATGGATGCGGCGTAAGAAGGCAATCCCGCGCGTTCCCGCACCTGATCAAGGAGCGCGATCGCTTCGGCTTCCTTTCCTAAATGATATTTCGCTTCGGCCAACAGTAACATAACATCTGCATAGCGGATCAGTATCCAATCGTTCCCTCCCCAGCCATTGGTACCAGCAGCATCACTATTATCCCTGAATTTGGTGACGAACCAATCTTTTACCTGAGTATGGTTGGCAAATTTGACGGAGAAAGCCTTACGTAGGTCATCTTGCTCATAATCATTGATCAGGTCTAATTTTACGACTTCACCAACACCCGTTGAAGTATATTTAGAATTGATTGTTTCTCCTCTAGCCTGATAGTTACGAGCAATACTCGAACTGTAATTTTGGTCTCCCTGCTTGTATTGAATCTGAAAAATCAGTTCTTTACAGGTGTTTTTCTTTGTGACATCAAAGACTTCTTCGTAAGGAATTTCACTCAGTTTACCAAAGGTTCGCATTTGATAGGCCGCATTAAGATATTGTTCCGCTTTGGCGAAATTTTCCGCACTGCCTGATGTCTGTGTTGCACCCAAAGTTAAGTATACTTGTCCCAAAATTGCATTGACGGCCGCTTTAGATGCTCTGCCGACAACGTAATCTTTCTGTGTATTGGGAAGATTGCTCGTCAACGCCTCGGTCAAGTCCTTAATGATTTGCTCATACACAAGCGATTCCTTTTGACGAAAAGCTAGTTCATTGGCCTGCTCCTTCGTGATCACTTGTACCGTAGACAATGGAATATCACCAAATTTGCGAACCATATGGAAGTACAGTAAAGCACGCACAAATTTTGCCTCAGCAATATAGCGTCCTTTAAGCTCCTCACTGGAAAACGTGACGTCTTCGATATGCGAAAGGACGACATTACAACGGTTGATTGCCGTATACATTGCTGACCAATGTGTCTTCAGATAGGTGTTACTGGGCAACAAGGAGAAGTCATTGAACTGAAATGGTTCGCCTGCATTGGATTGGTTATCGTTCCGCCCCGTATTGTCCGAGCGCTCCTCATTGTATAGGGTACTTGACTCGCCGATGGTACTTCCGGAGCGTAAAGACTGATACAGGCCGTTGACAGCCAAAAGGACGTCATTCTCCGATTGAAAGTAATCGTCGATAGTGACAGCGTTGGGATCTTTCTGATTCAGGAAATCCTTGGAACAGGAGGACAAAGCCAGCAGAACAAAGGGTAATAAATATCTTTTTTTCATCGTACTTCTTTATTTATTGCATGATGGAGAATTGCAATCAGAACTCCACCAGGTCGTGTCAAAATTTTATGAATGTAGGCAGCAGATTAATTAGAATGTTACTTTTACACCAAGATTATATGATCTTACCAATGGATAAAGGCCATAATCGACTCCTGGCGTTAGATTACCCCGTTGATTATAATCCGGCTCAGGATTATAACCTTTGTATTTTGTAACCGTAAAAGGGTTATCTATTGTAGCATATACCCTTATGCCGGACAGTGTCAATTTATTCGCTAGGTCTTTTGGCAGATTATATCCCAGGGCGATATTTGTCATTCGAAAGAACGATCCATCCTGCAGATAGAAATCCGACAGACGTGTACTATTACTTTGAGTACCGCCCCGGGATGCCCGGTAGACTTTACCGTTACCTGGGTTTTGTGCCGAACGATAACGTTGTGCCACATCGGCGTATTGATTACCCGAACCTTCCATATTATACAGGTAATAATCATAGCCATCCAATACTTTATTACCTTGCGAGCCATTGAATGATGCACGCAAATCGAAAGATTTATAGCGGGCGCTCAGGGCAAAGCCATATGTAAAATCAGGATGCGGATTACCGATTATACGTTTGTCAGCATCGTTGACAATACCGTTACCATCGACATCTTCAAAATAGAGATCGCCGGGCTGTAGCGGTGTGGATGATGCTGCTGAAGGAGCTACAGTCTTATAATTTTCTTCTGTTGCGACACCGAGAACTTTGAAGCCATAGAACATACCAATTGGGCTACCTTCTTGAGTAATGTGTGTTAAATAAGAACGTTCAGCACCATTGGTTAGGATTGTAGATGCACCTCCGAGATCCAATACTTTATTTCTGTTGACATTGATATTTCCACTAAATCCAAGCTCAAATTCATTTTTACGTATCAATGTGGCATCGATCTGAAAATCAAATCCCTTATTTTGTACTTTTGAATTCGGTAAATTCGTCAAGATGCTGGTTGATCCAGATACGGCAGAAATTGGCTGATTAAACAACAAATTGAATGAACGGCTAAGGTAGAAATTGGCCATCACGTTCAACCGACCTCTGAAAAGGCCAAGGTCAAGCCCTGCATTATATTGTGAAGTTGTTTCCCAGCTAAGGCTAGGATCATATAGGTTTCCAGCCATATAGGAGGTTTCCACTTTGTCGCCCAGAATGACCCCAGCCGGTGAATTGAACACCGATAGTGCACGATAATCACCAATATTATTATTTCCACTACGTCCCCAGCTCGCTCTTAATTTGACGGTCGACTGCTGCCCTAACCAATCGTTATAAAAATCTTCTGCCGAGATCGTCCAACCACCGGATACGGAAGGGAAAGTGCCCCATTTATTATTTGGACCAAACCGGGAAGATCCGTCGGTACGAATCGAAGCTGAGAGAAAATACTTTGAATCGTAGCTATAATTTACTCGGCTAAAATAAGATTGAAGCGTTGTAATCCGTTTGAATGTATCATCCTTTAAAAGCTGAAAGTTTGATGGATCAGCCCCTTTATCGGTAATCTCCCCGATTGCATTATTCTGAAAACCATTTGCCCTTACACCCTGGTAATCGTAGTCAGTGCGTTGGGCGGAGTAGCCTAATAGAGCAGAAATCTGATGTTTATCGAAAGTTTTATTATAATTTAATGTAGTTTCCAGCAATTTATCCAGTTCGTTTTTTGTTTTAGCATCTGCATAGGCTGCCGAAACTGCTTGCGGTGAAAATGGCTTGTTATTTCCGTCCGAGATACTTGTAGGACGGAAATAATCATATTTTTCATCATAGGTAGACAGTCCGCCGTTGACCTTAAGATGCAGATCATCTAGGATAGAAAAGTCCGCAAATGCATTATAAAAGCCTCTTTTTCCACGGCGGTTGTTCTTGATCTCGGTTACATAGGCCAACGGATTTTCAGGATTTTGAATACCGTAATTGTTGGCAGATAAATCGGCCATAAGGTATTTAGCGTAGGTACCATCTTCGTTATATACCGGCAAAGTCGGTAAATAGATCAGAGCTGCCATGGAAGGGCTTCTATCATAACGTCCCGTGGTGACCTCATTGTTGTCATTGTACGTGAATGATACATTAGCGCCGACGGTTAATCTTTTACTCACTTTACTATCGATATTGGCCCGGAAATTAAAGACCTTTTGGTCTGTGCCCAGCATGATACCTTGCTGATTTTGGTAGGAACCACTTAAAAAATACCGGTTCTTCTCGTTGCCGCCATATGTGGAAACATTGTGGCGCTGAAAAGGCGCATTTCGGTATAAAGCATCCTGCCAATCGGTATCGTATGCCGATTTTTTTGCGGAGCCCGTTGCAAAGTCATAGTACGCTTCAGGTATGCTGACCGAACCGGCGTTACCCACATTGGCAACACGTGTTTTATTGTCGTCTAGCCGTCTACTTTCTGTCCAGGCAACTCCTTTCGCTGCCAATAGATCTTTATAAGAGTTATTCCGTCCATCGATCAACAGGTCGATAAATTGTTCAGCATTCAAGACGTCAATTTTCTTGGAAAGCTGCCCAAAACCGCCCAGTACCTCATAGTCTACGTTGCTTTTATTTTCCTTGCCGCGTTTAGTGGTAATTAATACCACACCCCCCGCTGCTCTGGATCCATAAATCGCAGCAGATGCTGCGTCTTTTAAGATATCGATGGATTCAATATCATTTGGATTGATATTCAAATTGTTTCCTGCTGGATAGCCATCTATAACATACAATGGATCCGAACCGGCATTGATCGATCCCATTCCACGGACACGCATTTTGGTGCCATCGTATGGGGCACCACTTGTCTGCATCACCTGTACACCTGCTACTTTACCAACTAATGCCTGGGATAATTTTGGTGCGCTCAAATTGAGTTCCTCGGCCTTAACGCTAGCAATTGCACCAGTGACATCCGACTTTCTGATTCGCTGATATCCGATAGAGATGGTCACCTCTTCCAGGGTATTCTCATCGGCTTGTAAGGAAAAGATCTGCCCGTTGGATTGGGTGACAGACTGTAAGAGCCTGCGATACCCAATAAAGGAAATACTTAGGCTATCGCCCATTTCGGCTTCGATCTCAAAATTTCCGTTTATATCAGATTGAACGGACTTTTTACTTTTCAAATTTTGAATGGTCGCTCCGGAGACGGCGTTTCCCCGCTCGTCAACGACCCGTCCCTTGACCGTGCTCTGTACACGCAGGGATTGCGATGTGGTTAGTGAGAGTGGTTTAGCTTGAACAGCTGTAGAGCTTGCTGCAATGGCACATAACAACCAAAAAACTTTGTTGGTTTTAATTTTCATAAGTAGTGCATTTGATTTACGGGTACAAGGTTACAAATGCAATATGAAGGCTATATCAACAAATGATTAACAGATCTTAACTAAACCGAGTTAGCACAACACATAGTCTTAATAAAAAAGTAATAGTGACAGGGATCCAACGAAGATAGATTTCTAAAAAAGCACAGATTGTATAACGGCTTAAGCCGTTATACAATCTGTGCTTACGTTCAACAGTCTCTCCCATCAGATGATGCATTCGACCTCCTTTCTTTTCATGAGATGGAATACATATCTCCCATCTACGTTTCGCAAGATTAATTTACTCTGTTGAATTAGACCATACAGCACATTTTTCAAGTGTCTTGGATAAATCTGAAGATGGACCTGTCCTGTATAACTGACTTTTTGAAACAGCTGCCAGGCAGGCACACCATCGGCAAAGAAATCATCTTCCAGCAGCAACTTCATTTTCTGCCGCACATGCAACATGGCATCTGATTCATGCTGAAGGTCTTTTTCGGATTTCCATTCTTCAAATTGCAATTTTGGTGCAGCAGGCCGCTTTTTCCCCGTTTCAAAAGTCCAAGGTACTTCAATGGAATAACGCCATTTGACCTCATCCTCATGAATACGCATACGCACTAACCGCTCTTCTGATAGCTCATATTTCTCGCGGTGAAATTCCATAGCGACGACGTCTGAGCTGGCATATAAGCGATCTAAAAGGGTAGATTCCTGCATCAAGAACTTTCGGGGTTGAAACATCCGCTCAAAGTCTAAGTACGCATGATCGGGCTTCCCAAGTAAAAAAGACAATTCTTCAGGCCTCCAGCCCCACTTAATACGTCGCTTAAGATAGGTGTACCAAAGCTGAAAATCGTGCGCATACATCATTCCCGAATAGGAAATGTGGGTTTTAGATTCAGTCTTCATCAGTTTTAATTTTTGTGGTTAATCGAATAGTTTAAGTAGTTCTTCTTTACTGATAGATTTCATCAGATTGGTTTCATCCAAGATTAGGCCCTCAGAAATTCGTTTTTTACTTTCCTGAAGTGTCAGAATATGTTCTTCAACAGAATCCCTGCAAACAATCTTATAGGCCATTACATGCTTATCTTGACCTATCCGGTAGCAACGGTCTATCGCTTGAGCTTCGGCGGCAGGATTCCACCAAGGATCTAAGATGTAGACATAGTCCGCAGCAGTGAGGTTCAAACCGGTCCCACCAGCTTTTAGGCTGATCAAAAAGACACGACATTCGTCATCGTTTTGGAATTTTTCCACGGCAGCTTGCCTTTGCTCTTGGTTCATCTTTCCATCCAGGTAGATATAGTCTATTCCACTATTATCAATTCGTTGAGCTACAAGCTTAAGCATGGACGTGTACGCTGAAAAGAGCAAGATCTTATGGTTAGGAGCGACCTCCGCCATAATTTCATCAATGAAGTCCAATTTGATTGACTCGTTACCAAAGTCACCATCTTTCATCAGAACAGGAGAGTTGCATAGTTGTCTTAGCTTCTGCAAAGCCTCCAACGCAAAAAACTTCAACTTTGAAGAATCTTCACCGTTTAAATTCTCTTCAATTTCCACTCGATATCTTTTACGATAGATGTCATAAAGCTTCCGTTGTTCGTGCTGCATGTCCAAATAGAGGGTAGTTTCTGTTTTATCAGGTAAATCTAATGCCACCTGCTTTTTGGTTCTTCTCAAGATGAATGGAGCAATCATCTTCTGCAAATTCGTTAGGGGTACATCGGCTTCTTCCACGTCTCCAAGAGACTTATACATTTTATTAAAATTTCTGTAACTCCCAAAAAAGCCCGGATTGACCATGGTCATTTGTGCATAGATGTCTTCAATACCGTTTTCAATTGGCGTACCAGTCATGGCAATTCGAAATGATGCTTGAATAGAAAACAAATATTCGAACCGCTTGGAATTCCGATTTTTTACCATTTGAGATTCATCCAAAATCATATAGCTGAATGATTGAGATTGAAGAAAAGAGAAGTCTGCCATTGCAGTTCCATACGTTGTAAGTACGATCGATGCCTTCGCTAAAGTCTCCTGATCTTTTCTTTTCGTACCATGATATACATAATAACTTCGTTCCGGAACAAATTTTTTAATTTCATTCTGCCAATTAAATAGCAAGGAATTAGGAACGATAACAATGGAAGGGTCCGCCTCTGGATTATTTTGATAATAGTATTCCAATAAAGTAATAACCTGTAATGTTTTTCCCAGTCCCATGTCATCGGCCAGAATACCGCCCCATTGAAACTCCTGTAAAAATGCCATCCAGCTAAAACCAACCAATTGGTAAGGTCGTAACGTTGCTTTTACGGTATGGGGAACATCTAATAAAGGTATTTCTGTCATATTGGCCAATTTATCTCGCCGTTCTCTTGTACTATCGCTAATAATCCTAGGATCTATCTGTTCCAATTGTGTTTGAAAAGAAATTAATTGCGCTGAGGTGAAAATGAGGTAAGGGTCTTCTATACGTGCCTGACCAAATAAGGGTAAAAAAAGCGATTTCAACGTGTCACTGATATAGACATGGTCGCCGTTATTGATCTTAAACCAATTTTTCCTTTCCAATAAATAAGGTTCAAACTGGCTAGGTTCGAGTACTAATTTCCCCAGCTTAAATTTTATATTGACGTATAATAAATTGGACTGCGACTTCAGCTCCCCCACCTCCCATTTCAAAGAGAAAGGATAATAGTTAGATCCTTTAACCAAACCGCTAAGCTTGAGCTTAATGTGATGATCCTGACATACTTTACCGAGATTCTTTATCCAATTCGTTCGAGAAATTAGTGATGTTCGCAATTCCCAAGTGTGGGCAGAAGCCTGCTCTTCAAAAGATTCATGTTGATTTTTAACAAAATTGCTAAAGGCCAGCTCCGTCTCAACATGGCGCTCTTGAACACAAATTTTATTATCGATGTAAGTTAAGACAGTGGTACTAGGCATATCAACAATGGGCAAGGTAACTGTCCCAAAATCTATATAGGCTCTCAGGACTAATAAGTCGTCTTTAAGGGACAGCTCCAGTATTTTGGTTTGTTCATCTTTCTTTTCCACCGTTGTTGGCAGTTCCTGAAGCCCCTCCTGTCTGTATTCTATAGAAAAATGGGGCGCTATTGGATGTAAGATTTCGTCATAGAACTTGCCAATGTCTTGACTCAATACAAAAATCCTGAATGCCGAATACCGAAACTGGTTTAGCAATTTTTCGACATGTAAATCATCAATGAAAAGAACATGTTTGGAGCCTAGTTCCAGAAAGAAACTATGCACATCACTCAAAAACTTGATTTTCTTCAACAAATTGCCTTTATAATAAGCTAGCAATTCCATCAATAGACCATCTTGGCTTTCGACCAATTGAATCTTAAGTTTAACATCTCCATTAGCAATTTTTAGTTTACGAACCTGGTTGAGATGGGAGCTGTATCGGAATCGACAATGTGTTAGACCAAAATTGTTGGTATTGGAATAGAAGAAGATCAGCTCATCTTTACACAATTGATTGGAGACGAGATCCCTCCATAAGTCCATTATTCGATGACGTCTTTCGTTCTTTTCAGCAAAGGAGAGTGCGTCGCATCCATTGAGTCGAAATGCAGAAGCCCCTAGCTGTACCATTTTCCGTGCTACAGCATCAAGCATCAACTCATGGCAAGTGAGATGTTCTGGATGTGGCATGTCTTCTTTAAATAGATAGCTTTCCTTGAAAACGTATTTTTTCTTTTCGTCACTTAAAAAAGGAAGTAAAAAAGGTAAATGATCGATCGTATTATTTATCGGTATGGCAACAATAAACTTACCTTGCGGCTTGGGAACTGCAGGCTTAATGGGATAAATTTTATGGCTAGCTAGATGGCATATCTCCGATGGTTTGTGAAAACCATAAATGCTACCCCGATCTGCCGTGGCATTGATTTCAATTGCCGGCATTCCTCCATGTTCATTCTTAAGAGACAATTTAAATAGCTTGCGTTGATTCGCATGAGGTTTAAACCATTTTGGATCGTATAGATGAACAAAATAATATTTATTCTTACTTACCTTTTCGCGCAACAAACTATAGGCATGTTCACATAATGTTGCTTCCATTCTTCCACACGAGCAATTTACTTTTAGGTGTTCAGCGGTCAGTCTTATTTGAAGACGAACATTGCCTCTTCCTCTAGAAAATCCTTCAAATACATATGTATTATTAAAAACACTTTCTTCCAGCAGCACGCTAAAATCCCAATCAAATTTTGCAGATTTTCCGTTAAAAAATCTTTTAAGATAAACGATCGACAGCGATTTCTCATTCTTGCTTTGCCACGGTATCGCTACCTCTATTTCATTCATTGATCTATGTTTAGTTATCATGGTTTATGTTTTGTTATCATACCTATGTAAAGGCCTGATATTTTATCGGAACTTCAATTTATATAGTCCTGGATTTCAACTCCATATACTTCAAACTCTGCTCGCATAGGTCGGTAAAAAAAGCTGCAATCGCCTTGGCTTTGGACTTAAAGTAGTTTAAGTCCAGTTGGTCCAATTCTGGAGGAAGCTCATAGACCCGGCCTTTCATCAACTTTAATAGTTGTCCATTCAAGATTTCCTCCGTATCGTCTTTTGCCACAAAAAACTGGCTCACCTTTTTGTCACAGATACAAGTCCAGGCAACAAGGTCTTCTACAGCCGCATTCATTGGCGCATAGCCGATTCGTAAATAGAGATAATTATGCAATCCGATCAGGGTGAGCTGGTTTAACAAGAGTACGGCCAATGGCCGGCTAGAGAAACAATCATTACAACAGGTAGCGACCAGGTCTTGCATGAGCTTTGCATTTCGCGCCCACGTATTGGCAGTTTTATACAGGGCGTCCGACCAATTTACCGGTGAAATAGAATAAGTAGGCTTATAGCTTGGATCGCGATAAAGCACCACAGATTCGTTCCAAATCGTATGCGAGAAGCGACTG
Organism: Sphingobacterium sp. InxBP1; assembly: GCF_026191775.1. Taxonomy (NCBI): domain Bacteria; kingdom Pseudomonadati; phylum Bacteroidota; class Sphingobacteriia; order Sphingobacteriales; family Sphingobacteriaceae; genus Sphingobacterium; species Sphingobacterium sp. InxBP1. The sequence continues at coordinate 95,398 of NZ_JAINDX010000040.1, read as the reverse complement.
CCTGTATTTAATTTTGTTTCAATAAAATTTGTATTTAAAAAGGCCATGATTGCTGTCACCCGTCCATAAGATATTTTTCGAAAATGGTATGGACCGATTTTCTTCTTGATGACCGCGAGATAAATTTCAGCATTGCTGTGCTCCTGTTGCGGGAATTCGAATAACCCTTTGCCTCGTGCATCACTTGCATAGTAATTCAGCAACATAATCTGTTCGGGACGATTCTCCTGACGAACTTGATCAAGCAAATGATATATGTCCGATTGATACTGCTCCGGCCAGGGAAATGCATGAAAAATAGGGTCGTTTGACACTACTGCTGTCTTTTTCGCTTCGATACACTTCCCAGATTCGACAGTTTTACTCTCTTTCAGTTTTAACGCTTCCATTTCCCTCATTTTCTCATAGCCCGTCTGAAGGCGTTTCATAAAATCCAGGTACAGCTCTCCTACTGCACTAAGGATGGTCTTGCAGTGATCATAAAGCCAGGAGGCATCAAAGGCTGATATCTCCAAGTCCTTATTTTGTTTTACCGCGTTAAAAGCGCTGTCCAACAATTTAAAGCGTGCCTGTTCATCAGCATCTTTTCCCGTAATTGATTGCCTCAACATAGAAAAATGCTCATGGAGATTCTTGATTCTATTGCTGATATGATGGACATTATTGGCTTTTCCATCGATCATGATCTGCAACAGCCGTAAATGGTTTTCCACGCTCTGGTGCAGCATAAAAACGGCTCTCTGAAAATTTCCTTGTGCAGCAAAGGTTTCAGCTCCCCTGAAAAAATCAACCGAAACCGGCGTCATCTTTTGGTAATACTCCTGCGAAATTTCCAAAATACTCTTAAGTTCTTTTGCCTTAAGCGGCTGACTATGCTTCTTACTGTCAAGATAAATGATATGCTCGGCCAGCGATGCATAGGAATAGTATAAACTACCTGTTTTTATCTTATTGAGCATTTCGCCTGTGGGCACTATTTCAAAGGAAATATTTTCCTGATCCATCAAACATAACTCCACTATGGGCTTTAATACTTTATGCGAAAGACCGCTCACGGGTTTAAGTGCCAGCAATAAATGATGATACTCCTGCTTAAGAAATTCATACTTAACGAGGTAAACGCGATCGAGGTCTAGACGCTGAGACAACCGATCAATGATTAATTGGCTATTAATTTCCATTTCAAAAAATGACTTTAGATAAAAAACCATGCAACAGAAAGCAGCAGCAACAGCGCGCGCTGACCGCAAAAATTGCACATAACGAACACTTATTTGTAAAAAACAGCGACTACCAAGGTGATTAAATAGGGGTCAACTCAGTTGCGACATAAACGTTCGCACCTTGGTCTGATTAGGAAAGGCCAACTCAGAAATCAACAGATATTGCATATTCAGCAAGCGAAAAGTTATGGTCCGCAGTCGGCCATCGAACGGACATAACAGTATGTTATCCTGTTATGGAAAACAAATAGCAATACGTTATTATAGTTTATACATACAAATATATGTATAAATAGAACAAAATGCAAATATTTTTTTATTTAGAGTGTGTTCGGACCAAGTTATCCCTCTGCTGTGCCGCCAAGAACAAAGCAGCGTTTTCGCTATGCGATAATATCCAATACAAGGCCTCAACGCTGCTACATCTATAGGAGGTCGATACGAGAACTAGGCTACATTCATTAGAAAGGAAACGCTGTTTAATACTACAGGAATGGGACAATAGACAAAATATACTCTTTAAGATTTATTAACCTTAAGGGAATACGCAGTTGTTAGCTTTGTCGAATTAAATTGATCCTGTGAGCGAATTATTGATAGCATCATTAAAGAAAGGTGAGCATTTTGCAATGGAACAGATTTTTGATCTGTATTGGGAAGATCTATTTGATGCAGCTTTAAAAAAAATAGGTGATGAGGATGCTGCCCAAGACATCATACAGGAAATTTTCATTAAACTTTGGGAAAACCGCGAACATATCGTGTTTTCCGGCGACCTCGCGGCCTATCTGCATGGAGCTGTAAAATTCAAAATCATCAACTACTTTAGGAACAACATCGTGAAAGATGGGCATCGGACCGAACTCGCAGCCCTGATGAATCAACAATACGCTGACGCTGCGGACGATCTCCTTATCCTACACGATACCGAACAAAAAGTAGAGGAAGCATTCATGCAGCTCCCCGAACGGATGCGCCAAGTTATGCTGATGAGCCGCAAACAGGAAAAATCAATAAAGGAGATCGCAAGAGAATTAAACATCTCGGTGCAAACGGTAAAAAATCAAATTACTTCAGCCATGAAAATACTCAGGAAAAGCCTGTCCTAATCTATTTCCTGCCTTCTATTCGCTATTAACAAAAACTTAATATACTGCTAACATCTTCAACTAGTACCATTCTCCATTTGAAGTGACATCTATTCAAATGAAGGAAGAAAAAGCAAAACAGCTACTGCAAAAGTATGTAAACGGTGAGGCGAGTGCTGCGGAAGTTAAACAGGTTGAAGAATGGTATGCTCAACTTCACCGTGCTGAAAACAAGGTTTCAGAGGAACGCAAAAATCTACTTCGTGCGCAGATGTTGGGCAATATTCAGTCCGCAATATCCGAAAAACAAGCTCAAAGACATACGCTGTCACGCTATCCACTCTTAAAAATAGCCGCAGTGCTCTTCATCATCGTCTCCGCAAGTCTATTGATTAACCGAAGCTACAGGCAGCCTATTTCGGACACAGCACAAATCGTGACGACGACAAAAACAGGTGAACGAAAAAAAATCACGCTGAACGACGGTTCAGAAATTATCCTGGAGCCTTCTTCGAAAATCAGCTACCCAAGCAAATTCAATGGGGAAATACGGGAACTGGAACTTACTGAAGGCGAAGCCTTTTTTACTATTGCTCACGATGAAGAGCATCCTTTTCAAGTACAGCTCGCTTCTGATTTAACCGTAAAAGTACTGGGAACCTCCTTTCGGATTAAAGCATACGGAGCTTCCAAAAATATTGAAGTTTTGGTTGCAACGGGTAAAGTCGCTGTACAACAGCAAGAGAAAGTGCTTGGTATCCTGACCAAAAACCAAAGCCTGCGCTATAATAAACAGACCTTACAAACGTCACATAGCTCGCTGGACACCAATACCACGGTAGCAATCGCATTTAATGGAGCTTCGCTGCAAGAGGTTGTGCAAAGGTTGGCTTACATCTATAATATCAAGATTGTACTCACCGATAAAACGCTCAAGTCGCTAAAAACAACTGCTACTTTCAGCAGTGCACAAAAGCCATCCGAAATTTTAGACATTCTCTGCAATTTACATCATTGCCGATACAGCGCATCACATAACAATACCATATTCAAAATCCATAAATAATGTTCAAAAAATAACCACAAAAAATCTTAGTCATCATGCGTAATTCACTACCTAATTACAAAAAAATGAAAACACCTCCATTTAAAAGAGAATTCTCTTTTTATCGGGTCATGAAGTATCCCTGTCTGGCATTGTCGATTACTTCAGTATTCTGCAGTTCTTTAATGGCCTCCCCCGGTATGGCCCAGCGATTGGACAAAAGCAGAATAAACATCAGTATCAGCAAGGGACAGCAGCTCGAACAAATTCTGCATAGGATTGAACATCTCTCCGGTCTTAGCTTCGTGTACAACCCAGACCTTTTACAGGGACGCAATACCGTCGTAAGCGGCCATTTCAGAACGGAGTCTGTACGCTCCATTTTGACCAAACTGGGGATCAGCGCTATGGAGAAAGAGGGACATGTCATACTCAGCCAATCAACTGACATCAAAGCAGACCGCATAATTAAGGGGATTGTCAGCGATACTTTGGGAGCGCCTATCGCAGGCGTATCCGTAAAAGTAGTCGGCACACAAAATGGAACGACAACAGACGCCAAAGGTTCGTTCCGTATCGAAGCCGGCTCCCAGGCAGTACTCTCCTTCTCTATGATCGGCTTCCACTCAAAAGAGATAACAGTAGGCGAGAATGAAATGATTCATGTAACGCTAAGTGAAGAACGGTCAACATTATCTGAAGTTGTGGTGGTCGGTTATGGGACGCAAAAGAAAGAAACATTAACAGGTGCTGTAAGTATCGTATCACTTGATAAATTGTCTTCGCGTTCAGTAAACAGTGTCGGTGAGGTTTTAGCGGGCAAATCCCCAGGAGTCATTGTGACCAACGAGGGCGGTGACCCCACTTCCCCACCCCGTATTAATATTCGTGGTGCCGGTGGTATCAATGGTGAAAGTGTGCTGTACGTGATCGACGGCTCTATTTTCTTAGGTACCCCGCAATTAAATCCCAACGACATCGAGTCTATTTCGGTTTTAAAAGATGCCTCCGCTGCAATCTATGGGGCACGGGCTTCCGGAGGAGTGGTCTTGATCACCACAAAAAAAGGCAAAAAAGGGCAATTGCAGATCAGTGTTGACGCCAAGATTGGCCAGCAGGGTGCATGGCGCAAATTAAAACCTTTAAATGCCGAACAACGCGCAGAAGTAGCGGCAACAGCAGCGAAAAATGGTGGTACGACAATTTTGCCTGCTTTCGACCCAGCTAAGTATCCGGATGGACTTGTAACGAAAACCAACTGGATGGATGAGGTCTTTAGAAGTGCAACGCTGCAAGATTACAATGGCGCCATCAATGGAGGTAATGAAAAGTCCAATTTTTACCTAAGTTTCAATTACCGGAACGCAGAAGGCATTGTACTGAATACGAAAACACAACGCTACAACTTCAGGATAAATTCGGAGCATCAGGTCACCCCTTGGTTGAAGGTGGGCGAAAACCTGTCGTACAGCAGCACGAACGGAAACGGTGCCAATACAAGCAGTGACTATACCGGTGCACTGCTATCGGCGATTTATTATCCAACAAACGGTACTCCCTATAATCCCGACGGCAGTTTTGCCGGTCTCCCGGGACCCTATCCCGGCGATTACGGCGATATCATCAATCCGGTCGCAGAACTGATGCGTATAGACATCAACAACCCTACCAACATACTGGTTATCAACCCTTATGCAAACTTTCAATTAACCAAAGGGCTAACCTTCCGTTCTAACTTAAGTATTACCAAATCCAACTCCAGATACAAAAGTTTCACACCAAAACGTCCCGAAATCGGTAAGCCCGTCATGAGCAATAGCCTAGTTGAAAGAGCGAATGACGCAAATGATATTCTGGCAGAACAAGTGTTAAACTACAAAGCTAAATTTGATGCACATCAGATCGATTTGACAGGAGGTTATACTTTTCAAAAGACCAAAACCACCTATCTGAATACATCAGCGAGCGATTTTGATGACGAATCCAAACAATATAGGTACCTGGATAACGCCAATAAAGTGCAACCACCAGAAAGCGGCTATGCATCAACAGCAATTTCATCGCTGTTCTTGAGAGCAAACTACAATTACAATGAAAAATACCTGCTATCCTTGATTGGAAGGCGAGACGGGTCTTCCATGTTGAAGGAAAAAAATAGATACCGGAACTATTACTCTGTTTCAGCAGGCTGGGCCCTTAACAAAGAAGAATTCCTGCGCTCAGTAGAATGGCTAAATGAACTAAAACTGCGAGGCAGCTACGGTGTGCTCGGCAGTCTTGGAAGATTAGACCCGCTGGACGTAAACCCACTTCTCGTGCGCACAACCAGTTACTTTGGTGAAAAGCCGGAGCTCCAAAATGGTTACGTACAGAATGTTCTGCCAAACGACGATCTGCGCTGGGCAGAAAGCAAACAGACCAATATCGGTCTGGATTTTGGTATCCTAAACGGACTGAGCCTTGTGGCTGATTATTTTGTTAAGGAAACAAACAATATGATCTTAAAACGTTCTCTTCCAGGTACAGCGGGTCTGAATACTCAAACCATTAATGGCGGACTCGTGAAAGACAAGGGAATCGAATTAGGTCTGACCTATAGCAGCACTAAAAATAACGATTTTTCCTACTCCGTGAACGCCACCTTAACGAAATTGAACAATAATGTAGAAGAGCTGGCTCCCGGACTGACCAACATCCCTGTTGAGACCAACTTTAGAAACGAACTGGCACCACTGCGGATCGCTGTAGGCCAGCCATTGTACAGCTATTTTGTGCTCAAGACGGATGGCATCTTCCAGAGCCAGGCAGAAGCAGATGGTTACAAAAACGCAAATGGCCAAAAAATCCAGCCTAATGCAAAAGCCGGTGATTTTAAGTTCGTCGACATGGATGGCAACGGTTCTATCGGTCCCGAAGACCGCTACTACGCAGGAAGTGCTTATCCGGATTTCTCCTACGGCCTAAGCTTCAATGCAAATTATAAAAATTTTGATTTCAATATTTTTGCGCAGGGCGTACAGGGCAACAAGTTGTTCAATGCAGTAAAAAGAACGACATATAGTGCCAGTGGTCCTTCGTACAATAAACTTGCAGGGATTCTCGACGCCTGGTCTCCGGAAAATCCGAACGGTAAAGTGCCGATCATATCCAGCTCAGATGCCAACGGAAACTTTAATGCCTCAGATTTTTATATAGAAAATGGCTCTTTTCTTCGCATCCGTAATGTCACCGTGGGGTATACGCTGCCAAAATCCCTGGCTGATAGATTTAAACTTGGAAACGTAAGAGTCTATGCAACGGCCAACAATCTATTCACTTTTACAAAATACACAGGCTTTGATCCAGAAATAGGCATGGACAATAACGGCCTTGATGTTGGTCGCTATCCACAAGCCAGAAGCTTTATCTTCGGTTTAAATGTTAACTTATAATCTCAAATAAACGCCACAAGTCTAAAGAATATAGTGTACTTATAGAGTTTAGTACAGTTGGCCATCATGAATACTACAAAATAAAACGATGAAAACGAATATAAAATACCTCGCAGTATTAGCTATAGCACTCCTTGGGTCGTGCGCGAAACAACTGGATATCTCACCTGAAGGTTCGCCATCTTCACAGAATTTCTGGAAGACCGAACAAGATGCGATCAAAGGGCAGGCAGGCATGTATGAAAAATACAACGAAGAAGATTTTTACGGTCGTGGGATGTTCTGGTTCATAAACGCCAGTGACGATATGGTAACGGGCCGCAATAAACCGGAAGCCGACAACATCAAGAACTTTAACAGAAGCTATATTGGAGGCGGTTACACAGAAACACAATGGAGCATGCGCTATGCCATCATCAAAAGAGCCAATGATATTATTGTAAACGTTCCCCGGATCACGATGAATGAGGATCGAAAGAAAGAAATTATAGGCGATGCTTATTTTAATGCTGGACTAGTATATTTCCAGCTAGCGGCCAACTACGGGAATAACAAGGCTGGGATACCAATTGTTACTCCCGAAACAGATGCCACACAACCCATCCCACGAGCCAGTAACGTCAATAAAAATTATGATCACATCATCTCCTTATTTTTAAAAGCAGCAGAAAATCTTCCTTATTTTTCGGAAATGGATCCATCAGATTACGGTAAAGGACACAAAACCGCTGCCTGGGCGTATCTTTCCAAGGTATATTTATATAAAAAGGATTATGCAAATGCCGCAAAATATGCTGATATGGTAATTAATTCGGGCAAGCATGATCTGCTGCCCAGCTTTGCAGATGTGTTTAAAGCAGCCAACAACTGGTCCAAAGAATATATTTGGTCGGTAGTCTGTACTCCAGACGGCGGCGGAACGGGCTGGGGCAGCAAATTACCCGGCGTCATGTTGACGAACAAAGCATGGGGTATTTATAATGGATGGGGATATTATCTTCCTACCAAAGAACTCTATGACTCTTTCGAAAGTGGGGATCTACGCCGCGAGGTTACAATCCTAAAACCGGGAGACAAATTCCAGTTCTTCGGCGAAGAGCGTACCTTCACGAAAGATGGAGGTGCGACATCAAACTATCAATTCAATAAATATATGGAACCGTTTTCCTATAAAAATCCGATTCCGACTCATGTGAATCCAAATGGTGACAATGGAACCACAGATCTCAATATCCCGTTGATGCGTTTTGCTGAAGTGCTTTTGACCAAAGCAGAAGCAGCTATTCAGTTAAACGGAGCTGGCGCTGGAGATATAGAATTAAATAAGATCCGGAAACGCGCGGGCCTATTACCCAAAAGCGGAATGACCATGACAGATTTAAAACGGGAACGCAGAAATGAATTGGCAGGAGAATGGGCCGATCGTCATCGCGACCTGGTTAGATGGGGAGATGCTCAGGCAGCGTATGCAAAACCTCTGCACGACTATGACGGTACAGTGATCTGGCCTTCCCGAAACTTCAACCCCCAGGTGCATGATGTCTGGGCTGTACCCCAACGTGAAATCGACAATAGTTCAGGAATAATTAAACAAAATCCAGGATGGTAAAAAACAGTAAGTTCATTTGGTTGCTATCTGCGGCCCTTTATATTCAGTCAGTTTCCGCACAGCAGAAACTGACTGCCAACACCGGTCACAGCCACAACGACTACAGGCGGCAGATACCTTTGCTGGAAGCGTACTATGCCGGCATGGGATCTATCGAAGCGGACGTATTCTACCGGAACGGCGAACTATTCGTTGCACATGAAAACCACGAGATAGAGCCAGAAAGAACCCTTAAAACCCTTTACATAGATCCCCTGGTCGCACTTTTCAAAAAAAATGGCAACCGGCCCTATACCGACCCTAAGCTAAAACTACAGCTGGTCATCGACATTAAAGAAAACTATGAGCAAGTTCTGGAGAAATTGCTAGAGGAAATAAAAGGAAATGAATCGGTATTCGACCCAGAGCAGAATCCATCTGCGATCAAGATCGTCATCAGCGGTGAAATACCGCCTGCCGAAAAGTTCGGGCATTATCCATCGATCTTCTTTTTTGACGGAAGGCCAGAAAAAGACTATACTCCAGAACAATTAAAACGTATCGGAATGATCAGTCAGGATATCGGCCGCTACACAGTCTGGAACGGTAAAGGTACACCAACACCACCAGATCTTGAAAAGATGAGAGCCGTTGTTGAGAAAGTACACCAAATGGGGAAACCATTCCGTTTTTGGGCCACCAAAGATAGCCCAAACAGTTGGAAGGAGCTTGAGCATATGGGTATCGACTGGATCAACACGGATCATCCCGATGCCCTAAAAAATTTCTATCTAAACCGGGCCAAAGCCGAATACGTCAATCCTCTAGGCTACAAGCCCTATCTGCCCTCCTACAAAAGCGACGGCACATCAAGAAAAGCCAAAAATATCATCTTGTTGATCGGCGATGGAATGGGGCTTGCACACATTCAGGCAGGCTTAAGCGCCAATTTTGGTCAGTCCAATATCATTAACATCAAGCATATCGGTTTTTCACGCACGGAAGCCTCTAATTCAGATTTTACAGATTCGGCAGCGGGAGGAACAGCACTCGCGACCGGAAAAAAAACAAACAACCGCTATATCGGCGTAGATGCTAATGGCAAGAGGGCCACCTCTTTACCTGACACTCTCGCTCAATATGGGATCAAGAGCGGTATTATCAGTGCCGGAGACATTACCGATGCCACTCCTGCTGCATTTTATGCGCACCAGATTGAACGCACGATGTCGCAGGACATTGCCGCTGATTTCAAAAAAAGTAACGTGGACATCTTGGTCGGTTCCCGTCGTGAAAGTTTTCTAAAAAATAAAGACGGTCAGCTGATGGACGAACTGGCAGAGAAAGGGTATCAACTACAAACCACGCTGGATAGTTTTGAAAAAGCCACATCAGGAAAGCAGCTGGTCCTGTTAGCCGATTCGGCAACCAGAAGGGTTTTGGACGGACGTGGAGACATGTTAAAGACTTCACTGTTAAAAACCATACAGTTATTATCAAAGAACAATACGGGATTCTTCATCATGGCAGAAGGTGCCCAGATTGACTATGGCGCACATGCCAACGATCTACCCTACGTTGTTACCGAACAACATGACTTTGATAGACTTGTGGGTGAAGCACTAAAATTCGCCGATCACGATGGCGAAACCCTCGTCATTGTAACGGCAGATCATGAGACTGGCGGACTCTCACTTCTAGATGCTGACTACAGAAAAGGAACAGTTAGGGGCTACTTCAGCAGCGATGATCACACCAATATTATGGTTCCTGTTTTCGCATATGGTCCGGGAGCACAGAATTTTATTGGTATTTACAACAATACGGAGATATTTAACAAGATTATCAGTGCGTTCAAACTGAAATAGTTTCACTTCGATATTCTTTTTTCGCAGGTATTCATAACCTACGGCCATCCCATCAGCTTGCAGCTTCGCAGACGATGTTTACTGAAAACGACCCCATGCTGTATACGCTTGGGGTCGTTTTTACTATCCACACACGGCATAGGAGTTCCCTGTTCTTAAAAATTCGATTTAGCTTATCAATTTTTGATTTTTTAGCTATCTTGTCGTTCTAAATAATGATGACCTTTATGATACCACGATTCAAACGGGCACTGCTGCTCTTTGTATTACTGATCAGTGCTTCTATCAGACTTTTTGCTCAGCACACGAATAAGGCAGACTGGTTTAAAGATGCCCGTTTTGGCATGTTTATCCACTGGGGTTTATATAGTGCCGCTGAAGGCTTATGGAAAGGAGAACCTTTGCGTTATATGAACAACTATGCGGAATGGCTACGTTACCGCAACAGGGTATCCAAAGAAGAATATGGTACCCTGGCTAAGCGCTTTGACTGGAAAAAAATTGATCCCGAGCAATGGGTACTTCTAGCAAAAGAAGCCGGGATGAAATATATCATTATTACGGCCAAACATCACGATGGAGTGGCACTATGGGACACCAAGGTAGGTACCTACAGCCTGCCGCAGCTCAGTGGTTCAAAAAGGGATGTCATCAAAGAGATCGCAGCGGCATGCAAAAAACACGGCCTCAAACTGGGTTTCTACTATTCTCATTGGATCGACTGGGAACATCCTTATGGCTGGAACCATCAGCAGGAACTGACAGGCCATGTCACTGATGCACAGTACAACCAATACTGGCAAGAAAAAGTAATACCGCAGCTACGTGAGCTGCTCAGCAATTATGGGGACATCGGCCTCATCTGGTTTGATATGTGGATTCCTTACCAACAGTCCATTATTAAGAAAGAACAGCTCCTGCAAGTGGTCAAATTAATCCGCCAACTGCAGCCCCAATGCCTGATCAACTCTCGTCTGGGCCTTCCAACCGATGCCGAAAACGTTGACTTCCAAACCTTGGGCGATAATCAATTTGGAAGTACCTATATTGCACATCCGTGGGAAACACCCGGTACAATTGCTCACTCCTGGGGCTACAATGGACAGGAGAACGAATGGAAATCCACCAGCCAGATTTTTCAGTCTCTTATCTCCAATGTGAGCCTCAATGGCGGTTTCACCTTGAATATAGGGCCCCGCGCCGATGGTACCGTGCCCTACGAAAGCGTCAGTCGCCTCCATGAAGTCGGTGCTTGGCTCAAAAACTACGGCGAAGGGATCTATGGGGCCACTGGCCTACCTTTAAAAAGCAATCATTTTGACTGGGGTTACCTGACTTCCAAAGTCGGGCAGCAAAAGAGCACTGTATACGCCCACATATTCAACTGGCCGCTGGACCATAAACTGCGTATCACAGGAATAAAATCCAAGCCTGTAGAGATATCATTGATGAACGGAAAAACACCGATCCAAATAAAGTATGATCAGAAGCTGAGTCTCCTCCACCTTCAATTACCCGATGAACAGCCTGACCATTACGTCTCACAAGTTCGCCTAACTTTTGATACCCCATTGGTATTGGATGAGACTGCTGTCCAGGAATCGACATTTGGCGGATTCTCGCTGAATTCTATCAACAGCGTGACAAACAATTCCAAAACTATTGGCTATAACGGCAAAAACCCTACGCATACTATTGTGACAGCCGATACCAAAATGGAATGGGAAGTTACCGTTGCCGAAGCCGGTAATTACACTGTTGATCTCTCTGCACATAATCCCAATAAAGAGCCCATACGGTTTCAACTGAATGTGGCTGATCAGCAACTCGACGGATATTTTGCTCCCTCGCAGAAAATGGTCGTCGAACCCAATGAAAATAATTATACCGAAGAGTTTCCAGAACAGCGCGTCGGTACAATAAAATTAAACAACCCCGGAACATATAGATTCACGTTCAAAACCGAGTCTCAGGCTCCGCTTTGGCTAAACTGGTTATGGCTTGAAAAAACCAAAAATTAACCTGCGCCCGCTAGCAGATTTAAAAAGATAGAGGATCAAATCCTTCGGTCTCGCAACCGAAGGATTTTTTTTGCAAAAAGCCATGCACTTTGTCCCTTCTGCAATACGGTATTATAGAAAAAGTTATCTATTTTAATATTTATTTATTATTTTGGTGTAAAAGTTACCAATTTTGCAAGACGGTAACTATGCTATTTGCCAGCTAAGTATAACTAAGAGAATTCATCCTAAACATTGTTGGAGAATGTATTTGCAACGGGACTTTTTATCGCCATTTTCTATCCACAACTCCATGTCCGGATTAGAGGGTTTGCTGCTAACAGCTGACGATGGAGTCATTTTACAGGCCAATAGACGTGCCAATGAGCTTTTGGCGTTAAAGAACGCTAAACCTACCACCAATAAAATACATCAGCTTACAACCTTCTATTCTGCAGATAGCCGGGCTCCCCTTCATCCTGAGCAAACTCCTTTCTATACTGCATTACAAGAAAAACGGGAGCTACAGGAAATTGTTTTGGGAATATCCGTGGAGGATCAGCTCAAATGGCTTTTATTTAATATTCATCCGCTAAAGGAGAAGGATTATAATGGTCTTCTCATCTCTTTTATGGACGTGTCAGGGCTGGTCAGCCAAAATCAGGATGTAAAGGACAAGCAACAACAACTTCAGTTGCTGGTCGCCTCCTTAAATGATATTGTCTTCGAGGTAACCGACGAGGGCGTGTTTAAAAATTACTGGACCAATGATCCCAGCCTCTTATTTTACCGTCCAGACGAATTCTTAGATCGCAGAATGGATGAACTCTTTCCACCGCACCTGTCTGGACCTGCTATTCAGCTGATCCAAAAAGCTCTTAAGCTGGAGAAGGAGTTCAAAATGGAATTTCAGTCACCGTTCAAACAGCATAAAAACAAATGGTACAGCCTACAGGTTAAACCCATCCACCGTTCACAAAACCACGTAGCATTAGTGGTTTCGGACATTACAGAACAGATTGAATCCACCGAAAAAATACGATTCAATGAACATAAGTTCAATCAGGCATTTCACTTCTCCGGGTTGGGAATGGCGCTCACAGATCTTCGTGGTTTTTGTATAGAATCCAACAATACACTGACTAAAATATTGGGGTATACACAGACAGAGCTGTCAAAAATGAACTTTAGTGATTATACACATCCAGATGATACAAGACAGGAATCTGAGCTACGGACAAAACTTGTTCAAGGAAAAGTTGATAGCTTCACTTTGCAGAAACGTTACAAGCATAAATTGGGTCATTTCGTTTGGTGTTCCGTTACGATCTCTGCTGTTTTTGACCATACGGGCAGCCCCCTGTTTCTGATTGTCCAGGTTCAGGACATTTCTGAATCTAAACGAAACATAGAGATTCTCAAACGGCAGAAGATGGAGTCTGAATTGGTTAAAATTGACCTGGAAACGAAGGTACGGCAAATGGAGGAATTCGCCGGCATTTTGGCACATGACCTAAAAGGACCTTTGAGTAATATGCAGATGCTGATCGATGAAATCAAGGTCTCACGCGATGAAAAGATTAAAAGTGATTTTCTGGACCTTTTAAAAGCGAGCACTGATCAGCTTTCTGAGACGCTCCACGATCTGGGAGATATATTGGATTTACGCTCCAACACTGCTCTTCATTTCGAAAAATGTGATTTTCTTCAAGTATATTTAAGTGTAAAACACCAGCTTATCGAAGAAATACAGCAAAAAAACGCGTTCATTTCGGTTGACTTTGAGGTAGAATCCATTCATTATCCAAAAATCTATCTGGAGAGTATTCTTGTCAATCTGATCAGCAACGCACTTCGATTTACCGCTCAGGGAAGGCAGCCTCATATTGAAATACAAACGCATGCCGGAGAGGGGGGTACGGTGCTGACGGTCAAAGACAATGGACTCGGCATTAACTTGCCGAAATACAAGTCCCAGCTTTTCATGTTCAAGAAAATCTTTCACCGCGGCATTGAAAGCAAAGGTGTCGGCCTGTTTCTGATACGGCACCAGATCGAATCCCTTGGCGGAAAGATCGACGTACACAGCGAACCGGATAAAGGCAGTATTTTCTCAGTCAACTTTTAAATAAGGTGCAATGAACCGCAACAACAAAAGAAAAATCATCCTTATTGACGATAATGCGATTCTTCGTACTATCTTTGGCCATATGATTCGGGGCTTTTCGGGCTATGAAATCGAATTCCATGCCTTTAAAGATGCACTTGACTTTCTGGAGCAGGCTGACATAATTGGACCATCGGACACCCCAATACTCTTTGTTGATATCAATATGCCTTTTATGACAGGCTGGGAACTGATGGACCGACTGGAAGATAACACCGATTTTATAAACCGCAGCAAAATATACATCATCAGTTCGTCGTCCAGTAAAAGCGACCAGGACCAATTGGCAAATTACCCTTTTATCAGCGGCTTCGTATTAAAACCTTTTGACAAGGACTTACTGTACGAGATTCTCCAGAAGTATTAACATGACGGGTACCCGCCGGCATAGAGCGATATGACCACAAAGGGCTTAAAGGTTTATACCTGCGCATAAAGGGGACAACAGACAAGCATGAAAAGTGACTTTCACGATCGTCATGATCGCTATAACTGAAACAGGCACAGCCAATCGGCCGTGCCTGTTTCTTGAGGCAATACCTAGATTGCTTTACATTTTTCAGCCAGCCAGCTTTTTTCCTCACCCGATAGATGTGCTGCCAGCTGGTCAAACACCCATTGATTATAATTGTTCAACCACGCTACATGCTTTCTGTCCAATAGCGACTTCTCTATTAAATCTGTAGCAATATAACAGATCGTCAGCGTTTCGAAATCCAAAAAATCACCAAACTCCGAAGTCCCTGCCGTACGTGCTAGCACGAGATTTTCAATGCGGATACCATGCTTGCCGACCCGGTAGAGTCCCGGTTCGATAGAGGTAATCATGCCGGGCTCCACAGCAACATCGATCGCTGCAGCGTTGAATACCTGCGGTCCTTCGTGTACATTCAGGAAGAAACCTACGCCGTGCCCTGTTCCATGCCCATAATTGCGCCACGTTTCCCAGAGCGGACGACGCGTGATGGCATCAATCTGGTAACCTCTTGTGCCAACAGGAAAGACTGCCTGAGACCCTTCGATCGTTCCTTTGAGCACGAGTGTATAGTCTTCTTTTTCCTCTTGTGTAGCCTGCCCCAATGACACGACCCGCGTAATATCGGTTGTGCCGGTCTGGTATTGCCCGCCCGAATCCACCAGCAACAACCCTTTGGGGCGCAACGTGTAATTTGACGTTTCATTCGCTGAATAATGTGGCAGCGCACCATGATCCAGATAGCCAGCAATGGTCGTGAACGAAATATCAACAAAGCCTTCCTGTTCTTCACGGAATTCACGCAATTTATCCGCTATGGACAATTCCGACAGTTCTTCCGTCGCAACATGCTCCTCCAGCCATTTAAAAAATTTGGTCAAAGCGACTCCGTCTTTCACAAAGGTGTGCCTGTTATTTTCAATCTCAACGTTATTTTTAACCGCTTTAAGGTTTGTAGACGGATTTACTTTTTCGATGATCTTGATGTGGGCTGGCACGCGGTCGTAGACAGCAAAACAAGTGCGCTTAGGATCGATAAGAATAGTCTTCGCCTGCAAATTATCTATTGCCGCATGGATGGTATCATAAGGCGCGATATCCACACCATATCCCTTCAGCTCCGCCACCGCTGCTGCGCTTAACTTTGAAGGCTCAATGTATAAGGTCGCATTCTCAGCAGTGATCAGGACAAAGCCCAGAACAACAGGGTTACAAGGTACATCCTGACCACGTATGTTTAATAACCATGCCAGGTCATCCAACGAAGAAACAAGATGAGCATCCGCACGGGCCTTTTTCATTTCCGCCCGGACTGCCCCGATCTTTGTCACGGTAGACTGACCGGTAGTGCTCTCCGGCAACAAGTATGCCTGTGCTTTAGGCAATTCAGGCCTGTCCGTCCACAGCGCCGATAATAGATCTACATGCCCGTCGACCTGTATATCCAAAGGTTCTAACGTATTTTTAACTGATTGAGCAACCAATAAAGAAGCCAGGTTACCGTCAAAAGCAACTGTCGCACCTGAACTTAATTTTTCAGCCAGCCAGTCCGCATACTCGGCAGCACCCTGCGTTTTTAGCTTAACCAGCTCAAAGCCTGTTCCGGCCAATTGTTCTTCCGCCTGCACAAAATAACGTGAATCTGTCCAGAGGCCCGCAAAATCCTGTGTAATGGCCAGTGTTCCGGCAGAGCCTGTAAATCCGGAAGCCCATGCAATACATTTATAACGTTCCGGTAAATATTCACTGATATGAGGATCTGATGATGGGATAATATAACCATCGATTCCTTGAATCTTCATCGCCTCGCGAATGGCAGCTAATTTTTCGATATGCTTCATGTCGTCATTACAATTTTACGCAAGTTAGGATTTTTTAGAGTCGAATGCCTAACTTTAGGCCAAATAAAACAAACCGAGTAACCTGAGCACAATCGCCTACGTTGCATGCTCATATCGCTAAAGCTGTTATAAAAAAGATGACCGAACCGCGAGACTCGCAAAGAAATTATATGCCATGAAACAATTTTTATTATATTCCATTGCTTTATCCGCCTATGCGTCCACTGCGGTTACCGCTCCCCTGTTTGGGCAGGATATGCACACGAAAATCCAGGATGCCTACCTCAGCTTCCAGCAACAGGAAAACCTCCGGAATGGCATCAGCTCCTTCATTGTATTTGATGGAAATAGTGGTCAGACCATCTATGCGGCCAACGAAAACATTGGTCTGGCTACGGCTTCAACCATGAAGATCATCACCGCTGCCACGGCCTTAGACTTTCTGGGCAAAAACTACCAGTTTAAGACAACGCTATATTACACAGGTGCCGTGGATGAGCATGGAACGCTCAACGGCAACATCATCATCGCAGGTACCGGTGATCCCACCTTGGGCAGCCCCCGTTACCCTGAAACCAAAGAAGAAGTCGTTCTGAACAAATGGCTGGCAGCAATACAGCAAGCGGGGATCCGTAGTATAAACGGCTGCGTCATCGCTGATGACCGCCTTTATAACGGCAACCAACTGCCCGGCGGCTGGATATGGACCGATATGGGCAATTATTATGGTGCCGGAATTTCGGCCCTCAACTGGCGGGAAAACGCTTTTGGAGTAGAATTTAGTCCCGCAGACAAAATAGGGGCAAAAGCTGGAATCCTGCGGTACACCGCGCATATGCCTTATATAGAGATTATCAACGAGGTCACTACCGGTAAAACGGGAAGCGGCGACAACGTGTACGGTTATGCTGCCCCCTACTCTTCGAAAATATTCATGCGTGGCTCCTATGGCCAGGACCTGAAGAAAACCATTGAACTCGCTTCTCCGGATCCGGCATACGATCTTGCTTTTCAGCTGAACGAAATGCTGGCAGCACAAGGTATCATCGCTTCTGAGGCTCCTGCAACAGGTCGGAAGCTGGATT
This sequence comes from Sphingobacterium sp. InxBP1, assembly GCF_026191775.1. Taxonomy (NCBI): domain Bacteria; kingdom Pseudomonadati; phylum Bacteroidota; class Sphingobacteriia; order Sphingobacteriales; family Sphingobacteriaceae; genus Sphingobacterium; species Sphingobacterium sp. InxBP1. Next base: position 77,587 of record NZ_JAINDX010000040.1, on the reverse strand, counting down.
CTCTGGATCTTTCCCAAAAACAGACACTGGATGTACACCTCTCGCCAACATTGGATAAAATCGTCTACTGGTTTAACCAAAAAAGCATTAACCTCTATGGAGAAGCCCTGCTCAAAGCGATTGCTTATACCACGGCAGGTAAAACCGGAACGGATGATGGTGCGCATTATCTGCAGAAATATTGGAATGCCAAATTAGGTATTAAAGCGGCCGAACTAAATAGCCTTGACGGCTCAGGCCTATCGCCGCAAAATCGGGTGACTACTTTAGCCATGAATAAAATCATGCAATACGCACAGAAGCAATCCTGGTACCCTGTGTTCTACGAAAGCCTTCCGACTTATAACAACATGAAAATGAAAAGCGGAACAATCGGCGGCGTGCTAGGTTATACCGGTGTGCATACCAACAAAAATGGACAATCATTCACCTATACGCTCCTGGTCAACAATTATTCAGGATCTGCATCCAATATGCGTAAACAAATGTTTAAGTTGCTGGATGTTTTGAAGTAACAAGTTATTGTCTATTTATAATAAGATATTGGCAAATATTTCCATTTATCAAAAAGAATGATAGATTTGTAGCCTTAAATTAATAAAATCGCAATGAGTAACACTAATCGTAAACAGGCAGCGTTAAATTACCACTCAATGGGTAGACCTGGAAAAATAGCTGTTGTTCCGACCAAACCGACAAATTCGCAAAGAGACTTATCATTAGCATATTCTCCTGGCGTAGCAGAGCCATGTCTGGCTATTGCTGAGAACAAAGAAGATGCTTATAAATATACTGCAAAAGGTAACCTTGTTGCTGTAATCAGCAATGGTACTGCTGTATTGGGCCTAGGTGATATCGGCGCTCAGGCCGGCAAACCGGTCATGGAAGGTAAGGGCCTATTGTTCAAGATCTTCGCAGACATTGATGTCTTTGACATCGAAGTAGACACCAAAAATGTCGACGAATTCGTCAAGATCGTTAAAGCTTTGGAGCCGACATTTGGCGGGGTAAACCTCGAAGATATCAAAGCTCCCGAGTGTTTCGAAATTGAACGTCGCCTGAAAGAAGAGATGAATATTCCAGTCATGCACGACGACCAGCACGGTACTGCCATCATCTCAGGCGCGGCATTAATCAACGCTTGTGAAATCATCGGAAAAGATATTTCCAAAGTAAAAATTGTGGTGAACGGTGCCGGCGCTGCAGCAATGTCCTGTACAGCTATGTATATTTCGGTAGGCGCAAGCAAGGAAAATATCGTCATGCTGGACAGTAAGGGAGTCATCCGGACAGATAGAGAGCATTTGGACAGCATGAAAGCGCAGTATGCGACTGACCGTGATATTCGTACCTTAGCGGATGCCGTCAAAGACGCCGATGTATTTATCGGTTTATCTGCTGCCGATGTACTATCACCGGAAATGCTCCTGAGCATGGCTCCGAACCCGATAGTTCTGGCGATGGCCAATCCTAACCCTGAAATTGCCTACGACCTGGCAATGGCTACCCGCAATGATATTATCATGGGTACCGGCCGTTCAGATTACCCTAATCAGGTGAACAATGTCCTGGGCTTCCCATATATCTTCCGTGGCGCATTGGATGTGCGCGCAACAGCAATCAATGAGGAAATGAAAATCGCCGCTGTACGGGCAATTGCGGACCTGGCCAAACAACCTGTACCGGAGGAAGTCAATCAGGCTTACAATACCAACAATTTAAAATTCTCAGAAGAGTATATTATCCCGAAACCTACAGATCCACGCTTAATCACCGAAGTATCTATGGCTGTCGCCAAAGCAGCAATCGAGTCAGGTGTTGCGCAAACGGTCATCGAAGACTGGGATAAATACCGCGATACTTTACGTAAACGTCTGGGCAAAGATGACGCCATCATGCGCAACCTGACCATGGCGGCAAAAAGAGATCCAAAACGTGTTGTATTCGCCGAAGCCGACAATTACAAAACCCTGCGCGCAGCCCAAATCGTCAAAGAAGAAGGGATCGCAATCCCTATCCTCCTCGGCAAAAAAGAAAAAATTGAGCGCCTGATCCATGAATACGCGTTTGAATTGGACGGTGTGGACATCATTGACCCTGTTGCTGAAGTAGATGGCGAAACCGAACGCTCGAAGAAGTTTATCGAACATCTTTACACCAAAAGACAGCGTCGGGGCATCACCCGCTACGATGCACGTAAACTGATGTTTGACCGCAACTATTTCGGGGCATCGCTGGTCGAGTTTGGTGAAGCAGATACCTTGATTTCGGGTATGACCAAAAATTATGCAAACACTATCCGTCCTGCCCTGCATGTGATCGGTGCCAAGCCAGGCAGCCGAGTGGCCGGCATGTATATGATGCTGACAAAAAAAGGACCTATTTTCTTTGGGGATACCACGGTAAATGAAGATCCGACCGCACAAGAACTGGCGGATATTACATTACTTTTGGACAAGGCAGTCAAACGGATGAATATACAGCCTCGCATAGCCTTGCTTTCCTACTCTAATTTTGGTTCCAGTGAAGGAAAAACACCTACCAAGGTAAGAGAAGCGGCGCAGATCCTGCACGATAAACATCCTGAAATTATGGTTGACGGAGACTTACAGGCAAACTTTGCGCTCAACAGCGAGATGCTAACGGCCAACTTCCCTTTCAGCTGCCTGAATGGGCAATCGGCAAACACACTTGTATTTCCGAACCTTGAATCCGGCAACATTGCTTATAAGCTACTGCAGGAAGTGGGCGAAGCGGAAGCTGTGGGACCTATTCTCCTCGGCATGAATAAGCCTATCCACGTCCTGCAGCTGGACAGCTCAGTACGTGAAATCGTCAACATGGTTACCATCGCAGTCGTTGACGTACAGGCACATCTCAAAAATTTATAGAATAGCCTAAAATCTTGCTATATTCGTACTATGTACGAATATTTCAACGGAAAATTAGCATACAAAGCCCCCACTCATGTCATCATTGATGTGAGTGGGATTGGCTATTATGTCCACATCTCCCTTTATACTTTCTCTCAGATCAAGGATCAGGAAAATTGCAAATTATTTATATCCCTGCAGGTCAGAGAAGATTCACATACGCTATATGGATTCGCTACAGAAGGCGAAAAGAAACTGTTTGAAAATCTGATCTCCGTTTCTGGTATTGGTCCCAACACGGGCCGGATGATCCTGTCCTCTAATACCCCGGACGAAATACAGTCGGCTATCGTAAATGGTCAGGTCGCCTTGATCCAAAAGATCAAAGGAATAGGACCGAAAACGGCTCAGCGCCTCATTCTGGAACTTCAGGACAAACTGAAAAAACAGGGGGTCGAAGCATTATCCATGCCTGTACGTTCTCAATCCATACCAGATGAAGCCCTGTCTGCACTGGTGATGCTCGGATTCAATAAGCCTGCGGCCGAAAAGGTACTCAGTGCAATTTTGAAAACTGAGGGAGAACTCACGGTAGAAGATATGATCAAGCTGGCGCTCAAAAGACTATAAAAATCTTGATTCCAAAGGATGCTGCCACGATCATCCTATTAGTGCCGCACCACTACGATTTCGAAGGAGCCAAAGTGCAAGCCGATGATGAGGCAATGAAATTTATTACGGATATCGATTGTCGTCTTTTATTTGCTAAATCGTATTTATTCATTATTTTAGAGCTTCTTATTTTCAGTTATAATCTCACACATGAAAAAACTATTTTCCCTCGCGCTCGCTGTAGGTATTGGTGCAGCTGCATTTGCGCAGGACAAAAAGGACATCAGCCTAAACATCGTGCCTTTACCACAACAGGTACAGATCAAAAACGGATCGTTCAGAATCGATGCAAACACGAAAATTGCATTTGATGGTGAAGGCGACAAAAAAGTAGCCACCTTATTTCAGGAATTTTTAAAAAGTAACTATAACCTTAGCTTACCATTAGTAAAATCTCCAGGCAACAATAGTATCTATTTTTCCTCGAAAAATACGAACCTGACAAATGTCGAGGCCTATGCCCTTAACATCGGTGCTGACCGTATTATCGTCAGCGGTAAAAATGCCGGGCTGTTTTATGGCATGCAGTCGTTGATCCAGTTACTTCCGGTAGATAAACATGTAAACCTCGACATCCCGCAGGCCAGCATTCAGGATGAACCACGCTTTGCATACCGTGGACTTCATCTCGACGTCGGCCGACATTTCTTTCCCATAACATTTATCAAAAAGTACATTGACATCCTGGCTTCTTACAAACTGAATACGTTTCATTGGCACCTGACGGATGACCAGGGCTGGCGCATTGAGATCAAATCGCACCCAAAACTGACGCAGATTGGAGGATACCGCAAACAAACGCTTCTGGGTAACTATAAGACGGACGGTGATTACGATAATACACCTTATGGGGGCTTCTATACCCAGGAGCAGATCAAAGAAGTGGTCGCTTATGCCAAATCCAGATATGTGACGGTCATTCCAGAAATCGAAATGCCCGGCCATGCACTTGCAGCACTATCTGCCTATCCTGAATTAGGCTGCGGCGACAAGCCCGGCCCTTTCACAGCTGCGCAGACCTGGGGTGTATTTGATGATGTATTCTGTGCCGGAAAAGAAGAAACCTTCAAACTTTTGGAAGATGTCATCGATGAGGTCATACCGTTATTCCCCAGTGAATACATTCACATCGGTGGCGACGAATGCCCAAAAACACGATGGAAGACTTGTCCGCATTGTCAAAAAAGAATTAAAGACAACAACCTTAAAGATGAACATGAGCTACAGAGCTATTTCATCCAGCGTATGGAAAAATACATCAATAGCAAAGGCAAACGTATTATCGGCTGGGACGAAATTCTCGAAGGTGGCCTGGCTCCGAATGCCACTGTGATGAGCTGGCGTGGAGATCAGGGCGCCATCGAAGCTGCAAACCAAGGCCATGACGTCATTATCACTGCAAACAGCTATGGCCTTTATTTTGATCATAAACAGGGTCCGGATCAAAACCGTGAGCCGCTGAGCATTGGCGGACTGTCGAGCTTACAGAAAGTCTACGCATCGGATCCCATGCCGGGTAAAATATCCGAAAGCAACAAAAAGCACGTTTTAGGTGTACAAGCCAATGTGTGGACAGAATATATAGGCTCGTCCAATAAAGTAGAATTTACAATCCTGCCGCGTGTACTGGCACTGTCGGAAATCGCCTGGACACAACCAGAAAAGAAAAACTGGAAGAATTTCTCCGAACAGCGGGCGGCACGCCAGCTGGCGAAACTCGATCAGACCAGTACGTTCTACCGCGTACCTGAAGTCTACGGTATATCCGATACCACAATTTACGCTTCTGAATATACGGTAAGCGGACTAAAACCGTCAGTGGAGGGCGCCAAAATCTACTACACATTGGACAACTATGATCCGTCGGAGTTGGATATGGAATATACTGGTCCAGTGAAAATAACGGTTCCCAACAGCAAGGAGCGTATATTCAAGGCAGTGGTGGTTACCCCTTCCGGAAAACGGAGCAACTATATTCGGGTCAACATCGTCAACACAAAGAAATAATCACCTATAACTGATACAAAAGCGCTAATATTCTGTTAACTTTGACAGCTATTAGCGCTTTTTTATAGCACAGTTCTCAATTTAAACGATTTTTATGGCTGAAGACCTACGTATTGCTCAAGGCAGTAAGGAAGAACAATATCAAAATTTAATCCCACAGATCGGAGGATTAGTATTAGGAGAAAATAACCTGATTGCCAATCTTGCGAATATCGCTGCCGCTTTAAAGGAACAGTTTCATTTCTTCTGGGTGGGCTTTTATCTTGTGGATGCAGAGGAGCTGGTACTCGGTCCTTTCCAGGGGCCTGTCGCCTGTACCCGCATAAAAAAGGGAAAAGGTGTCTGTGGCAGTGCCTGGGCACAGGAGAAATCGCTGATAGTACCTGATGTGGACCAATTCCCGGGACATATCGCCTGCAGTTCCTTATCGCGATCTGAAATTGTGTTGCCTGTATATCAACAAGGAAAAATTATAGGCGTGCTGGATGTGGACAGTAGCGAACTGAACAGTTTCGATGAAATTGACGAAAAGTACCTGACACAAATACTGCAGCTGCTGGAGCCTTAGTCCGCATTAATTTCCCAGATTTTCACGAGTTTGTCATCGCCAGCACTAAAAAAATAATGGCCATCGTCCGACCAAGCACCTGCATTGACCGACAGATGATGGCCATCCTGCATCTTATCCCTGCTCATATTTCTCAATAGCGCAAAATCGGTAGCAGACCAAAATTTAACTGATTTATCACGGCTTACTGTAGCAAAAAATGGTTGATAAGGATGCGGATATATACCATATACCGTAAACAGATGGGGTACAAAAGAAAAATTATTGTGTAACTGTGCTATATCCGAAATGACCAGCTGTGCATCACGTCCACCGCTCAGCAGTTTATCCTGCAGAAAGGCCAAAGAAGTCGCGGGCATGCGATGTAATTGTACGCGATCCAGCAACTGAAAATCCTGTGCATCCAACAGGTAAACCCAACCGTCTTTATCTCCCAATGCCACTTTATTTTCATCCGCATCTACAGCGATGCTTCGTATCGTGGTCTGAGAAAGCTCACAGTCATAAATCGGCGTATAGGCATGCAGGTCAATCACATAAAGCCGGCCCTCTTCGCCCACTGCCAAAAGCTCATTTTTATGCCGGATAACAGTGATCGCGAAAATCGCTTTTTTGCCAAGCTGTAAACTCGCGACAAGCTTCTGCTCCTGCACATCGACAAAAAGCAGCTTTCCCTCCCGTAAGCCAATGGATAGAATGGATGTATCCGGAATTAACTTCAGCGCATAAACGGACGAACTGACTGCACAAAGAATACGTTTAAAACTATTTTTGTCGACATCCCATTCCACGACTCCTTTATCATTTCCTGCTGTAAAGAATGTATTCGGGTAATATCCTTTTTCCACTGAAAAAATTGGATTCCGGTGTCCCGGTAATGTCGCTCTTAATTTAATATCCATAATAATAATCCACAAACCTGCATACTGCTGCTGCATGACTGTTTTGCATCTGTTTCTCCCGCCACAAGAGTGTATAATCAGAACTGCCTCCAAGGCAAATAAAGCGCACAGCAAATAAGAAGTGCAGTATAACTACAAATATACTGCACTTCTCAGATTATTTTGTCATATCAACTTAAAGCCTTACGCCTGGTATTTTTTATCCAATGTGGAAGAGACTGCGGCGTATAGCACTGCCTTGCCGGTAAGAGTGCGTTATTGGTGTCTGCTTTCAAGATTTTTCGCTATTGTCTCCAGCGAAAATCCTTTCTCACGCAACAATACGATCAGGTGGAATAATAGGTCTGAAGTTTCATTGATAAAATCCTTATCCGTTTCCGTTAGGGCGGCAATAACTGTCTCGACTGCTTCTTCCCCCACTTTTTGCGCAATCTTGTTGATCCCGCGTGTACGCAGACGGTTGACGTACGATTCGTCCGACGGGTGTTCGAATCGCTGGTTTACGATGCGCTCAAGTTCCAACAAAAAATTCTGATTGAATTCGGTACCGAAACAGCTACGGCTTCCTGTGTGACAAGTCGGCCCCATGGGTTCGGCTTTGATCAGCACCGTATCCTGATCGCAATCCACATGAATACTCTTCACATTTAAAAAGTTTCCGCTCTCTTCGCCTTTTGTCCAGAGACGATTCTTGCTTCGGGAGAAAAAGGTCACTCGCTTTTCTGCCTGTGTCTTTTGCCATGCCTCCTCATTCATATAGCCCAGCATCAGTACTTCTAAGGTCTGGGCGTCCTGCACAATCACCGGAACAAGTCCGTCACCTTTTGCAAAATCTAACATGTTATGCGTAATTTTTATTTTTTACCTATATTTCCCTTATCTCACGACAATACCGTTATTGCGTAAAGTCTGCTTGAGATCTGGAATTAATATTTCCCCATAGTGGAATACCGAAGCCGCTAAAGCTGCATCCACTTTGGCCTGTTGAAATACATCAACAAAATGCTGTTGTGCTCCGGCGCCACCGGAGGCAATCAGTGGGATATGGATCTGATCATTGACTGTCCGTAAAAACTGGTTATCAAAACCATTTTTTGTTCCATCGTGATCCATTGAGGTGAGTAGTATCTCTCCTGCGCCACGCTCCTGTGCTTCCCGAATCCAGTCCACCGTATTTAGGTCCGTTTTGATACGTCCACCACTTAGATGAACAAAATCTTGCCCTTCAATAGAGCGTGTATCTACAGCAACCACAACAAACTGGGCACCAAACGCATTTGCCATCTGATTGATCAATCCGGGGTTGCGTACCGCAGCCGAATTAATAGAAATTTTATCTGCCCCCGCATTCAATAAGATGTCCGCGTCTTTGATTTCATTGATGCCACCCCCGATGGTAAATGGAATATTTACTTGACGTGCCACGGCCTTCACCAGATCAATCGTGGTCTTGCGTCCCTCATGCGTGGCTGTAATATCCAAAAACACCAGTTCGTCGGCTCCCTGCTGTGAATACGCATAGGCGAGCTCCACCGGATCCCCAGCATCGCGCAGGTCCACAAAGTTGACTCCTTTGACCGTACGTCCATCTTTCACATCCAGACAAGGAATTATCCGTTTTGCAAGCATGTTAAAATCTGATTAACGATTTAAGGTTCCAGTCCTTGACCTCATCTATGGAAATCCTATTTTCATAAATGGCTTTTCCAACCACAACAGACTCAATGCCCCCCAGTTCCTGAAGTTTTTTAATATCATCCATGGAACTGATACCGCCTGAAGCAATTAACTTAATGATAGGTGAATGATTCAGTAGCTTTTGGTACAATTCTACCCCCGCACCACCTAACTTTCCATCTTTACTGATGTCTGTACACAAGAATCTGAAAAAGCCCAGCGCCAGACATTTGTCAATATATTCGATCAATTTTATCGGTGAGCTTTCGAGCCATCCCGAATATTTGATGACCTCATCGAGTACGTCGATAGCGATCACAATATGGTCAGCATATTTCACTTTTCCCTCATTCAGTGTGGCGAGCTCCTCCAAAAAGGTAGGGTTCGTAATGGCCTGTGTACCGACAATAACCCGGTAGATACCTGCATCGACTAGTTCTTTTACTTTGTCGATACTCCTGACACCGCCTCCGTATTGGATTTTCATATCAGTCTTTTGAATAATATCAAACAGGTAGCCTTGATTGCTAAAGTCGCCTTTCGCACCATTCAAATCTATGATATGCACCAATTCGGTACCATTAGCGTGATAGTTTTCTATCTGAGCCTCTAGACTGATATCGTAAGTCGTAACCTCATTATAGTTACCCTCTCTTAAACGGACCACTTTTTTGTCCAAAACGTCAATTGCTGGAATGATATACATAATCGAATATTTTTAGTCAATTTGAATAGTTGAAAAATTGAGCAGCAACTGCTCTCCCGCTTTACCCGACTTTTCCGGGTGAAACTGTACCCCAAAGAAATTATCTTTAGCGATCGCTGCCGAAAACGGCACCCCGTAATCACATTGAGCAGCGGTATATCCCGCATCGAATTCTATATAATACGAATGCACAAAATAAAAATAAGTCTGATCTTCAATATTCGCAAATAAAGGATTATCTGCGGATATCGAAACACTATTCCAGCCCATATGGGGAACCTTGCCCGCGAGGCTGGAATTGAAATGTAACGTTTTCAGCGGAAATAGTTGCATCATCTCCGCATTGCCCTCCTCTGAAAATGCTGTTAGCAACTGCATGCCAACACAGATTCCAAGCACTGGCTTACGTAATTTTTTTATAGAAGGCACAAGCCCTGATTCCTGCAGTTTCTGCATTGCAGCCCCGGCATGACCTACGCCAGGAATAATAATGCGATCATACAGATCGATTTCCTCCGCTTTGTTGATCATGCCGTAAGCAAGCCCTACACGATCTAACGCAGCCGTCAAAGAAAAAATATTCCCAGCACCGTAATTTATAATTCCTATCATCTTTTAGTACCGCTAATATAGCTTCCTACATTTACCCTTTATCACCAGGACGACCCAAAGTCTCCCACCATTTTTACGTTATAACTTTCTAACAAGAGTATCTGCATAAATGTTTAGTGGGATCACAAGAGATTTACCCCCCTACTAGTCACCGCCGTAACGTCGATAACATTATTCCTTAATTAGAGAACTCCTTTTGTGCTCGGCAATTGCATATGATCTGCGTCCCGCCGCACAGCTTTTTTTATGGATTTGGCAAAAGCTTTAAAAATCGCCTCTATTTTATGGTGTTCATTTTCACCTTCTGCCTTGATGTTGAGGTTTGAGCGCGACGCGTCGGAAAACGACTTAAAAAAATGGAAAAACATTTCTGTAGGCATATCTCCGATCTTTTCGCGTTTAAACGCAGCATCCCAGACAATCCAGTTACGGCCACCAAAATCGAGGGCCACTTGCGCCAGACAATCGTCCATGGGCAACGTATAGGCATAGCGTTCAATACCACGTTTGTCTCCCAATACCTTTAAAAACACCTCTCCGAGGGCAATTCCCGTATCTTCGATGGTGTGATGCTCATCGATGTGAAGATCGCCTTTGGCTTGTATGGTCAGATCAAGAGCGCCATGTCTCGCCAGCTGGTCCAGCATATGGTCAAAAAACGGCAGTCCAGTATCGATATCCGATCTGCCCGAGCCATCCAAATTTAACTGAATAAAAATATCCGTCTCATTTGTCTTCCGATGATGCTCTCCTGTGCGTGTACCGAGTTTGAGGAATTCGTAAACAGCCTTCCAGTCAGTCGTCTCCAAGGCGACCACAGCCGGATCAATAGCTACGTTCTCCAAAGCACCCAACTGATCGTTGGCACGTAACCAGATGGCTTTAGCACCAAGATTCTGCGCTAACTTCACGTCATTTACCCGGTCTCCAATGACAAATGAATGGCTTAAATCATATGCTGAACGGTCAAAATACTCACCAAGCATGCCAATCCCCGGCTTACGCGTCTCCGCATTCTCATGGGGAAAAGTCTTGTCTATATGTTCCTTCGCAAATACTACACCTTCTCCCGCAAACGTATCGATCACAAAACGATGCACAGGCCAGAAATTTTCCTCCGGATGGGAAGGAGTACCTAAACCATCTTGGTTGGACACCAAGATCAATTCAAAATCTAGTTCCTTTGCAATGCGTGGCAGATACTGTAAAGCACCCGGATAAAACTTCAATTTGGAAAAAGAGTCGATCTGCTCATCCTCTGGTTCCAGAATTAATGTCCCGTCACGGTCGATAAACAGTAAACGTTTTAAGTTATCAGGCATAGTATTATTTATTGATTTGATTAAGTTTTTCCAACAATATTTGATTTTCGGTGGGCGTACCCACGGTAATCCGCAAACAACCTTCACAGAGTTCGACTTTGGAACGGTCCCGCACAATGATACCGTGCTGAACCAGGTAGTCGTAGACTGCCCGCGGTTCACTCATTTTGACGAGAATAAAGTTGGCATCTGATGGGGTGATATGATGTACATAGTCCAGTTCAAGCAATTCGCGCACCAATTTTTCGCGCTCAGCGACAGTCTCTTTAATCCAGTCGTTGACCTGCTCTACGTTATCCAAGGCTTCCAGTACAATATCCTGTGTCGCCTGATTGATATTATATGGCGGTTTAATTTTATTGTAAACAGCGATAATCTCTTTACTGGCAAACGCCATCCCTAGGCGCAATGCCGCCAGCCCCCATGCTTTGGATAAGGTCTGTAATACCACCAGATTGGGATATTCTGCTAGCTCTTGGGTGAACGATCGCACCGCCGAAAAATTTATATAAGCTTCATCGACGACCACAATTCCCTGAAAATTATTCAAAAGCGTTTCAATATCCTGACGGCGAATGGAATTTCCAGTAGGATTATTTGGCGAACAGATAAAGATCAGTTTGGTATGTGCATCGATTGCGGCAGCGATACCATCAAGATCCAGTTGATAATCTGCTGTTAAATTTACTTTCTTGAAGGCTACATCATTGATATTCGCGGACACTTCATACATTCCATAGGTCGGTGGCACTAAGATCACATTGTCCAACCCCGGTGTACAAAATGCACGGTATAAAATATCTATTGCCTCATCACTACCGTTGCCCAGGAAAATATTTTCGGCCGGAACCCCCTTTATTTTGGAAAGTTTGGCTTTAACTTGATGCTGGAGGGGGTCGGGATAGCGGTTGTAATCATGGTTTAGCGGGGATCCAAAAGGGTTTTCATTGGCGTCGATCAATATGGACGCTTCTCCTTTAAATTCATCTCTCGCGGACGAATAAGGTACGAGCTTCTTAATGTTTTCCCGTAATAGGTTGTTTAAGTTGAATGGATTATCCATTATAAAAAAATTAGAGCCGTAAACTTAGATAAATTGTTTATTAAATCCAATACAATAAACATTTTATTCGTAGTGGCTTATTTCCGGCTGGGTCGCTGTATTGTTCGTCAAGAGAGCACGCCAGCGTTAGGAGAGTACATGAGGCAGAAGCTAGACAGTAAACCACCTACCTTCGACCGACAGTTCGGCACGCGGAAATACCGAACGCGCTTCTTCCAATAGTGGATTTAAATCGCGATAACGGGCAGAATAATGGCCCAGTAGTAGTTTTTTTGCCTGTGTTTCGAGCGCAATCTCTCCGGCCTCAAGCGCTGTGGTGTGGAACGTCTCCTTCGCCCGGTCCGCCATATCATGCAAAAATGTTGACTCATGGTAGATTAAGTCAGCTCCCTGGATATAAGGAAGATACTCCGGTGTACGTACAGTATCCGAACAATAAACATAGCTCCGGGATTTCGGCGCCGGCAGGCTCAACTCATCCGCTTTATAGACCTTACCGTTTTCGTCCACATAATCCATCCCTTTTTTTATTGCAGGATAATAAACTGTCGGAATCTGCAGGGCTTGCACCACATCGCCCAGCAAAGTGCGGGCACGCGGTCCCTCATCAAATCGAAATCCTGTACAGGCAATGCGATGTTTTAATGGAAAGGTGCTTACTCTGAGCGTTCTGTTTTCGAAAATTACGCCCGGTGTATCCGGTGAAATCGCATGAAAAACCAAATTATAGCGCAATACCGTTTCCGAATGCAGGAATTGAATATCCAAGATTTCCTTCAAAGCTGCCGGTCCATATAAATGGAGATCACTCTTGCGTCCGACGAGATGCATCGATGAAAGCAGCCCCACCAGGCCCAGATAATGATCCCCATGTAAATGACTGATAAAAATATGCCCTATTCGATTGCTTTTAATACCGTACCTGCTGAGTTGCATCTGGGTTCCTTCTCCGCAGTCAATTAAAAACAACTGTTCATTAAAGTTCAGCACCTGGCTAGTTGGATGGCGATCAAACATGGGTGTCGCCGAACTATTTCCTAAAATCAGAACTTCAAACTTCATATTAATCCTCGATTGCCCCCCGATATTCGGATTCCAGTTCGTGCGCAAAGATCAGATCTTCAGCAACCTTGAGCGAAGCTGCGATCTTAAGCGACTTGTCGAGATGGGACACACGGACCATATCCATCAGCGCGGGGCAGAGATTAACCAAAATAAATATACCACCAACCGACTGACATAAACGATGGGCCAATATCCCCAAACGGATACCTACTTCATCTGTCTTTTGGACATGGATCATGTCCAACACAATATTGCGCTGCCCTATCGTATTGCGCAACAAAAACTCTCCTTTAAGCTTCGCGGCGTTCTCCGCGTCTATCACTTCCACATGAGGCTCTATGACAATATAGCGATCGTGTTTATCAATAGTATACTTCATAAGTCTGTCTCCTTTGTTTGAGGACACAATGTACTAATAATTTAGCTCTTTTAAAGCCTTTGTCACATTTCTTTCTACACGTTCAAGCACATCCTCCTGATCCGGATAAACAAATTTTTCACCGACAATATGCTCATAGAGCTCGATATAACGTTCAGAGATGGACGCAACAATTTCGTCTGTCATCTCAGGTATCACCTGCCCGTCTTTACCCTGAAACCCATTTTCAATCAACCACTTACGAACAAATTCTTTGGACAGCTGCTTCTGTGGCTCCCCTTTCTCCTGACGTTCCTGATAGCCCTCGGCATAAAAATACCGGGATGAATCGGGGGTATGGATCTCGTCGATCAGTACGATCTGACCGTCTTTTTTTCCAAACTCATATTTGGTGTCTACCAGTATTAATCCCCTTTGCGCAGCGATTTCGGTACCCCGCTGAAACAAAGCTTTGGTATATTTTTCCAATTGTATATAGTCCTCCTCGCTGACAATTCCTTTTTTGAGGATATCTTCCCGCGAGATATCTTCGTCATGCCCTACTGCAGCCTTTGTCGTTGGTGTGATGATCGGCGCAGGTAACTTATCATTCTCTTTTAGTCCTTCGGGAAGGGCTTCACCGCAGACTTCGCGTTTGCCGGCAGCATATTCGCGCCATGCATGCCCCGAGAGATAACCACGGATCACCATCTCTACTTTAAACGGCTCGCACATCTGACCGATGGTCACACTTGGGTCTGGCACCGACACCACCCAATTGGGAATAATATCGGCCGTAGCCTTTAAAAATTTGGCAGCAATCTGATTCAGCACCTGCCCCTTATAGGGGATCGGACGCGGCAGTACCACGTCAAACGCAGATATACGGTCCGAAGCGACCATCGCCAGATACGTATCGGCAATCGTATACACGTCCCGTACTTTCCCTCTATAAAATGCGGTTTGATTGTCGAAATTGAAATTTGTTTCTTTTATAGCGTTCATGTTCAAAGTAAATTCAAAAAATAATTAAATGATGCATCGCCGGTTAAATATCGCCGTAGGCTTCCAGTATGCGGCGTACTAATTTATGCCGCACCACATCGCCACCACTGAGATGAATAATGTCTATTCCTTCAATATTGTCCAACAAGCGTATGGCCGTTGACAAACCAGATTGATTTTTTTTAGGTAAATCGACTTGTGTCATGTCCCCCGTGACAATAAATTTTGCTGTCGGCCCCATACGTGTCAAAAACATCTTGAGCTGCATATCTGTGGCATTTTGAGCTTCATCCAAAATGACAAAGCAATTGTCCAGTGTACGACCGCGCATAAATGCCAAAGGCGCGACTTCTATCGTACGGTTTTCCAGATAGCCTTTTAATTTCTCGGCAGGAATCATATCGTCGAGTGCATCGTAAAGCGGCCGTAAGTACGGGTCGACTTTCTCTTTGAGGTCACCGGGCAGGAATCCTAAGTTCTCTCCTGCTTCCACAGCAGGCCTGGTCAGAATTATCCGCTTAATTTCCTTGTTCCGTAATGCTCTGACAGCCAAAGCTACCGCTGTATAGGTTTTTCCTGTACCTGCCGGACCGATCGCAAATAAGATATCATTTTTGGAAATACTGTCCACCATTTTACGCTGATTAGGTGTCCGCGCACGTACGATCAGGCCGTTTGGACCGTAGACAATGGGCTCCGAACCAAACGCAGCATGCTGTGCTGAGAGCTCCTTCTCCTGCTGTGCCGCGGAACCGGCACTCGCGCCAAGGAGATTTTCAAAATCCAGCAGCGTGATGTTGTTATATTTTTCCAGGTGAGCCATGACTGCCTTAAATGACTGCTCGAACAGCTCCAGCTCCTTCGCATCGCCCAACACCTTCATTTCGTTTCCTCGAGCAACAATTCTCAGTTTTGGGAACTGTTTCTTTAAATAATCAAAGTGCTCATTGTCTGCCCCCCATAGTATGGGTAAATTCAGACCATCTAATGCAATTAGTAATTCGTTCAAATTTTATCTATTTAGAATTCTTTAGATTGTAGCGATCACACAAAAGCTCCTCTGCATAATACTATTCAAAATTAACGTATTCTATTGAGAAAACATGCCACCGCCGAGAGATTTTTACAAAAAGAAAAACAAACTTTCTTTTTGCATTTGTCCGCGAATCGCCTCTATTTTAAAGCGCTTATAAGAGTCCACAAAAGATTTCTTTACATCATAGATATGCGCTATGTTTGTGGATATCAACCGAAAAAAAATATATTCAAAATAAGTTCTTCGATTAGCTTTACAAATCAGCTGATAAATAGTAATTTTGCTCTCTATTTGATTAGATTTTGAGCGAAAAAATAGGCGAAAGGGAATGGCAGTAATTACGTTAACAACAGATCTCGGACATAAGGATTTTTACCAGGCGGCGTTAAAAGGGAGTCTTTTATCGCAGTTGTCTGACGTTAATATTGTTGACATCACACATGAAATCCCCGCATTCAACATTCCTCGGGCAGCTTTTGTCCTCGGCAATGCTTATCATTATTTCCCCAAGGGCACCGTACATATTATTGGCATCAACACTTTATTCCATGAAGAATCCAAATATATCGGCATGAAATACAATGATCATTATTTCGTCGGTGCAGACAATGGTATCTTCAGCTTGTTGTTAAACGGAAATGATCCGCAGGAATTATACGAGCTTAACTTAATGCAGGATCTGAGATACCTACATTTTCCCCTGGCCGACATCCTTTCCAAGTCGGCTTGCCATATTGCAAAAGGAGGAAAATTGAAAGATGTGGGCACCCCCATCCATCAACTGATTGAAAAAGTAACTTTGCAGCCCATCTTCGACAAGGACATGATCAGAGGCAATGTCATCTACGTCGATTCGTTTGGCAATGCCATTACCAATATTTCCAAAGACCTCTTCAATAAAGTACAAAAAGGCCGTAACTTCGTCTTGTACTTTAAACGAAATGAAACAATCACCAATCTGTCCTGGCATTATAATGAAGTCGGGGAAGGTGAAAAATTGTGTTTGTTTGGGATAAGCAACTACTTGGAAATTGCCATCAATAAGGGAAACGCAAGCCAGCTTTTAGGCCTCCACGACGATGACTCCAACGTCATCCGCATAGAATTTAAAGATTAATTCCCAACTTTTACCAAGGTCAGCTGTTTATGTTTCGGACAGACATCCGAAATGGCGAAAGCACACCGTAATCCAACACTTGGGCTACTCGCGTAATATTAATTTAAATTGATCGTTGAAGTCATGATGAAATTCTCAAAAATCCTTCTTGTATTGGCATACGTATGCTGCTGTCTTGTGCCCGTCGCTGCACAGGAAAATGCAGATTCCAGTGCTTTTGAGGTGCAGCGCAAGCGCGTCAACGACCTGCTTGATGCCCGCCAGCAAAAATTTGGCGCCTATGACAGCAGCCTTACCCAGAAATCGGGGCTGTTTGGCTTATTCAAGTCCAAAGGAGATATGCAGAAGAGCATTGATATCCTCAAAGATATTGTCATCACGGATAACAACATCTTTTTGGAAACGCAGAAGCTACTTAAAATCAAAGACTTTGAAAAAGACAAATATCAGCAACTGGCCACAGATTACGATAAACAGGTCTCAGCTTACATTGGTACCATAAACAAGCTCCAGCGGGAGAATGACAAGCTGCGCCAGCAAGCAGGCCAGACCGAAGGGTCCCCGTTGGGTCTTATCTGGGGATATGTATCCCTTGCCGCAATCTTTATTTTAGGCTTTTTGCTGTACCGCAGTAATAAACGGAAGCTGATGTCAAAAGATAATGGCGTGTCCGGAGTCTCCTAGCGTCGCCTTTAGCCTTTGATGCAAATCCTCGCCCCTACTTTCTGTCAAAAATGGAATGGGGTAAAAAATTGACCGAAGTATGATAGCAAAATATTTTTAATCTCGCTACATTTGTCCTCGCAACAAAATTTGAAGTAGCGGATATGGCAAGAGGATTCAATAGCGGCAACAAACAAGAAGAAGATCTACCAAAACCAAAGTTAAATAAAGAACTCCTTTTACGGGCATCGAAAATATTGACCTATCTCAGGCCTTATAGGGTTAAATTTGGCGTGGGTATGTTTTTTTTGGTATTGTCCAGCCTGTCCATGCTGGCGTTTCCGGCCCTGCTTGGCGCCATGATAGATGCTGCCCAGGGCAAACAAACTTATCCCTGGCTTCAGGCAGAAGTCTATTACATCGGGGGAATTGCCTTTGTTATCCTTTCTTTCACTTCTATTGTATCTTTTTTTCGAATCCGCATTTTCGTGGAGATTGCTGAGCGTGCGCTGGCTCAGGTCCGGAAAGACACCTATCATAAGCTGATTTCCTTACCTATCGAATTTTTTGCCAACCGCCGTGTTGGCGAATTAAACAGCAGGCTTTCTGCGGATTTGTCCCAAATTCAGGATACCCTCACAACTACGCTGGCCGAAATCTTACGCCAATTGATCAGTCTTTGCTTCGGGGTATTTCTGCTGGTATGGGTCTCCCCCAAACTGGCATTAATGAATCTTTGCATCCTTCCGGTCATTGTCGTTGCTGCCATTGTCTTTGGTAAATTTATTCGTGAGCTGTCGCGGCAGGCTCAGGATAAAATGGCTGAATCCAACAGCATTGTCCAGGAAACGCTGCTTGGCATCAGTAATGTCAAAGCTTTTGTCAATGAATACTTTGAGTTCAGCCGGTATAGCAACCAAATGGACTCCGTCGTCAAGCTCGCCGTTCGTGGTGCGACATTCCGTGGTGCATTTGCATCATTTATTATCTTCTGCATTTTTGGAGCCGTGATTGCCGTCATCTGGTATGGTGCAGCGCTGGTATCCATTCATGAGATGTCTGTGGGAGATCTGACCACTTATATACTCTATTCCATGTTTGTGGCAGGATCCATGGGCACTTTTCCTGAACTCTACGCCAATATCCAACGCTCACTGGGTGCCAGCGAACGGATTCTGGAAATTCTCGACGAGCCTCAGGAAAAGATCAAAGTCGAACCTACTTGCAAAGATATCGGCAAAAAAATGAGCGGGAGCCTCAGTTTTAACCATGTAGCATTTGCTTACCCAAGCCGGCCCGATGTGCAGATCTTAAAGGATATCAACTTCACTGCCCATGCAGGTGATAAGGTAGCCATTGTGGGCCCCAGTGGAACCGGCAAATCAACGATAGCCTCTTTAATCCTCCAATTTTACAAGGCCAATAGCGGTGAAATCCGATACGATGGCAAGCCGGCTTCGGATTTCGAACTCTGCGATATACGGAACCAGGTTGCTATTGTACCGCAGGACGTACTGCTGTTTGGCGGAACGATTCGTGAGAACATTGCTTACGGCAAGCTGGACGCCGCTGATGACGAAATCATGGCCGCAGCCAAACGGGCCAATGCCCATCAGTTTATCCTGAACTTTCCCGAAGGATACGATACCATCGTCGGTGAACGGGGCGTAAAATTGTCGGGCGGCCAACGTCAGCGCATCGCTATAGCCCGAGCATTGCTCAAAGACCCCGCCATCCTTATTCTGGATGAAGCAACCTCTTCCCTGGACTCCGAATCAGAAAGACAGGTGCAGGACGCACTCGAAGAATTGATGCGAGGCCGTACATCGATCATCATTGCACATAGGCTATCTACGATCGTCGATGCAGATAGAATTATTGTTATCGAAAATGGCATCGTATCCGAAAGCGGCACTCATTTCGAACTTTTACAGAAAGCAAATGGTCTGTATCAGCACCTCTACACCCTGCAGTCCAAACAGCAAAAAGTAGATATGTAAAATTTTGTTAATTATCCATTCTTTTTAAACAAATTCTCCTAGTGATTGTTCATTTGGTATCATACTTGATTATCATTTGAATACATAACAAAATAGAAGAATTATGAAAAATAGCAAAAATGGATTAGTGGCATTTGCTTTGGTAGGATTGGCTGCGGGAGCTGCTGCATGGTATCTTTTAGGAACCGATGACGGAAAAAAACAGTTAGATCGTGCAAATGATGGCATCAAAAGCTTAACTAAGTCATTGAAGGAACTTTCTAAAAAAGAAGCTAAGAAAGCACAAAAATTGGCCAACAGAGCTTCCGCCGAATTGGATAGCCTCAAAAATAAAGCACAGGCCGCGTTCAGTAAAGCTTCTGAAGATGCAGATGCGCTGAAAAACAAAGCAAAAGAGGCCGGCAGAGAGGCGTTGGATCATGCCAATAATGCCGCGCAGAATTTGGCCAGCAAGATCGACAATACAACCGATGCAGCTAAATCAAAAATTTCTAATGCATAAGTAAAAAAGTATTTTTTTAAGAACTGACGGGTTTATGCTTCTTTAATGGTCAGAATACATTCGTATCTTTGTCCCATATGACTTTACTGCAACAGGTTAAAACCCTAATTCTTAAGGATATTATTCTGGAATGGCGATCAAAGTATGCCATTAACGGAATCCTGCTATATGTCGTATCTACTGTATTTGTTTGTTATCAGGCATTCAAATCGGTAGATTCGACCGTTTGGAACGCTCTCTTCTGGATTATCATGCTGTTTGCATCCATCAATGCCATCAACAAAAGTTTCGTTCAGGAAAACCCCAGCCGGCAACTTTACTATTACTCCCTCGTTGATCCCAAAGCGATCATTCTTGCCAAAGTCATTTATAATATGTTACTGATGGTCCTGCTGGCCTCGATCGCCTTTGCATTCTATTCGGTTATTTTTAAAAATCCGCTTGGGGATCCCCTACTCTATTTTACAGCTGTCATACTCGGTAGCATCAGCTTTGCCAGTGTATTTACCATGATCTCTGGCATAAGTTCCAAAGCTGGGAATAACAGTACCTTGATGGCCATTTTAAGTTTCCCGGCAATCATCCCTCTACTGATTGTATTGATCAAGCTTTCACGTCATGCAATGGAAGGTCTGGAAAGGGCTTCCAGCGCAAAAGAAATAATCGTATTACTCGCAATTAATGTAATCACCGTCACTATTTCTTTATTGTTATTTCCGTACCTTTGGCGAGATTAGGTTGTAGAATCGAAAACATATTAAATTCAAGTTACCATGAGAAAAAAATGGTGGAAAATACTAGCTGTTCTGATCATCAGTGCAGTCATTATTAATGGTCTTTTAGGCCCCGTCCCCCGTCTATTTATCCTTCACGAAAGTATACGAAATGTGTATTTTCATGTTCCGATGTGGTCTGCCATGATCGTTATGTATCTCATTTCCGTAATCTATAGTATCAAATACCTGAATACCGGCAAGCAGGAATACGATTTACTGGCAGTCGAAGCGGTTAACACGGGAATTACCTTTTGTTTTCTTGGGCTGGCTACGGGCATGCTGTGGGCAAATATCACCTGGGGTGAACCTTGGCCCAACGATCCCAAATTAAATGGATCAGCCATCGCGACGTTGATGTATCTTGCCTACCTCGTCCTGCGCAATGCACTTGAGGAGGAACAAAAAAGAGCCAAAATATCAGCAGTGTATAATATTTTCGCCTTTCCGATTATTATTGTACTACTCTATATTCTCCCAAAAATGACCGACTCTCTGCACCCCGGAAGTGGCGGGAATGCAACCTTTGGACAGCTGCAGATGAGCAACGAACTGCGGCCCACGTTTTATGCAGCCATGATTGGCTGGCCTATGATCGCATTCTGGATCTGCTCACTTCGCTACCGTATTCGTTTGCTGGAGAAAAAACAACAAGAATCCGATTAGGGCGGCTTACCATACGTGCAATCGACCAGCCTATAGAAATAAAAGAATATAATGCGATGGGAAGCGGGATATAAAATCTATAGACAGTACAATACGATTCTCCAACGCCCATCGCCCATTAAAGACATATAATTAAGATGAAAAAAATAACATTATCAATTGCTTTACTTATCTTATCGACGCTAAGCACCTTTGCGCAGGACGACGTAGAAATGGCCACCGGCCTCCGCAGCGAAGGCAAGATCTACGTGGTGGTCTTAGTGATGCTGGTCATCTTTCTCGGACTGGGTTTCTTCCTCTTTCTGCTGGACCGCCGCATCAGCAAACTGGAAAAAAAGAATAAATAATATATTTATCGCATGATTATAGGTCAGTTTCGGAATTACACGCCCATAAATATTCTGTTCTTATCCGCAGTAGGTTTTATACTATGCCTTGGCATATTTCTCCACCTTCCGGATAAGCTGGACTCCGTAATCTTTGAACCGGCCCTCGGCAATCTTTTGGGAGAAAACAACCTGATCAACCTTTCTCCTGCAACCAATGTCTTTATCACCCTGATTTTGACCATCTTTCAGGCAACTATACTCAACCGGATCACCAGCCACTTCAATCTGCTGGGAAAGCCCAGCTTTCTGGTGGCTCTGATGTACATGACCTTGGCCAGCCTATTTTTGCCTTTTCTGGTTCTCTCACCGACCTTGATCTGTAATTTTATATCGATATGGATGCTCAGCAAATTGCTTTCCCTATATCGGCAGACGGACGTAAAAGCGGAAATGTTTGATCTAGGGATGATTGTTGGCATCGGAAGTTTGATCTACTTCCCCTTTCTTAGCATGTTCTTTTTGCTGTGGATCAGCCTGCTTATTTTCCGGCCATTTAACTGGCGGGAATGGATCACACCACTGCTGGGGCTGGCAACCATTTATTTTATACTCGCGGTGATCTATCTATGGGTAGGAAAAATGGAACTTTTTTATACCATCTGGTTACCTTTTACCTACAAATTTCCTACTGCAATCCGCATTCAGCTTGTCGATTATCTGGTACTGATTCCGATCATTTTCACCTTGATTCTCTTTCTGCTGATTCTAAAAGATAATTTCTTTAAGAGCATCGTGCATATCCGCAAGTCCTTTCAGTTGCTATTCTTTATGTTATGCCTCGCAATAGCCTCCTTCTATTGGAACAAAAAATTAACGGAAGCCCATTTCCTTCTCTGTGCACCTCCTATTGCTATTTATATGGGCTATTATTTTACCTATGCTAAAAAGAAGTGGTTTTTTGAGGTCATATACGCCATCATCGCACTGACGATAATTTACTTCCAGTTTTTCTAAAACACTGTGCAACAATTGTTTAACCTTTTTTAACAAAAACGGCTTAACAAGCTCACAAAAATTGAATAGTTTTGTATGCGATTAAAAGCAAAAAACATTTAATTATACGAGTCAAAAACTCGAAGATTCACTCAAACTAAATAAACATTAGTTTCTCAATTTTATAGGTTGACCATGCAGAAACGCTTTATAAGCTCTCTAAAAAATAAATCCCTCCAACTGTTGTTAGCAGGTGGACTTTTAGCTAGTTCTACGACCGCATTTGCTCAAAAAACAACATCCGCCTCACCTTATTCTCAGTTGGGGATAGGCCAAATGCGTGAAGATTTATTACCTCAGCAGAGAGCGATGGGCGGTATCAGTACTGGTGTACGTACCTTGGATGGACTTTACTACAATACCAACCCAAGCAATCCGGCCTCGTACTCCGCAGCGAGGATGAGCATTTTTGATGCTGGGCTGTATGGCAACTTTACTCAGCTAAATTCAACAACCCGGTCGGACAATACAGCGGATTTTGCTTTCAGCCATATCACCATGACCTTTCCGATGAAGCGGTTTGGTGGTATCAGCTTGGGTATTTTACCCTATTCGGATGTGGGCTACCGTACGGAATCACAGGAAACTATTAATTCGTCCGTCTTCCGAAAGGTGTTTACAGGCGAAGGCGGTTTGACCAAAGCTTATGCGGGTTGGGGTGTCAGGCTAGTTAAAGGTCTGAGTATAGGAGCTAACGTGTCTTATCTTTTTGGCACACTAAATGATTATAGCCGTGTGGAATTTCCCGTGTCTTCCGGCGCACTGAATGTACAGCAACAGGACAAACGCGAAATTCAGGGTATTATTCTTGACTATGGTTTACAATACGAACATGTCTTCAATAAGGAATACGCCGTCACGCTTGGATACTCCGGATCCTTAAACAACGATATCAAGGATCGCTCCACCACATTTGTAACGAGGCTTGCACCATCAGCAGATCCTGACAATGCCAATCTACCTACAGATACGACCTTCCAATCGCCTCGTGAAAGTAGACATTTGACGCTACCTTTAAAACATAACGTCGGTTTTACCTTGGCCCGCAGTGGCCGCTGGTTGGTTGGTGCGGACTTTAAATATGCTGATTGGTCTAGATTTCAGGTTCGTACAGGCGAAAACCGTCTACGTAAAAACTATGGCGTAGCTGTAGGGGGACAATTGACACCCGACCGGACATCCTTTAAGTATTTAAACCAGATTGACTATCGTCTTGGTTTCAGGTACAACAAGACACAGTACTATTTAAATGACCAGAATATCAACGATATGGCTGTAAGCGTCGGCGTGGGTTTACCATTGGCCCGTAATCAATATACAGGAGCGTTCTCCAAAATCAATGTATCTGCCGAGTTCGGCCAAATGGGCAAAATTGCAAACGGTCTCTTACGCGAACGATATATCAATATCAACATCGGCTTTACCTTAAATGACCGCTGGTTCGTCAGAAATCAATTCAACTAATAGGATGGGACGCAAAATATTTGCAAATTCCATAACAGTATATTTATCGCCCCTGGTCATGCTCGTTTTACTAGGGGCGCTCTTATTGACGTCCTGTGAACCAGACCTGAAAGAGGTCGACCGGATTGCCAACTTAAAGAAAGAAGAAGCAGTGGATATATCACGCCACGTTGACATTATTTATAGTGACTCGTCCAAAGTTAAAGCTAACCTGACAGCGCCCGAAATGCGCATCAAGCACGACAGTAGTCAGGTGTACATCTTCCCCAAGAGTATTAAAATCATTTTTTACGACGAGAATCTCAAAGAAACACAACGTATTACCTCCGATCACGCGGTAAGAAAGGAGAAGGAGAAACTGACGATCTTCACGAAGAATGTGGTCGTGACCATCGCGGATGGGTCAGTTTTTAAAACGGAAGAAATTATCTACGACGAAGGAGCCAAAGACCCCAACAGAACCTTTTACAACCATGTTCCGATCCAAGCGTTCTTTAAAGATCAGCGAGGCAACCTGCAGGGAACCTCATTTAGCTCTGATAAAGACCTCTTGCATGCCAATATCCAGAATGCGACAGGCATGGTAATCATCAAAGACAACAGCTTGTTTCCAACGATAGGCGGCAGATAGCTCCACTGTTATCAAACAACACGTTCAGTTGATAAGGGGTCTTATTGTTTCGCGTCACGGTTATGCCATCGCAGGATGAGGCCAGCAACTCTCCAAAAAACAGCTTATACAATTTGTTTTCAAATTTGTTTTCTTACATTCAGGAAAATATTCCGTTTTTTTTTATAAAAATTGTATCTTGCACCGCATTTTGCTATGCTATGCATAAATTAACGAAATACAAGTATTTACACAATATAAACACAATAAGCAGACTATGGGATTAATGGGCTTTTTGCGTAACAAAGCTGGTATCATCTTGACAGCAGCAATGGCTATCGCAATTTTAGCATTTTTACTAGGCGATGTCGTTCGAGGAGGAGCTCCTTTTTGGGCAAGACATCAAAATCGTGTAGGGGAAGTCAACGGAACGGAAATTGAGTATCCTGAGTTCAACCAACAGGTAGAGCAAGCAGAAGAAATGTTCAAACAGCAAATGGGCGGCGCGGTCACTCCTCAGATGAGAACTTACGCCGTACAACAGGTTTGGAATCAATTCTTGTCTAGAGAAATCTTGAAGAAAGAAATCGAAAAAGTCGGTTTGACCGTGGGTAAAGACGAGTTGAATGATTTAGTAAAAGGGCCAAATCCTTCACCACAGATCGTTCAGGCTTTTACGAATCCCCAAACTGGACAATTCGACCATGGTCAATTGATGACTTTCATAAGCCAGATGAACACCGCTGGCAATCCAGCAGTGGCCCAACAGTGGGAAGCCTTGCTTGAAGGTGTACGCGATGAACGCCTAAGCAGTAAATATGGCGAATTGCTTTCCAACAGTGTATATGTAACGTCATTGGAGGCAAACGAAGAATACCAAGAGCGCAATAAGCTGGCAAACTTTAAATATATTCTGTTGGATTACGCTTCGGTAAAAGATGCGGATGTCAAGTTATCAGATGCTGATTTTCAGCAATATTATGACGAACATAAAAATATGTTCAAGACGCAGGAGGAAACCCGTGCCATCCAATATGTCGTTGTGGACGCCAAACCACTTGCCAAAGACTCCTTGGCTGTAAAAGAGGCTATCAACAAACTGAAACAAGACCTGATTGTAGCTAAAGATGATTCCTTATTTGCGTCCATCAACTCGGACAACAAATACCCATTCACCTATGTAAAAAAAGGTCAGTTGAGTCCTTCTTTGGATTCCGTGGTATTCAATGTAGCAGCGGGTACTACAGTTGGTCCATTTTTAAATAATGGTGCTTATGAAATTGCAAAAGTCGTATCGACTGTAGTAGGTCCTGACTCAGTGAAAGCTTCTCATATCTTATTGGACCCAACTGCAGAAGGTGGTGTCGACAAGGCATTGGCAAAAGCAGATTCGATCAAAGGTCTAATTCAGAAAGGAGACAACTTTGCTGCCCTCGCAGTACAGTTCAGCAACGACCCCGGAAGTAAAAACAACGGTGGTGAGCTCGGTACGTTTACCAGAGGCCGTATGGTTCCTGAATTTGAAAAAGCTGTATTCGAAGGCAAAGCTGGCGAGATCAAAGTTGTCAAATCTCAGTTTGGTGTCCATGTCATCAAAATAGAAAAACAGATCGGCACAGCCAAATATGCTAAGGTAGCCATCATTGACAAAGTTATCAGCAGCGGTAAAGAAACATTAAACAACGCGCATAGTAAAGCGACTGCATTCTTATCAGCTGCTACCGCGCAAAACTTTGCTCAGGAGGCGAAGAAGCTAGGACTTGAAGCGCGTACAGCTTCCCGCGTATCGGCAATGGACAATGTGCTCGACGGCGCTGAAGCTCCACGTGATTTGATTCGTTGGGCGTTTGAAGCTAAAAAAGGTGATGTTTCGGACAAAGTGTTTGAAACTGAAACTTCCTACATCTTGGCTCATTTAGTCAATATACAGCCTAAGGGAACACTTGCTCTGGATGCAGTAAAAAAAGATATTGAACCTGCTGTAAGAAATATGGTGAAAGCAAGGCTGTTGAAAGAGAAATTTGACAAAGCTTTAGCCGGTGCTTCTTCAATTGATCAGGTCGCTCAGAAAGTAGGCAAATCAGCGATCCAGGTGGAGAATGTTGTGTTTGCAAATCCGGTGATTCCTGGTGTCGCACTCGAAAACACAGTAGTAGGTACCGTATTCGGTCTGCAGCCAAACAAGCCTTCCAAAGCAATCGAGGGCAACACAGGTGTCTATGTGGTACAGGTAAATGGTTTCACCAATCCGGCGGCAATCCCTGACATCAATGCGCAAAAGAAACAAATGCTTGCTGCTAAAGCTCAACGCGCGTGGGGATCAATCTTCCGTGCATTACAGGACAAAGCTGAAATCATTGACAATAGAGTGAAATTCTTTTAGAAGATTTTTGAGTAAATTTGTAACCGGACGAATTATCGTCCGGTTTTTTTTTTTGATAGGATATGGATATTCAAACAAATATTGTCAATAAGGTTGCACAGAGTGGCTTGATCACGGTGGATCTGGCAGATTATCACCCTCATGCTGATAATGTATTATATGACATTAAAGATAATTTATTCCACGGATTGATTCTAAAGGAGAAAGACTTCCGCGAATTCATAAAATCGCACGACTGGTCACAGTATACAGGCAAACATGTAGCGATCACTTGCAGCGCAGATGCCATCGTACCTACCTGGGCCTATATGCTACTGGCCAATAAGCTTGAACCCTATGCTGCTACTGTCATCTTCGGCGACCTGGACGAACTCCTGCGTATCCAGTATGCCGCCGCCATAGCACACATCGATATGGAGCAATATCGGGACCAGCGGGTCGTTGTAAAAGGCTGTGGCGACATTCAAATTCCGGAATCTGCCTTTGTGCAATTTACCGTGAGACTCAGCAAAGTAGCAAAAAGTATCATGTACGGTGAGCCCTGTTCGACAGTTCCCGTTTTTAAGAGAAAATAACATTTTCTTTCAAACAAATTTCGTAAACTTACGTACATGAAACTTATATCGACTTTGCTCCTTTACTTATCCGTTTTTGTAAGTACTGTTTTCGCACAAGACCTGCCCCATTTGAAGGAATCTGCCTTTAAAGCAGGAGAAAAATTAAAGTATAGATTACGTTATGGTATTATCTCGGCTGCAACGGGAACTTTGACTGTGAGCGAAGCCAAAGATGGGCAGGGGAATCCGGCGTTCCATCTGTATGCTGCTGGCAGAACAGCCGGAGCATTCTCCATATACACGGTAAGAAATGAGTATAACTCCTATATAAATAGCAGAACATTTTTACCTTATTACTACACGGAAAACATCCGTGAGGGCGGCTACAGACGCAACGATAAAGTCCGCTTTAATCAGGAAGCACGCACAGTGTCCGGCAATAAAGGAAATTTCACCTCAAAAGTTGACCAAACATTTGATTTGTTATCGTCCTACTATTTTGCACGCAATCTGGACTTATCTTCCGTAAAGCCGGGGGAATCCTTTAAACTGACTTACTTCCTTAATGATGAAATCGCCACATTAGGGATACAATATATCGGAATCGAAAAAATAAAAACCGAGTTAGGCACGTTGGAGTGCCTCAAATTTAGTCCTGAAATCAAACCGGGACGTATCTTTAAGAAAAATAGCAAACTTTATCTATGGGTTACCAACGATGGTAACCGGATCCCGGTTAAGGCCAACGTCGATATATTGATCGGTTCGGTCACCTTAGAGCTTTTGGAGGCACAGGGGCTAAAATATAAACTGGGACAGAGAGCGAGCTACTCAAAATAACAATAATGATTGAAGTAGGAAATGTGTTGGTACACGAAGATCTGATCAATAACGACTTTGTGTGCAATCTATCAAAATGTAAAGGGATCTGCTGTATCGAAGGGGATTCAGGTGCGCCTTTATTGGAAAGTGAAAAGGCTATTCTGGAGGAAATTTATCCAAAGGTAAAACCCTACATGACGGCCAAGGGCATTGAAGCCATTGAAGAACAAGGCAAATACGTGGTCGATATAGATGGTGATCTGACCACCACCTGTGTGGACGGGAATAAGGAGTGTGCGTACGTTACCTGGGAAAATGGTATTACGAAATGTGCTATCGAAAAAGCTTACGAACTTGGCGAGATACATTGGCGCAAACCCATTTCATGCCATCTCTATCCGATTCGCACGACACATTATCCCGAGTTTGACGTGCTTCATTATGACCGATGGCATATCTGCAAAGATGCCTGCACCTTTGGCAAAGAATTGCAGGTTCCGGTATATAAGTTTCTGAAGGATCCGCTGATCCGAACTTATGGCGAAGAATGGTACAAAAATCTGGAAAAAGCAGTGGATGAGTTATCACAAAATGATTATCTTTAAGCTTTAACTACTTTGGTATTTCACCCTAATTCATGTCAAAATTAAAAGAGATCCAACGCCCTATTGCCCACGAACTTGAAGCTTTCGAAAAGAAGTTTAAAGCTTCCATGAAAAGCTCCGTTCCACTGTTGGATCGTATTACCCAATACCTAATCAAACGAAAAGGCAAACAAATGCGGCCGATGTTTGTATTCTTTTCTGCAGGGATCTGTAATGGAATCAACGAATCGACATATAGAGGAGCTGCTTTGGTAGAATTGTTGCATACAGCCTCATTGGTTCATGACGATGTAGTCGACAACTCCTATGAACGGAGGGGCTTCTTTTCGATCAATGCGCTGTGGAAAAACAAGATCGCTGTACTGGTGGGAGATTTTCTGTTGTCCAGAGGCTTATTGCTGTCTGTAAAACATCAGGATTACCACCTGCTGAAGATCGTATCGGAGGCGGTAGACCAGATGAGTGAGGGCGAGTTGCTCCAAATCGAAAAAGCGCGCAAGCTGGACATCGAGGAGTCCATTTACTTCGAGGTAATACGGAAGAAAACGGCCTCCCTGATCGCCTCTTGCTGTGCCTGCGGCGCCGCGTCGTCCAATGCTGATCAGCAGACCGTGGACAAGCTGCATCAGTTTGGTGAGAAAATCGGCATTGCATTTCAGATCAAAGACGATCTGTTTGACTTTGGACTGGATGATGTAGGCAAACCGGTAGGAAATGATATTAAGGAAAAAAAGATGACCTTGCCTTTGATCTACGCTCTCAGTCATACCAGTAACAGCGAAAAACGCCGAATCATCAATCTGGTTCGAAACCACAATGAAGATCCAAAAAAAGTCGCCGAAGTTATTGACTTTGTCCGCACTAGCGGCGGTCTGGATTATGCCGCAGAAAAAATGCGACAATATCAGCAGGAGGCATTCCAGATCCTGGAAGCTTTTCCCGAGAATGAATACAAGGCAGCATTGCTTCAATTAGTAAAATATACAACAGAAAGAAAAAAATAATGAGTCACGAATTAATGTTTTTTGGAGGTTTTCTCATCTTCATTGCGCTGATGCTCGCCATTGACCTTGGCTTGTTTTCTAAGGGCGACAAACCGGTGAGCCTGAAAATGGCCGCGATCATGAGTGCAATCTGGGTGCTCTTTTCTCTGGGCTTCTACTGGTTACTCCGTCACTACGGGTTTGAGTTACACAATATCCATGATCTGGACCATCTACAACAGATTATCGTTAAGCATCATCACGACATTAAGATTATCCCGGGAGACTTAGCTGCTAGCCTGGACATCTATAACAAGAATCTTGGCCTTGAATATTTAACGGGCTATGTGGTCGAATATGCACTGTCCGTAGATAATATCTTTGTTATGGTATTGCTATTTACTTCCTTTGGCATTCCCGAACGTTATTATCATAAGGTGTTGGTCTGGGGCATCCTAGGCGCTATCGTTATGCGTTTCCTCTTTATTTTCCTGGGCGCAACTTTAATCGCCAAGTTTGGCTGGATCCTGTATGTTTTTGGTGCCTTCCTGGTATTTACAGGTATAAAAATGTTTATCAACCGCAACCAGGAAGAAGAGGTTGACCCGCAAAACCACCCCGTGGTTAAATTCGCATCCAAGTATTTCAAAGTAACACCTAAACTGGACGCTGGCCATTTCTTCCATATCGAAAATGGCGTGAAATATATGACGCCGCTTTTCCTGGTATTGCTTGTCATCGAATTTACCGACCTCATATTTGCCGTCGATTCGATCCCAGCGATTTTCTCGGTGACCAAAGACCCCTATATCGTCTTTTTTTCCAATATTTTTGCGATCCTCGGACTGCGGTCGATGTTCTTCTTATTGGTCAATATTATCCATAAATTCCAATACTTAAAAGTAGGTTTAGCATTTTTATTGGTTTTCATCGGTCTGAAGATGCTGCTGCACCACTGGTTAGCCGAAGTGGGCTTTACTACGACGCATTCTCTTATTGTGATCATTAGTATACTGGCATTAAGTATCATTGCCTCACTCCTATTTCCGAAGAAAAAGAATATCCCAGCATAATATAGAACAGGGGCCGTTGAATACGGCCCTCTGTTTTTCAGTACCGTCCACGTAGCCGCTGATTCGATCAAACGAATCAAAATCGAGCTTCCTTTTTAGAACAATTATTTTACAGAGGAATGGGCCTTACTAAATTTAATTTATTTATTTTAGCACCACTTTAAAATTAACAACATACTAACAATGAATTGGAATAAATCGATTGTACTGGCTGCTTCTCTTTTCGCAGCTTCGTTCCAGGTACAAGCACAGGACAATTTGATCAATGCCCTAAAAGCAAATCAAAATGACAATAGTAAATCGGGGTTTACATTTACAGAGGTGATCAACCTTGGTAATACTTCCATTAAGGATCAAGGTTCTTCCGGTACATGCTGGTCCTATTCTGGCAACTCCTTTTTGGAGTCAGAGATGATCCGTATGGGCAAAAAACCGGTCGAAATCTCTCAGATCTTTACTGCTCGCAATACCTACCTGGACAAAGCACGCACGTATGTCCGCCTTCATGGAGGACTATCTTTGGGCGAAGGTGGCCAGTTTCACGATGTATTGAATTCATACCGTAAATACGGTGCAATGCCACAGTCCGCATATACTGGATTGCATTACGGAACTACCCGCAACAACTTTGGCGAAATGACCTCCATGCTGGATGCTATGCTCGGGTCTATTGTCAAAGGCAAAACATTAACGCCAAACTGGGAAAAGGCCTACACGGCAGCCATGGACTCCTATCTGGGTGAAGTTCCTGAAAAATTCGAGTACAACGGGAAATCGTATACGCCACGTACCTTCGCGGATCAAGTAATCGGCATCAACCCAGACGACTACGTAGGTATTGCTTCGGTCACCGATCATCCTTATTACAGTCAGTTTGTTCTGTTGATTCCGGACAACTGGTCATTCGACCGTTTTTACAACGTGCAGATGAATGATCTGACAGATATCATTGACAATGCCCTACAAAAAGGATACACGGTTGCCTGGGCAACGGATGTATCAGAAAAAGGATTTTCCTGGAAAAATGGTGTTGCCTACGTACCAGAAAAACCATTTGAGCAAATGACTGATCAGGAAAAGGCGACGATGTTTGTTGGACCTAAACCTGAAATGAAAATAACACCAGAAGAGAGACAAAAAGCCTTCGACAACTGGCAGACAACTGACGATCATGGAATGCACATCGTTGGTCTGGTCAAGGACCAAAATGGTAAAGAATATTACATCGTGAAAAACTCATGGGGCACCTCCAATGATTACAAAGGTTATCTATATGCCACAAAGGAATTTGTACGCTATAAAACAACTTCTTTGCTGTTACACAAAGATGGCTTGTCCAAAGATTTAAAATCCAAGATAAATATCAAATAAGGGATTTATCAAGCTTTAAAAACACCTCTGAAATATTAATTTCAGAGGTGTTTTTGTTTTGGAATTAATTTAATAACTTAAACCTAATTATGAATCTAGATGTACAGTGAGTATGAGAAGTATAATCGCACTATGCCTTACTATTTTATTCGGGAATATGGTATATTCCCAGACCAAGGGGGTTAAATTTGTGGAGGGATTAAGCTGGAAACAGGTCAAAGAAAGAGCGAAGGCAGAAAATAAGTTTATCTTCGCTGAATTATTTGCCACTTGGTGCGGCCCCTGCCAATACATGAGCAACGAGATCTTTCCGTTGGAGCAGGTGGGCGAACCCATCAACCAGAATTTCATCAGCATTCGCGTCCAAATGGACTCCACCGATGCGGATAGTGAGTTCGTTAAGAAATGGTATGCTGATGCCCGGGCACTGTCCGATGCGTACAATATCCAGTCCTTTCCGACCTTCTTAATATTTAACCCAGATGGTGAAGCCGTTCACCGGATTGTCGGCGCCAGCGACGCACCTGAATTTGTTGAGCATGTGACCGATGGTCTATATCCGGAGACACAGTATTATACCCTGCTCAAGAAATTTGAAAAAAGACCGCAGGACATTTACACAGCCAAACAGATGCTTAAAGCAGCCAATGTAGCCTACGACGAAAACACTGCACGACGGGCTGAGAGTACATTGGCCAGTTCATTATCCACCGATGAGCTCTTCAAAAAGGAAAATGTACATATTTTGCTTGCCGCAGCAAAGTTTACAAACTCCAAAGCGTTCAATCTCATTCGCAACAATAAAGAGAAAATCGATATCCTGCTGGAGTCTCCCGGTATAGCCAACCGAACGTTAGCCAACGTGGTCGTCAACGAGCTGCTGCAGATAAAAATCGATGCCAAAAATGAACCGAATTGGGACAGCTACCAAAGTGAACTTGCCGCAAAATATCCCGACATCGACTTCGTGCCCATGTTCAAAAAAATAAAAGCACATTATTACCTCCAGGTCAAAAATTATGTTGCGATGAAAAATACGATCAATGATTACTTATCTTCCGAAGATTTCACAGCGCATCAGCTCAATACCTTTGCCTGGACCATATTTAATAACAGCAGTGACCCGGCATGTATTGATGCGGCGATCAGCTGGAGCAAAAAATCGATCATAGAAGATCCCAGTTCGGCTTTCCTTGATACGTACGCCAATCTGCTTTATAAAAAAGGGGAAAAAGAAAAGGCGATCAAATGGCAAAATAAAGCAATAGAAATGGCTAGCGAAGATGATCGGCCGATTTATCAGGAGACATTGGATAAAATGGCCAAAGGCATAAAAACCTGGGAAAATTAACACCGTCCAACACAAAGCAAAAGGACCAGATTCATATTGAACTGGTCCTTCTTTTTTCGTTATGGCTACTTGAGCTCCCTCACCCCCATGTTCCAAAGGGCAAAGGCATATTTATCGACAGTGCTATTGATCAAAACTTCTGTAGATCGCCCTGCACCATGTCCCGCTTTGGTTTCTATACGAATCAATACGGGATTATCACAAGCCTGTTTTGCCTGGAGCTCGGAGGCAAACTTATAAGAGTGTGCCGGAACGACGCGGTCATCATGATCTCCTGTCAACACCATCGTTGCCGGATAGCAAACACCTGTTTTCACATTATGCACAGGCGAATATCCTTTCAGATACTCAAACATCTCCTTACTATCATTGACAGTACCATAATCGTACGACCAGCCTGCTCCCGCTGTAAAGGTATGGTAACGTAACATATCCAGAACCCCTACTTCCGGAAGGGCAACTTTCGCTACTTTCGGATCGATCGTCATCGTGGCTCCCACAAGCAGACCGCCATTCGAACCGCCTGACAATGCGGTATATTCTGGTGATGTATAACCGTTTTCCTGCAGATAATGTGCCGCGGCGATAAAATCATTAAAGACGTTCAATTTGTTGAATTGTCGGCCGCCATCATGCCATTTCTGTCCATATTCACCTCCACCACGTAAATTAGGAACTGCATAGACACCGCCATTCGCCAGCCAGACAGCTACCGAGGTACTGAATGCAGGTGTCAAACTGATGTTGAATCCGCCATAACCATAGACAATTGTTGGATTTTTCCCATTTAGATCAATCCCCTTCTTGTAAGTGATAATCATCGGCACCCTGGTTCCGTCTTTGGACGTATAGAAAACCTGCTTCGACTCGTAGAGATTGCTGTCAAATTTGACTTTTGGCTGGATATAAAGGTTTGTCTGCCCCGAATTGACATCGAGTTTATAACTCGACGCAGGCGTAATATAATTTGAAAAGCCAAAGTAAATTTCCTTCTCTTTCTTCTTTCCTGAAAAGCCACTTGCCGTACCTACTCCCGGCAGTTCGATCTGTCTGATCTTCTTTCCCGTGTAGTCGTATTGGAGGACGACGGAAACAGCATCTTTCAGATAATGCGCAAACAGATAACCACCGCCAGTGGTCAGGGAAAGCACATTCTCTGTCTCCGGAATGACGTCTTTCCACTGCTCTCTAGCTGGATTCTTCAGATCGACCTTCACCAGCCGATTGTTAGGCGCCTTATAGTTCGTCTCTAAAAGAAAAGTATCTCCAATATTGTCAACGACTCCCGTATTCGCATCAAAATTATCCTGCAGGCAGATAATCTTACTGTCTGACTGGCTCAGATCCTGATAATATAACTCGTTTCCGGTGGTCGTATTCGCTGCTGATATAATCAGGTAGCGTTCATCATCTGTCAACGAAGCTCCTACATAACGCCGTGGTGTGGCCGTTCCACCAAATATCAATTTATCAGTGGATTGTGGGGTATTCAATTTGTGGTAATACAACTTATGCTGATCAGTCTTCTCAGACAGTTCAGACCCCTTGGGTTTATCATAACTGGAATAATAAAAACCGTCGTTCCCCTTCCAGGCAATCCCCGAAAATTTCACATCCACCAGGGCTTCACCTACCGGCGACTTGTCCTTTGCGCGCAGGACAATGACTTTTCTCCAGTCCGAGCCACCTTCAGAAATCGAATAGGCCACCAGACTGCCGTCTTTGGAAAAAGATACATCTGCCAGTGACGTTGAACCATCCTTGGAAAAGGTATTTGGATCCAGGAAGACCTCCTCTTTTCCCTGCTCCCCTTTTTTACGGTACAAAACCGAATGTTGCTGAAGGCCGTTATTTTTGAAGAAATAGGTATACTCCCCCTCCTTGAACGGTGTTCCTATTTTTTCGTAATTCCATATCTCGGTCAGCTGTTCTTTCAGTTTGGAGCGGAAAGGAATAGTATTTAAATAATCAAAAGTTACTTTATTTTCCGCCTGCACCCAGCTTTTTGTTTCTGGAGACCGGTCGTCTTCCAGCCAGCGGTAAGGATCCGCCACCTTTTGCCCCCAAAATTCATCAACAACGTTTCCTTTAGTTGTCGATGGATATTTTAACTGCTGCCCATAGCTACTTGTTACTGTACCTGCCATACCTATCATCATCAGGATAAGACCAATTTTTTTGTTTATCATAAAGAACTTTATACTAGTTTCTACCAAAAATAACAAATATAATTTCAGATTCCATCGTATTCAATAGATAATCATCCTAGTATTCACACTGCCGGTCCCGGTCTATAAGAAATGGGCAAGCTTCTGAATCAAAAACAAGGGGTACCCCGCTATCAGTTCCTAGCATCACACCCTGTGGATGGACCGCGGCTGCTTCGCATATAAGATATTGGAGCGAATTTTGTATTCGCCGCCATTTTGTTTAGTTTTGGACACATGTCAACGAGAAAAAAAATCTACTTCGCCTCTGATTTCCACCTGGGGTCTTATCCCCCTGAGCGTTCGCATGAGCGGGAGAGCTGCATCATACAGTGGCTGGACCGAATCAAATCAGATGCTTCCCATCTTTATCTTGTTGGCGATATCTTCGATTTTTGGTTCGAATACAAAACCGTAGTCCCAAGAGGTTACCTCCGCTTTTTAGGCAAACTGGCAGAGATCGCGGACCTGGGAATCCCTATTACCTTTTTTAAAGGTAACCACGATATGTGGATGTTCGATTACTTTAAAAAGGAGCTCCATGCACAGATCATCGACAACGAACTGGAACTGGAGCTGGACAACAAACTATTTTTTATCCACCATGGTGATGGACTGGGATCGGGCGATTACAAATATAAGCTGCTAAAAAAAGTGTTTCGAAGCCGCATTTGTCAGTGGCTATTTGCCCGCCTGCACCCCAATCTAGGTATTGGAATAGCGACCCGATGGTCCAAACACAGCAGGCTCGCCAATAATGAAGACGAAAAATTTCTGGGCGAGGATAAGGAATGGCTTATTGGCTATGCCAAGGAAATAGAAGATAAGCGGCATCACGATTTTTACATCTTCGGTCACCGCCATTTGCCTTACGATATAACATTGCCTACCGGCAGCCGCATTGTCAATCTTGGTGAATGGATCAATTACTATACCTACGCGGTGTGGGACGGTGAAACTTTACGTTTAGAAAAATGGGAGAAACAGCTGTAATTTCTTTAGCAGATTGCCTGCAGAGCTATCATTTTATGAATCCAGACAGCAGCGCTAAAATAGAGCAGATCAGCAAGAAACTGGTTTGCAAACGCAACAGCATACTCGTCCAACAGGATAAAATACAGCACAGCATTTACTTTCTGGGTTCAGGACTGGCCAGGGTATATTATGAGACCTCCGAGCGGCAGATTACGTTGGATTTTGTGTCACCGGGCGGGACACTGATATCCATGAATAGCTATGTCCACGGTACCGCGGGTTATGAAAATATCGATCTGCTCGAAGAAAGTACAGTGTATCAGATCGATCAGGAACAGTTGTTTGAATTATATGAAAGCGATATCGCCATTGCCAATTGGGGTCGGAAAATGGCTGAGCTGGAGTTTATCAAAGCCGAACAGCGCTCCATGTCCAAGCTATTTAGTACGGCTCAGGAGCGATACGCCGAATTACTGAAAAAATACCCGCAATATATACAGCGCATCAAGCTCGGTTATATTGCCTCCTATCTGGGGGTTAGCCAAGTGACCCTCAGCCGGATCCGCGCCAATATACAGTCCAATTTTTAACAAATGTTAAAACTATTTTGGCACAAAAGACAGACCTTTGTTGCAGAAACAAAAAAGATAAAATATGAACTGGATATTTTTAATTCTCGGCGGATTGTGTGAAATTGGTTTTACCACTTGTCTCGGAAAAGCGAAAGATGCGCAAGGCAGTGAACAATGGTTGTGGTATGGTGCCTTTATTGTGTTTCTGGCTGCGAGCATGGGCTTACTGATCAAAGCGACTCAAACGCTTCCCCTTGGCACAGCCTACGCGGTATGGACCGGAATAGGTGCTGTAGGCACGGTCTTAATGGGCATAATCTTCTTCAAAGAACCCGCAGACTTCTGGCGCATATTCTTTATTTTCACCCTGATCGCTTCTATCATTGGATTAAAAGCAGTTTCCGCTCATTAATAGCTGCCTAGGTAGTTCAAAAGCAACAAAATTTCCTTACTTTTGTACACTCAATAGTAATCTAGGTCATAATTCCTAGAAGAAGCATTTTTGATATATGTTAGATAAATTACAAGCGATCAAAGAAAGATGGGAAGAAGTGGAAGCCGAATTGAGCAACCCTGAAACCATGCAAGATATGAAACGTTTTGCCAAACTGAATAAAGAATACAAAGATCTGGGCAAAATCGTTGAGCAATATCATATTTATAAAAATATGGTCAGCAATATCGAAACCAATAAGGACATCATCATGAACGAAAAAGACCAGGAGCTTCGTGAGATGGCTAAGGAGGAATTGGATCTATTGCTGGTGGAAAAAGAGCAGAAGGAGGAAGAAATCCGTTTGATGCTCATTCCGAAAGATCCTGAAGATGCCAAAAACGCCATTATCGAGATCCGTGGTGGAACAGGAGGTGATGAAGCAGCCTTATTTGCCGGTGATCTTTACCGTATGTACACCCGTTATTTTGAAAGTAAAGGCTGGCGCAACGAGGTGATGGATGTCACTGAGGGAACATCCGGCGGCTATAAAGAGGTTATTTTAAAAGTAATCGGTGAAGATGTTTATGGGCAGTTAAAGTATGAATCCGGAGTACACCGTGTCCAGCGTGTACCTGATACAGAAACTCAGGGCCGTGTGCACACCTCGGCTGCCTCTGTCGCTGTATTACCGGAGGCCGAAGACGTAGACGTCGAAATCAATCCCGGTGATATTGAGATGCAGACCTCACGCTCCGGCGGTGCTGGTGGGCAGAACGTCAACAAAGTAGAGACCAAAGTACAGCTCACGCATAAACCTACCGGAATTGTCGTTATCTGTCAGGTCGAACGTTCGCAGTTAGCTAACCGCGAACTGGCCATGGAAATGCTGCGCAACAAGCTTTATGAACTCGAACTGAATAAAAAGAACGGCGACATCGCGGCCAAAAGAAAGACTTTGGTATCCACTGGAGACCGCTCTGCCAAGATCCGGACCTACAACTACCCTCAGGGCCGTGTAACTGAACATCGCATCGGAATGACGATGTATAATCTGCCTGCTATCATGGATGGTGATATTCAAGGTATTATCGACGCATTGCAATTTGCAGAGAATGCGGAGAAGATGAAAGAAGGCCAAGTAGAGTAGTTTTTTTCAAAAAACCTTTGCAGATACGTAAACAAACGCTATATTTGCACACCTTCTGAGAGGAAGGGTTGAGGTCTGGTAGTTCAGCTGGTTAGAATACATGCCTGTCACGCATGGGGTCGCGGGTTCGAGTCCCGTCCAGACCGCATCAAGATAGAGCCAAAAGCTCATCACGTTCTTTAACAAAATAAGTTTTTAAGATTTTTAGGTCTGGTAGTTCAGCTGGTTAGAATACATGCCTGTCACGCATGGGGTCGCGGGTTCGAGTCCCGTCCAGACCGCCAAAACTTAAAAACAATCCTTAAGATTTTAGGTCTGGTAGTTCAGCTGGTTAGAATACATGCCTGTCACGCATGGGGTCGCGGGTTCGAGTCCCGTCCAGACCGCTAAAATTTTAAACAATCCAACGTTGGTCTGGTAGTTCAGCTGGTTAGAATACATGCCTGTCACGCATGGGGTCGCGGGTTCGAGTCCCGTCCAGACCGCCAACAAAAAAAGCATCATTTTCCTCAAATGATGCTTTTTTTTTGTTTATATGCTTATCCGCGTTTGTTTAACTCATACTGCCACGCCCTTGAAGGGCATCTCCCAATCTGTTCCACCAGTTCCTCGGTTGTTCCACTTGCTACAGTAATCTCCCCATAAAACCACCACCTGCGGATGCAGGTGGTCGCTCCCAAAAATTATTTTCAGCATGGTCTATTCAGCGATGACAGCAAATTCTGCCCCGGAAGCGAAATCATCCCCGCGCTGTGAGGTCAACGCTGTAAACCGGATGTAACGCCCTTTAACGGGACTTTCAAAGCGGACAGTTTTGAGTTTTTTGCTGCGCTCGAATGAGGCCGACATCAGATCTTCCCAGTTTTTACCATCTTTACTTACCTGAATTTTATAATCCTTTATATCACCATTGGAACCATCCTGCCTCGGCAAAAATGTAAATCCCTTGATCGTCTTTATACTCCCGGCATCAAAATCAACCCAATGCGGATATTGCGCGACGGTTACGGAATACATGGTATGCCAGATGGACGATGGATCCCCATCTAACAAGTTGGCTGCATTTCCCTCTCCCGTCTCCTGACTCGAAGCAAGTACAACTTCCATAGGTACGGTCTCAATTTTCGTGTATTGCTGCGTCACCTTCAATTTCTCATTCCCCTGATACCAAGCCGTCACATTTCCGCCCTGACGCAGGTCAAAAGCTGCTGTATACCTCTTGGCTTTCCCATTGTTCACGCTATAGACAATAGGCTCTACGGCATTTTCAGAGAGAACGGATACCTCACCGCTACTAGCCCGGGTAATCGAAATAGGTACGTCTCCAGCTGCAGCGACATGAGCCTGTTCTCTTAAATTAGCCTGTCGCACCGGACGGATAAGGAAGCCCAACGAAGTTGGAACAGCCTTTACGCGGTCTTTTTCCAATGGTGGCCCTTGTCCACAGCTATTCCCACCTAGCCCCGTAACTGCCGCATCCAGATGCAGATGCACGCCAGAACTTCTGGGTAATTGGTGTGGATGTGGCGCAAATGTGAGTTCTAGCTCGCTATATTCCAAAGCAGAGGTAGACAAACGGTCTTTTGCAACAAAGAGCACACCTTGTCCGCTGTCGTTGGTCAGGGCAGCCCAGCGGACATCTTCATTATTACTCATGCTCTGCGGATTAGGCCATGGCACAAACTGATCTTTTACAGTACTTTTGTGCAGTTCAATAAATTGTGCAGTTTTGCGATCTGCATAATTATTGATCGGCCCGCGGCCGTAATAACTGTAGTTATGGTATTCGCCCGGCAATTGTAGCGAGTAGCCCAGCCGCGCGAGTACAACACTGGCATTATTCGATGTCACGCTCGAAGACAGCTCAATCGAACCATCTTTATAAATCGTCCAGATCTGGTTGCTCGTGAATTTAAAGTCGTCCTCACCAAACGGCTTGTCGATATGTTCCTTGAGAGAATAGGTTCCTGAGGTCCCCCCCAATAAGGAAGCTCCGTAAGGTGCTTGAGATTCTACAGTGTAAGTTAGTATGAGCGCACCGTCTTTCCTGGTATAACTATCCGCCGAGAGCACTTTATGTTTGAGGTTGTGCAGCCCTTTCTCAAACCATTGTTGATAAGCCCAGTTATCATTGTCCACCGGAGCGCGTAACACATCCAGCCTAGGTCCTTCGCCTTCGCGGATAATCTGTTTATTGCCATACAGCAGGCTATGAATCGTGCCTGTTTTATTGTCAAATTTGGCGACAAACTGCTCGCCTTTTATAACTTGTAAATCACCTTCTTTATTCAGTACAGGAGTACTGCCCTTTGCCACTGTAGCCATAGACGGTTTATTCTGAGCTGCTTTGACAAACA
This sequence comes from Sphingobacterium sp. InxBP1, assembly GCF_026191775.1. NCBI lineage: Bacteria > Pseudomonadati > Bacteroidota > Sphingobacteriia > Sphingobacteriales > Sphingobacteriaceae > Sphingobacterium > Sphingobacterium sp. InxBP1. Next base: position 35,705 of record NZ_JAINDX010000040.1, on the reverse strand, counting down.
GTTGCTCCTCCATCTGCACATAGCCTTTATCCGCCCAGGCGCTGTTCTCTTTCAGTAAGAACTGTACTTTTATAAAGTATTCGGAGCCCGCATCCAGTTTTTCATAACCGATAGGTAACACGATCTGCCTACGTTGACGTGGCCCAGGTAGCTCCGACGCAGGCAGGATGCCGCCGCTTCCCTCCACCTCGACGCCATCTTTATATAGCGACCATCGTGCATTATACTCGCTCAGATCTTTGAAGTAGTTTTTATTAAACAGCTCAATTTTACCCGCTTGCATATTGATGGCGGTGACGGCCACATTCTGGTATACCTTTTTTACTTCGTAATACTGAGGTTTGGGTTTCATATCGGCAAATATTAGCCCATTGTTGACAAAAGTACCGTCATTTGGCTTATCGCCAAAGTCTCCTCCATACGCCAGGAAGCGTTCACCGGTATTTTTATCATAGTAGTACATGGCCTGGTCGATCCAGTCCCAGATTGCGCCTCCCATGAAAAAGTTGGTCGATTCAATTGCCTCCCAATAGTCGATCAAGTTTCCGGCAGCATTGCCCATGGAATGCGCATACTCTGAAATATGGAAGGGATATTTTAACTTATACGTCCCTTTTACGGCACCCCTCACCCAGTCGATGGAAGGATACTGATTTGAACCTATATCAACAATAGCGTTGTTCCGCTCATACTGCACAGGTCTTGATGTATCTATTTTCTTGATGGCTTCATAGGCTGCCACAAAATTATTGCCCGGTCCGGCTTCATTTCCAAGCGACCAGATCACCACGGAAGGATGATTGATCGTCGCACGGACCATTTCAATATTACGTGCCACATGCGCTGCTTTCCATTCCGGCACATGAGAAAGAGATTCTTTCCCATAATAATACTGGTGACTCTCAATATTGGCTTCATCTTCAAGGTAAATACCATATTTATCACAGAGATAATACCAGTATGCTGGTTCAGGATAATGCGAATTACGGACATGGTTAATATTAGCGCGTTTCATCAACCTCACTTCGGCTTCCATCTGTTCACGGGTCACCACCTTGCCGTGTTTGGGATTGGTCTCGTGCCGGTTGACACCCTTCAGTTTAACAGTCTTACCGTTGACATAAAAGTAACGTCCAGCCAAACCAAATTCGTCATCGCTGGCCTTGGTGTCCTTAATTTCAACTTTCCGAAAGCCCACATAGGTCGAAACTACTTCCACTGTCCGGTTTTTCCTGTCCTTTAATTCTGCAACCAGGGTGTAACGGTGAGGTAATTCAGCAGACCATTTATTTGGATGCTTTACGGCCAAAATGGCCCCTATCGTATGTGTCGTTTTCGCATCGAGTTCAGGTACGGCAGCGATTGTTTCTACCTGGTCAACTAAGGTATTCTGGTCGCTATATAATTCATTTTGGTATAAGGAATACGCAATCTTATAGCCAGCGGCTTTTTTACCACTCAGATTGCGGACGTTCGTCCTGATTTTTAGTGTACCATCCACATAGTTACTATCCAATTCGGGTATCGCTGCCAGATCTTGTATCTGTATTTTCGGGGTCGACGTCAATGCGACATCCCGGAATATGCCGGGAAGCCTGAACATATCCTGATCCTCCAAAAATGACGCATCCGAATTACGGTAGACTTCAACCGCCAGAACGTTCTCTGCTCCAGGCTTCAAAAAAGTGGTGATATTAAACGAAGCTACATTTCTTGAATTCTTTGAAAACCCCACATACTTACCGTTGATCCAGAGGTAGAAGAAAGAATCGACGCCATCAAAATTGATAAAAACTTCACGGCCATCCCAGGTTGCTGGAACGGTAAAGTTACGTCTATATGAGCCTACTTCATTGCGATAAACGTAAGTCGTCCAGTCTTTTGCCGGCGTCCGCATGACGCCGCCGCGCCAGTCATCGGTTTTCACCTGATGGTGAAAGATAACCCGCTGATTTGTATAAATCGGCACACCGTATTTTAGACTGCCATCTTTTTGGATACCAAAGATATTCCAGCTCATCGGAACGGGGACCGACTCCCAGGCAGTCACATCGTATCTGGGATCGAAGAAATCCTTTGGCCGCTCCTCCGGCGTCTTTACCCAATGGAATTTCCAGTTCCCATTTAAAGAAAGCCAGAAATCACTATGCTCTGGAAGTACTTTTCGGGCACTTTCAACGTTTTTAAAAGAGAAAAAGGAGGCGTGTGGCAGTTCCTTATTGAGGGCCAATAGCTGGGGGGATTCCCATTCATGACCACTGGGGGCCAGCGTGTGTTCATACTGAAAGCCGGGGATATGTGGGTTAGGAGATTGTGCGGCTGCGGGACGAAAACCGAACGGCAGCAGTGAGGCCAAAATGGTTGAAAAAAAGATAGATTTTCTTAACATCATGTATGTAAGCATTTTAATTCAGGACGACCAAATGTAAGTTCATTTTATAGGAATAACAAGCAGATAGTCAAAGCACTCGATTGCGAAACTTTTTCGATACATAAAATAAAGCAAGCAACTGGAATAGAAGAGCAAAAAAACAAATGCTTTCGCTTTCAAGGAATAAGCTGTATTTTTGATTATAGATTTCGCATTCAACAAATAAAAGTTTACGTTTGAAAATATTTTGAATATTTTCATTTTTCAACGGGTTACAATTTAAGCATTAAGGTATTAATAGGTGAGTAAATTCGGTAAATCAATCCTGCTAGAAGATGATGAGCAAATCATTGAAGGCATTAAGGGCGGAAGCAGCTTAGCGATAGATACTATCTATAAGCGGTATTACCCCTCCATAAGCCATATGATACTGCAAAACAACGGAAGTGAGGATGAAGCAAAAGATATCTTTCAGGAGGCTGTAATCGTGCTCTATGACAAAGTGACCAAAGGTGATTTTGAGCTCAGCAGCAAGCTAAAGACATATCTTTACTCCATTTGCCGAAGGCTTTGGCTTAAACAGCTCAATCGTGCTGGTTTTGGCAATAGTGACATTAGCGGCTATGAAGATTTCCTTTTTGAGGAGGAAGATTTACAGCAGCATCAAGAACTCGAAAAGAAGTTCGATCAAATGGAACTGGCGCTGGAGAAAATGGGAGAACCGTGTAAGACCATCTTATATGATTTCTATATCTTAAACCACTCGATGCAGGACATCTGTGAAAAGTTTGGTTACACCAATACTGATAACGCCAAGACTCAAAAATATAAATGCCTGCAGAGGCTGAAAAAAATATTTTTTTCAACAGAGTAAATTTGAGTAACACCATGGGAACAATGAATCAAAGCGAATTTTTCGAGTGGGCTGACCAATATCTCCGCGGCGAGTTAGCAGCGGCAGAACAAGCAGCATTCGAATCTTTCTGTGCTGAACACCCTTCCTATGCTGCCCAATTACAACAACATCGCGATTTTGTTGCTCATATGAAAGAGACAAGCCAAAGGCTTGATTTCAAAAACGCATTGGCAAAATCAGCTAAAGAATACCATCAATCTCAGAGCAGAACCACCAAAGTGGTTCCAATGAAACAGTCCGCTGTTATTTCTCTTTGGGAGCGAATCAAAGCAAGTTCTTTAGTAGCGGCGGTAGTGGCCGTATTTGCAGTATTTGGCACATTATGGTTAAGTGGTTATTATAGCAACCTGGAAAAAGCATCTTCTGATTACAGTGCTTTGCGCCGTGATATGAATAATGTCAAAAAGAATGTGAATGCGCACAATGCAGCAATTAGGGATATCAATGACAAGAAATCAGTAACGGCCGGTGAAAGCCAATTTGGTGCGACTGGTTTTATGCTCACCACCGATGGTTATGTGGTCACCAATTACCACGTCATCAGCGGGGCTGATTCCATCTATTTACAGAACAGTAAAGGCGAGTCGTACAAAGCTCAGGTTGTCCATACGGATGCCAGCAAGGATCTAGCGATCCTGTACATCGCAGATAAGAATTTCAAAAAGGTTAAAAGTCTGCCCTATACCTTCAAGACATCAACTTCAGATTTAGGGGAAGATATCTATACGATTGGTTTTCCTAGAGACGAAGCAGTGTACGGGCAGGGCTACCTAAGCTCATCCACAGGTTACGCCGGAGACACGATTGCATATCAGATCTCTGTCCCTGTGAACCCGGGCAACAGCGGCGGCCCTGTGCTGGATAGCAAAGGAAACGTAATCGGAATTATATCGGGTAAACAAAGAGGAATCGATGGTGCTGCATTTGCCATTAAAACCAAATCCATAATGAATGCGATTGCAGCTATCCCAACGGACTCATTGTCGGCTGAAGTAAAAATTAATAAGAAAAACACGTTGGCAGGTCTGCCAAGAACCGAACAGATCAAAAAACTACAGGACTATATCTATATGGTCAAAGTATACTAAACTGTAATTTTAATGCCCAAAAAAGGTAGTGCTCAAGCACTGCCTTTTTTTATTTAAAATACCTTCTCTTTATCGGTCCAAAAGAAACTTTCTATTTTCAGCGCTATCAAGGTTTGCGGTAACATCAGCTAATGGCCAGCGTACTGAAATAACCTTAAGGTACGTCGACGGAGAGAGAGGACGATAAGCCGTTAAAATAAAAACGTCAATCTTATGGAAGATTGACGTTTGCATAACAGGCACATCGCATTTGCCGAACACTTACAGGTTCGGTTGCGGCGTTGTCCTCAAATACGGTTTGATTTCCTTGTAACCTTTCGGGAACTTAGCTGGAATATCTTCTGTTTTGATAGCTGGTACGACAATCACATCTTCGCCATGTTTCCAGTCCGCAGGTGTAGCCACCTGATAGTCTGCCGTCAATTGCAAAGAGTCGATGACGCGCAAAATCTCGTCAAAATTCCTTCCTGTAGACGCGGGGTAGGTTAATGTCAACTTTATTTTCTTGTCCGGCCCGATAATAAACACTGAACGTACCGTTGCTGTTGCAGATGCATTGGGATGAATCATATCGTACAATTCCGCAATGTGACGGTCCTCATCGGCAATGACAGGAAAGTTTACTTCTGTCTGCTGCGTTTCGTTAATATCGTTGATCCAGTCCAGATGATCACTTACGCTGTCAACACTCAGGGCAATAGCTTTAACACCACGTTTGTCGAACTCAGATTTTAGTTTTGCCGTACGGCCCAGCTCTGTTGTACATACCGGAGTGTAATCAGACGGATGTGAGAAAAATACCACCCAGCTATCTTTAATATAATCGTGAAAATCAATTTCACCGATGGTTGTCTGCGCCTTAAAGTTTGGCGCTTCGTCTCCTAATCTTAAACTCATAATCTTTTTGTTTAAACTGTTCAAAACTACATACTCTACAAATATAGTAGATTAAAATTAGCAAACAAATAATTGGCCAAATTCTTAGATTAAAATGAAAAATCTATTTATATAATACTATGCTTGCATAATATATATTCGTATATTTGGGTAAGTCAGGTAAATAGACAGATTTACAGCGTTGACTCGCTGAAAGCGTGTTGCCTGCAGGCATAGGCATATCCGAAAAATAATTGATAAACCTCAAATTAGTAGACCATGAACTTTGAACTAAGCGAAGAACACAAAATGATCCGTGATGCAGCGCGGGAGTTTGCCCAAGAACTAAAGGCGGGTGTGATACAGCGCGACGAAGACGCTCAATTTCCCTCCGAATTTGTCCGCAAAATGGCTGAACTGGGCTTCATGGGCATTATGACGCCCGAAATATACGGAGGCTCTGGAATGGATACGTTAGCCTATGTACTAGTGCTCGAGGAGATCGCCAAAATCGATGCTTCCACCGCAGTCATTGTCTCAGCACATAACTCACTGGTGTTATATGGTCTCCATGCTTTCGGAACCGAAGAACAGAAACAAAAGTATCTTGTCCCCCTGGCTAAAGGCGAAATGCTAGGCGCTTTCGCCTTGTCCGAACCTGAAGCGGGATCGGACGCTACGTCACAGCATACCATCGCGGAGGACAAAGGCGACCATTACCTGTTGAATGGAACCAAAAATTGGATCACCAATGGCGGTCACGCCGATATCTACATCGTCATTGCGCAGACTCACCCCGAAAAAGGCCACAAGGGAATCAATGCGCTGATTGTGGAAAAAGGATTACCGGGCTTCACTATCGGTCCTAAAGAGAATAAACTGGGCATACGCAGTTCGGACACACACTCACTGCTATTTTCTGATGTGAGGGTACCAAAAGAAAACCGCATTGGTGAGGATGGCTTCGGATTTAAGTTCGCCATGAAAACCTTGGATGGCGGACGCATCGGCATAGCAGCTCAGGCCCTGGGCATTGCCGCCGGCGCCTACGACCTCGCACTCGCATATTCCAAAGAAAGGAAAACTTTCGGAAAACCAATTGCCGAACATCAGGCGATACAGTTCAAACTCGCTGACATGGATGTTGATATTGAAACTGCCAGACTATTGACCTACAAAGCGGCCTGGACTAAGGATCAGGGGCTACCTTATGGTAAAGAAGCTGCTATGGCCAAACTACATGCTTCGGAGGTAGCTATGAAGCATACTGTAGAGGCTATACAGATCCATGGTGGTTATGGTTATGTGAAAGAATACCATGTCGAACGTCTGATGCGCGATGCCAAAATCACACAAATCTACGAGGGAACTTCTGAGATACAACGGTTGGTCATCGCCCGTGAAATTCTACGTTAAAACTTCTTATTGCTAGTAACCGGGAGTGCTGTTGTGTTTAAATGCCGCCGGGACATTTAGGAGTTGTTCAATTTACTGTCAATCAAAGCCAGATATTGGTAGTCTTGAAAATCAAAACTAGCCGTTTCGGTCATTGCCAGATTGAGAAGCAGTTTTGCTTTGCCCAATAGGTTCTGTTGTTCATCAGGCTTCGCCTGCATACCATCGAACAGCAGGGTCAATGCCAGCGGACGCAGCTGCTGCGGCTGAAGCTCTGCCTTGACATAAGCTATCAGATCACTTTCAGCAAGCTGCAAGAAATGTATCCTGTCTTTTTCGAAGAACTTCTGATAAGCAGTATCAAATACAGCAGGATCGTCAGCCTCCGTCAGTGCATGGTGGCCTTCTGTCCATATGCGCAGAAATTTACCGATCTCTTCGATCCAGTTCAACAATACATCTTTCTTATAACTTAATCCCATGATTTATTTTATCGGATTTGCCCATTACCACGGACCACCCATTTTTCTGTTACTAATTTTTCCAGGGCAAATGGCCCTCTGGCGTGAAGTTTCTGAGTCGAGATGCCTATTTCGGCTCCCAACCCAAACTCTCCCCCATCGGTAAAACGCGTTGATGCATTGACATAAACCGCAGCCGCATCGACGACGTTCAGAAAACGCTCAATATGAACTTCATCGGAAGAAACGATACATTCCGAATGTTTGGACGAATATCTTTCAATATGCGACAGCGCCTCGTCCAATCCGTCCACTGTTTTTACCGAACACTTCAAATCTAAAAATTCTCTTCCAAAATCTGCCTCCTCTGCTGCTGCTAAATTTGCAAAATGTTGATGCTGCATGAGTTCGAAGGCAACAGGATCGGCAAAAACTTCGACGCCAGCTTCTTCGAAATATGGAATTAACTTAGTCAAGAAGGTTCCCGCTACCGACCGGTCCACCAATACTGTATCCAGCGAATTGCAGACCGAAGGCCTCGAGATTTTAGCGTTGGCTACAATCTTTGCGGCCATATCAAGATCAGCCGTCTCATCAACATAGGTATGACATACCCCAGCCCCTGTTTCAATAACAGGAACCTTGGCATTGGCCCGCACAAAATCGATTAGAGACTGCGAACCACGTGGGATAATGATATCCACATACCGGGTAGCTTCCAGAAGTTCTGATACATGCTTGCGGTCTACCGGTAGCAGTTGTACGATCTCCTTGGGTATGCTTCTTGCTTCCAGCACTGCATATATTACTTTCAGCAGTGCTTCATTGGTATATAAGGCGTCCGAACCGCCTCTCAATAGGCACACGTTGCCTGATTGAATACAGAGGGCTGCAACATCAATCGTGACGTTGGGTCTCGATTCATAAATGACGCCCACTACACCCAATGGGACAGTAATCTTTTCTATCTCCAGCCCATTGGGCAGCACTTTCTTAAGCAACAGCTGATCTGTCGGATCGGCCAGTGTAGCGATCTGCCTGACACTTTCTGACAGCCCCAGCAGCCGGTCACTATTCAGCAATAGCCGGTCTTTTTTCGGATCTTCATCATCCATCCGGTCCAGATCCAGCTTATTGGCCTCAAGTATAGCTTTCTCCTGATCTATAAGTGCGGCCGCTATCGCATTCAAGATTCCGATTTTTGCTTCGGAAGCAAGTTGCTGTAAAAATTGTTTGGCCCTGGTCGCTGCCTGTAACTGTTCTACGATTGATTCACTCATAACAATACGATATCATTTGCATGTGCAATTTCCAAATTCTTCTTACTGGACTGTGCGAATAAGGACGAATCCATCTTGGCCCGTGCAACCGCAATAGTGACTCCATCCAAATTGACAATATTCAGCACCTCCCCTTTTTCAAAATGTTCGACGACCCGCGTTACCCCAACGGCAAGTAGACTCTTATGCTTTAAAAGTGCTTCCTCAGCCCCCCTGTCTACCATCAGCTCACCCTTGATTAGACTGCCGCTCGCAAGCCATTTCTTCCGGGAAGAAATCTTCTTGCTCTCCGGCATACACAGGGTACCGGTCTCGTGCCTGACCGCTTTCTTTATGGCATCTTCAGTCTGCATACTAAAAATCACAACAGCAATCCCCATCTGATTGGCCAGCCGCGCAAAATTCAATTTCGATGTCATTCCTCCGAGACCGACAGCAGACTTGTCCTTTCGGGCCAGCCCAAGGACCTCCCGGTCGATCGTCTCGATCCGGTCTATGATTTTATTATCGGTATCCAGTACCCCCGGAACAGAGGTACTGAACAGCAGTTTCTCCGCACCAAAGCCTACAGCTATCAATGTTGCCAGTTCGTCGTTGTCCGAAAATTTCAGTTCTTTGTTGCTTACCACATCGTTTTCATTCGCAATCGGAATAACGTTATTTCGCCACAGCTCTTCATAGGTATTTTTAAGTTGCAGGAACTGATCGCGGTTAGAAAAATGATGCCTTTCACACAGGCTCTGCGCAAGCGAAATCTTAAAAGGCCTGAAATAAGTCGAATAGGTATTGATGAGAATCGGATTCCCAATGGCCGCCGCAGCTTTCCGCTCCGATAAAGTTCCGGTGTAACTCGGGAGAAAACGCTTTCCTGCAGCAACAGCACCCGAAGATACCAGAACAATATTATATTTCTTCTGTAAGGAAGCAATCTGCCTGGCAATCTCCAAAACAATACGTTCGTCAACTTCTCCCTCTTTCGTGGTGATAGAAGCCGATCCAAATTTGACAACCAGAATTGGCTTTTTCATTTATTGTATGCTTTAGTTTAGATTAAAGCCCTAATTTAGGCAGAAGAATTTGATTTTCGCAAAATATGTTAACAATTGAACAATATTATTCAACAGCAAAGCCGAACAGTATACACGAAAAATACTGCACCATTCAAATTCGATGCAGTATACACTTCTTATGAGGAGCTCAAAAAAAGAAGAACCAACCTGGTGCCCGCTTAAATGCGATAAACAAGATGGTTAGGAAAAACGCTCTTCGTAAAGCTTTTCCAATGAAAACATTTCGTCCCGATATTTGGCTGCTTCCAGAAAGTCCATCTCTTTAGCTGCTTTGTCCATCTTCTTACGGACATTTTCAATCGCTTTCTTCAGATCCTTTTCACTGAGGTACTGCATCACCGGATCGGCGGCTACGGCCTGCGCCGGATCAGGTTCAACATACACTTTTGGTTCAGCAGCAGAGAAATCCGCAACTGAAGTCTGCTCCAGGATCTCTTCCCTGGTCTTACCTACCGTTCTCGGTGTAATCCCGTGCTCCAGATTGTATTTCATCTGTTTATCTCTTCGGCGGTTTGTTTCATCTATCGTTACGCGCATACTATCCGTCATCTTATCCGCATACATGATGACCCGCCCACGGTCATTCCTTGCGGCACGTCCAATGGTCTGTATAAGCGAACGTTCTGACCGCAAAAATCCTTCTTTATCGGCATCGAGGATAGCCACCAAGGTCACTTCGGGCAAATCGAGGCCCTCCCGCAGCAAATTCACCCCAACCAATATGTCAAACTCACCGAGACGCAGTCCCCGCAAAATCTCCACACGCTCCAATGTCTTGATTTCCGAGTGTATATAGCGCACCTTTAAATTGAGCTTGGCCATATATTTTGTGAGTTCTTCCGCCATACGCTTCGTTAGCGTCGTTGCCAGGACACGCCCTCCATCTTTTACGGTTTTATCCACTTCTTCCAGGAAATCGTCCACCTGATTGATTGCCGGACGCACCTCTATGACCGGATCCAGTAGCCCAGTCGGTCGAATAACCTGTTCCACAACAACCCCCTCTGTCTGTTGCAGTTCGTAATCCCCCGGAGTCGCTGACACATAGATAGTCTGATTCGTCAAAGACTCAAACTCAGGAAAGTTCAGTGGTCTATTGTCCAGTGCAGCTGGCAAGCGGAAACCATGCTCCACCAAGGATACTTTGCGCGAGCGGTCACCACCGTACATGGCCCGCAGCTGTGGCAGGGTCACATGGCTCTCGTCAATGACCAGGAGATAATCTTCCGGAAAATAATCCAGCAAGCAGAATGGACGCATGCCGGGTTTTCTGCCATCGAAAAAACGGGAATAATTCTCTATACCTGAACAATACCCCAATTCGCGCATCATTTCCAGATCATAGTTGACCCGCTCCTCCAAACGTTTGGCTTCGAGCATCAGCCCTTCCTCTTCGAGCTGCGCTTTGCGATGCAGCAATTCATCCTGAATAGCCCATATGGATTCCTTGAATTTCTCCTTTGGCGTCACAAACAGGTTTGCAGGAAAAAGTGCGAGATCCTCCATTTTATTCAATGTTTTGCCAGAAACGGGATCTATCTCGCTCAATTCGTCAATTTCATCACCAAAAAAAGAAATCCGGATCGCATTGTCCAGATACGCCGGAAACACATCTACCGTATCCCCTTTAACACGAAAGGTACCGCGTTTGAACTCTGTCGTCGTCCGCGAGTACAGGATTTCAACCAGTTTGTGCAAAAAGGCGTTGCGGCTGACAGTCATCCCCACACCGAAACGAAAAATCGACCGCGAAAAATCCTCCGGATTTCCCATACCATAGATACAGGATACCGAAGAAACCACCACGATATCCCGGCGGCCGGACATCAAAGCAGAGGTTGTTGCCAGGCGCAGTTTTTCAATTTCCTCATTGATGGCCAGGTCTTTTTCGATATAGGTATTGGTCGAGGCAATAAAAGCTTCCGGTTGGTAATAATCATAATAGGAAACAAAATAATTGACAGAGTTTTTAGGAAAAAACTGTTTGAATTCCCCATACAACTGTGCGGCCAGTGTCTTGTTGTGGCTCAGTATCAATGTCGGTTTCTGCGTCTCCTGAATTACGTTGGCCACGGTAAATGTTTTACCAGATCCTGTGACGCCTAGAAGAGTCTGATACTGCTCGCCCTGTAGCACCCCGGCGACCAATTCTTTAATTGCTTCTGGCTGATCGCCTGTAGGTTTATACTCTGATGTCAATTCAAATTTCATACAATTCCAATTTCTTAAAGAAAATTATTTCAGCTTCTTCAGTACACGAATACCTGTCCGGGCTCAGCGAAAAAATTCATCCATTCCGACAAAAAAGATGCGAGCTGTAAATGCTGTGATTCGTAACATGTGGTCTAGGCCATATCCTGCTATAGTCTGTAAACAAATTTACTAATTTTTTTACCATTTTATATCAAACCATAATAATGCTGCAGATGTTATTACTTTCAGTTGATTATTTACTATCTTTAGCTTACTGAACTAGCAATCACGTCATGGTCACTATTCTATCTACCCAAAACAGCATTGCAAATCATTTTATTGCGGAACTGAGAGATGTCACTATTCAGCGGGACAGGATGCGCTTTCGCAGGAATCTGGAGCGGCTAGGAGAAGTTTTTGCCTACGAGATCAGCAAAACCATGGCCTTCAGACCTGTGGAAGTAGAAACCCCTCTGGGAGTCGCCAAAACGCATTTGCTGATGGAGCAACCGGTGCTCGCAACCATATTGAGAGCGGGGCTCCCCTTTCACCAGGGATTACTCAATGTGTTTGATCATGCGGACAATACTTTCATAGCAGCCTATAGACATACAAAAAAGAGTGGAGAGTTTGAGATTCATAAGGAATATGTCAACACTCCTAATTTAGATAACCGGACGGTTATTATGGTGGACCCCATGCTTGCTACCGGCAAGAGTCTTGTCCTTTGTTGCAAAGAACTCCTTGCGGAGTACGATATCAAGGAACTGCATATCGTTGCCGCTATCGCTTCTGAAGAAGGATTAAACCATGTTAAAGCCTTTATCCCGACCGCCCATATCTGGGTTGGCGATGTAGACCACGAATTGACTACAAAAGCGTACATTGTCCCCGGACTAGGCGATGCCGGAGACCTTGCCTATGGTGAAAAACACCATTGATGTGGATAATTATTTAAAATTAAATTAACACTTAGCTCATTGAAATTCAGTAAATTTATATCAATGATGAAGTTTTATTTTTTTATATCTAATTTATATCACTATGAGATGGCAAAAATACAATGGCGAATCCATTCGCTCCACAATTTACGATGCTGTTGAAGAAGTCATCAAACGGGAAGATGCCCTCGGCAATAAACTCAAGGTTTATATCGGCACCGACTCCCAGGTCAAGAGAGGAATTATCGACTTCGCTACCGTCATCGTCTTTCTCAGGGAACATAAAGGTGGATTTATGTTCATCCAACGGGACAAAAGGCACCACCGGATGAGCATCAAAGAAAGGATGTTGCTCGAAGTCCAGAAATCCATCGACATTGCCTACCAACTCTGCCCCCTCCTCGAAAAACACAAAGTAGACCTCGAAGTCCACGCCGACATTAACACCAATCCAAACTTTCAGTCAAATGTTGCTCTCAAAGAAGCTATGGGTTATATCATGGGGATGGGCTTTGTCTTTAAAGCCAAACCCGAATCATTTGCCAGCACCAACTGTGCGAATAAGCAGGTTCAGTAGCTGACATTAGGTTAGACTTCGTATATTAGGCGTAACTTTATAAAACGCCGCATGCAGGATTTCTTTCAGCAAATTGCAAGTCAGTTTGCTCAGACTACTTGGCTCGAATGGCTGGGCACCCTTACGGGCTTCCTATGTGTTTACCTGGCTGCCAGACAGCATATCTGGAACTGGCCAATAAGTATTATTAGCGTCAGTTCCTACGCTATTCTGTTTTATGGCACCAGATTATACGGGGATGCCGTGCTCCAGTTTTATTTTCTGTGTACCGCTGTCTATGGCTGGTACTACTGGTTAAAACGAAAAGAGGAAAAAAAGAAACCCATTGTCAAAGCCAGCAAGCTGGAGCTACTCCTGAGTATGTTGGCGGTCCTGTTGTTAACTGGTATACTCGGATACTTTTTGGACAGCCAGACAAATTCGGACGTGCCTTATATTGATGCATTCTGTACGGCGATGAGCTTTGTAGCCCAATTTCTCATGACTCGCAAAGTCTTGCAAAACTGGCTGCTGTGGGTGTTTGTAGACATCTGCTATATCCCTTTATACATACACAAAGAACTTATGTTAACAGCAGTTCTGTACTTTGTGTTCACCATTATCGCCTGGAACGGATATCGCGACTGGCGCAAAACCTGTCAAAATTTTGCGTAATATTGCTCATCAAAACGATAGATGTGGGAAATGAGTTACTAAAGATTGCAGTTGTAGGACCTGAATCCACCGGGAAGTCCACAATGGCGCAGTATCTTGCCGAGAAATTACAAACCGTTTGTGTACCCGAATATTCGCGGTATTATTGCCAAGGCCTCAATAATCAGTATACATTGCAGGATGAAGTCAATATGTTTTATGGACAGGTGGCCCTGGAGGAAGCGCTGCTCCCTTTGGCCAAAAACAATATCCTGGTCTGCGACACCACTTTCATGACCGTTAAAATCTGGTGCGATCACTTATTTCAATATACCCCTAAAGAAGTCGTCGACAAAATCGAACAGCATCCCTATGATCTTTATCTTCTGATGGACATCGATCTTCCTTGGCAGGACGACCCTTTACGGGACTTCCCCGGACAACGGGATTACTTTATGGAGATTTGGAAAAAAGAACTGCAGGCAATAGGTGGCCAGTATCGTATTGTTTCAGGACAAGGCAACCAACGACTGGACAACGGATTCTCGGCTGTCAGCGATTTTCTGACATTGATTTGAGAGAAGCTTCTTGACGGAACAGGCTTTTCCATCTATATTTGTAAATGAAAATAGAGGGCCAGGCGGATGCTCCTTGAATGAGGAGACAAAATAACCCATCGGCGACTATTAGACAAATAATTGGAATTTAAACTTTACTTAAGAAATAATGTATCCAGAATATTTAGTAGCCCCAATGCGTCAAGAGCTCGTTGACGCTGGATTCGAAGAGTTAAAAACACCAGAAGCGGTGGATCAGGCCATCGCGACAGAAGGAACTGTGTTTGTGGTTGTAAACTCAGTTTGTGGTTGTGCGGCGGCCAATGCGCGCCCTGCAGCAAAAGCAGCAGTTAAGAACGCAAAACGTCCAGGAAAATTAGTAACAGTTTTTGCAGGTATGGAAACGGACGCCGTAAATACTGCCCGCAACTACATGTTGCCGTATCCCCCATCTTCTCCGGCAATGGCTTTATTTAAAGATGGTAAATTGGTACATATGATTGAAAGACATATGATTGAGGGTCGCCCGGCACAAATGATTGCGGACAATTTGGTTGCAGCATTTGACGAGTACTGTTAGTCACGTATTTTGATTTTTGAATTAAAAAGGCTGTCCAAGGTATTTGGATAGCCTTTTTTGTTTGAATAAACCTACCCTGCATTCCGGCAACCTCCCGTCTTTTCCGAAAGCGACAGCCTGACTGTCACACACGGACGCTAACAAAAAATGGAAGAATAAAAACAGTTTTTCTTATTTTTAAGGTATGAGAAACTATCCAATTCTATTCGTATTATGCTGTGTGCTATTTGCCGCCTGTTCTTCCAAAGAAAATGTTGACCTGATTGTTCACCATGCCCATGTGTACACCGTTGATTCGATGTTTAGTCAGGCGCAGGCTTTTGCAGTTAAAGACGGAAAGTTTATCGCAATAGGCTCCAACGAACACATCGAACAGCATTATACGGCCAAGGCGTATATCGATGCGGAAGGGCAAGCTATCTATCCGGGATTTTACGATGCTCATGCCCACTTATTTGACGAAGCCGAGTTAATGGACCAGGCGGATCTCAATGGAGCGGAATCCTTTGAAGAGGTAATTCGGCGCGTTAAAGAATACCGAAAGAGAAATCCGGACAAAACCTGGCTCATCGGGAGTGGATGGGATCAAAACCGCTGGAAAGACAAAGCTTTTCCCACAAAAGAACTGCTCGACAAAGCCTTCCCGGATATTCCGGTATACCTGATACGGGTCGATTATCATGCAGCAGTGGCCAACTCAAAAGCTTTGGAATGGGCCCAGCTAAACAGTATCCCGATTATTCATGGCGGTGTAGTCGGCGGTATAAATAACGTCCCAAATGGTCTCTTAATTGACAATGCCATGGAACTTGTGAACAAGACGATTCCTGTTCCGGATGAAAAAGAATATTTAAGAATGTTGAAGCGAACGCAGGATTCACTATTGTCCGTAGGTCTCACCTCTATTGTCGATGCTGGCTTGACAAAAGAAAAGCTTGACCTGCTGAAAAAATACTACAAAGCCGGTGAGTTAAAAATTAGGGACTACGCCATGATATTAGGCACACCTAAAAATATTAAATCATTTATAAGCCAAGGCTTTTACGAAACCGGGCGTTTTGAGATCAAGAGTTTCAAGCTATTGGCAGACGGCGCATTGGGATCCAGGGGGGCCTGCCTTCTCGCACATTACCACGATGCTCCTACACATGGCTTTCTGCTGCATAGTCCCGCGGAATATGAGGAGATGATAGAACAGATTGCTGCAAGTAAATTCCAGGCCAATACGCATGCAATTGGTGACTCGGCCAACCGCATTATACTGGATATCTATGGTAAGTACCTCCAACCGCAGGCGGATCGCAGGTGGCGCATCGAACATGCACAAATTATCTCACCAGTCGATTTCAATAAATTTCGCCAATTTCAGATCATCCCTTCGGTACAGCCAACTCACGCTACGTCTGATATGTACTGGGCCAAAGATCGTCTTGGAGAAGAACGGATGAAAGGAGCTTATGCCTATAAACACTTACTGGAAGAATATGGCAAACTCGCTTTGGGCAGTGATTTTCCTGTAGAACATTTCAATCCTCTGTATGGATTCCACGCCGCTGTAGCCCGTGTGGATAAAAACGGTTTCCCCGATAAAGGATTTCAGATACAGGATGCCATAAGCCGCGAAGATGCTTTGCGGGGCATGACAATCTGGGCTGCATATTCTTGTTTTCAGGAAAATAAACGAGGTAGCATAGAAGTTGGAAAAGACGCTGATTTCGTTATTCTGGAGCAGGACATTTTAAAAGCGCCCTTCGATCAGCTACGTGATGTGAAAACATTACGCACAGTGATTGCTGGCGAGACAGTTTTTAATAGAGAACACGAATAGAACCGCCCAATAAGTCTTTAGGAGCAAGCTTTATACTTGCCTCTTTTCATTTGCTTACCCAAGATTACGTGTGAAAATGAAATAAATTTTATGATTTACGAATATTTCGTATATTTACGATATAAACATATTATTATGAAATATTCATTATCAATCCTTTTATCTATAGTTGCACAGCTTCTATATGCGCAAGACAGTCCACAAGCGATTGCGAAAGTACATTACGAATTCAAACATGTAAACGACAGTACCCAGCGGGATCAATTTATACGTGATGAAACAGTGGTTTACTTCAATCAACAAGCAAGTTATTACACCTCCTACTCTTCCAGGCGCATGCAAGATGAGGTCAAAAAACAAATGGAGGATCCCGGTTTCGACGGTACGCTAACCATTATTACACGCTCGACACCGTCAAGCTCTTCCTACTTATTAGAAGCCAATCAAAACAAAATGACCGAAGTGGTCAGCGTTGCCAGTGACAAATTTGCCATCCCACAAGCCTACCCCACACAAGATTGGGAAATACTAAGTGACCGCAAAGAAATCGGTGGCTACAATTGTCAGAACGCAAAAACAACATTCAAAGGCCGAACCTATATTGCCTGGTTTACAACCGAACTGCCGTTTTCCTATGGTCCCTGGAAACTTCATGGTCTTCCTGGCCTAATCCTGGACGCCCGTGATACGAAAAATGAAGTAATTTTTGCTTACGCTGGATTCGACAAAATTGAGGAAGGCAAAACATCGGTTGCCCTTCCGCAAAACGCCATCGTAACTACTGCAGAAGAAGTAAAAAAAATTCAGGAAGCCTTTAAGGCCAACCCACAAGCTTATATGCAAGCGCAATCGGAAAAAAACAGAACCATCAGTGTAGGTTCATCAGGAAACATGGTTGCCGTTAGATCCAATTCCAGCTCTGGAGGAGGCTCCCCGCTCGGTGCTTTGGATGCGTCAAAAATAAAGAGTGTCAATATTTCAAAAGACGATAAGTACACACCTTCAAAAGTTACCAATAATCCGATAGAGCTGACGCCTTAATGAAAATATTTCTATGTTTATTTATATTCGTTTTGCTTGGGCAAATAACCTTTGCCCAGCAAACGATCAGCGGAACGGTACAAGTAGATAAAACACTGCATCCGGTACCCTTTGCCAGTGTCAATATTCTCTCAGAAAATAAAATTATTGCCTTCAAACCGACTGATAAAGAGGGACGCTTTACCATTACTTTAACCAAGGAATATACAAACATCTACCTCCAGATCAATCACCTGACCTATGAAAAATTTGAGCTTAAACTTGGTCCACAGGCGTCAAATCTTCGAATTGCTCTTATTCCAAAAACCAATCTTTTGCAAGATGTAATTGTGAAAAGCAAGCCTAAAGTAACCCGCTCGGATGATACCATCTCCTACGATGTCGGCTCTTTTGCTAAAGAGGAAGACCGAAATATCGGTGATGTCATCAAGCGTCTTCCAGGCATGGAAGTGACCGAATCTGGGCTCATTAAATACCAGGACAAAACTGTTTCTAAACTTTACATCGACGGAGACGACCTATTGGAAAATCGCTATGGAATCGGTACACGGACTATCCCCCATAAAATGGTGAAGGACGTTCAGGTACTCGACAACCACGAACATTATAAGGTACTTAAAAATAAAAGATTTACAGACGACGTTGCCATTAACCTGGTTATTAAAGACGAAGCAAAGCTAAAACTCACTGGACAGGCTAAAATCGGTGCTGGTACGCCTAATCTCTATGATCCCGAACTGAATTCCATCTTGTTCAACAAAAAAGTAAAGATGCTCAATGTCCTCAGCGGGAATAATACCGGTAAAGATCTTTCTGGGGATATCATCGGCGGCAATCAGTCATCTTTATTGGCCAAATTTGGCAACTCCACCATCAATAATCTTCTGGCGACCAGTACGACAGGCAGTCCCAACATACCTAAAAATAATTATTACTTCAACAATACCGGCTTACTCAATACGAATAACTTATATAACCTCAAAAATAACTGGCAATTAAAATCCAATATTCAGGTATTATACGACACTGATAAACAAAATAATGCTTCCAGCACACATTACCTGCTCGATGAGGGTGATGTTTATTTTAATGAACAAAACCAGGTGAAAACCAAGAAATGGCTAGGAACAGCTAGGCTTTCCGCGTCTACCAATACCGAACACAAGTATGCGAGCAATGCCCTGTCATTTGAATATGAAAAGAGAAATATAAAAGCTCTATTAACTAATTCTACAGGCCAAATCGACCAATTCCAAAAACACCGCATTAAGGGATTCAGTAACTTGTTCAGTTATATCCCACAACTTAAAAATAACGACATCATTGCTATTAACTGGTCTGTGAATTATGGCAGCAAGCCACAGTCTTTACAGATCTATCCTGGTGTATTTCCTGAAATACTAAATGATAGCGTTCTGTATAAAAGTAGCCTTCAGCAAATTGAGGTACCCTCATTTTTTACAGAAATCAGTACAGGCTATCGCTTCAATAAAGGCAAGATCAAGCAATACTATCAAATTGGGATAAATATTGATCGTCAGCATTTCAACTCTTTACTAACCATAGCGGACAATGACCAAGGTAGCCGGCCACTCGGAGAAAGGATGCATAATGATCTGCATTGGAACAGAACCCAGGCATTTATTACACCACAATATTCCTGGAAAACCAATAGGTTCGAAACCCAGCTGGATATTCCGGTCACCTATCTATATACACATTATAAAGATGAAATCCAACAGCTGACGAACTCCAAAAATTCATTGCTGATCAATCCCAATCTAAAAGCGCGATGGCAAGTTTCTCAGGAGGACTATCTTCAATTTAGCTATCAATATGGCCAAGACATTGGTAATATTGAAGACATATACCGTGGAGTAGTATTGCGCAACTATAGAATGCTCAGCCAAAATAATGCGGTACTCAACGAGTCCAAAAAACATGCATTTAATCTCAATTACAATTTGGCCCGCACCCTAAAGGTATTATTTGCAAATGCAGGCATCAGCTATTCAAGATCGCTTTCAAATACGATGTTATCCACTATTATAAAAAATAATATCACCGAAAATGTAGTGGTCAATATGGACAACCTTCAGGAAAGATGGTCCTCCCAGATCGGATTCGACAAATACCTTTTCCCCCTGGCAAGTACCCTCAAATTAAAAGGGAGTATTTCCTATTTTAAATACAATCAATTGATAAATAATGCCATTGTTCCTATTCGAAGCATAAGCTATCTATTTCAACCTAGTCTGGAGGCCAGACTATTTAAATCCTATAACATTTCCTACTCAGGAATGTTCAATTGGAACAAGAGTAAACAAGAAGGGCTAAGCAATATGATCCAAAATAAAACAACGGCAATGATGCATAACCTGGGTTTTCCGGCGAGCCCGTTCAAAAATGGCTTTATGCGTGTAAATCTCCGTAATCTAGCCACCTTTCAAACGAATATGCGGAACGCAAGTTATACTTTTATAGACTTTTTCACACGCTATAAAGTCAACAAATGGAAAATGGACCTTGAATTGGAAATAAATAATCTGGCCAATATTAAAAACTATCGCACCTACATGACGACCGCCAATATGATCTCCCAGAATGAATTTGAACTTCGCGGAAGAACCATTTTACTGCGTACTGTTTTTAACCTCTAAAGCACCTGCCCATACCGGTAAGCATCAATTGAATTAGCATACGCATACCCTTATGGCCCAATAGCTCCCAATCGAAGTTTTCTATTTTCAAGCCTGCCAGTAGTTTTGAAAAATGAGCAAAAGGCTTTTTAACTCACCAAAGCGGGTATTTTCAGATAAAAAAAGCCTGAGCGAAAAATCACTCAGGCTTCTTTTTTATATCTTGCAAAGATAATTCCACTATAAGGCGAAATATACCTTCCAAAAAAACTTTAAACCCGTTTTCTATTGCATATCAAATAAATGTTTCTCCGCATGATAGGAAGAGCGAACCAGCGGTCCAGATTCCACATACTTGAATCCCATTTCCAAACCGATTTTCTGATATTTCTCAAATTGCGCCGGCGTGATCCACTCAATTACGGGATGATGCGCTTTCGTGGGCTGTAGATATTGACCTAAAGTCAATATGTGCACCCCGACATTATATAAATCCTGCATCGCTTCAATAACGTCTTCTTCCGTTTCGCCCAAACCGAGCATAATGCCGGATTTGGTACGCAGACCTGCAGCCGAAATCCTTCTTAAACATTCCAACGAGCGGTCATATTTTGCCTGAATACGAACCTCTCTGGTCAAACGGCGAACAGTTTCCAGGTTGTGCGAGACAACTTCCGGGCGCACTGCAATAACCCGTTCCAGATTCTCCCATTGTCCCTTGAAATCCGGCAACAGTGTTTCTAAAGTGGTTCCGGGGCTTTCTCTACGAATAGCATGGATAGTCTCTGCCCAGATCGTAGAACCGCCATCTTTTAAGTCGTCACGGTCCACTGAGGTGATTACACAGTGTTTTACCTGCATGAGCTTCACAGAATTGGCAACCCTATTGGGTTCATCCATGTCCACGGGCAAGGGGCGGCCAGTGGCAACAGCACAGAATGAGCAGGAGCGCGTACAGATATTGCCCAGTATCATAAAGGTTGCCGTTCCGGCTCCCCAACATTCGCCCATATTCGGGCAATTGCCGCTCTCACAAATAGTATGCAATTTGTGCTCATCTACTAGACTTCTGACATGTCTGTATTCTTTACCAACAGGCAATTTGACGCGCAACCAATCAGGCTTGCGCTGTGTAGGAGTTGCCGGAATAACTGGAAGTTCAATCATACAACAAAGTTAAGGATTAAAAACGTAATTTCTATCGGCCTATTTGTTGGTTTTATATCATAAAAACTCACCCGATGCAAGCATGAATAGAATAATGAAACAAAATTTAAGATATTTGTGCTGATTATCATTAATCTAAATACATGACTATGCGATTGAGCCGATCTTTGTTCATGGCACTGCTTGGAGCAGCATGCTTTTTTGGTGCGCAGGCACAAACTAACTTTGATATCATTCCCAAACCTTCGAAAATAAGTTTAACTGCGGGCGTATATACCATCCCCGCCCACCTTTCTATGATTGTATCGGAGGATTTTCAGGCTGCAGCCCAGTTGTTGTCCGAGCATCCCGCGATTCAAAGTCTGAGCATAGAAACCCTCAAGAAAAATAAGAAAGTGCCCAAAGAGGGATTTCGAATCGTTAAGGCCGTCGATGCCGATAACTTAAATAAAAATGCATATTCTATACAGATCGATGAGAAGGGATTGCTGCTCAAAGCCTGGGATACACCCCAGATCATCAATGGGATTTATACACTTGTGCAGCTAGGTTACCTGCAGTCCGATCCGAGCCAGATCGCTTTTGCAACTATCGTTGATGAACCGAGTTTTTCCTACCGGGGACTTCATCTGGATGTATCCCGTCATTTTATGCCACTCTCTTTCGTCAAAAAGTATATTGATGTCATGGCTATATATAAGTTTAATAACTTTCACTGGCATCTGACCGACGGAGCGGGATGGCGGCTGGAAATCAAAAAATATCCAGAACTAACGCAGAGAGCCGCCTGGCGCACCCATACCCATTGGAAAGACTGGTGGAATAATGGACGTCGCTACGTCGACAAAGGAAGTCCGAATGCCAGCGGGGGGTATTATACACAGGAGGAAGCTCGTGAACTGGTCGAATATGCTGCCCGCAAAGGCATCAATGTCATTCCCGAAATAGAAATGCCGGGACATTCGGAAGAAGTGCTGGCCGTCTATCCCGAGCTTTCCTGCTCCGGAACACCATACAACCAAAGCGAATTCTGTATTGGAAATGAAAAGACTTTTGAATTCCTTAAAAATGTGCTGGATGAAGTGCTAACGATATTTCCGTCCCAATATATTCACATCGGTGGTGATGAAGCAGACAAAAAACACTGGAAAACCTGCCCTAAAGATCAAGCGCTTATGCAAAAAGAAGGTTTAAAATCGGTAGATGAGCTGCAGAGCTATGCTATTAAACAGATGGATCTGTATCTACAATCAAAAGGTAGGAAACTTATAGGCTGGGATGAAATACTAGAAGGCGGACTGACCGAAGGCGCAACCGTCATGAGCTGGCGTGGAGAAGAGGGTGGCATCAAAGCAGCAAATGCTGGTCATGACGTCATTATGACTCCGAGCTCACACCTTTATTTTGATTCTTATCAGACCGATCCAAGGACGCAGCCAGAAGCCATCGGAGGATATCTGACGCTGGACAAGGTGTATGCTTATGATCCGGTTCCCCAAGCCATACAGGGCGATAAGGTCAAGCATATTCTCGGTGCGCAAGCAAATATCTGGACAGAATATGTTCCCACGACAGAGCATGTTGAATATATGGTCTTTCCTCGCGCTTTGGCACTGTCCGAGGTAAACTGGACAAGTAAAAACGCAAAGAGTTGGGCCGATTTTCAGCGAAGACTTCAGTCTCATTACAAGCTGATGCAGGAGCTAAACCTGAATTATTACCGTCCTTCGTATAATGTAGCCTACAGCGCATCATACAACGCCAACAAGAATAACAGCAGAGTGACGCTGACGACCGAACAGTTAAAGACCGACCAGATCCGATATACGATCGATGGAAGTGAGCCAACGATCCTGTCAACGCCCTATACCGGTCCATTTGAACTTAGTGCAACGGGACACATCAATGCCGCCTACTTTCAAGACTCCGTTAAAATAGGCCCTACCTTGTCTTTTGATGTGGATATTCACCGTGCTATCGGTAAGAAAGTAATTTATAATTCCCCATGGTCGGGTTACCCTGCCCAAGAGGATTCGACACTTACCAATGGTATAAAGGGCGGGCTATCGTATCATGACGGCCAATGGCAGGGTTTCACAAGTCCGGTGGATGTGGTCGTGGATATGGAAAGAAGGGAAGAAATCCATCAGGTCGCCATGACCTTTATGCAAATGATAGGTCCCGGTGTTTATATGCCCGGTGAAATGGAAGTTCTTCTATCTGACAATGGCCGAACGTTCCGGAAGGTGGGCACCGTTCACAATGATATTCCCGACAATGATCCGAAATTAACTTTTAAAAGATTTGAGCTGAAACTAGACAAACCACAGCAGGCCCGCTACATCAAAATCAAAGCAAGCAATCCTAAAAAAGGCTATCTATTTACAGATGAAATTATCATTTATTAAATAGACAATATATTATGTCCCGATAATAGTTGGATGATGCCACTTACGTTTTCCAACTATTATTCATTGCTTCAAGACCAGTATTCCAATGTTCCGCGTTTATTTTTGAAATATTCTTAAAATAAATACTTAATTTTCAAAATTTAAAATGTAACTTTGCACTCCGACAAAGCAGTCGGAAAGACCCTTCCCCATGAGCTATTTTTGATTGTCTTTGCTCACATCACAATAGGAAATTTAATTTTTTGAACTAGATATAATGCCAAGAAACACTTCCATTAAGTCGGTTTTAATCATCGGATCAGGTCCCATCGTTATCGGTCAGGCTTGTGAATTTGATTATTCTGGATCTCAAGCATCCCTTTCCTTGAAAGAAGAAGGTATTGAAGTATCCATCATCAACTCAAACCCTGCAACAATCATGACGGACAAAGTTGTTGCAGACAATGTCTACTTACTTCCATTAACTTGTGAGAGTATTGAAGAAGTATTGCAAAAACATAACATCGACGCTGTACTTCCTACAATGGGTGGTCAGACGGCTCTGAACTTATGTATAGAAGCCTCCAACCGCGGTATCTGGGAAAAATACAATGTAAAGGTGATCGGTGTGGATGTCGCTGCCATTGAAAAAACTGAAAACCGTGAAGAATTCCGTCAATTAATGGTTGATATCGGAGTGGGTGTTGCAAAATCCAAGATTGCGAACTCTTTCCTAGAGGGTAAAGAAGCTGCTCAAGAAATTGGTTATCCACTTGTGATCCGTCCATCGTATACATTAGCAGGTACAGGTGGTGGCTTCGTACACAGAAAAGAAGATTTTGATGCAGCCTTAAACAGAGGTTTACATGCTTCTCCTACACACGAGGTGTTAGTAGAGCAGGCAGTGCTGGGCTGGAAAGAGTTTGAGCTGGAGCTGCTTCGTGACTCTAATGACAATGTCATCATCATCTGTACCATCGAAAACTTTGATCCAATGGGTATTCATACCGGTGACTCAATTACTGTGGCGCCCGGAATGACCTTATCAGACAAATGTTATCAGGAAATGCGTAATCAGGCAATCCTGATGATGCGCTCCATAGGTAACTTTGCCGGTGGATGTAATGTGCAGTTCTCCGTCAATCCTGAGAATGAAGAGATCATCGCCATTGAGATCAACCCACGGGTATCGCGTTCATCGGCACTGGCATCCAAAGCAACAGGTTACCCTATTGCAAAAATTGCAGCGAAACTGGCAATTGGCTACAACCTCGATGAGCTTCAGAATCAGATTACCAAAACGACCTCAGCCTACTTTGAACCTACATTAGATTACGTAATTGTTAAGATCCCACGTTTCAATTTCGACAAATTCAAAGGAGCGAACAAAGAATTGGGGCTTCAGATGAAAGCCGTAGGCGAAGTGATGGCAATCGGCCGTACCTTTATCGAGGCATTACAGAAAGCTTGTCAATCGCTGGAAACCGGCCGCGCTGGTTTAGGTGCTGATGGCCGTCAGTGGAGAAATCTTGATGAGATCATGGATAGCTTGGAGCATCCCAGCGGCGACCGTCTATTCCATATCAAAGATGCCTTCGAATTAGGCGTTCCATTGGAATCCATCCGAAAGGCTACACGTATCGATAAATGGTTCCTGGTTCAGATTCAGGAACTCGTACACCTTGAACAGGAATTGCGCCGTTACCAACTGAATAACATTCCCCGCGATTTTTTCATGACCTTAAAGCAAAAAGGTTATTCGGATGTACAGATTGCCTGGCTGTTAGGAAATGTGACAGAAGACCAAGTCTACGATCGTCGTAAGGAACTAGGCATCAACCGTGTTTATAAAATGGTAGACACTTGCGCGGCAGAATTCCCTGCACAGACGCCATATTATTACTCGACATTCGAAGAAGAAAATGAATCGATCTCTTCGGATAAAAAGAAAATCATCGTATTAGGATCCGGTCCTAACCGTATTGGCCAAGGCATCGAATTTGATTACTCTTGCGTTCATGGATTATTGGCAGCTAAGGAATGTGGTTACGAAGCGATCATGATCAACTGTAACCCAGAGACGGTATCTACAGATTTCAACATGGCAGATAAGTTATACTTTGAGCCTGTATTCTGGGAACATGTGCGGGAGATTATCGAACTCGAAAAACCTGAAGGCGTCATCGTTCAGTTAGGAGGCCAGACTGCATTGAAAATGGCGGAACGCCTGGAGCAGCTTGGTGTAAAAATCATCGGTACATCTTTCAAGGACATGGATCTTGCCGAAGATCGCGGCCGTTTCTCAGATTTGTTGAAAGAACTGGATATACCTTATCCAAAATATGGAGTGGCAACCTCAGCAGAAGAAGCATTACAAGTTGCCAATGAAGTAGGATATCCTGTATTGGTTCGCCCTTCTTACGTATTGGGTGGGCAAGGCATGAGCATCGTCATCAACGACGAAGACCTCGAAAAAGCCGTTGTTAATTTGCTGAAGAATCTACCAGGAAACCATATTCTAATCGACCACTTCCTGGACCGTGCTGAAGAAGCTGAATCGGATTCTATCTGCGATGGTCAAGATGTACATATAATCGGTATGATGGAGCACATCGAGCCTGCTGGTATACACTCTGGAGACTCTTCGGCTGTGTTGCCTCCATTTGGTTTATCGCAAGCAGTACAGGACAAAATGGAAGAATATTCTATTAAGTTAGCGAAAGCGCTGAATGTACGTGGTCTATTGAATATTCAATTTGCAGTCAAGGGTGAGAATGTTTACGTTATCGAAGCTAATCCCCGAGCATCCCGTACCGTTCCTTTCATCGCAAAAGCATACGATGTTCCTTACATCAATATTGCTACGAAAGTCATGTTAGGAGCAAACAAATTGAGCGATTTCACTATCGAGCGAAAATTGAAAGGATATGCGATAAAAGAACCGGTATTCTCTTTCAGTAAGTTCCCTGAGGTCGACAAACAATTAGGTCCTGAAATGAAATCAACCGGTGAAGCAATCCGCTTTATCAAAGATCTACAAGACCCATATTTCAGAGAATTATACAATCAAAAATCGATGTTCTTAAATGCACAATAAAATATCGATATCAAATAGAAAAGGCTTGCAAATGCAAGCCTTTTCTATTTGATATCTTTTACGCAGCGGAACCCGACATTATTGGTAGGGCTGTTTACCTCTCCTTTTCCTCTGCTCCCGGCTTTATAACGTTCGCAGTATTGGTCATTGCAAAGAAAAGATCCTCCCCGTTGTACACGTTTTTCGAGATTTGGCTCCTGAGGATCATAAGAATTTTCAGGCCCTTTTGGGTTAGACAGCACACTATGCTGATAATAGTCGGGCCTATAATAGTCCGAACACCATTCCCAGACATTTCCTTCCATGTCGTACAGCCCCAAAGTATTTGGCGGAAACGATTTGACCGGAGCCGTACCTTCATACCCGTCCTCCTTTGAATTATCGACAGGAAACTGTCCTTGATAGATATTTGCTTTCCAATTGCCATCTGGCTTTAATTCGCTGCCCCAGTAATAAACATTATCATTCGCATCCTGTCCAGAACGTGCCGCATATTCCCATTCGGCTTCTGTCGGCAGGCGCTTACCCGCCCATTTTGCATAGGCTGCCGCATCCTCGTAAGCAACCTGTACCACAGGATGATCCATTCTGTCCTTTATGGAGCTTTGAGGTCCTTCAGGATGTTGCCAGCTTGCACCAGGGATATACTCCCACCACATCAGGTAGTTATTTAAGGAGCGGATTTCTTCCGGTTTGGAAAATACCGCAGATCCAGGAACAAGCATGCTGGGGTCTACGCCAGGGAAATCTCCGGCGTCCAGTTCCCGTTCAGCGACGGTAATATACCCCGTTTCTTTTACAAACTGAGCAAATTGCGCATTCGTCACTTCATGCTCATCCATATAAAAGGATGATATTTCTACCGTATGCAAAGGCTTACTGTCCTCAAACCTAGAACTACCCATCAAAAAACGGCCACCTTTGACCAAGACCATTTTTCCATCGGTGCCAGCATCCTGCCTTGATAATTTCGATTTAATCATTCCTGCCCGTGTCGGTATACTCGCTCCGACGCAGCATGAAAGTGTATCAGGTGCCGGAAATAACGACAGACAAGTAACCAGTGTCAGATTAAGTAGCATGATTAAAGATAAACATAAAGTCGGGACCTCTATACATCCAACTGAAGATTTTCCTTTTTTACGCTCTTAGA
The DNA here is from genome assembly GCF_026191775.1 of Sphingobacterium sp. InxBP1. Lineage (NCBI taxonomy): Bacteria > Pseudomonadati > Bacteroidota > Sphingobacteriia > Sphingobacteriales > Sphingobacteriaceae > Sphingobacterium > Sphingobacterium sp. InxBP1. The sequence continues at coordinate 7,452 of NZ_JAINDX010000040.1, read as the reverse complement.
GCGGATAGGGGTATTTCCCCCGCCTCGCAGGCTAATATCAACAGGAGCATTATGTTTCCAAGCACCTTTTGTAAAATCCGGCACTGCAACAGTCTTGCAATTTCTCTCAACCGATTCAGCACTTAACGGGACGATACAGCTCCACGAAGCGGCATCATATACATCTTGATCTAAAGGTAGGCCATTCCGCAGGCAGTCGATCAACCGCCAGTCCATCATGAAATCCATTCCTCCATGTCCGCCCACCTGCTTTGCCTGTTCTCCGATATACTTCACCAATTCTGGTGTATATTTGTCATACAGTTCTTTTAGCTTTTCTGTTCCGATAAACTCGTGTCCAAAAGCGATATTCTCTGTTGGGTATTTTTGTGCAAATCCTTTTGTTCCACTTATGGTATGCAGCCTGGAATACGGTCTTGGCGAAGTGACATCATGCTGCAGCATAATCGTCTTGCCTTTTGCTGTACGGATAAGAGTGGTGTTCATATTGCCGCGATACTTTTTGTCGACAAACTCCTGAAAAAAGGAGTCTTTACCCGCGAGCTCTTTCGCTTTTTCACCCATCATGAAATCGTTGGACGACATCGCCACTAAATGGTCCATTTTGTCACCTCGATTGATATTTAGGCACTGTGCAACTGGGCCGAGACCGTGAGTAGGGTACAAGTTGCCATTCATTTTGATATTTTCCCGTAAGCGCCACATATTATCATAGCCATTCTTTGCAAAATTCAGATCCAGTAGATCATGGATATAAGCACCTTCAGCATGAACCAGTTCGCCGAACAATCCCTGCCGAACCATGTTTAGGGTTAGCATTTCGAAAAAGTCATAACAGCAGTTCTCCAGCATCATACAATGCTTTCTTGTCGCTTCAGAGGTTTTGACGACTTCCCAGCAGTCCTTTATCGATAAGGCGATCGGCACTTCACAGGCAACATGATTGCCGGCTTTCATGGCAGCGACACTCATCGGTGCATGATATGACCACGGCGTACAGATATACACCAGATCCAGCTCCTGCTCTTTCAACAAGGCCTTCCATCCATCTTCCCCAGAATAGGATTTGGCAGTGTTTAGGCCTTTCGAAGTTAGAATTTTTTGCGCTTTTTCAACGCGCTCAGGATACTTGTCACAGAGCGCTACAATTTCACAGCCAGCAATATAGGACAAACGCTCCACAGCGCCAGGCCCGCGCATTCCAAGCCCGATCACTGCAACCTTGACCTTATCAATCTTGGGCGCCGCATAACCACACATATTGAATGCTTCCGTTGCCGACTCTGCATGCACTAAAGTGGGAAGCGAAACTGCCAACGAAGATAATATACTCGCCTTTTTTAGAAAATCTCTTCTAGAATTCATAATTTAAAGTCATGTAAATTTAAAGGGACCAATTGGTCCCTCTAAAAATCACCTATTTTAAAACAAACTAAACAGTCAATTCGAAAATCCTTGTGGACTTGGATTTATATCTGGTTCTAACTAAAGAACTTAATCTCTATAACAATGATATAACACTTTTCTCAAAATAAAAAATCAAACTTCAAAGCAATCGTTTGCTTAATTTACACAAACGATTGCTTAATTTATTATCATCGTAGTCTCTGTCTAACCAATTTCGAAAGTAGCGCCCAGCAGTTTCATAAAAGGAATACAGCGGTACATCTCCGTTACCAAAAACGAGAAGCAATCTATTTTATAGAAACACAATATTATCAATCGATTTGTTCGAAGGGCATGCGGCACGCTGGGGCGGTGTACCGCTGTAAACGAAAGAAGCCCTTGACTGTTTCCAGCAAGGGCTTCCGTGTAAAAAAAGGCACCGACCTACTCTCCCACCTGTTACGGCAATACCATCGGCTCTGGCGGGCTTGACTGCTCTGTTCGGAATGGGAAGAGGTAGACACCGCCGATATAGGCACCTAAAGATTTTTTATGGTATCATGTATCCGGACATCAGTATTCAGCTTACTTCCATGGGGAAGACACCCGTCCAGTACATCACACTATATTGACATATATACCAAAAGAGATACGTTTCTGACTGTTTCAAAAATTAAAGAGGAAGACAACAGTGTCTCTCTGCTTGAGAAAGCTTCGGGCTATTAGTACCACTCGGCTTTGGTCTCTCAACCTGTACACCTGTGGCCTATCAACGTAGTCATCTCCTACGACCCTATAAGGAAGTCTCATCTCGTGGCTAGTTTCGCACTTAGATGCTTTCAGCGCTTATCTATTCCAGACGTAGCTACCCTGCCGTACACCTGGCGGCATAACAGGTTCACCAGAGGTCTGTCCAACCCGGTCCTCTCGTACTAAGGTCAGATCCACTCAAACTTCCAACGCCCACAACAGATAGGGACCGAACTGTCTCGCGACGTTCTGAACCCAGCTCGCGTGCCACTTTAATGGGCGAACAGCCCAACCCTTGGGACCTTCTCCAGCCCCAGGATGTGACGAGCCGACATCGAGGTGCCAAACCTCCCCGTCGATATGAGCTCTTGGGGGAGATCAGCCTGTTATCCCCAGCGTACCTTTTATCCTTTGAGCGATGGCCCTTCCATACAGAACCACCGGATCACTATGTCCGTCTTTCGACCCTGTTCGACTTGTTGGTCTCACAGTCAAGCAAGCTTATGCCATTGCACTCCACGTACGGTTACCAAGCGTACTGAGCTTACCTTTGAAAGCCTCCGTTACCTTTTTGGAGGCGACCACCCCAGTCAAACTACCCACCAAACAATGTCCTCCGCACAGCGGAGTTAGAAACCGGATACAGAAAGGGCGGTATTTCAAGGATGATTCCATGACTCCTGGCGAAGCCACTTCAATATCTCCCGCCTATCCTACACATCCTGTACCCAATCTCAATGTTAAGCTATAGTGAAGGTGCATGGGGTCTTTCCGTCCCGTTGCGGGGAACCGGCGTCTTCACCGATACCACAATTTCACCGAGCTCATGGCTGAGACAGCGCCCAGATCGTTACACCATTCGTGCAGGTCGGAACTTACCCGACAAGGAATTTCGCTACCTTAGGACCGTTATAGTTACGGCCGCCGTTTACTGGGGCTTCGATTCAATGCTTCTCTTGCGATGACATCCCCTCTTAACCTTCCAGCACCGGGCAGGTGTCAGGCCTTATACTTCATCTTCCGATTTTGCAAAGCCATATGTTTTTGTTAAACAGTCGCCTGGGCCTTTTCACTGCGGCTGCTCATCGCTGAGACAGCGCCCCTTCTCCCGAAGTTACAGGGCCATTTTGCCGAGTTCCTTAGCCATGATTCACTCGAGCACCTTAGGATTCTCTCCTCGACCACCTGTGTCGGTTTGCGGTACGGGTATTATTAACCTGAAGCTTAGCGGGTTTTCTTGGAAGTCTGTTTACCTGCTCTATCAGCGCCGCCGGAGCTTTGCTGTACTATTGGGGTTCAGCTAGGGCTGCGGATTTGCCTACAGCCCCAATACCTACGCCTTTCAACGAACTATTCCGTCAGTTCGCGGCAGTGTCACTACTCCGTCACCACATCGCAGTCAATAATAGTACTGGAATATTAACCAGTTGTCCATCGGCTTGCCCCCTTCGGGTGCGCCTTAGGTCCCGACTGACCCTGATCCGATTAACGTTGATCAGGAAACCTTGGTCTTTCGGTGGGCGGGTTTCCCACCCGCCTTATCGTTACTTATGCCTACATTTGCTTTTCCATAACCTCCACAGTTCATTACCAAACTGCTTCCCCGGCGATGGAATGCTCCCCTACCAGATGCACATATCTCGGTGCAAATCCATAGCTTCGGTACCGTTCTTGATGCCCGTTTATTATCCACGCCCGGCCGCTCGACTAGTGAGCTGTTACGCACTCTTTAAATGAATGGCTGCTTCCAAGCCAACATCCTAGCTGTCTGGGCAGCCGGACCTCGTTAGTTCAACTTAGAACGGATTTGGGGACCTTAGCTGATGGTCTGGGTTCTTTCCCTCTCGGCCTTGGACCTTAGCACCCAAAGCCTCACTGCAAGACATATCTGTCAGCATTCGGAGTTCGTCTGGATTTGGTAGGATTTGACTCCCCCGCACCCAATCGGTAGCTCTACCTCTGACAGACTCTATTCTCACGCTGTTCCTAAAAACATTTCGGGGAGTACGAGCTATTTCCCAGTTTGATTGGCCTTTCACCCCTACCCTCAGGTCATCCGGAAACTTTTCAACGTTTATCGGTTCGGTCCTCCATTACATGTTACTGCAACTTCAACCTGCCCAAGGGTAGATCACAAGGTTTCGCGTCTACCTCATCTGACTATACGCCCTATTAAGACTCGCTTTCGCTTCGGCTGCGCCCCTGAAGGACTTAACCTTGCCAGACAAGAGTAACTCGTAGGCTCATTATGCAAAAGGCACGCTGTCACGGAACTACTCCGCTCCAACCGCTTGTAAGCACACGGTTTCAGGTTCTTTTCACTCCCCTGTTCGGGGTTCTTTTCACCTTTCCCTCACGGTACTGGTCCACTATCGGTCTCTCAGGAGTATTTAGCCTTGCCAGATGGTGCTGGCCGATTCCCACAGGATTTCTCCGGTCCCGCGGTACTCAGGATACCACTATGCCTGTATTCTTTACCTGTACGGGGCTGTCACCCGTATCGCGCAGTTTCCCACCTGCTTCCAGTTCATAGCACAGTACAATATCGTGGTCCTACAACCCCGGCCATGCCGTAACATGACCGGTTTGGGCTCCTTCCCGTTCGCTCGCCACTACTTGGGAAATCATTGTTATTTTCTTCTCCTACGCCTACTTAGATGTTTCAGTTCAGCGCGTTCGCGTTTCATACGACTATTCTTCAAATAGCCAGGTTGCCCCATTCGGAAATCCACGGATCAATTCGCATTTGCCGATACCCGTGGCTTATCGCAGCTTATCACGTCCTTCATCGCCTCTGAGAGCCTAGGCATCCCCCGTGTGCCCTTATTTACTTTCTTCACCCCCTAGCCCTTTTGCTCGCTAGGAAGCTGCATGGATATGCCATCACTGACATTATCCCTACTGTTGTCTTCTCTTGTAATTTTTTTTCTCTTTCAGTATGTCAAAGAACTCTTTTTCCGGCTTCTCTTTTCGGAGCATCTATCGATGTCCCCCCGGAAACGTGGAGAATAACGGATTCGAACCGTTGACCCCCTGCGTGCAAGGCAGGTGCTCTAGCCAGCTGAGCTAATTCCCCTTTCTATCCGTAGTCCCGAGCAGATTTGAACTGCTGACCCCTACATTATCAGTGTAGTGCTCTGACCAACTGAGCTACGGGACTAGCTGTATTATTCCATCTCTCCTATCGGGACCGCTCCTTTTAAGGGGAGGGCACTTTCTTCTGATGTTTCTCTTTTTTTTCAATCATGTTGTACGTGACGAGCACCGGTCCTAAGATGCTCTAGAAAGGAGGTATTCCAGCCGCACCTTCCGGTACGGCTACCTTGTTACGACTTAGCCCCAATTATCGGTTTTACCCTGACACGCTCCTTGCGGTCACATGCTTTAGGTACCCCCAACTTTCATGGCTTGACGGGCGGTGTGTACAAGGCCCGGGAACGTATTCACCGCGTCATTGCTGATACGCGATTACTAGCGAATCCAACTTCATGGGGTCGAGTTGCAGACCCCAATCCGAACTGTGAATGGCTTTTAGAGATTAGCATGCTGTTGCCAGCTAGCTGCCCGCTGTACCATCCATTGTAGCACGTGTGTAGCCCCGGACGTAAGGGCCATGATGACTTGACGTCGTCCCCACCTTCCTCGCTGCTTGCGCAGGCAGTCTGTTTAGAGTCCCCACCACTACATGCTGGCAACTAAACATAGGGGTTGCGCTCGTTGCGGGACTTAACCCAACACCTCACGGCACGAGCTGACGACAGCCATGCAGCACCTAGTTTCGTGTCCCGAAGGACGGTAGCGTCTCTGCTACCTTCACTAACTTTCAAGCCCGGGTAAGGTTCCTCGCGTATCATCGAATTAAACCACATGCTCCTCCGCTTGTGCGGGCCCCCGTCAATTCCTTTGAGTTTCACCCTTGCGGGCGTACTCCCCAGGTGGATAACTTAACGCTTTCGCTAAGACGCTGGCTGTCTATCGCCAACATCGAGTTATCATCGTTTAGGGCGTGGACTACCAGGGTATCTAATCCTGTTCGATCCCCACGCTTTCGTGCATCAGCGTCAATACCAGCTTAGTGAGCTGCCTTCGCAATCGGAGTTCTAAGACATATCTATGCATTTCACCGCTACTTGTCTTATTCCGCCCACTTCAAATGGATTCAAGCCCATCAGTATCAAAGGCACTGCGATGGTTGAGCCACCGTATTTCACCCCTGACTTAACAGGCCGCCTACGCACCCTTTAAACCCAATAAATCCGGATAACGCTCGGATCCTCCGTATTACCGCGGCTGCTGGCACGGAGTTAGCCGATCCTTATTCTTCCAGTACATTCAGCTAAATACTCGTATTTAGGTTTATTCCTGGACAAAAGCAGTTTACAACCCATAGGGCAGTCATCCTGCACGCGGCATGGCTGGTTCAGGCTTCCGCCCATTGACCAATATTCCTTACTGCTGCCTCCCGTAGGAGTCTGGTCCGTGTCTCAGTACCAGTGTGGGGGATTCTCCTCTCAGAGCCCCTAGACATCGTCGCCTTGGTAAGCCGTTACCCTACCAACTAGCTAATGTCACGCGAGCCCATCTCCATCCTATAAATATTTAATCAACTGAACATGCGAACTGTTGATATTATGCGGTGTTAATCTCTCTTTCGAGAGGCTATCCCCCTGATGGAGGTAGGTTGCTCACGCGTTACGCACCCGTGCGCCACTCTCACCATTGATAGCAAGCTATCAATGGATCCCGTCCGACTTGCATGTATTAGGCCTGCCGCTAGCGTTCATCCTGAGCCAGGATCAAACTCTCCATTGTAAAATGAAGTTTTTGATTCCAACTATTTATAATAATCAGAATTCTTTTTTATATCTCTGATCTTGGACCGAATTGAACGAATTCTTGAATTTGTTCCATGACTTTCGTCTGTCTACTCGTCACGCTACATGATTGTGTGTTATTAAAGAACTTTTTCCGCTTCAACTTCCGTATCCGCTATATTCCGATGGCATTGCGCCCTCTTTTATCTTGTTTTGTCTCCCCGGCCGTTTCCGACGGGACTGCAAAGGTAGGAATCTTTCCGGAACTTCCAAAAAACTTTTAAAGTTTTTTTTCTTTTCTCTTTCCGGTTTCCGCGTCTAACACCCGTTAAACCCTTCTTTTTTCATGGCTGCTTCTTCCGCAGCAGCCCGCCCTCCCTTGCGGAGTGGTGCAAAGATAGAAACTTTTGGAACAAACTTCCAAGACTTTTGTCCTTATTTTTTTTGTTTTTGCCCTAACACGCTGGACAGGTGCACGATTGTTTTTCAAACTTGCTGCGCC